>WHTU01000022.1 GCA_009377575.1 Nitrososphaeraceae archaeon | reverse complement strand
AGAAACAGTCAATCCAACTTTTATACTCAATTAAGGGATACAAATTTTGAAGAACTTGGTGAGATCGCGGAAACTTTAGTAGCAATACATCATGGTAATACCAGACGTTAGATATACGCCGGTTCTTGCCCTATAATAAGAAATCAGAGAGGTATGATAATTTGAAGCTAGGAGAACATCAATTCCACCAACAGACTATCCTCAATTTGTATAATTCTGGAATTTTACCAGATATAATTGCAATGCAGCTAGATATTAGTAAAGATGAAGTTTATCAGGTTATAAAAAATGCAGCTAGTGAAGAACTAAGAAAAAAGTCATCTGTCAAACATGTTTCAAATGCATCTTCACTAGATATGTTCTACCTTGATGCAGTTATTAATGTCGACTTGGCTATCAAACATGCACAACATAGTATGTGGAAGGCTTTGCAAGGAGCAGTACCGGAGTTTAATATACCAATGGAAGAAACACAGAATATTCTTGAAGGATATGCAAAATCTAAGGTCATGCTTGTAATTTTACATATTGATATTGCAGACTCAACTAGAATGTCAATGACTCTACCAGTTGACAGGCTTGCAACTATAATTCAAACATTTACGCAGGAAATGTCCCTTATCGTTGCAGCATACGGTGGATATGTACTAAAGTATGTTGGAGATGCAATTCTAGCATTTTTTCCTGTATATATCGATGATCTGCATCTACCATGTGTTAACGCAGTAAATTGTGCACATTCTATGGTTAAGGTAATGTTGCAGGGTTTGAATCCAATCCTAAATGAATATGATTATCAAGAGGTGGGAGTGCGGGTAGGTATAGATGTTGGTGAGAATTTAGTAGTGCAATATGGCTTGTCGACTCACATGTATGTTATCGGGGATGAGCAGATAATTAAAAAACCTCATCTTGATGTTCTAGGATATACTATCAGTATTGCATCGAAAATGACAGGATTTGCAAAGCCCAATCAAATTGTAATTGGTCAGTTAGTATATGATGTACTGGATCATACACAAAGGTCCACTTTTAAAGTTCTGCCAGTTAGTTCCGATGTTTGGAGTTATGTTAGTAATGATACTGGAGATATTTACAGTCTGTATGGTAGTAGCAGCATAAAGGAATAAAGAGATGCTGATGCTGATCTGATATACAAAAAGGTAGACATAGACTAGTAGAAATCAGCTACTCGAAGGAGCAAGTAAGCAGCAACAGTTCTCTATCTTTCATGTCAAAGCTATGGAGACATAAGCAAAACTCAAAAGTACTTTGCTGAAATAGCTGAGGTAACAGACGTAACAATCAGAAATAGATGCCGAGAACTACGAAGCAAGATCCCCTCTATTACTTCAAGAAAATAGCAAATCAGTCTGGTGAAACCTACAATCGTTCCATTACTTTTCGCATGTTGTTGCTACTTGTCACTGTTATTCTATCCTTCGCGTAGCTTGTTTGCATTATCCCTCGTCATTGTTGCTTTCTAACTAGTATGTTATTATCTTCTACCTTTACTTCATAAGTTGGAACTGCTTGGCGTGCTGGAGGCTTAGTCGGCTCACCGCTCCTAACATCAAATTTAGAACCATGCCAAGGACATTCAACATCGTATCCTTCAAGTGTACCCTCATCTAGAGGCCCACCAACGTGAGTACATACATTTCCTAATGCATAGTAATTTCCTTCGACATTAACAATACAGACTCTCTCACCTGCTAGGTCGATTGGTTTCATGGTAGATGGTTGGATGTCTTTTGTTTCAGCAACCTTTACAAAATCTGCACTCAATTCTTATACCTCTCATATCATTAGAATAGGGGCTAAATGCTATATGGGTTTCCCTATTGCAACTAGACGGACCAAATGAACAATAACGTCAAGATGGAACGTTTGAGCAATCATTCTCCTATACTATAAGGCAGTGAATAGGTTACTCATCATGATCATTTAGTATATGATTAATTTTTAATTCTGCGTCCATCAATATATAAACACTGGTATTAAATGGTAGTTATTACCATTAGAGCGCATTAGTAGTTTTTCGTGCATATCTAGTTCACCGCTGTCATATCCACATTTCGTATTCCGTAAAAATGGGCTATTTCAGCTACTCTCCTATCCTGCGCTTTAGCTCCCTTCGAGGACAGCTATTACAAATATTGAAGGCTATTTCAGAAGATGCTAGAGAGAAGCTATCTGAGGCTTAACGTTTCAATTATGTTTTTTACTTACGTAAGGGGACTCTATCATGAGTCAGGTAACAGAATCAAACTTCTTAACGGAAAAAATTTTGCTTTACTAATTGTTGTACTTCCTAACATAGCCCATAACCCATGTAGGTAATCAGAAATGTAACCTATCTGTATAAGTACAACAACTAATGAAGTATGGCTCACCATAAGTTACTCCTACATGAGTTGATCTTGACGAAGATGGCAGTAGCATTTTGATAAACACGGCTGAAGGAAGGATAAAACACAAGAATGTTTCAAGGGATCCAAGAGTAGCAATTTCAATATCTGATCAGATATAATATGGTTTCAATTAGAGGAAAAGTTACTGAGCAAATCAAAGAAGAGCTGATGAACATACTGACAGGCTTGCGAAGAAGTACCTGGGTATAGACAAATATCCTTATCGTACACCAGACGAAAAGAGAGTCATTCTAAAGATAAAACCAGAAAGAGTATTCTATCAACAGCCGCCTCAATAATAATTGAATGACTGACAGTTATGGTTAGGTTAAGCCAATTCTCGGAATCCATTCCACGCTGCTGAACAAAAATTAGATCGTTTTACTAAAGATTTTTGGTGCAAAAGTAGATCAGCCTGATTATGAGAGCTTCCTAGAGTATCTATTGGTTCTATTCGATGTTAAAGCAGATGAAAGACTGGCTGAATTCGATGGATCAGAATCCAACTTTAACTAACATTTTGCCAATATTTTCTCCCTTAAACAGAGACAAGAACGCTTTAGGTGCATTTTCTATACCTTCAATCACCGTTTCTCTCCATTTTATTTTTCCTTCACCAATCCAATTGGACATATCAGCATAGAAATCATTTAACATATCATAATGATCTCTTACAATAAATCCTTGAAGTTTGAGTCGATTAGGTACTGCTAGAAAGAGATTAGACGGACCAGTGGATGTTGAAGTTAGATTGTACTGTGATATCATCCCACAGAGTACAATTCTACCAAAAGTTTTCATATTATCAAGAGCTGCTTCTAAATGCTTTCCACCTACATTATCAAAATAAATATCAATTCCACGAGGACAAATTTTTTTTAGCTCATCTGAAATATTGTTCTCGCCTACCTCTTTATAATTAAAAGCATGATCTATTCTAGCCTGATCAAGTAACCATTTTACCTTCTCTTGTGAGCCAACACTTCCTATAACACGACAGCCCTTTATTTTTGCAATCTGACATGCCACAGAACCGACTGCTCCTGCAGCAGCAGAGACAAACACAGTACTATTACTATTATCAGTTAATTGGGCAATTTTTAAAAGACCTACATAAGCTGTAAGACCTGTTAAACCCAAGATACCTAAGTACCATTGAATCGGTGCTAAATTGGGGTCGATCTTCATTATATCGCTTCCACTACCATCAGAAATCCAATATTCTCTCCAGCCTAAATTTCCAAGAACGTAGTTACCAACAGTAAATCGGTCATTATTTGATTTTATAATTTGATCTACACATCCACCTTCTAGTGGCTTACCTATTTCAAATGGAGATATATAGCTCCTAATTTCTCTCATACGTCCACGCATATATGGATCTACTGACATCCATATGCTACGTACCAAGAATTCACTATCCTTTAGATCTGGAACACCTACTTTAACAAGCTGGAAGTCGTCTTCGGTAGGCATTCCAACTGGACGTTGCTTCAAATGAATTTCATGACTAACAAGTTTTTCCTCTACCGTGCATTCATTAATCGAGGAAATCTATATCAAACTATTGGAGAGTTGGTTCAGGTACTTCTTTCGGTAACGAAGGCGCCGGAAGAATTAGGTGAAGGGATTGAGAATGCGATTGGAAAGTGTAGGGATACCTTATTGATTACAGGCCTAATTCAGAGGTATTTACAAAATAAAGGATATCTGGTAATGTGGTTTGTTCTTTGTCTTGGTGACTTAGTATTGCAGTTTGTATTAATTCTTGTAGAACAATCCTGTTCGTGTGCCATTTCTATCAGTAATGAATCGTACTTTGTATTTGTTTGCATTCTCGCATTCTGAACTACTATACATCATTAATGTACGACGACAACACCTTTTCATTACTTAACCGAATGCCACGTAATGTCACGAACTTTATGTGTGTGTTGTTGCCGTAATTGCATTAACAATGATTGAAACAACATCAGTACAATCGGTAAATGACTAATTCCTAATTAAGCAATCGGTAAAAGACTAATTCAAAGACAAAGCCAAGATTATAATAGTATTAAATCAGTTAATGTAGCATCACAAATATTGTCAATAAAAAAAAGAATTGCTATTGCAATTGCCTCAGCCTTTGCGGCTTACCTTGCCAGTAGGTACATTCTAAAAAAAGGCAGAGAGAAAAGTTCCAAATCATAAACCGTCAAGCTGATAGTAACTACGTTCAGTTTGAAACAAAGAATACTGTCTGCTACCTGAACAATGTAAGAATAGAAGCGTCCCCTTCACATTTAGGCCTTAAAGGTACGAGAGGTTTAACTGACGTAAAGATGATAGTAGCAGACGAGTCTAGTTACTTTGATACAAGCCAGATACAGGAAGCTCGTGAAACTGTAGAAAGATACTGGGCAAAATCAGATCCAACAATTGTACTGTGCAGTACTCCAGCTAGACCAATGGATCCAATGGACCAGATAAAGGCAGAACCAGAAGACAAGTGTATTTACAAACGAATGTTTCTTTCATACAAACTGGACTGGGCAAAATACACATACAGAGAGCTACTGCTACAGAAGTCGATGTCGAAGGGTATGAAACGATACTGGCAGCGGCGAAAGAAGGAAGAGGAGAAGTCCAAGTAAGTATAAGATTTAATATATAATCAGTTATCATAACCTAATAATTTCTTAAGTTTCTCTTCTGCTTCCTCTTTAGTTTTACATTCAATTGGAAAATCATTAGCTATTTTCTGTTCCTTCATGATTTCTTCTAATCTATCCTTTCCTTCTAGAGGATAGATAAGGTATTTATTCTCGGGTTCCTGTCTTACCGTTCCATCTTTATTATTGTAAAATTTAACGTTATCACCAGTATGTATCGTAGAAAATAATACACAGGACAACGATTTGTCGTCACTAGTATATTTGAAACATCTCTCTTTTGAAGGATCAATAGTACTGCTGCCACCTTTAACACGATAGAATATGCTTTCTCTATCACAATCTATCTCAGTAGGACCTTTCATGTTATGATATCTAAGGGTTAAAGCCATACTTATCTCTTCATCAAAAGATAAAGGAAATATTTCCTTTGGATTATTCAAAGGGTTCAGGCTGGCTGGCGAGTAATGATAGGATTTGATACTTCTACTACTTTTAACCTTCTCTTGAAATATTCCTTGCAATTCCTACATTGAAATCGCTTATAGTGTTTTCCGGAATAAACGAGGAGAAGGAAGTGAACTTGATAGAGACAGAAGGCAACTGAATGTTAAAATTTCACAATTTGATTAATAATTAGAGGTCTTTTACATAGTTCGTTAGACACATTTTTCATGGGGGTGAAACACTATCCTTTTATCATCTTTCTCTAGCATTGTTACAGGGTCTATTGAGGACTCTATATCAATTTCTTGGCCGACCTTCTCTTCCATATAATCTTGAAAATCTTTGATATCATAAAGTTCAGTATAGGATCTTCCCGATTCCAGTAATCCGATATTGTATCTGTTTATAGTCCTAAAGTCTACGGGTGTCTTAAATGCGATTCCTACAATATAGTCTATAAACCAAACCTCATGATCCTCAATTATGTAGACATACTCTGCATTTGAATCTGCAGCTGTAATTCGTGGTTGGCTTATTTTCTTTCCTTTAATGTTAATCATATGCGTTCACATCGAATATATATAAGCAATCCAGCCAGTTAAATGCTCCTTGAAACCCATTCTCCAAACGTATTATTTTTCGGAATATTCTTTTGGGTTCAA
The DNA here is from genome assembly GCA_009377575.1 of Nitrososphaeraceae archaeon. Lineage (GTDB taxonomy): Archaea > Thermoproteota > Nitrososphaeria > Nitrososphaerales > Nitrososphaeraceae > TH5896. The sequence continues at coordinate 40,964 of WHTU01000022.1, read as the reverse complement.
CTCCTCCTATACGAGTTACCAACCAACATTTAAGTCGAAGTAGTGTACAACTAGGTGCTCTTGCCAGATTCTTCATGACCAGTGTCTGTTACTTCAGAACAGCCTTACAAAATTGCTTAAATTCAGCTGGAGATCTAACCTAGTTTACAATATTGAGCGTTCCACGGATGCGTTGAATGGGGTGTATATGAGGCATCATTAAAGATTCCAAATGTTTGCATATAGACCATTATGATTCTATAAATTGAAACACTTTTTAGGTAGTAAATCAAATATATATCTGATACTGGTAATGAGCCCCTTTACCTACGGGAATCAAACCCCCTTGGGCCCACAGTAATATTAGTTCTCAAATGGGATTCTCTGACCAGAAAAAAGAGAGAGAACGAATTGAATATGCCATATTTGGATGATGAAGAGCGATCAGATGACCCTTACAGTTTATTCATATTTGCTATTAATGCTGAACAGACTAAGCAAAAATACATTACTAGATTCAAAGGAGATTTAAGGTTTCTCCTGAATCTGCTAGATAAAGCAGAAGAGGAATCAAACACGGAGATTGAAATAGATGGGGACAATAAATCAGAAGCGGCTGCTGCAGTGAAAAGGATTAGACGTGTAAGGCTAGCAGTGATTGATCTTGATAAGGAGTAATTTTAGAATAGCTTACCATAGATCGTGTTAACTAAGGAGTGTTCGACGGCAGTAGTTTTCGTCTTTTTGTTTGCTCTGATGTCACTATCTGTAAATCTTGTCTCTGCATATGCTTTGCCTACTCCTTCGCCAATAGCAATGACTGCAGCGGCAGAAGCGAAAGGAGTAAATAAAAAGTGGTTTAGCCGCGATTTGATTGATTCAATTCCTTTTGAGCATCTGTTAATGCTTCTGGGTCTACATTAGGGTCAAATCCACACTCTCGCTAGGCCCGCAAGCTAGTTGTAGCTGCAGGCCTAAGAACATGAAGGCTAAGGCCATTAAGTATAATGTAATAGTCATCTTTCAGTTCCTTCAGTGTTTGTGGTAGAGTCTGTCTTATTAATAATCCTCTCTTGACACTCTGCTATTTCCTCACCTTCTTCCATTTCACTACTAGGTTTGATTATTCCACATTCGTCAACCATTCGACTTAGTGCGTCATTCTCCTCTGTCTGCTCTGGAGCACCTAGCATTAGTGACTCTGGATCTACAAACTTCTCTGTCAATGAATCCCCTGTATTGTTGCTTTCCGCTTGATACATTTTCTATAAGAGACTTGCTATATGCCTTTTGCAACTGCGATCCGGAGCTTAGGCCAAAAAAGACTCTGTGGTGCAACACTCCTAGAGAGTTCATCTAAATCACCATATACTGTTCAAAAGACTAAAAACTGACGTAATTAATTATGGAGTTAGTTAGCTTGCAAACCTAATTATCCCGTTCGTGTCTACATTAACTATTCCTAGATTATTTCTTATCCATTTAAACCACGAAATTATAGTTCTACTTCTTCTCAACACGGTACTTCCATTTATACTAGAATTTCTAACTATCAAATCTTCTATTTCTCTTCTTGTTACTACCTTGTTTCTGTCACTACTGATCTCCAAAAATATTTCATTTATAATTGGAAATTGTAGTAATAACTTACAAACAAAACTAGATCTAGCCTGACCGCTCAATTTTACAAGTTTTTCTCCTTTGTCAGTCAGCCTATATCTATATCCTTCTGTAGTTTCCACTAAGCCTAACATTTCAGCAGCCTGACGATAATAGGAGCTCTGACGATTGACAAAACCTAGAACGTTTCTGATGCTCTCCGCGTTATCATATCCTTCGAGAACGCGTATAGAAAATTCAATTATTTTATTTACGTCATCGGCCTGAGGTATTCCGACTCTTCTTAAATTTTTATCTTCAGGAATACCTTTGAAGCTGTTGGCTGAAATAGTTTTTGATATTACAATTTTATAATGTGCAGCATTTATGAGATTAATGGATTCAGGCCTATCATACGGACTAAACCCATATTCCCAGAATGAGTATATTTTTTCTTTGGGTTCCAAGCAGAACAGAATAGTTCTGATCTCTTTATTGTGTTCATAGTATGTTCTAAACGGATAGTAAAGTTGTCTTATACTGAACGAACTGGGTATTCCTATCTTTGCTTCGAAGATAACAATCTGGTTCAAACTTTCATAGCAGGCATCTATTTCTATTTGAGCATGATTTACCTCTATGGTTTTATCATTAACAAAGAAACTGAATGTCGGTGTTGTTGTTCTATTTCTCATAGTTAGTACAAAACCACTTTGATTTGTAAACTTCTCAAGTAAGCCGCATGAATTGGCATAATCTAGAAACACACTCTCACTTTCTGTCCGCAGTGCGGATTTTGGAAATGGAAGATGTGAAAAGTAAGTTATAGGTTTATTCTGAAGGTTCTCTAGGATATGATATCCCTTACCTTTTGGAATTGCGTACTCGTTTCTATTGATAGGAAGAAGAAACCTTTTGGTTTTACGTAATATAGAAGGGACACTTTCTAAGGTATCCATTTTTGCCATAAGTCGTAGTTCTTGTTTGGTAATTTTCTTAATCTGATTAGCTTTGATATAGTAGATATTATCCCTATCTAAATCAAGACCTAGATAATTAACTATGTCTTCCCACTTTTCAATTAGTCTTTTTCGTTTTGCTTTACCATCCGTAGTTTGTATAGTCAAGATTGGTAAAATGTATATTTGCTAGTTTGAGTAATTACGGATTAATAACTCCATATGTCCTAGCCTCTTGGAGGCTCTACTATTGATATTCCTTCGTACGGTAACCTGAAGTATATTCTTCGCATAATCAGCGTATAACTCTTTAACATACTCAGTATCGGAATTGCTCAGGAGAATTTTACATCCTCTTGTATCTAGCTCCTTAAAAATTTTAGCCAAACATTCTTGGTCCTTTTTAGTAAATCCAGTACCGGTATACCCTGTAAAATTTGCGGTAGAAGTCATAGGATTGTAAGGAGGATCCAAATAAACGAAGTCCCCTTCCTGGGCTTTATCAGCTAATATTTTCTGATAGTCTTCCCAATATAGATGAGATTCTAATGATCCAAGTATCAAACTTGCATTGCGCAGGTTTTTACTATCATATATAATCGGATTTTTATATCTCCCCATAGGAACATTGAACTTACCATGGGAATTCACGCGATAGAGTCCATTGTAGCAAGTTTTGTTTAGTGTAATAAGCTTAGCAGCCTTCTCAACACGACTTCTATTCTCAGTATCGAATTCATCCCTTAGCTCACGATAGAAAATTTCGGGTGCTTTATAATATTCTTCCTTAAAAACCCTAAGAACATCTATTAATCCTTCAACATTTGACTTAACGACTTCATAGACATTTATCAGTTCCTGATTTATGTCAGATAAATAGGCGATGAACTGCCTATTCATCGCCAAATGATAGAATAAGGCACCACCCCCCAAGAAAGGTTCGAAATAGCGGTCAAATGCTTTAGGAACGAGTTTATCAATTCTATCTAATAGTTGAGTTTTTCCTCCCGCCCATTTCACAAAGGGGAAGGTCTGAGGTAACCTTTGATCCATGAGGCTATTCTCAAATGTCTCATGAGTATATATTCTCACCAAGGGTACCCTATCTTGACATTATTGCACAATCATTTAAATGATTTCTGTAGGCTTGATCTTACTAGGAGCCCACAGCAAGCAACCATAGACCTATTTCTTAAGCAGAAGAAGGCTTCAAACATATCTTGATAATTAACCACAAGGATTTCAAACTTAACAAAAGCGAAGACACTTAGGCAAAGTTGACAAATTATAATCTTGTACTCATGCCTGAAGCTTTGACTACGTATCAATCCTAAGCTGGAAATATGGAAATCAAACCTCTGTTTCTTAGCAGGCGTATGGTTATTTTTCTTCAAGTTATTAATAGGACCTTTTTCGTAGGTCTAATACTTCTTAAAGCGTAGACTTGATGCATATATCTTGAAAAGTCCTTGTATAAATCTCTAATGTATGGAGTATCAGAATTACTTAACAGAACTTTGCATCCTCGGTCGGTTAGCTTCATAAATACTCGTGATAGATCCCTCTGATCTTTGTTAGTAAATCCACATTCGGTATATCCGGTGAATTTAGCTGTTGCACTTACAGGGTCATATGGTGGATCTAGGTAAATAAAATCATTCTCATTAGTTTTATCAACTAGAATCGATCTATAATCATCTACATAAAGGTATGTCTTGGAATTAAGAAGTGCATTATGTATGTTTCTTAGATTTTCGCTATCACAAATGACAGGTTTTTTATACCTCCCGATAGGGACATTGAACTCACCATTTCTGTTGACTCTATACAATCCATTATAACAAGTCTTGTTAAGCGCTATAGTTCGCGCTGCTTTTTCTATACTAGTTAAGTTACGATTAAATTTATTCCTCAAATCATAGTAGGATTTTACAGGTGATTTATTGTATTCTTCTTGATATTTAGAAAGGATCATAATAAGTTCTTCGACATTAGACTTTATCACATTATATGTATTAATTAGCTCCTTATTGGAGTCAATAAGATGTGCCTCAGATCTCAAAGTATTGTTTGATATCATATAAAAGAACACTGCTCCTCCACCTAAGAAAGGCTCAAAATATCGATCATAAGAATGAGGTACAGCCTTACTTATTTTAGGTAACAACTGAGTTTTACCACCTGCCCATTTTAAAAAAGGGTAACATTTAGGCCCATACTCATCCAGTATTTTTTCCTGATGCTTCATAATTTATCTCCGAATAACTGAGAACTGAGAATCAGACATGATCATTTAGTTTTAGTTTCAATTTTTATTCATCATTATTGATAGAAGTGCAATATTTAATACTTATCTATTTGAATCCGATTAATCTTAATACTTCGATTGTTGTTTTGCTAGTTCTGATTTTGTTCTATTCATTGTCTGGGGAATCTTTCAAATATGTCTAATAAGAAATACGTGATCCGCACGAAAGCAATTTCTAAGAATTTAATGTGTAGTGCGTAATGAAGTTATGGATAATTATTTAAGAAATATCCATCTCTTATTCCCTAGATTATACCATTCAAGAAATAGCAGTATGATGAAAGGATTTGAAAATAATGCAGAATATTATCAGTTTGATCATGAAACCCGGGTTTCAACTAGATAATTAGCTAATATAACCTGTGTTAACTGGTTTACGTAGAACACCTGGGTGTTGTTGATTCTCCAATACTTTCTCTGCAGCCTGCTGTTGTATTGTTTGGATTAATGCCTCCGTGTCTCGTGCTTTCTTTTCGAGGTTACTCATATCCACCGTTAGTCCAAGTATTGAAAGTAGGCTTTCTAGAATAGCCTTGGAAGCTTTGGCGTCAACGACATAACCTGATGTTTCTACTAATAAACAAGTGCCTTGCAATCCCCGAAGTTTTCCCACACCGATAATTAGGCCATTCATTCCTGCAATAGTGCCACTATCCATGGTCAAAATATTTTTTTCCTTAAATGTCCTCACAATGTTTGAATCAGTAGCTGTTCCGAAAATCCTAGGCTTGTCCACAAAAGTTCCAGTAACATATGCTGCCAAAGTGATGATCTTTTTTGTACTAAACTTGTTAGCGATATCTATGATTTGGTCGGATAAAAAATATGCAGAATTCGGATTTTCTGGTTGTGAGTCTCCAGTCAATAAAAGCATATCGTGATTGGAACCAGGAGTAGTAGACGCCTTTGAGTAAAAAATTGTATTTTTCATAAGCTCTGCGATGCCATCACCTCTAATCACAATCTGTGGAGGAAACGAACTCGAGTAAATATCAGCAAGATGACTTGCATTTAGTTCCTGAATCAAATGGTCGATTGCAATCTTTCCAACATACCCACTTCCAGGAAAGCCACAGATCAAAAACGGCGATTGTAACTGTGGCATGTTGGCCGAGGAGTACACCACTTCATTTCTCTGTAAAGAGGATGACATCTACTTAATATAATCAATGATTGATTTTAAAGTGTTGCATATGGGTCCTGTGTAGCAATATTGAAAGCTAAACTTTCGAGGCGGCATATTAAATAAGACTTAAAAAAAGAAATGAGTTCGGCGGTAGTTAGAAATCTGAGCTTGTGTTGTTTACCTTTTACAATGTGAAGCATCTGCTTGACCCATAATGAACGCTAGGGCACGATACTTCGTCAAAGTGGCTTATTATTTCATAGAGATTCTCCAAATCTTTTCCTTTTGAGCCGCTAGCAGAAGTAGATTGGCAATCAAAAAAGTAGTCACACTTTCTATTTCCTTCTACGGTCTAATTGAAATGAGTATTATATGCTTTATCAAGATGAAAGGATATTAAGTTGATTATTTTATATTGTTTTTGCATCCAATGGAAATAGATCGAATGGTACCTGTGATCACTGTACTTTTATTGATTTTTAGCTTGATATCGGCAGTACGAGGATCTTTAGATTCAGTATATGGCCAGACAGATTCGACAATTAATCAGAATACCAACTCTACCACCACCATCACTCCTTCTCCTCCAGCATCGACAACATCGGCTCATGATGAAGTATCACAATCGATACGAGGAGCTATGATTGAGACAGGAGAATTCCTGGGTAATGTTACTGAAAAGGTTGCTACATCAAAATCAGCTGGAACCATCATAAACGAGACCTCTGAAGTATTAGGTAATGCTACTGTCGAAACGCAAAAGTTCTTTAGTCCTGATAATGGCTAACGACAATCAGACTCCTTTTATGCAGTCTGGTCGGATATCGGACATAGGGGACGCTGAACGGAAAAATATGAAGATACTGGTAGTAGATGATGATCCCGATATCACCTCACTATATAAAGCTACTTTGGAAGGTCAAGCGGGATTTAAGGTGGATACATATAATGATCCTAGAGAAGCATTATCAAATTTCAAACCACACTATTATAATATTTCATTAATAGATGTAAGAATGCCAGGTATGGATGGTTTTGACCTGTATAAGGAGCTAAAAAAACTAGATCCAATAATCACAGTCTGCTTTATTACAGGATATGAGGTAAACTATAAAGCGTTGCAAGAAATATTTCCCGAGCTTGATCAAGAATGTTATATTTCAAAATCAATAACAATGAAAAAATTGAAAGAGCATGTAGATTATTTATTGCAGGATTTGTAATAGTAATTAGGTATATGCCAGAGCTCAAGTGCTATAGACCAGCACTGGGCATCTTGACATAGGACATTTTAAACTATAGCATAATGGACTAGGATATCATTCGTACATTCATTCTCACCAAAAAAGAGCTACTTATCCTTAACGTCTATAGTTGATCATGCTTTTCCCTCGAATTAGTAAATATTAGCTAAGTATAGAGAGCTCTTACTTTATTCCAATTATTTCTTATTGTTAATGACTTTGTTGGAAAATCATAATGAAAAGCAATAAACAATAGACTCTATAAAGTAGTCATTTCTACATATATAATTTGTTCACCAGTGACTTTTGAATAAGAATGAAAAATCTAAAAGAGAATAAAAATAACAGTAGCAATACTTTTTTATCCATAACTATGATATCCATTATGACAACGTTATTGACATTCAGCGCCGCAATGAATACGTCATTGGTAGTAGCCGCTGAAGGAGGAGGAGAAGAGTATGACGATATTGGTATTGACAGTATTAAAAACAGTGAATTATCGACACTATCATTGTCATCATTACCATCTCGCCAGGGTATGAATATCGGTAATATAGCTAGCGATAGTGATAACGTTCCCTCTCCTGACTCTTCTACTTCGCCCTCTTCATTACAAGAACAGGACCTGCCATCACTAACAGACGCAGCCACCACAAATGCCGCCTGTGGACAGGTCTCACGTGGAGTGGTAGAATTAACATCGGACCTAAACTGCAGCAGCGGAGATGGCATCATAGTAGGTGGCCCAAATACAGTAATTAATATGAACGGATTTTCAATTACTGGACCTGGAGAGGACAGTTCCAGAGTGGGAATAGTGGCTTCTAATGTCGACAATGTGGTAATAAATGGGCCAGGTTCAATTAGCCACTTTCAGGCAGGTATTCTTCTTACTGGCGCAAATGGGTTCAAGATAGGTTCTACAACATTAGAAAATAACCGAATCGCAATATTTATGACAGGAGCTGATAATGCCGAAGTGCAACAAAATATGATTCAAAACAATAACATTGGCATAGCTTCGCATTCAAGTATCGGTTCAATAATAAAATCAAATCTTGTGAATGGGAATCTATTATCTGGTGTTACATTCGTTAACACGAAGAGTTCCACCATTGACATGAATAATGTGCAAGGAAGTCAAGACGGAGTTTTTCTAGATGAACAGAGCGCTGGTAACACCGTAAGTACCAACAACGTATTAGGTAATGAGATCGACATCAATAATGCAAACGGACTACCAATAAATATCAATTCCAATCAGTATGCTGAAAACAACTGCGGAGTAAGTAACCCAAGTGGCCTCTGTATCGGCAGGTAAAATTGAAAGTTAAAGATAAGGGTAGCAAGCAAGATCATACGACTCTACAACCATGTTGTATTGCACCTTTCTCTATTTTTCACTAGCATTAAGACCTTATCCAGAGCTTTTTATGCGTCGCTTGTTCTGCATACTAATTTTCAACAGAAAACTTTTTCATCGTTAGGTTTAGATTGCTCAAATATCAGTCGTCATTTTCGAGAGATTAATGGTCGGTTTCGGAAATTTTGGCTTCATTCTTTCAAGCGTATCAACTATAATCAAGGCTACTACAAGGTTTCTAAACCATTTTTTATTCGCAGGGATGATATACCAAGGTGCCCATGAGTTACTGCATCTGTTGATGATATCTTGATACGCAACAGTATAGCTATTCCAGAATTTTCGATCTGTTATATCCCTTTCAGAGACCTTCCACTGTTTCGAGGGATCATTCATTCTTTCCTCGAGTCTTTTTCTTTGTTCCTCTGTGCTGATATGCAAAAAGAATTTAATGATCTTTATGCTATTATCTGATAGGCATCTTTCGAACGCGTTGATATGTTCATATCTCTGTGACCAAATTGATTTATGAATTGTTTTATGAACTCTTGGTTGGATAATATCTTCATAATGAGAACGGTTGAATACAACTATCTCTCCCCTTGAAGGGGCTCTTTTGTGAATACGCCAAAGAAAATCGTGTGATAAATCTTCAGTTGTTGGTTCTTTGAAGGCTTTAACCGTACAGCTTTGTGGATTGAAAGCACTGATAACATGTCTTATCAAGCCATAAAAAGAAAGTATAAGTACTTGAACGTGTTTTTCTAATATTAATTAATAAACATGCAACAGATTCTAATTAATGACGCAAGAGTTACTACATTCCTCGAGAGCATAGGTCGGAACAGTAGGAATTCCAAAAGGACGTATGGAACAGGTTTAGCACACTTTGCAGAATTCCTGAAGTCAAAGAACCAAAAACCCGATACCATAATTTCGAGTTTAGTCAAAGGAAAGGTTAACGTGTACGAGCTACTCGACCAATTTGTTTCCTATCTAACTAAACAGAACATTGCAGCAGTAACGTCCATAAACCTGTACATGGCAGCAGTCAGGTCCTACCTAGAATTCCAGGATATTGACATTGTTCCTTCGAAGTTTAGACGTAGAGTTAAAATGCCCAAGTCATATGCAGACCCAGAAGAACCATTAACATTATCAGACATAAGGGACCTATTGGAATTCTGCAATAATGCCAGGTTAACATGTTACCTACTTCTGTTAGCTAGTTCTGGACTTAGACCAATGGAAGCAGCCTCATTAAGGATAAAGGACGTAGACTTTTCAACCAGTCCAACTAGAATTAACATAAGAAAGGAAATAACCAAGACCAAACGGGGTAGAGTCGTATACTGTAGTGACGAGGCAACCATTCACCTACAAAAGTTATTAAAGTTTAGAAAGAACGAAATGCAACCTGACTCATTAATATTTTCAATACAAAAACGAAGTAAGGTACCAGATACCATATATTATAAAATGTTGCATCAATTCGAAAAGTTACAAAAGATAGCAGACAAGGACCAGCGGAAGGAAAACAGTAAGAGGCATAAAATTACCCTTCATAGTTTCAGACGGACGGCATTCAGTATCATTAACGAGAATACCAACAGTGAATTTGCAAACTGGTTCCTAGGACACAACCATTCAGTATACTGGACTCATAAGGAACAAGAACGTCGTGAAATATACCGCAGTAAGTGTATGCCCTTCCTTACCATATACCAGGAAACAAGGGACAACACAATAGAAACTACACTTAAGGAGAAAGATAAAGCAATTCAACAGTTAAAACGTGCAGATGCAGAAAAGAACGTACAAATAGCTGAGCTAATGCAGTTTAAAAAGCAGATGCAAGCGATGCTTCGAGAACCAGAGAAACTCATAGGTATGTTACAGGAGGGACCAGCGCACGATCCGGATCTGCAGAAGCAGAAGCAGAGGAAATGAAGGACAACAAAGTATTGTCTACTTTAGAATTATCCGGTACCTTTCCCTTTTCATCCAGAACAGCGACCTGTAGATAGTTCTTGTGTACATCCATTCCCACAAACATACTCTTCTTGCATACGTCACCGTCTGCTTTAGCCTTACAGAGTTTGTTCACATATAGTTAGCTAAATTGTCACCTATGTCTGGAAGTACAACAATTAGGTATAATTGATTATTTTGAGTTCGTAGTTTATTCATGCTTATTGGTAAATATCTATGGTAGGGTTTTTAGATTAACATTTACCAAAACCCAATTACCTCACTTTGTTCATATGTTTCTCGTCGTAGTGATCTAGGAATTTCTTTAGTTGTCCCAGGAATAGTTTCTCGTTCTTGTATCTAGGTTCTTTGAAATTACTTTTACCATCAGGATGACTAACTATATAATTCGGAAATTCCAATGAAAACTTGGCACAAGTTTCACAATTACCATAGTACTTACTCAATTCCTCAATAGTCATATCGAATTTATCTATTCGTTTTCTGGCTTCCGAGATCTCTAAAAGAGAATTATGTATTTTCTCGGTATTTGCGCGAAGTTTTTCATTTTCCATCCTTAACAGTATCTCTTTGAGTCCACTCTTTTTTTGTTCTAACTCACTTCCATCCTTAGCTATCGTGATCTCGAAACTGTACCTTTTCATATATTCCTGCAAGGTAGATACCGTAGCTAAAAGCCTATAAAATAATGAATCCAAGAATTTCTCCTTGTCAAGTCCAAACTTACCCATATATCTAATAATGTTTTCAATTTCTTCTGGGTGCTCTAATAGACGGGGGATTAGTTGTTCAAGTCCTTTCATTGTTATCTTGTAATCTCTACGACCGTGAATATTCACAGTATTTAAATCGGGCTTCAGTTCTTCTAAGAACTCCATTTTTGTAAGTTCTGTAACCCTTTTATTGATATTGATATATGCCATAACTTTCTTACTACCAGTACTTTCCTTTGCCTCTTTTTTCATGCCTGACCAGACTGCATAAGAAGAAGTACAGCCTTTCGTGATAAGGTGTAAGATCTCTAAGTCAGTCGAGTCTATTTCTCTTGAATATGGCTTTGATATAGATTAAAATCTACGTATGACTACTTATAATGGTATGCAGAGGAGAATAGATATATATCTGCGTCTACATATCAGATAGTGTATGGCTCAACAGCAATTACGAGTAGGGAAAAGGAATGGTGTGTTGATAAAATGCAATTTCTGCGGTCATATATGGTTGTCTCGAAGTACCCTGAACTTTGTTACGTGCGGGGCATGTAGAAACCATGTGAAGGTGAAGTACAATGTGGTCACAAGTGAAGCACTTTCAGACATAAAAGAAAGTAACCCGGGCCCACGAGACCAATCACAAGCCCAGATGCACCATCAGTTAGTGACGCAGGTGGTTAATGGAGGTCCATATTAGTAGGAATGGCCACCACAACTAACTCCTCTAAGGGAGTAGCAGCCAATAAAGGTTTCGAATCTTCATTACCGGAGCAGATAGATGGCATATACAGGTTTTGTGCATATGGAAGGGAAGAAAAGTATGGGTTCGTAAACGTAGATCCAGTAATTGTCCAGAAGCTCCGTCTGACTGCCAATGACTATTTCAAACAAGAGCTAGCAGGAGACGGAGAGACTATACTATTTCGACGTTACCGTAGGGACCAACAGCAGCTATGACAGTACAAATTCAGAAGCAAAAACCCTCTAAGAAACTAGAGCAGCTATTAGCAGATCTTGCACCGGACTTTGGCAAACTAAAGCCCAAGATAGATGCAGTATTCGAACAGGGCCGGAAGGAAGGACTAACAGACATGGAAATAGGTTCTATGATTAGGACCGAATTGAGGAAACACTATTCCGAAAGAACCATTCAAAGGATCTTACCAGAAACCGCCAAGCATACAGAACATACCAGCAGGCGCAAGGCCGAACCGGACAAAATGTCCGGTTCTGAGCGTAAACCAATAGAAGTCCCAGCAGATAAAGTAACGGTAGAACCCGTAACCGATGTGGCAACACTGCCACAACAGCAAGAAAACAGATCTATAGCCGCGGCAAATCCTATCACCTGCGAGGATCGCTTAAGCGAGCCTCAGATGGAACAACCAGGACTGAAAGAAGTACAAGGTGTTCACAATATTGTTCCTGAAGAATACAATCTAGGAGACTTACATCTTTATGACAAGGACACACTCATTAAGCTAGTGCAATGGCTGGACGAACGCAACGAAGAAAATACTTATGATATAATACATCTCCAAGAAGAAAATGTGGTCCTAAAGAAACAACTCGATGAAGTAAAACCATTCAGAGAATTACTTAGTCTAGTAAGTCCTGAAAGTAAGACAAGAAGATTAGAACGGTTGCAGAATGAATTGGCAGTATTGAAGGAACGCAGTTTAGAGACTGAGTGTTATTGATATGATACTAAGAGAAAGAATAAGAATACTACTATTACGACAGCATTTATGGAGCTATAGACTACAGAAAATAGTCTTTAAAAGGCAGGAATATGATAGCTCTATTAGTATAATTAGAGATGAGAAACGAACTACGTTACAACAAAGACAAACCCAGATTAGTAAGGGTTCAATAGAATTCACATACGAAAACTTGGATGATATCCATTCCAATAGAAGTTATCGAGGCAACAAAATGGGAGAAAGGCGATCCAATATGTTACCTGATTCAGGACGAAAATCATGTAATGATGGAACGCCCCCAATAATAATAACGGCTATCGAGGTATCAAGTAAATAAAAAAAGAGATGATGATAATGTCCACAAATAGCTACGGAAGGGCTGCATATAAATATACTGTTAAGAAGCAGAATAATGATAATTGTTGGTACTGCAAAGAACAATCGCGAATATGTAATCAATGCCGCGAGCCGACCATCATAACATACAATCTTAGAACACATCAAGTCGAGACATTCGAGTTAGATGATAAATATCCAGAGCAACGACGGAAGCATAGACACCCAGCAGACAACGTAACCAGAGCAAGTGTAATTAGCGCAATAGCAGTAGAAAAGAGAAATCTGTTTGAAAGGAGAAAAGGAGATTACGATCCTGTCTCCAGGAGGGTAATAAATTGACTGCTATAACTACGACACTAACACCAGAACAGCGAGAAGCAATACTGCAGTGGCCGGAACGGAACGACATTCCCATATTTCCAGCAGATACAAGAAACAAAAAGATATGGTTAAGCAGTTGGCAAGACATAGACTTTAGCAAGATAGACTTTAGATCTAAACTAGAAAACGGTGAATATGATAAGGGTATTGCCATAAGAATGGGTAAGACTTTGTCAGGCAAATACTATGCAGTCGCATTTGACTTTGATGGACGGGACGCAGTAGTAGAATGGTTCGGAAATTGGGATCGCGTAGTATCATTATCAAAAAAGACAATTATAGAGTGGCATCAGGACAAAGGTAAAATACATGTTATCTTCCTATCAAAGATACCATTCCAAAATAGAAAATTACATATCAAAAATGCATTTCTGGAGATCAGATGCGAACGAAATGCTTTGTTCGCCTCCCCTAGTATACATCAAGGCGGGAAACCATACACACCATTAGGAACAAATCAATTAACAATACTAAATGGCGACAAGGCACTCGCATTAAAGTCGAAGATAGACTCTATCTCCCAAAGTTACATGTCAGATGAGGATAAGAAGGCATATGATGAATGGTTGGATCTTCCTACAACTATCTTAGGTGAGAACCAAGGAAGACATGATGCGACCAAGTTCAAGATAATCCGTTACTATTGGAAATATGATGGTGAATGGCTTAACTTATCCGACGAACAACGCTTCGAACGAGCATGGGAGTGGCACTTAGCACATTGTAACCCGCCGAGGTCTAGGCATGAATTCGACAGTATGTGTAAATGGGCAATAGAGAAGTTTAGAGTAAAACGAGATGAATTGCATGAAAGAGTAAGAGCGGAGAGGCAGGACAATGGTCAGAAAGCAGCTGATAAAGAGAACGAACAAAGTCAGGATAGGCGCAATGAATTACTCGATCTAATAAATGAAAGGACACGAGAATTATTAGTAGACAAACATGATACAGCATTCGCGGCGGTTCAAATAGGCGAACATTTTGAAACATTACCAATTAAGAGTGGCAGGTTCAAGAAATGGATTTGCAGACTTAATTACCAACATTTACATAAGACAATAAGAGCAGAGGACTTGAAACAAATTACAGACTTACTGCAGGCAGAAGCATTATTCGGTAACAATGTAAGAGACTTGGAATTACGCACGAGTAAGAATCCAGAAGACAGATCAATTTGTTACGATCTCACCAACAAGGAATGGCAGGTTGTCAGAATAACACAACAAGGTTGGAGTGTCGAAGAATCATGTGATATGCCAATCATGTTCACAAGATATGCAAACCAATTACCACAAATAACACCCTCAACCGACTATCCAGAAGACATATTCGAACGGTTTATGAACCTAATAAATGTCAAGGACGACAGCAACAAGTTACTATTAAGATGTTATATTGTTTCATTATTCTTGCCGGGCGTACCTAAACCAATACTTATGTTGCATGGGGAACAGGGGAGCGCAAAGTCGACATTACAGGAACTAGTCAAAAGGTTAGTAGACCCGAGTATCATAATTTCACTTACATTCCCTAGGTCCAATGAAGAATTGATACAACAAATGTCCCACAATTACGTCGCTTATTACGACAACATTTCCTTCATTAAGGAATGGATTTCGGACCAATTATGTCGCGCGGTTACAGGCGCAGGGTTCTCAAAGAGGGAATTATATAGCGACGACGACGACATAATTTATAATTTCAAACGCTGCCTTGGCTTCAACGGCATAAACCTGGCAGCAACAAAAGCGGACCTGTTAGATAGAGGCATAATTATAGAATTAGAACGCATACCAAAGGAAAACCGAAGGAAAATAGAAGAGATATTAGAAGAGTTCGAACCAATGATGGCGCAACTACTTGGATACATATTCGACATATTGGTGAAGGTGTTACAGGTCAAGAACAGCGGCGGCATTAAATTAGAAACCAGGTCCAGAATGGCGGACTTTGAGGAATATGCAGAGATCATCAGTAGATGCATGGGCACCGAAAGCGGCAAGTTCATTGAAGCATACTACAAGAACCAACAGTTACAAACAGAAGTAGTCATTGAAGGCAGTCCAGTAGCAATGGCAATAGTCAAACTTATGGAAGGCAAGGAAGAATATGGTTGGACAGGTACAACGACGGAATTATTAACCGACTTGGAACTAGTTACAGCAGAATTAAAGATAAACACACAAAGTAACTCATGGCCTAAGGCCGCAAATGTCCTAAGTCGTAGACTAAATGAGATAAAGACTAGCCTTAGAGACGCCGATATTTCCATAGACTATATCCAAGATCCAGGCACAAGAGTCAAAAAAATTAAGATATGTAAAGTATCGTTCGAATCGTTCAATCGTTCGGAAGACCAAAATCACGCTTAAAATGAGCCAAAAAGTCCGAACGATATTCCGAACGATATTCCGAACGATGTTTTAGACAATGACAAAGTATCATTCAGAAAAACACCTGAAATTCGTGCTCAAAATGAGGTTGCGAATCATACGAACGCTTCGAACGATATTGTACGTACCTTACAACCAAGACATTTTCCGCAATGAGGAGTTAAAGTAATGACTGCCAATGATATTGCTGTAGTGGAAGAACCTAAACGGTCTGACGAATATCTCAGCTAGTTTCCGATCAATAACACCGGTGGGAACAGCTTTTACCCAAGATCAATGATGTCAATGATGCCATATAATGTCCCGAATGAGGACATTATCACGCTTAAATAATGTCCCTTTACATTTTTTCTTATGGCTTAGAGTAATCACGAACGTATTGTAATGTTTCAGTTGTTAATATCGCCTTCTCATGATATTAGTTAGGATACAAATTCTAGAACTTTTTTTTTGAAAAAACCGTAAAATCCAAACTTCTACCGAATCAAAGCAATGGTAGATAATACCAGGACTCACACACCATAGCTTTATGTAGTCACTATTCTCTTACTAAAAATAGGATTTAGAATGCTTGACAGCAAAATCCCAGCTCTTTCTATACGGGAACCTTACGCAACACTAATAATAGAAGGAAAGAAGGATATAGAGTTAAGGAGCTGGAAACCCCCAGAATGGATAAAAGATTTCTACATTCACGTACCCACCATAGCAGACCTAAAAATGTGTAAAGAATATAATATTATCTCCAGCCCCCCAAGGACGGTAATCGGAAAGGTGCAAGTTGTAGAGGTAAAGGAGTATACCAATTCAAAAGATTTTGCAGTAGACTATCCAAGACACCATTGTAAGTTCTTTGGGAAGTATGATTATGGATTCATATTGGACAATGTAGTAAAAGTAGAACCAGTTTACGGTATCCCAGGTAAACGCTTTTTCTTTTTTACCAAGTAGTCTTTAATGTCGCAAAGGGTGACATTATCGTGCTCAAATAATGTCGTATTCCACTTCTTTATGGAATGTATAATAATTAATAAAATAGAAAAAGCCTAAGGATAAGTAAAATTTACTTTCTCTGGTCTCTTCTATCGTGCTCGCATAATGTCCAGATCAATTTTCCTCTAAGGATGTAGACTCAATTAGAAAGTCGATAGAGTGAGACGGGCTTAGATCCTACAGTTCCACAGGCACAGGCGAATATAGAAAATATGATAAGCAACTTACAAGAGATTCAAAATAAACAACATGATACCTAAATCAATTGGCCACATTAAATCGATAACCTTGAAGTCATAGAAAAGAATATTACCATTAAAATATTCTTTTCGTTCCGGGGAGTATGGTAGAGACCCTGTCAACACAAGTGGGGAAAGAACAGACATACTATATGGCGTAGAGAATATTATTAATTTTATAATACAGAGTTTAGCATTGGTGAAATATAGCTTTGATGTTTGCACTGACTGTAACGGGCCGTCTGTAATTCTTTCAACTGAGAAGATAAAAAATACATATTATGGTCTTAAAAAGAAAGGTGTCAAAATTAGATGTGTTGCAGGCGATTTTAATAGATCTGACTCCGGGTGAAATCAATGATGCAATTTCCATTCTAGAAGAATCTGGTTTTGTCAAAGCGAAGCGAGCAGTGGGGACTCACCCATATGCATTCTACAGTGTTTTATTAACACCGAGATGACGATATGAATTCGAACTGCAATTGAGGGATCTCCAAGCAGTTAGTCATACCGAACAACAAACAAAAGTCGGTGGTAAAAGAATACTTAAGAAACCAACTCCTGCAGGTTCGCCTTATGGACTTACAGACATAGATTGGTCTATAATATTAGGCAGACTCAATAATCTCAATACACTATATGTGGCTCAATAAGTAGCTTGGCTGGATTTGAGGCCCGTTTAGTTGTATGCGTTTCTGATTCTTTCAGATACATATCTAATCGATATATATTTACATAATTTGGATCCCTATCCATGAGATTTAGATAGCATACTAGGTTTATTTCTTCCCTCAAATTTGTTGGCTCGGAAATATCATGTAATTTTTGATATAGCGCAAAAAACTTTGTCATGTCATCTCTTTCATGTTGTTTACCTTTTGTCTCGAGTGACACCATCCAGTTTATTAACTTCATATCTCTCCAGTGAATCTATTCCGGTCTCTATGATAAGACCACTCCTCAATCCCCTTTTTAGGAATAGACATCAAAAAAAGATTTAATACCTGCCTGTGATGTAAGTCTTTCTCGCTATCTGACCGTATGTAAAAAACTTCTACACAATAGTCGTAACCATATCCTGGGAATCCCCTGACATTCTTACATTCATACAGACATTTTGATTTATCCTGTTTAACTATGTCTGGGTAGAAATGACTGAATACCCGTTCCTTTTTGAAAATTCATTTGTTCGATTGTACAAAGTCTGAGTTTACTTGTAGAATTTAAGAAGGCGCGCCTTTGAGGTTCAGAAGCATTGCTCCAAATCCCGTACGCCAAAATAGCAACTGCTGCACCTACGAGTCCCGCTCCGAACACACCCCAAAAACTGGTCATGAGACAAATATACGAGGAGCACAGATATAAACATTGTTCCAGAAGAAATGACGGTAAGTACTATAACAGGGCCTTATTGTCAGTACGACATTCAGTAATTATTGCTTCTTTTCGTCTTAGTATTAGTCTCCTTCTGTATCCTCTTCTTCTCCCTCTTCTTCTGCATCAGAAAGTTTTGCATCGACTAATGTGTTATCTGCAAAAGTATTATCACTACCAGCATCTTCATTCTCACTTATTCCAAGTTCTGTAGCATTGATTATTGTATTTGTTTTGAAATTATTACCTGACGCATCTGTATTGATAAGAAGCCCTTTTTCGGTATTTTTGATAGTATTATCATATATATTATTGTTGGAAGACTCTGATCTTAGATATATTCCATTTCCACAATTAGAAACTGTATTGTTGTATATTTGATTGTTATGGGACGCTGATACAAATATACATTGATCTTCATTATGAACATAATTATTTCTTGCAACTGAATCATACATATTTCTGCTAAACATTATTCCCGAACCAAAGCTATTGTATACTTCGTTATCTTCAATTAGTATGTTGTAGCAATCCAAAGAACAAATAATCCCCATCGCACCGTTGTCATGAACTGTATTGTTTCGGATTATCATATCATGTGTTCCTGTATGAGGGTCAAAACCATACATATAATTATGATGCACATGATTGTCTTCAAGTACTACATTGCCTACTCCACTTGAATAAAAGCCCATTCTAAGATGATGTATATGATTACCTTTCACCATACTTCCATCACCGCCATAGTAGAGCAGACCAGACCTACCATGATTGTCGTCTTCCTCTTCATATCCCAGATAAGCAAGCTCTGAGTTTGTAATATCAGTAATTCCTGTTGCATCGCTTTCTATTCTTATATAGGGTCTCGATACAGTATCATAATCTGTTTTTGCACCTTCTTCTCTAGGCTTATGCAGAACTTCAAACTCTACATAATCATTTTTTTCTTGATCCCAAGAAGATATTTTTACAGAATCAATCTTTAGGCTGCCATGGACTTGTATCCCGTTTGCAATAGTAGTTGTCTCCTCTGGAGTTATCTTTAGCCATGAAGTATCTGTAGAATTAATATAAAGTAAAGCGTCCTGAGCCACAACAATACCTGCATTCAATACCCATACGTGACCAACAGCATCATCATCGTAGTCATCATCATCAACAGCAATCTCCTTGTGCAATATATTTGGATCTTTTAGGTGTATATCAATATCTGTTAGATTTGCCGAGTTGCAAGTGATTGTAATTATCTTCTCTTCAGAATCATATGTTATACAAGAATTGGAGGACTTTTCTTCCTGTTGTTGTCCAAATGCATTTTCCATATAAGATACTGGTTCCAGTGCGGATACGGATATTAAGAATGTAAATGCATAAAATGTACCGCCAAATATTAAAAAAGAAGATAACACTTTCCAGGTACTTAAAATATGAATATTATTGATATTGCATTTCAATTATGATTTAATAAAAAAACTGTGGTCAATATATACAATGATAGGTTTGCTATGCACGCTCATAATTTTATATCCACGCATCTAATATAATTTGCTCATTATTTTTCACCAATTTGATTCACTATGCTTTTTACGTAAAAACTTTAAAACTAAAATTGCACAATTTACACATGCCTGATTTAGCATCCAATTTTGCAATAGCTATTACAGGTATGACGACACTCTGCATAGTTCTGGTAGTTATCCCAATAGCTCTTATGCTATGAAAATCATTTATATATTATAGACGACTGGCGCTGATTAATAGGATATGTAATTGACAGAGTACATCATTTGGAAATGCAACTGCTGATCTGAAAATAAAGGTTGCCGCAGAATTCTCGACACTCACTATTCAGCCAGGGGCGATAGTTAAACCAGACCAGATACTTAATTTATTGGCATAATAGATTCGATATGAACACAAGCTTGAATCTTTCAGCCCTTAAAGGAGAACCAATTTAAGGGTCTTAATGCCGACTTAGTGCCCTCCTCGAAGATCAAAAAAATTGGCCAATATAGATTAGGTTAGTCTGGCTCCTGATTTAGATATTTAGTAAAGCAATCACTAACTATTTCTGATACGGCTAAATGTTTTTCATTGGCTAAATTTTTGATAACGTTTAACAATTCCAATTCAACAAAATAGGTTAATGTTGTCCTATTAATAGGCTATCCTTGTCATCTGTAGCCACATATATTCTACCTCTTTTGAGTTGTCTCTGTCTCTGATTTATCAACGATAAAGTTACATGCGAATAGCTAACCCAGAACTCATTCCATTCTCTCCCACAGTAATTACATCGTGATACTTGATCGGTTAAGCTATCACTGATATGATAGTTTGGGATGATCGTTATATTATCTGGGATACATGCATCGCATTCATTAATCATAGCACCAGTTACATTGCCACATCCAGCCATCGTTACATTTACCATATTTCTCATTTGATTTTAACGAAATCAGATTTATTCGAATCGTAAAGCTGATCAGGAAAAAGCTTAGGTAAAAAGTCAACGCGATTTTATCGAGTCGAATTTGGCGGCGGCTATAAATGGCTGGTCTGAAAAAGGTAGAAATAGTATGGTAGAATGCTATCTTTGCAGTTCAGCTGAAAGTATTGCTTTCAAATGTAATTACTGCCGTCCCTAATGCTATCCCTATTATTTATTAGTGCAGAAAGATATAGCTGTGAATATCCTCGAGCAGCATCCGAGTACCGTACCTAATCCACTAGCGGTGACTCATTAAAAGTTGCTCGTCAGCAATGTTTACCTTCTGGATCGTATAGTAGACATTTAAGTATTCATGGCAAAGGAGAATAGAGAAAAAACTAATGAACAGCAGCGATCTCAACAGCATTTAGCTAATGAACGAACGTTCTTATCATGGTTGAGAATTTATATTGCACTCATTGGACTTGGATTTATAGTGGCTAGACTCGGATTCTTCCTAGAACAATTCGGATTGATTGTTAGAAGTGGAGAGAGTCGCTTGCAAAGGGTTCTACGATCATTATTGTCCCATCTGGTTTTAGAGATTGTAATGCATGAGAAGCGGCACCCTTGGGATCTCCCATATCATGAAGACAATCAAAGAATGCGATAAGATCATACTGCGAGTTAGCTTTAGAGTATGAGGAATAGTCAGTAGCTGAAGAAACTTCAAATTTTATTTGCTCTTCACTTAAACCTTCTTCTTTTGCTAGTTGTCTGGCTTTTTCTATAGAAGCAGGATGGTTATCAAATCCAACAAACTTGGACTTAATGTATGCTTTCGCCATGATAATAGTCGAAACACCATGACCACATCCAACATCTGCTACGACTGCTTCTTCTTATGAGTCTCGTTAAGGGAATCCGTAAAGAGGGGGAACCCATACACGCCTGGAAAAATATAACATTACTAGAAGAGCCTGAATTGGAAAGGGATAAACTGCTGCTGGCGTTGTGAAGTGGCCTAGTCGCTGTTCTGTTTATTATTATTGCTGACTCTGGTGAGCCCTACTGCTACTTCCCACCCAACCCACCAATCGTCTCAAATTCTGATGATTACTATCCTAGCAGACACGATGAATACAATTTAAGACATGAATATAATTGGATGCCTTTTTACGTATGTTATTTGTGTACATTATAAACGTCACTTTCATGTCTTTTGTGGGACCAATATTACCGGAGGGTGTAACTTGATGGAGTCACACAAATATTGAAAATATTTAAAATAATTGGAATTTTGTATCTAACCTACTGATACGGAAACTCCGCCGCCGCCGCTTCGTATAGATATAGATCGCCTACCCGAATCATCGTCACCATTGTCGTCGTTACCATTAGAATTAGTTCTATCATCTTCATCATCGTCACCATTGTCGTCGTTACCATTAGAATTAGTTCTATCATCTTCATCTTCATCATCATCATCGTCATCAGTATTGCTAGTTGATGATACTGGAATAATTGGCAGCTGCGGTGGAAGAACTGCAGATTGAATAATATTTGAAGAATTGGCAACAGTAGCATTTTGTAGGGTTCCAACAGGAGTACTAGACGTCGACTGATTATCCTCACTCAAGATTTCCGTCTCAGATGGTACTGTCGTATCCATAGCTTTAAACGGATCTGCTGGTGTAATCTGAGCAGATATATTCTGTATTGGGCTCAATGATGACTGCATTGATAGAGACACAAGTATGCCTAATAGCCCTAGTACCGATCCAGCTGCAATAATGTTTAGCTCCGTGTTGCCATGCATAAACCTAGTAAATATGGTGGTATCAAATATATAAGAATTCTAAATGTCATTATGACCCTGTTAACTTTGCGATAAAGCTATGGTTGCAGACATTATCTCATATTCCATAAGCATATTTGATTTTTTTTTCTAGGCCTAAATTTCAGAAATACATATAAAGCAATCAAACCATTTGGGAAAGAAGGAAGGGGTCATGTTGCTTTATGGTTATGGGTAGACTGTAGCTTAATTCATTCAAAAGAAATCGTACTGTGGTAGTTTTACTAGATCTTTTCAGTCTATAAGCTCATAAATTTATTGTAAAGCATTACTTTCAGTCCTGCTTCTCTTTTTTTATAGTTTGTGGAAAATGTAGTCGCAATACACAGACGTACTGCTACTATAGACAGAAGCAAGCATCTGCGTGAAGCATTAAGGTAGGCGACCCATAAATTCTACGCCTATCATCCATGATAGGTCGTCCTACCTTTTTCCCTAATATGTTTCGGTATAACAAATATGCCTACTCCCTCAACTTTTTTATATTATATTTGTAATGATGCAACTGCGGTCCAAACCATTGCTATTGTTGTAGACATTAGCTGGACTGCATAGGTAGGCGACCCATGTATTCTGAGTCGATTCATTTTGGGTCGTCCTATCTTTCTTTCATAATTAATGGAAAAGTAATTTATAGTCTATAATACCATATAATACAAACCTATACCGTAAAACCAAAAGGTAGGCGCCAGTTTCAGCAGGTTCTGGTAACGCTAACAGGCAGGAATGGCTAGGAGGAGGCTGATTAGACAACCTCTCCAGCAGTTAACGAGTTTGTTCCATTATTACAAACAGACACTTCCTCTACAGGAGAAAGAGACAATCTCTTAAGTACATAATACAAGTAATTAGCTGTAAAAGTTTTACTATCTTAACCATTTGTGGGCCGTTGGCAGCCCAGAAAGGTCTTTATTGGTGACCAGTTTCGCGATTTATTTCATCTCAGGTCTATTAGCAGCCCTTAGTTTAGAATTTACCTTATCTTTCATTTTCTTTGATTCTACCGGACGTATTACGTAGTGATCAAGTAGCAATTTTAGAATCCAAAGCGTCCACTCGGCCTCGGCGGGCTCAATATCGATTATAGCGCCAGTGGCCATATCTTTTAAAGGATGGGCTCCAAAGACCCCAAAATTTCTTATGCCACTCCGAGATAAGAATATTCCCCAACGCCATGAGTTCTTGATCGATTCCTTTCAATCCCTACTTTTTTTAATTCCATCCCAAAAATATTCGCGTCGAGTGGTCTTTCTCTTCTTTGTTTGCAGTAATCCTTACACTCATCATATAATACCCGGGATGGAGTAACGTAATCAAGTGCGCCTAAATTATATGGCACATATCTGCCAGAAATGCCTTAATAGTATTATATTTTCTTTCATAATCCTTTTGACTTCTTCAACTGGGATATCTCTGAATCCTCTCCAACTTTGATGTTGTCATCACTAACACCGATGGGAACAGCTTTTACGCTAGATCAATGACGCCATATAATGTCCCGAAAAGGGACATTATCGTGCTCAAATAATGTCCCCTTTACATTTTATCTTATGGCTTAGAGCAATCACTAGAACGTATTGTAATGTTTCAGTTACTAATGTCATCTTCTCATGATATTAGTGAGGATTACAAATTCTGGGGAGAACTTTTTTGAAAAGGCCATAAAATCAAACTTCTACCGAATCAAAGCAATGGTAGGTACGATAAACCAAAAGACAAGAGATCTGATAAAAATTGCAGCAAAGGAAGGTGAATTGATATAGATGCTAAAGATCATAATTAGCTTGTTTATTACTTTGATAATTGTTGCAGGAACGGTTATGACTGTAGCAATAATATTTAGCTCAGATGGACGAGAATCTGAGAGACAGCAGCAACAATCTTTAGAACAACAAAGAGAAGTTGATGCCCTAAATGTCGATAGTGGTGTACTCATAGTTTCACAGGATCGAGCATTCAATGGCACCAATCCAGATATTAACCTGAAAGCGAATATTCCACAAGAACTTGTATTAGTAAATAAGGATTCTACTCCACATGATATTAATGTAGAGAGCTTAAAAATTGACTCAGGGATTCTCAACAAGGATGAAGAATTCAAGACGACAATCACGGCGGAACCGGGGGTTTATGAATACTATTGTTCGCTTCATCCCCAAGACATGAAAGGTAAAATCATCGTGCAGTAGCAGGAATATGATATTGGGATTAGTGATGATATGATATTCTGTATAATATCAAATATCCCATATCAGATATCTTGTTAGAAGAAGACGGAGGGCTAAAGAAGAATTTTCCACACAAACTCCAGGAAATTTAATTTTCTAAAGGTAGAAAATAAGTGAAGGAAATTGTGATGGTAGGAAATTCGATTATGATCTTGTTAGTTGGATACTTCTCGATTGTTAGCTATCCTGCGACCTTGTTCAAAATACTTCTTTATCCGTTATAGATTATTATTATATATCTTATACTCTCAACGTTCTTGGATTATCCGTAAAATTCCTCAACCCACATCATCTCATTTATTATCTGCTTTTCTGTAGGAGATTTAATCGTTAACGTATCAGAAACCATGAATCAAAACCGTATTAAATCATCCAAGATAAAAGTTCTGAATTTAGATACGGATTTTTCTATACTCTTTGAATACTTTAAATACATAAGCTACTCCAGGAGTGCTATGGTAGAACGACGAATAATAAATCCCTGGAATTGGCAGGATAGATATGGGTTCGTGCAGGCAATCGAAATCAGCAACGTCAATAAAACTCTTCTCTGCTCCGGGTAGACGGCCATTGACGCCGAAGGGAAAGCTGCGTATCCAAACGACATTGGTGCTCAGCTGAAGATGGCATTAGATAACCTAGAAGAAGTGCTTCGAAAAGCGGACTTTTCACTGTCCGATATAGTTCGCATGACCATATATACAACAGATGTAAACAAACTCATCTCAGCATACGAACGAACAGTTATTAGACTTTCACATGCAAAGTGCAGTCCCGCAATGACGCTTCTCGAAGTAAACAGATTACCTTTCCCGAGTTAATGGTGGAAATAGAAGCAACTGCCATGCAGTAGTAGTCACTAATATTATATTGGTTAGGTAGTTTTGTATAGTACCTGCGCTTATTATCTCATTTTTTATGGCTAATATGCAACCTCAGACTTTCTTTTTAGGGAATTCAATATGCGATATACTTATTCGACAAATTGAAACCTTTTCTCTGACCAGATCCCAGGCATCATAATAAGGATAGATTAGGTTCCTGCTGTATGGTGTTGGAAACACAAAGCGGCCGCCTACCTTGAGGACATTATGTATTTATTATGTATAATGAGATAAAAATTCTTTTTGGTGGAATAAAATATGAAAAGGTAGGACGGTCCATGCTTAGTCACCAGGCCGTCTACCTTTGGCCAGTTTCTTTACGAGTGATTTAAAGATTCGACTGTCAGTTGTCTCCTACATAAATATGATATAAAAATAAGAACCCAAATTTTTTAGGGAGAAACATTGAGATAAGCTATTTAACTTCCACAGATTTTAGAGAAAAGGTATGTCAACTCTAGATGGTCACCAATATAAGGAGGGTCAACGTCAAAGCTGGGATAGTGTAGCTGCTGAATGGCAAAGGTGGTGGAAGACGACTGAGACAGCTGCTGAGGAAGTTAGCAGATGGTTAATATCACATGCAGAGATAGAACCAGGTTCTAAAGTTCTAGATATTGCAACAGGTATTGGAGAACCAGCTATTAGCGCGGCAAAAAAAGTTAACGGTGGTCGCGTATTAGCTACAGATATATCGCCACAGATGCTATCTATTGCAAAACAGAGAGCTATCTCATTAGGCTTACAAGACGTGATCGAATTCAAAGAGGGTGATGCAGAAACAATTGACTTACCAACTTCAACATTTAACGCAGTACTTTGTAGATGGGGATTGATGTTTTTGCCAGATCTTAAGGCTGGTTTATCTAATATACACAAATCATTAGTAGATGGTGGGCATTTGGCAGCTGCTGTTTGGGCTTCACCAGATAAAGTTCCCGTTATTTCGTTGGCACTTAATACTGTAATGAAAGAAACCAACAGCCCACAGCCTCCACCAGGAACCCCTGGACCGTTTAATCTATCTGATGAAAATATTCTTAAGGGCACCTTTATCAAGTCAGGATTCACAGACATTACTATTGAAAGAATAAATGTGGTTTTTGATTTTGATTCAGCTGAGGATTATTCAAGTTACATACATGGGATAGCTGCACCTGTTCGCGCAATGTTAGCAAATGAAACACCAAAAAGAAGAGAAGAAATATTAAAAGCAATTACCGAATCAGCTGGAAAATATGCTGATAATAATACAGGCACAGTGAAGCTCAGTAACGAAGCTGTATGTATTGCCGGAAGAAAATGAGTATAGAAATAAAGGCATTAAATACTTACCATATTAATATAGACAGAAAACTTTCGCCATTAATAATAGTAATAAGGATATTTTTCTTGAATCTGTATTCATTCTACAGGGGGGTTTGTAATTGATATGACAAAGCATATTATGCATGACATTGAGATGAATAAATTTCTGATAAGTAAGTATTGATACTGGTAAACGAAGACAGGTTTAACATGAAACAAATTATCTAACATTAGGTTTCATTCAAAACAACTGAATATATTAATAATGCGTCAGTTTCGAAAAGGTCGATTGATTCGTTCATAAAAAAATTTATTATGTGATTATTATCATAACGAAGAGTAGCTTCTGGCCAAGTTAACTTCATTTCTTGGGTCAGGTCGTGGCCTAACCCGTACTATTAGGCCCTCTTGAGTAGTTAGATTGATATTCTTGCTGCGGAAAATCTGCTCCATCAATTACTCTGCCGTAGATTGGAGTATCGCCATAATGATTGTTAATTTTAAGAGGATCAAGCCATATACTGATTACTTTCCCATTTGAGATCGTTATAGTGGTAGGAATATCGGTTACAGGACCTTCTCTCATACTCGCAGTTGATGTTCCTTCAAACACAACCGTCGCATTATTTGGAATAGTAGTATTCTCTAATACAAAATTCGTAATCGTATGTGTGTGCTCATCGGTACCGTTTAGAGATATCATTCTAACTGATGTATTGAATGTTGGAGTTGTTGTTGCTGATGTTCCTAGCTGTGATGCATTTCCTTGACTTGTCATATTTGACTGCTGATTAGCTGTTTCCAAAAGATTTGATTTCCAGTTACCTGATACTATCCAAAATGGCTCATTGCTCTCATTATTCTGAATACTTGATATTATTCCAAAAGAATAGTTGCCCCCTTGCAGGCCTTGCGGGAAGGCCATTGAGATATTGTTTTCAATATATCCAAACGGCTGCGTTACCATTATTATTGCCAAAATAAACACCCCTGTAACAATTACAGTTGAGCCATTCAAGTATTTGTGTGAAAAACTAACCCTTTGTGCATTACTATTGGACAACAATAATAAATAGAGTAGTATAACTCTTATTATGTGTATGGCCCACCCGGTAATCATCACAAACAATGTTGTATTTACCTACGTCACATTCACAACTAACCAAACGTAGAATCTCAGGCAATGAGGCACTATTGGCAAAGGAAGAAGAAGAGGGTCAGGAATGAAGGCTGGGCAGTAATTTACTCGCTAGCTTGGTCGCTTCCTCTACGAGAGTTATATTCTCCCAGCCATGTATGTGTTTTTTACTTTCCTCCTGCATAGAGGCCTCGATCAAGTCCATAAAGGATTCTCCTTCTATGACTTTAGAACACCACAGACATTTCCACTTACCCATACTCAAATAAGAACAGCAATGTTTCTTATTAGTATAACAGAAAAACTTTCCCTATTAAGTATACTACCAAACTAAAAACCTAAGCTATTGGGTCGATAAGACCAACTTGCTATAGGTTTATCAATACAGAAGAGATCGGATAAGTAGATAGATAGATGAAGTTCACCTATTCATTATTACTTGTGTTGGTATTAGTTTCAATCATGATGTCAAGCATACCAAGTAGTAATGTGTTCGTGGTTGCATTAGCAACAACTGGTGGCGATGGTAATGGTGGCGATGGTAATGGTGGCGATGGTAATGGTGGCGATGGCGACGGAGGAAGCAACGCTCCAGGCAGTGCCGGCAACACGCCCCCAGGATCGGACGATAGTAGCGATGATCCTTCTGCAGTTCCAGAACCAGGAGCGGCTCCACAAGACGGAAACGAAGGATTACAACCTATCGAAAATACAGAACAACAAGAAGAAGAACAAGAAGAAGAGGGAGGGCCGGACGATGATTGCCTCTTCAACCCAGATCTGCCAGAATGCACTCCAAACGATGAAGGATGCCCTGAAGGATTTGGCACAAACGATGATGGTCAGTGTTTCCCCATTCATGAACAGTGTCCCAGCGGGTACCATTCTCAGGAAGATGATGAAAGCGGAAGATGCATACCTGATGATGTACCATGTGATGAGGGCTATGTCAGGAACCCCGATTTTCCAAGTTGTGACCGAGCAGAGTTTGTATGTCAACAGCATCCACACCTAGAGACATGTAGGACAGATGCAACCAGCATAATAATCGATGTCATCGTGAATGCCATCTTCGATAGCAAGACCGTAACGAAGGAGTTTACAGACCGTCTCGATACAGATAATGCAGTGTTGGCACTCAACTATACTGAAGGAATTGGGACGTTGTGTCTGACAGAGGATGATAAAGGACAATGCCAAAACTTCACGCTGCCAACCATTGTGGGAGAACCGTTCAGCAGGACAATAAAATTCAACTGACCCAAACCAGAATAGTAGGGAGGTCTAGTTGACCATATTTTTCAGTATTATTTTGATAGTGTATTGGTAGAAGGAATTCCATTCTAGCTGGTAAGTTAATGGTGTAATTATGTCTCACAACCTTTGCCATCAGCATCTCCATCCAATTGATGTGGATCTGGTGATTTAACATTGAAATTCTTGTGTGGAATATCTTTACAATCCAAGTCAGGAGGAGGTGAAGGGATGCATACACCAGAATACGCGGAATCACAATTATTTGATATCTTTCCGTCTTCACTATTTATATCACCTCCTTCCACAACCCTGCTATTAGATGAATCGATATCATCTTCGGTACAGCCATTTTCTTGTGCCCAATCGCTATCGCTGAATTCAGATATTTCACAAAAGCTCTCGTAAATTTTAGCATGACCTGAAGCAATTATAGCCTCATTAATATTGAGACCGTCACAATAAACTAGAGCAACAAGGCGACCATATGAAAGACCTTGATTGTTATCAGGATCAACAATCGCAGGCTTATCACTACAGTTTTCAGAAACAAAATCTCTGGCTTCATCGTATCCTAATTCATTTATCTCAGGAGCATCAACTAAGGCAAGTCGTATCGTTATTGCAGCTCCTTCATTTGTTCTTATTTCAAGCGTATCTCCATCAATAACATTAGTAATTATTCCATCTAAATTATTGACTGGAATAGAATCAGCGGTAGATGCATATACATTTTCAATTAGTTTGTATGATTGATGGTGTAGTTGTGGTGGTTGTAATTGTAACTGTTCTATTGTTTGTATGTTTAAGATTAAAGTTATCAGACTAATACAGAAGACAAATCTTTTTCTAGTTCTTTCCAAAGTTATTTTTTGTGTCCCTTCACTGTAATTCATGAATTCTAAGAATCACAAAAAACTCCTATCTTATTAGTATAACCAGAAAAAGTTTCCCCATTAAACCACTACACAAACTTAGATAATACACCTTGGTATATTGATAGCTATCACTAAGTTGAGCAGTGAATAACAATTACGTGTACAAAAGTAGATATTAGTAGGAGCAGGGGCCCACGATCGGGTACACTTTATGGATTAGTTTCCTCCTTTCTTAGGGATCTATATTTCCTTTCGAGAATGTTTTTGCAATATTTTATACCAATAACCTAAACTTTTTCGGTATACTTACTCGGTCACCATGATAAGAGAGTCATATTCAAAATGGTAACAAAGTGAAGCTAGACCAACAAGGAGACAACTTTTCAGAAAAAGGATATAAAACCAAGTGTAGTAGTGTAAACGGTTCCAGTTGTAGTATGAGAGTAATAACAATATACCATAATTATAAAAAATTATAGAGAATATTTTCTTGGTTAATATTATCTGTACTCTGAATTACTTTGCATATTTCTCCATACCGGTAAAGTCTATTGCTATAAATGGTTCATCTCCGACAACCCATGCATTGTGTCCGGGGGGAACATAGCCAACATCACCCGGCCCAAATTCCTCTTCACTTCCATCGTCCATTCTGACTCTGATTCTTCCCGATATTGTATATGATGTATGTGCAATTTCACAACTATTTGTTTTAACAATTGGCTTTACACACTTTTCCCAACTCCAACCAGGTTCAAAGTACGCCTTGGCAATATTCGTATCAGCAACTTTTGCAATCTCGATTTTTCCTTTGTCAAATGAGCGTGTTTCTTCTGGTGAATTAATACTCTTTTTTTGTATTCTGTTTGAGGTTGCCATTACAATGATAGTATGGTGACGATATAATAAAGTTTATCGAATGACATGTTTGGCATTGCTTCAGAATTAGTCGTATACTGACTCGCAGATGATGCAGCATTTGGGATTATCACTAAATCTCTTCGCTGCGTTGCATATCATTCCGTCATGTAGATTTGGTAACAATTCCTAGCCTAAGAGCCATCTCCAACACTTTTCCCTATTAAGTATCTGTTACTTAATCCAATCTAATCTAGCAGCAGGTGACAAGCTGGTTCCCAATTATTAATATTTGAGAACCTTGAGAGCAACTGATTAATACATGTTTATTCCAACTGGAGCTGATAATGTAGTGAGAATATACACTTAACGTAATCCATCGATAGGTTATATATACTATAAAATAAAGTAGTATTCCATTTATTCGCTATAAAACTATTGATATATGATCTGATGTTATCAAGACCAAGATCCATAGAGCATAAAAATGGAAACGGTGCCAACAAAATGTCGCTATCCTCACTTCGTGGCTTTGGGCTACTTTGTTTTACTCTTATTGGAGCAGTATCAATTGGCATTTTATCTAATAACAACAGCGTTTTGGCAATGACACGTGGAACTATGTATGATGACTTGCTGATAAGCAATATGAGCGAGGGCAGTAATAATATTCAAACAGGTCATATGGGAGTGGCAGTGGCACCAGAAGAAGTACAGGTAAGTCAAGACGATATGAGTGAATTTATCTATGGAGATTATGGTAATGATGAAATTCAGGGTTCCAGTAGCAGCGATCACCTTAGTGGGGGGCCTGGAAGTGATGTGATATATGGCAATGATGGGGGGGACTTTATCCAAGGAGGACCCGGGATAGACTCACTTTATGGGGGAGCAGGAGATGATGTTCTCTCCGGCGGAGAAGGAGCAGACTATTTTGACTGCGGACCTGGAAGAGATAGCATAGATGATTTTAATTCTTCTGAAGGGGATTATGCTCTGAATAATTGTGAAATAATAGAAAATGAGGAAAGACCATCTCGGTAACATATCTAAAAGACAGTGATCAAGCGGATGGGAACCCAACCTGCCACTGTAGAAGAGGAACTTGTCCCAGCTTGTCCAGAGGGTCAAGTCTCGGATGAAGATACTGGTCTCTGTATGCTAGAGGAGCCAGAAGTAACTGAGGAGCAACCGTCTGAAGAGGAAGAAGACAACTCAGAGGAAGACAGCAATAACTAGCTGCGAACTCTTTTTAATGATAGATGCGATATGTGGTATTGCTACGACAAGCCCTTCTTCCTTTCGAAGGAGTGTATAGTACAGGTACCCCAGGCTTATTATTGATCAAGTTTGTGGGCTCCGTTGCCCGCAAATAATTAAGATAAGCAAAAACTTTATAGCTGAGTACTTGTATTACGTACTTTAAGAGATGTCACTCGTTCCTTTCGAATGAGTGTAATATGGTTCTGTAAACGAAACCCATTAACTGCTGGAGAGGTTTGATAAAAACATGAACATGGATGCAACAAAGCCTGATACGAATTGTAGAATATTACAACCCCTATTGCTACTATTCCAATAGCAGCCATCAAAGCACCAAAGCTTTCTACTTTGTGATAGCCAAAATGACGATCTGCTGTTGCTACTACGCTACCGCTATAGTACCCAATAAGAATTTCTGCAATCCCAATGCTTACGAGTGTAATAACAGATATTTTTGCAATTCTTTGTCACGCCAGGATCCCTTCATTAAGAAGGTTCTTGGAACCAAGTGCATGAAATGATTTTGATTTTTCAGGCAATCCGTCGGATACCAGATCCGAATCCGAATCCTTGCTTTTGAGGTTCTTTTCTGCTCTGTCATCATTGAAGCTGTTGATACTTTCATCATAATCTGCAGAAGGTCTATAGCTATTTCTATGGTTACTATAGTCATCCAATCTCTGGATATACGGTCATTTGTACTTATACATTTGATATAAAGGTCACTCCTTGTAAAATCTTCATGTAGATGAGACCATTCTAACAGATTCTTTAAAATTTAACCGATTGTGACAAATACTAGGCTATCTTATCGTTCTGTTTTATTCAACTTGGACAACTAGCAACGGTATAGAACAACTCCGGATGAGACAAATCATGGTCATTCAAATTGTGCGCAAGCCGATATATTCTATATGTGAATAAAAAAAAGGAAGCGGGACTAGATTTTAATGCCTTAAATCTAAGTTTAGTTGAAATTAGTTGATGCAATCATCGGACGTCATTATCTGACTTTACACAAAAGGAAATTGAATTAGAAAAATAGCATATCTCGGCTAGGGTTTGTGATTTCTGTTAGCCTATTAAGAATGGAATGAGAGTAGGTTTGCAATTATGAATAGATCAAGTATAATTAATGCTGGTTACTGCATTGGTGTTCTAGTATGGCCGCAAGGATAATTGTTAGTATACTGGTCAAGTGTGAGGATTTATTTTCTTTCCTTTTATTCTGAAGCCCTTTGTCAACATGAAGGTTATAGGAAAACCTATTAGGATTATACAGACTATTGTCATACCTATGATGGCTATTGCAAAATTGGATTCAAGATCAGCCACAAAACTATATCACTCTACATGAGTATTTATACAATTATAGAATATACATGATTCCCTAACTATTTTTGGCCCAATGCTTTAACTAACGTGTATTGCTTTACCCTGATGTAGGTGTTGATATTGATATATGAGTGAAGAAAATATGTACTTATAACTTATCCAATACTCTGCCCATTCCTCTCTACAATAGTTACACCGAGATGCTTGATAGGACAAACTATCGTTGGTATGATATATTGGAATGACTGTGATATTATCTGGATTACATATACAACGTTCATTATTTCTGGTAGTATCAAGGTCGCTGTGTTTATTTTGTAAGAGATTGTTCATGTGCCGTTATATCAAATCTAATGGGATCCTTTTATTTAACACTTGTCAAATCAAATAAAGGGATTTCCCTGAAATCATTTCCGAAGTCTGTTCCCCAAGGAAGTTAGTTTCTTGATTGCTTTGCTCATACTAATATTGGTAATCCAACTATTGTGATATGGTATCACTCTAGAATTCTTCGTTAAGAAATATTATCGACTCGAACGATAATCGATATGAAAGACCTCAGTTTAGTAGTATACTTAATAGGGAAAGTTTTTCTGTTTTTCTTAATAAGAATGCTGTTCTTATTTGAGTATGGGTAAGTGGAAATGTCTGTGGTGTTCTAAAGTCATAGAAGGAGAATCATTTATGGAACTAATCGAAGCCTCTATGAAGGAGGAAAGTAGACAACATATACATGGCTGGGAAAATGTAACCCTAGTTGAAGAAGAGGCTGCCCTAGCAAATAAATTATTACCTAGCCTTCATTCCTGACCTACTACTAACCTCTACGATTGGGTCTCAGGTAACAAACTGCACAGTAGTAAAGTGTTAATTCTGGTTCGTCCTCTAAGTCCTCCTGAGTGAGCACCTGAATACTTGGGTCGTTTGTTGGATTATCATACTTTCGTAAATTGTACTCGTCCTGGATCCTGAACCCTTGATTGATACAACTTCTTTTCTATCTGTATACAATTGAACATGTTAATGCATATTATAGTGCACATTTACCTCTTTGCCTTTTTGGTTCGTTTTGTTATTTTCAAAAGACTCAGGCGAAGTAACGGTGGCAATTGGCGAAACATTTTCGCAAGAAATATACTCATTTTTTGGGCCACACAAAAATTATGATGTCTAGCATGAATGTCTTGATTAAGATACAACCAGGAAATTAAGAGACAAGAGACCTAAGTGCCACCCTGTCTTGCTTTTTCTGCAACGGCGGCAGCAATAATTGTGACCCCTACGGGGATCAGAATGAAGGAGTAGGTAGTGGATTGAGTTTGATCATCTCCAAAGTCACAAAAGTAGGCAGTCACCATATCGTCAAATTCCTGAAAGATACGCGTAGCATAGGTGTTACTCACGCAATATATGATCATTAAATTACGAGTCTTTATTTTTAAAGATGATTGATACCCTCAATCATTCCAAAATTAACAAAAAAAAGTAGTTGACGGTTTTTGTCAGTATGATTCCAATGATTATTAGCTCGATGCTGCCGCTGCGGCTGCTCCGCCTGATGCCGCTGCCGCTGCCGCTGCTCCGCCTGCTGCCGCTGCCGCTGCCGCTGAACCACCGGATGCTGTTGCCGCTGCGGCTGCTCCGCCTGCTGCCGCTGCCGCTGCCGCTGAACCACCTTTCTTCTTCTTTTTCTTGGCAAAAGCATCTTCTGGATCGGCTACCGTAGCTGCTGTGACTAAGAGTGCTGCAATTGTAGCTATTGCAACTAACGCAACTGTCTGATATTGCAACTTTTTCATAAGTACAAAAGTAGATCAGAATCTATAATACATACTTTATGAATGTGTACTATTGTATAAAGTTTCAGATTCAACTTCCCCAAAAAGAATTGCCGTTGAGATCGCCATCTAAAACACTTTATCATATCTCTAATCACTTTATCATAGCTAAAAAATAAGGTAAAATAATGACCTAAATAATGCATATGCAATCATGCAAACATGTATAGACGTTAAGATAATGATTCGTTAATACAATAACTATTAAGTGCATGATAACACGAGATCTCACGAAATGTTCTATTTATCATATCGCTCAAAGGAGAGTAAATAACGAAAATACTTCCCCATATACCTTAGGATGTACTTTTATACCATGCGAAATTAATTGTATCTATCCAATGTGATAAAATCACTCATTATGGAGCATGATAGGTTTGATGGATGAAATTACAGATAGGGGTGGTAACCACAGCGATAACGATATTAAAGTCCAAAAACCCATTTTTATTACCGGAGCTCCTCGATCTGGTTTAGGGATCATTCATCAGATCCTAACTTCTCATCACCAAGTAGCGTCTATCACATCAAACTCTGTGCAAAGCATAATTCCTCATTTTGGACAAAAAAATGATATACAAGAATCCCGTTCGTTGTTAGAGACCTCTTCATTATCGCTGTTGTTGTCGAGGCTCAAGAAACTCATACATTCTGCAACCAGAAATCAGATTCAATACAATGAAAGGCAGTTTTGGAACAAATATTTTGAACCCTATATCCATACCACAGACTCAGAGATTACTGACGAGATCGCGAATTATTACAGATCTGTAGTCTCTCAAATACAGCATTTCAATAATAGACCAAGATTTGTTAGTACGATGCCTGAACATTCATTCAGGGTCCTCGCACTCAATGCAATATTTCCTAATGCCAAGTTTATTCAGATCATTAGAAACCAAAGAATAGTTTCATGTTCCATGTTCGTTAAATCTATGGATAAAAAATCCATATCAAATGATGATCCTTATTTCCAGAACCTTGACAGAATACTTGGAAATACTCGTTACGGTGAATCTCCAGAACTGTTCAATTTTGAGCTTGCTATTCAAATTATAATTAGCAGAGCTAGAGAAGCGATTTCATTTAGAGGTCATAGATACCTTGAACTGCATTACGAAGACCTAGTATCTGATCATAGACAATCGATAACGAAAATTCTTTCATTCTGTGAATTAAGTCAGAATCCTGATTTTGTCCGCAATAGCTGTATGAGCGTTCATGATGGGAATGAAAAATGGTATCCCTATTTGAATACTTAGAACCTACCCATAAGACTCCTATTTTCGTAGTGAATATGAGTCATTTCTCCCTTAACTTTTTCCCCATTATGCTTGCGGAATGTTATTCTGTTTCACTCTGCTATTAAGTGCTAGTTATAAGTATAGTTTTCAAAATAAATAAGAGGACAAACTATTATTATTAGTGTATCTGTTATTACCTAAATGATATTAACATGTCATCATCAGCACATATAGAAGTCACTGAACTGGAAGCCGATAATATAGGCGGACAAAGGTCCAAATTCGATGTCATAGCCACCATCTTGCATATATGCATTGATGGCAGTTTGAAAAACCATATAGTCGGTAAAGGCAATTTTAGTGATTCTATGACAAATCACTATATCTCCATTTTGTTGTACAATGATCTACTTTCTACTTATATTGATAATGAAAACAATCGGAGGATACATTATAGAACTACTGATAAAGGAAAAGAATTGATCCACTTTTACAATCAAATCCAGAGGTTATTTGCAATAACTACACCAACAAATAAGGATAATAATATCAATAAGGCCAAGA
The DNA here is from genome assembly GCA_009377575.1 of Nitrososphaeraceae archaeon. Lineage (GTDB taxonomy): Archaea > Thermoproteota > Nitrososphaeria > Nitrososphaerales > Nitrososphaeraceae > TH5896. Next base: position 3,175 of record WHTU01000022.1, on the reverse strand, counting down.
CTAGATCCTTAGGTAATGCAATATCAAGTTCTGCATCTCAGGTGATAACCAAGAGGATACTTATTATCGATGATGAAGCAGATATAACATCAGCTTTAAAGCGTGGGCTAGAAAAATATGGATTTACTGTAGAAGTTAACAATAATCCTCTATCTATGTTATCAAGTTATAAATCAGGTTACTATGATCTTTTGATAATGGATATCAGAATGCCAGAGATGGATGGATTTGAGTTGTATCAAGTTATAAGAAAACTAGACAACAGAACAAAAGTCTGTTTCTGGACCGCTTTTGAAGTTGCGTACGAACAGATTGTAAAGAGATTTCCGACAATGAATGAAAAGTTCTTTATCAAAAAGCCTGTAACTCTGGAGGATTTAGTCGATAGAATAAATAGGATAACAGGTGACGTTGAAGATGAAAAGGACTCTTCGTCATCATCATCAACATCACATAACTTCTCTCCCTCTGCATCTTTTCCTACAAGTGTGTAGCTCCTAATTATAGGAGATGGTATTATCCTAGTATATGAGAAAAGTATTTTTAGGATTTTCCAAGAGAAGTTATATCCTTCTAACTGTTCTTGTGGTCTGTTCCGTTCTATTGTCTTTGTTGTCCTACTATTATTCCTCGTCTGCAGCCCATCAGATTCTGGAATTAGCATCAGAGGATATAAGATCTAATGCGAAAATTCAAGCGCATGATCTAAGATCAATGTTATCTAATGCATTAACTTCAGTCTCTTCTAACCTAGATATTCTTTCTACCTCTCAGGAGGTAATAGATCCGGATGAAAATGGGAATCCACTTTTTAACATCGTTCGAACTTCATCTGCCGGTTTATCAGTAGAGTACCTGTGGTTAGATCAGAATGGAAGGATACTTTGGCCTGAGAGAAGTTCTAACGACTATACCGATTCTATTTCGAATCTCTTGAGGGAGCAATTCTTCAATTTCGGTAATGAAAGAGGAGGGGATCATGACGATGACATCTCTCCTCAAGGAGATAACCCTTTTTTTAGCAATGGAACCCTAGATCCATTATCTGGGAAAATGTATAGCTTGATGGCGTATCCCGTAATCAATCAATCCAGCTTCGCACTCAGTTCCCCTCCTTCTAATTTACATATAGGAGCTGTTGCAGCAGCTATTCAATTCGAAAACGATACCAGTACTAAAGCAAGCCTCCTAAGGACACAATCTTCAGATGAGGTGAAGCAGAATATAGTTTTAGTTGTAGACAAGGGACGAGTCATTTTTGAATCCAATAACAATTCTTTAATAGGCAGACCAGTTTCTCAATATTTTAAACAGATCGAAATCTCAGAGCCTGTTCCAGAAGCAGGATCTGATTCATTTACAGAGGAAACATTACTCAATATCTCACAACCTACATCCTGGGATGTTACATTTCATGACCAGGCCATGAGCATGATATCTGAACCTGTATACTTAGATGGCGATCAGGTATGGACATTATATGTCTTGGCTCCTCATCTGCTCACGCATGATGTAAACACACTCCTTGAACTCCAAAATAATTTTAGCAGTATAATGATCATACTCATTGGCATTGTCGCGTTCGTGATAGCCATGATAATTCTGTTTTGGAATAAAGGTCTTGAGGATGTTGTTAATCAAAGAACAGGAGATCTGAGAAAAATGAATAGTTATTTAATAGCTGCCAATGAACAACTTAAGATTCATGATTTAATGCAAAAAGAATTTCTTAATATCGCTAGTCATGAAATGAAGACGCCTACGCAGACAATATTATTGCATTCCAATCTGTTATCCATTGATCCTACTTCAGGACATGAATCTATAGACGCAATCACACGTAACGCCATACGGCTTCAGAAACTAGTAAATGAGATTCTTGATATTACCAGAATAGAGAGCAAGTCTTTGAAGCTAACCACAGAAAGACTAAACCTCAATCAGGTTGTAGCATCAATAATCGAAGAATATTCTTCGCTCATTGATAGCGGTAAGTTATTGTTAAAATATGATGCTAAGGATGATGATATACATGTAATTGGAGATAAGGCAAGAATAACACAGGTTATTTCGAATCTAGTGGATAATGCCATAAAATTCACAAAAGAAGGATTCATAGCGATTAATATTAGAATCGTGGATAGCAATTTTGCGCTGGTAAGCATAACCGATACGGGATCAGGCATCGATCCAAAAGTTCTGCCGAGGATTTTTGCCAAATTTGCTACCAATTCTGATCAGGGTTTAGGTCTTGGTTTATACATCTCTAAGAACATTGTTGAGGCTCATAGTGGAAAAATGTGTGCACATAATAATAACGATCTTAGTAATGGTTGCCCTTTTAATAAATATCATCCTCATATGAATGAGGGAGCGACTTTTTCATTTACTTTAAGAACAGATGATCACATTAATCAATGACATTAAACATCTTATTCTTTTTGGTTTTGAGCTAGTTATTATCTAAACTGATTTCTTGGCCACTTTCATTAATGAGAACATTAGAATACAGTATATTTTGTTGAGATGCTCCATCGCGCAAATATAGTGCTTCAGAGGGCTCTGGTATATTGATTATAGTATTGTTGTACACTACATTATCAAATGAATCCTCATCTATATCTATTCCAGTGCCGCTATCTGAAACAATGTTATTATAAACTTCATTATTGTGCGATTCAGAAATCACTATTCCGTTATCTTCATTGCTAACGATATTATTTCTTGCAATAGAATCAAACATATTTCTGCTAAACATTATTCCGCTCTTAGTATTGTCATATATTTTGTTATTCTCAATACTTATATTGTAACAATCTAATGAACAGATTACACCAGTTGAACCATTGTCATGTACAGTATTATTTCTAATTGTCATACTATGAGTGCCAGTATGCGGGTCTAATCCATAGTGAATGTTATCATGTATATGATTATTTTCGATTATCATTCCTCCTACTCCCCTTGTATATAAGCCAAAGTATAGATTGTGTATCTCGTTTCCTTTTATTATACTATTATCACCAGCTTCATATCTTAGACCAGTACGCCCTGCACCATATCCTGCTTCATAACCAAGGTATGCTAATTCTGAATTTGTGATATCAGTTGTGCCCGAAGCATCATCCTCAACTACAATGTATGGCCTTGGGGTACCAATATTGACACTCTGACC
>WHTU01000229.1:507-743 GCA_009377575.1 Nitrososphaeraceae archaeon | reverse complement strand
CTCTAGGACAAACAAAACCTACGCCAGCGAATGAGGATAGCGGGAAAGCACAAGAGAAAGCAGCTAAACAAGTCGGTTAGTTTTAGGTCTTCATATCGACAGTTAACAACTAACTTTACTAATAGTTAAGAAAGATATTAATTCATAATATACTATGCCTATGCGTCAGATTCAGACTACAGAGTATGAATGCAATCGTTGCGGGTACAAATGGATAGAAAGAAGAAATGGCAGGG
>WHTU01000229.1:0-497 GCA_009377575.1 Nitrososphaeraceae archaeon | reverse complement strand
GACCTTCCTCGCTACTGTCGTAAGTGCAAGTCTTATCTATGGAATACGGTACGCACAAAAAACACAGCTAATATAGCCAGAAAGTGGGATGATAGATCCAAAGGAAGAAAATGACGGTATTCGCTACTGCAGAGGACTAGAATACAGGTTCATCACCGAGCAAGTCCCATATGAATACAAGAAAACACTAACGGGGCTAGAGGGCATTATCAAATACATGTCAAGTATCATAGCAGACGATGCCAAAGAGACAAAAGAAAAGATGCAAGCACTCACTATGAAGATGGAACTTGTTAGTAGTGCTAACCTAGTGGAAGAAGCAATAGACTTAGTTGAAAGTTATAGGGGTTATACGACTGAAAAAAGGAAAGTAATGATAGATGGTACTGCAGGGTCTACGTAAATCAGTAGATTTCTACAAACAGAAGCTAGATAGTATTGCTGATGTCAACACAGAGCAGTTTGAGCTACTGAAAGGTTTACCGTTCTATCAATGG
>WHTU01000228.1 GCA_009377575.1 Nitrososphaeraceae archaeon | reverse complement strand
GCGTCTTTCAATGGTTGTAGATGGTATATAATGCCATAGTTTATATATGGAAGATATTGAATTAGAATCATGTCTTCCACAAAGAAGGATCAAACCGAAACGTCAACATCTTCTGCAGGCTCAACTAAATCTGCATCCACGACAGCGGCGACAAGCACATCATCATCATCTTCATCGTCATTTCAGCATCAGCAGCAGCAACAGGCCGAACGCCTCCAAGAAAGTACTGAAAGAATGCTTAATGAAACCAAGCAGAATATTCAGAAATCATTAGAAGAAGCACGTAGCCAAATCCCTCGCTATAATCAAGCAATCTACAACTATCAGGAACAGGTTCTGGCTGCTACAGGAGAAATTGCAACTAGCTATATTGATACTCAGAATGCAATTATACATGCATTCAATGCTTCAGTTGCTCCATACTTTGAGAATATTCAGAATACATATCGACAATACTACAGTATAAACCCTCAAAATGTCCAAGAATTCTATTCTCAGACTATTAGCAACATTGCCAACAATGGCGTGACTGTTGTTAGATTGGTAAATAACACAATTTTTACAAACTTTGACTTGCTCAAGACATCATGGCAACAAGCTACAGATAATGTCAAAGAAATATCAAGGGTTACCTCCAATACCGCCAGAGCATTTGAGCAGAGCAACAAAGAAGTCTCTTCAGCTGTTGCTACCACTGCAGCAAATACAGCAGCAGCGACTCTAAGACCTACAAACGCGTAGTA
>WHTU01000227.1 GCA_009377575.1 Nitrososphaeraceae archaeon | reverse complement strand
TGTATGCTTCTATTTTCCCCTGCAGCTGTGGATAGGAATTTGGAATTCGTTTATCTTTGATATGATTGTGTACAAGGAAATGTTTGAAGATTCTAGAAGTAAACTGCTTTCCATTATCATGCATCACCGTTTTGGGCTTACCACCACCACCGTTGTTAGTCATTATCCAATCCTCCAACACATTGAGAACATCTACCGACCTCTTCCGTTCGGACCACCTGCTTGCTACTTTTCTGGAGCAATCGTCTAGACAGCTAATGATGTAATTCCTTTCACTGGAATTACTCAAGTAGAAAGGGCCAAGGATATCCATTTGTACCATATCATTGGGATGTTTCATTGCGAACCGTTTGTAGGTCTTTCTTATTCTAGCTTGACACTTGAGGATGTTAAGACCATGTCGCTTCAGTATCTTGTAAATAGTTCGGGTACTTAATGAGATTCCAACAATCCTTCTCAATCTAAACCTGATCCTGCTACATCCAAATCTTTTGGTTAGTCGTAGATCAAGTATTGTTTCCAGTATTTCAGATGTTAACTTCTTGTACTTGATATTATGAGGTCTTTTAGGGACATCCGATAGTCCATCTATTCCTTTCTGTTTGTATCTGTTATTCCACTTATAGTAAGTCTTTCTGGAGATGCCATATCTTTTACAAATAATACTTATGGTGTCACCAGTCCAATCCTTTTCATGTATTAGATTAAACCTTGTTCTGATTTCTATATGGATACACTTCC
>WHTU01000226.1 GCA_009377575.1 Nitrososphaeraceae archaeon | reverse complement strand
AATATATGGCTTAGGTGGTGTGGCTCTGCCATTTGTTGGTATTAAGGTAATTGATATGATTCTTTCTCTGTTTATGAGATAAGAAGGAGGAGGTGGCTGCAGAAATAGATGCGAAAAATAAGAGAAAATATGGCCGATAATAATGAACGTAAACAGGGAAGTGTTCGCGAACTACTTAGAAAGAACACAAGCTCTTCTATTCGAGTCGTCATCCTGATGATGCTAATGACTGGTATTGCATATCCACTTATCTTGACAGGAATAGGTCAAGGTATCTTTCCTTTTCAATCAAATGGAAGTATGATTACTATGGATGGAAAAGACGCTGTAGGTTCCATACTTATAGGCCAAGAATTCACATCACCAAAATTCCTACATACAAGGCCAGCTTCACAAACTGCCTCTGGTGTTGATCCCCACATTACTCAGGAAGCCGCTTTTGCACAAGCAGCAAACCTTAGCAAAGCGACAGGGATACCAATTAACACCATTCTCACTCTTATCGAATTAAATATAGAGAGAAACAGGATTGAAAATCTTATCGTATTTGCGCCTCACTATGTTAATGTTCTAGAGGTTAATACTGAACTGGTAAGACAATATCCAGAGGTTTATGCAGAGTATGCAATTGAAACTACAGATAAGCAGCGGGATGACAATTAGCTTGGAACCAATAATTTCATTATTTGTGTCATTCTTGGTAATAAGTGCAGGAGTATTGGGATACTCTTTACTGAAAGCAGA
>WHTU01000225.1 GCA_009377575.1 Nitrososphaeraceae archaeon | reverse complement strand
GAAGTATCTGATGAAAGAGTAAGGGCGATCCTTTTATTCTTGGTTTCCACCGGTGTAAGAATAAGAGCAATCATAGAATTAAAACTGCACGATTTAGTAAAGGTTCCGGAATATGATCTGTACCGTGTAACCGTATATTCGGAATCAAGAGAACGTTATGTCACTTATACAACCCCTGAGGCGACCAAAGCAATAGATGTTTATCTAGAATACAGAAAGAGGTATGGAGAGAAACTAACACCAAAATCTCCCATCTTCAGAGACCAGTTTGATCGAAATGATCCTACATCTGTTCATGATGTTAAGCCTCTCACTCTTCGAGCAGCGGAGCGCCTAATCTCAAGAACAATAGAAAAATCAGGAATAAGGACAGTAGAGAGAGTTACAGAATTACACGGTGAAAAAGGAAAGATAAGGAAGAACGTTAGATTAACGGCAGGTTTTAGGAAATTCTTTGATACGCAATTGATCTATTCACAGGTTGAGCCTCGAACTAAGGAACTCTTTTTGGGTCATAGTATAGGCTTGGACGATCATTACTTCAAACCAGAAGAGAATTATGTACTAAATGAATATCTTAAGGCAGTTGACAACCTGACCATCAATGAAGAAAATCGTTTGCGTAAGGAAATGGTTAATCTCACTAAAAAGAATAGCGAACTCGAAAGCATGGAGATTAAGCATAGAGAAGAGATACAAGCCATACGCGAGGACATGGAGTCTAAATTCCAACAGATTGTTACTAG
>WHTU01000224.1 GCA_009377575.1 Nitrososphaeraceae archaeon | reverse complement strand
CATATACAAAATTAAGATTGACATCTTAGTTGAATGGCATTCTTAAGATGAGATCTATGGAAGGTTCTGTTAACTTATAGGGACATTGGCCAATTTCAAACGACTGTTAACGTCGGGACACAGACTGTTTTTTGGGTGATGTACCCCACCTTTGTTCGATAATGAAATACCATATTCCAATTTAGCATATTGTTGTCTATGACGAGAAGATGCGTACTACTCCACAGATAATAACAGAGGCAATGCAATTGTATCTCAGTGGGGAGTCATTCCGGAATATCAAACAATTTTTTTAGGTCCAAAGCGTTAATATAAGTCACGTCGCCGTATACAAATGGATCAATAAATACACCAGTCTTATGGAAAGTTATTTAGAAAAGTTAAAACCACAAGTTGGTAACGCGTGGAGAACAGACGAACTCTATGTAAAGATTCGTGGAAACATGAAATATCTTTATGCATTGATGGATGACGAAACCAGGTTCTGGATTGCTCAACAGGTATCTGCAACTAAATACATAGCTGATGTAAGACCATTATTCAAAAAAGCCAAAGAGGTCACAGGTAAACGACCGAATGTGCTAATTAGTGATGGCGCACCCAACTATAATCAGGCATTCAAAGATGAATTTTTCAACCGTCGTAAACCGAGGAGCCGACATATTAGACATATCAGATTACAGGGGGATCACAATAACAACAAAATGGAGAGACTTAACGGCGAAGTCCGAGATAGAGAAAAAGTTA
>WHTU01000223.1 GCA_009377575.1 Nitrososphaeraceae archaeon | reverse complement strand
ATTATAACGCCCTACATGACGCCATATGCCTTCACCAGGAGGAACTTCCCTAGAGGAAGGAAATAAGACTCTAATAAGATCATTCACAGATGAAATTTTCAATGAACACAATTTATCATCAATTGAAGAATATTTTGGTTTAGAATCAGTTGAAGGTAGTCCTCAGGCAGGGAAGGGTGGTGAAGGATTTAAACAGTTCCTAAATGACTTCTTTGAGGCATTTCCTGACATGCATACGACTATAGATCAAATAGTGGCAGAGAATAATCTTGTAATGATATTTCTTATTGGTTCTGGAACGCATAGAGGAGAATTTCGTGGAACACCGGCAACAAATAAATCTGTTAACATCAAATCCGCCGATTTGTATAAAATTGAGGATGGGATAATTACTGGACATTGGGATGTAGTAGATCAATTGAACTTGTTAAAACAGACACGCACTTTACTTTCTGAACCTGTAGGTTAGGGGATCCAAGTAAGAATAATAACACTGACCTTAAATTCTTAGGTGGCGAATAGGCGATTTATACGTTCTAAACTCAACGTAGTCCTATCCCTTAAGGATTCGCCCTGCGTTGTAAATAATCCCACTTTTTTAGGCAACGAAACCGTTCTGAGTGAGGCGTGAACAAAATAAAAAATGGATTCTAATAAATGATGTAGCCCGTCCTTGTCCAACTAAAATTTTAATTCTCGCGCGTACATCTGTATTTTATGTATTGATGTCTGTAAACTACGAAAGGAGATAT
>WHTU01000222.1:256-753 GCA_009377575.1 Nitrososphaeraceae archaeon | reverse complement strand
GAGGACAGCATATCACATAAATTTTGGTATTGACTTTTAACGTTTGTACACGAAGAATTTGAATGTCACATCTGATCTTAAGAATGACCATCTCTTCGTAAGGAGACTTGGTCTAGTGATACGGAGATGCTCAGATAAGCTCTATGCCGGGGAGGATATCCCACTTGAAGATATAGAAATTGCTTCAGTGATTATGGAGGAGTTTATTGATAGGTTTCATCATGGCAAAGAGGAAGAAGCGTATTTTCCATCAACTAAAGATAAGAATGGTTTTTCGGAAGATATTAGAAAATTTTTGATAGAACATGAGCTTGGAAGAAGGATTGCCAGAATGCTCAGAAGAGAACTTGTATTATGGAGAAAATGTGTGAGGGAAGGAAAACAGTTCGAATCTAAAGAACCTGTAGCTAGATTTCTTAAATCATATGCTGTATTTATCTCGGATCATACAGGAAAAGAAGATACATTCTTTGATGTTGTTGAGCAAAAGGTCAGTA
>WHTU01000222.1:0-246 GCA_009377575.1 Nitrososphaeraceae archaeon | reverse complement strand
ATAAGAATAGAGGAACTCTTAAAGCTATTAGATTATCTTGAACATAGAGAGTGGTTAAGATAGGAGAATTGATTAATTGTCTATGGCGATTGCAAATGATTGCAGTGTAAACGCATACATACTTATTTGTACCTGATACAACTGCATAACGTATATGCCTATAGATCCTGACTTTCCAAAAAACCATCAGACAATAGGTAAACATAAACATGTAGATGGTGAACATTATCATTTCGTATGGGGACC
>WHTU01000221.1 GCA_009377575.1 Nitrososphaeraceae archaeon | reverse complement strand
CACAGATCTACTCCTTTGCATTAATAATTTCAGTAAAGGAGTTATGATCCTGTAACTGAAAAGCTGTGGGATGCAGAAAATGGTGAAGATGTATATGACGAAATTAATCTTGTTGGTCCTGATGGCAATTTGTATATTCTTACATTTGATCAAGGAGCAGATGGTCAAGGAAGTCTTTACAAAATAACGTCTTTATAAGTAGAATCTTAGATAGATAGAACGAAAAAGATTTGGGATCTTTTATTCGGAACAATACTAGGTTTGGTAAATGGGACTTAATTGGTGTGCCAACAGATAGCAGGTGATGTCAAACAAACTCAAACCAAATGAGTAGATACTTGTTATATTATCGGTAGGGCTAAGGTTATGAACATCTTTTATATCCTATGAGCACGGTCAAGCAGACAAGAACATATAAAGATGAGTAATGGAAAATTTTGTTATAACGTAACTGTTATTGTTTTAGTGCGTATCGTCTTTATCTTTTTTTGTGATCCGATATCATTAAGGGTGGGCCCATATTTCATGATAGCCAATAAGAAATTTTGAGATACTTACTTCCATCTTAGTTACTTTCTTGTTGCCACATATTTATAACCAGTTACAAATATTCTATGGTAGTTTTATTGTTGTTTTTCCTTGGTCTCCCTCTGCTCCCCTTATTGTCGATACTAACTGCGCTTAACGATAACATATCAACATCCTTTAATCATGAGTAATTTCTCCAAGTGTAGCTACATTCAGTACACCTGTAGAA
>WHTU01000220.1 GCA_009377575.1 Nitrososphaeraceae archaeon | reverse complement strand
GTGGTTAGGGATTAAATTGTCACCAACAGTGTACTTAAATTAGTATGAGGAGATATCAATGAAATTCGCTACGTTAGTGGGGTCATATAGCTGTAGATACCAGTGTACAATACATGACTTGGCGCTGCTACTGAAGTGGGTTATCAAAGTGACCAATTACATCTTTGTTTCTTGTCAAGATACAAGATACAACAGGGACATCTTAACTCCATACACGCTTTGGACTCGGTATGTTTGCAAATAGAACAGCTACAGACATGCTCTCCCTTTTTTACTCTGGACTTAGCGGGGGAAGAATTTCCACTAGAATCACTTAATGACCGGTTCTGCTCCTTTAACCTTACTCCAATGTATAACCAATAGGCAAGGAGGGATACGCCCGTGGTTATAAGTATCAGGCTGAATAAAACTGAACGTGATATCAGCATAATGACACCAAATGCGAGTATGGTCATTCCGAGGACAAGAATCCAGCGTTCAGGAGTTGATTGTTTGGTGTAACTTGGTTCATTATCTCTACTACTATCAAAGCCACCTCCAGCATTGCCATTGTTCTTGCCACCATCGTCTTCAGTGGGATCATTGTCTTTATTGTCACTTGTATCGATATTATTGCTAATCAAGGTTGTAGAGTTCCCTCGATATCGTTAGGTTGGATACCAATTACGAAGAAATAGCACTCTCCTGTTGCTCTTCTTTTTCCTCTGAGTACTCATTTTGAATAATTTTACGCCGTCGCTTTCTGACTTGGGCAAGA
>WHTU01000021.1 GCA_009377575.1 Nitrososphaeraceae archaeon | reverse complement strand
ATCTTCCATATATAAACTATGGCATTATATACCATCTACAACCATTGAAAGACGCTATGGGGAGATAAAGTTTTTTCTTACGTCCAGATCATTATCGACTACAACCGGCAGCGGACAAACCAAGTCGTCTCTTGACCTGAAGAGGTTTAGAAGTGTTGAGCTGGGTGCTTTTGCTGCTAGGGTTAATATGACGTTCGGAATATCCTCGCGAAACTGTCTTAATCCAATCAGGTCGTTGTATTTGTGGATTTAGTTACTATATGGCTTCGAATTCGTCTGTAAAAAATTGTCCATAACAAGTGATTTGAATTCATTTCCATTCAAATCTAAAGCATTGACCTCTACTGATGTCCTTTTTTACCCACCTTACCTGCGTTCGATCTGAGTTAATACCCGTATTAATCATCTTCTTATTGAGGACAATACTTGGCTGCATCTTGCACTTTTTCACTTTCTCTGTCTCTAGATCTATTTCGTAAACCATTGGATAGCTAATACCTTTGGGGTAATCAACTGTGACAACAAATTTGTTGCAGTCGACCCCGAAATGATTTTCAAAATATTTCTCTTTTTCCTCCACTTGATATTCTAAAATATAGAAACGACCTTTCTCTAGTTTCTCAATAGGTCTATTAAATACGGTAGTAAACTCTTTCTGGTAGGGTTTGTCAATTATTACATTGGAAATGGGTAGGATCACGCTATCTTCGTCATAAACCTTAATCCCAAGATCAGACAAATTCGTCTCCACGGGGGGGCAATAATCAATAATATCCTAGTAGTCTAGAAGAGATTTTTATTAAATTTCGTTTATAATCGGTGAGCAATCTAGACGATATCCTGGACTAGAAAGAACTGTTCAAGTCTGGATTGCTCAGATAATGATTCAAGTTATCATACAACTTATATTCTGGACATGAAATAATCAATTCAAATGCCCAAGGGTTCCAAAAGAGGGGGTAGGGTTCGTGACAAGTGGAAGGATAAGCAGTGGATTATGGTAAATGCACCTGCTGCTTTAGGTGGAAGCGCTATAAATTACGTGCCTGTTAGTGATGTCAATTTTGCTCGCGGGCGAGTGATTGAAAACACAATGTATGACATTTTAAAGCAAGACCCTATACAGCACCAAACTAAGGTATTTGTACAGATAGTAAACATCGTTAACGGTACTGCATCAACAATATTCAAAGGACACGAGTATGCCAAAGAATTTCTCAGAAGCCTAGTGAGGAGAGGAAGTTCAATGGTAAGTTACGTAGCTGATTACAAAACCGCGGACGGATACGTCTTCAGAGTATCCCTAGTTGCATTCAGTCAGAGACGAATAAATACCGAAAAGAAACACCAGATCAGAATCCTTTGTCGTCAATTCTTGCAAGAGCGCCTACCAAAACTTACTGTTGATGAGTTCATAAAGCAAGTTCCACTGGGGAATTTAAACAATGAGCTATTGGAAGCTGCTAAGAAATTGACCCCACTTAGGCATATAGGCATCAAAAAGACTAAATTGATATCGTCTCCCTCGAATCTCGGATCACCAGCTACAGAGGAAGCAACAGTCGGATCACCAGCTACAGAGGAAGCAACAGTCGGATCACCAGCTACAGAGGAAGCAACAGTCGGATCACCAGCTACAGAGGAAGCAACAGTCGGATCAACATCCTAAAATTAGAGAAAATTTGCGCATGTTGCTAATGGTTAAAAATAACGTTACTATGTGATTTTTGTATCACTGTATATTCAGAATGCTATATAGATGCAAAAGGAAAAATTCAGGTCCTTCGAGATAGCGGCTGCAGAAATCGTATTCTTAGTTCATGCAACCGAGGACAAAGATCGAGTGCTTAATTTAGTATCGTCCATTCTTATTGTCGATAGGAATGAATTTGAGTCTGCGAACCTCTTAGGTCATTGGGGAAATCATATTGATATAATTAAGGCTAGGGTAGAGGGTAAACCAGCTAGGGATGTAACTACGACCATTCTCACGTCCCTTGATACCTACGATCGAAAAAAGCTGCTCTACTCATTGGACAATTACACTGATGAAAAAGGGAATTTGCATCTCCGTTTGGATAAGCAAAAGATCTGCGAGGGCAAAATTGAGCTCTCAGATATTGATTCCATTAAGATAAAATTCAAACCGAAGCTATTTTTTAGTAGAATTAAGCAAGATTACATCAGAGAATATAGGAGGCTTTTAGATTCGAACGAATAGATCTCCATGTACGAATGCGCGTTGTTCAGCCTGTTCTTAGGTTCAAGGATCTGCTCGGGCTGAAGAGTATTGGTATTGAATATGGCACAGGTAGTACTGATAGTATAGATGGAGAGGAAAATGTCATACACCTGTTGAAGAGCAAACCTTCAGCCTCTACCAAATTTCGTTATTTGGTTATTTCCGAAAATTACCACGACCTGGTTTCGAAAGACGTGGATCTTGTAGAGATAACGGCTATTGATCAACAGTTTTATGAAATGCTCAAACGTAGTTCTTCAAAGAAACTAGGAATCGAGATTGCTGTTAGCTGGTTGCGTAAGACTAACGGTCAAAAACTTGCAAAGAATATTGCACTTATCAAATCAATTCACAATTTCACAGAGAAATACGGTAACCAGTTAGTTCTGACTAGTGGCGCTTCATCGATATTCGAAATGGTATCAGGAAGATGTTTTGACGCTCTACTCGAATTATGTGATATTAAACCCGAGACATATTGGAATAGTTTGAATAATTGGCTAGAACATAAGATTGGCATGAGATGTTACATCTGTGACACTTAAGAGAAGATACAAACGTAGATACATGGTAGTGTTATTCCATTCATCTCCCGAGGAGCTGTTATCAACCACAACAGAAAGGATGGTAGATATGTTCGGTCACGTTATAACTCAAAAGGCCCTTCTAAAAATAATTGACAAGAGTGGACCTGACTTACATGTGATTCGATGTAGGTCAGAATATTTGGGAGAGGTTTTATGTGCACTGACGCTGATCGGTACTGAACATCTGGCGGTGGTATTGGATATATCTGGGACATTAAGGAGCCTGAGGACTCGTGCGATGGTTAAAAAAATGTCCTTGAGACTGCCTTAGGTGACGGGATTATGCTGATTGCACATTTGGGAATTGAACGACTTGGAGCCAATCCTTTTCTAATCACAGTACATATCAAATGCCAAATGTGTTATGTGAGCTTTCAGGCTATCTCCAAAATGCGAACTGTATCCCGCGGGCAGGATTTGCTCCAAAATGCAGTTCTGCATTGTTGATTGAGCCTGCGACTCTTCGGTTACTGCTAATATGTTAGCCTGATAGGCTGCTTCACGCGGTCAGCACCAACATTTGCCGACATCTACAGCCGAAAGCTCTACCAGGCTGAGCTACCGCGGGATAATCCGATCGTGAAGGTCATGATATATAATTGTGATGCTGCTTTGTTCTGCTGTCTTTATTAGTCTTTTACCCAAAAAAGTTGATGAGACAAGAATCCATTTCAGATTCGGAGGCGCCATTTTAAGATAGGCTCTTGGCGAGATGTTTTAGGAAATCCATCGTGATATATGTAATCACCCTATCAGATCCCGCACGTTTGACTGAAATCAACGTTTCAAATAATTCGTTAAATATGCCCAGATTATCTCCACGTACTCTCTCTCCCTTCCAAAGCATTAAATATTCCCCGGATACCACCTGAACCACCAAAGGCACGTCGATCATTTTCTTTACTTCGTACACTAAATCTAAATACCATAAAGTCGGTTTGATCATCACCATATTAGCACCTTCGCTAATATCATGCTCAATTTCTCGGATCGCTTCTCTTCTATTAGAATAGGGCAATTGATACGCTGATTTATCAAACGCCAGATCCTGAGAGTTATTCCTAGCGAAGGCTACCGATCTGAACGGGCCATACAACGATGATGCATGTTTTGCAGAGTAAGACATTATTTTCACAGCTCCAAAACCATAGGAATCAAGAGCCTGCCTAATCGAATCTACCTGCCCGTCCATCATCGAGGATGGTGCGACGCAATCGGCTCCACTATCAGCATGACTGGTTGCTATTTTTTCAAGAAGAGCAAGCGATTTGAAATTATCGACGTTGCCATTGCTGTTGTCTGATATTCCGCAATGTCCTGAAAAATTGTACTGACATACACAGACATCAGTAATGACATTTACAGTCGACCCAAAGTCTCGTTTTATTTTTCTAGTGGCAACCTGAACTGCTCCCGACTTGTCTGCCGCCGCCGTTCCACCTTCGTCCCTCTTACAAGGCAATCCGAATAGGAGGATGTCGGTGATTCCATTGTTGATCAAATCAAACACAAGCGAGCAGATTCCGTCATCTGAGGAAGCTAGAATCGGACCACCCTTTTGGGTGTCAAAAATGAAATGTTTTAAACTTCGCGGATATACTAAAATGGGAATGATTAGGTCTGAGACCGTTAAGGACACTTTGCTAAAGAATTTCAGCTTCCTGTAATAATACTATATCATTCTGATTTCTAAATCGTGCGATAGTCATTAGAATATGGCATGGCAAATAAGGACCAAAATCAGTATTGGAGTCTGAATTCGCTTGGAAATTTTCTCATCTGAAGGGACTTGTCATATCTGTATGCAAAATGTTAAATAGGCAAGACATCATTGCCCCTCGAAGAGATATCATGCTGAGACTAACAATAGGAATCCCATCCTACAATGAAGGAGGAAAAATCATATCGCTAATCAAATCAGTATGTGAAAGCGCACTTAATTGTGACGAAGCTCGAATTTCTGAAGTCATAGTTTGCGATCATTCCTCTGATTCCACGCCTCAAATCTTAGCATCCTTTATGGCTCAACATCGCTATCCAATGATACGTCTAGTGCATCATGACGAAAGAGGAGGAGCCGCTGCAGCATGGAATGAAATTTTTTCGTTAGCTTCCGGTGACATCGTAGTTCTATTCGACGCCGATGTTTTGCCACTCAAAGATTGTATAAGTGAACTTGTCTTATGTATGGACAACAACAAGATCGGATTGTGTGCATCTAATCCCATCTGCCTGAATCCCGGTTCATCAGCCGCAAGAGCGGCTTCGTTCATCTCAAGTTGGTTAGAATCTATCAGAAAGCGGGGAGTTTCCCAATACACTGTTATGGGGAGATCACTTTCGATACGTGCTGACATAGCAAAGAGGATAATCATTCCTAAGGAAACGATCGCAATCGACCTGTATTTGCAATGCCGAATTCTTGAAATGGGCTATGATATCCTTTACAGGGAAAAAGCCAAGGTTTATTTCACACCTCCATCTACTTTGAGGGACTTTGCATCTCAGGTTTTGAGGTCAAGGAATGGCCATAGACAAGTTTCCACCCAGGTAAGAAGGCTGGGAATCAATGCTTCACCTTGGTCAGTTCTGCTGACTGCTGTTAAGACTGCTTACACCAATCCTGCCGATGCCTTTTTCATGCTCCTATGCTCATGCCTTCTCCCTTTCTATCGATCGATACTTCCTGGAACCGATTCATACAAATGGACAATCGCAACATCCACAAAGACTAAAGTAACTAGATAACAATTTTTCCTAGTTCAGAATTACTTTTCTTAACTTAAAGTTCTAAAACGAAGTAACAAAATATCGTAGCATATAAATACTTGCTATCATAAAAATGCACTGGGTTGGAGCACCAGCGAGATAGTGATCAGAGTTACCTTTGTATTCCACATCATGCGAACCTTGATATTTCACTGGAAAAATGGAAGGGCTCCGAGAGACCAAAGAGGGTTTACTTTGTGACTGCAACGTTTACGGAAGAAACCAGGCTTTATTTCCCTGGCCGAGCCAATCATTATATTTTGATATCGAATCCAGGTCAGCAAAACGAAGAGGATACAACAGAGATTGTATCCACCTATGAGAGACATGTGTTTGAGTTTAAGATAACGACTACCCTCTTCGAAAGATTATGTGAGAGGCTTAACTATGTTTCTATCTATTTCATGAGATACTCATATGGGCAGAAGGAATTGATCGATCTGGCCACCTCGATCGCGAAAAGGGACAGAGTAACAAAAGCCGCTCTGGCTGAAATGAAGGTATCCTGTTCAATGAAACCCAAGTTTAGCTTTCCATATTCAAAAAATTTGTTGATTCTTGAGGTAGATGGGGGGGGTCGCACTCACCAGAGCGATCAACGGTATTGCGAAAGGACTAGAAGAGACGCGATAAGAAAGGGAATGTCCCTATTTAACTTGTTTAGCTTTTCCATTCTAGAGGAATTTAAATAACCTAAGCAGAAATCTTAAATATAGCCCTCCAAGTTCCTGATACCTGATCGACATTGAGTAAGCCAATGGAATTAGGGAGCCTGAAGGTGGGATCCTACATAATAATTGACAGTGAACCCTGTAGAATAGTGTCATATGACCACAGCAAACCTGGAAAGCACGGGTCAGCTAAGGCTCGAATCTCAGCGATTGGCGTTTTCGACGGTTCTAAACATAGTATGGTTTCACCGGTCTCTGCTAACGTTGATGTGCCACTTATTGACAAACGGAGCGGGCAGATCATATCAATGTCTGGCCAAACGCTACAAATTATGGACCTTGAGACCTTTGAAGTATTCGAGACTCAGGCTGCTGATGACGAAATGAAAGACAAAATCAGGCAGGGCGGCGAAGTCGAATACTGGAAAGTGCTGGAACGCATTAAAGTAGTACGAGCGAAGGGTTAGGACAGCGATAGAGATATGTCTGTGGTATGCTTCGCCCACCTCTTCCGGCCACGTCGAGGCCTGACGAACTGTCATTACTACAAATGATACTTAAACCTAAGAAAATTTGAAACCATTTGAAAGCTCTTCCTTCAGGTAAGATCCAACTTTAGTGTCCTGTTAATTCTGAGTTCAAAGTAAACCTAAATTGATGACTATTGAAATCGTATACCATACATGTGAGCAATCATGTCGAGGCGAATCTGTTGCACGATGTCAATCTAATCAAGGTGATTTCTCATATCGCCGCTTCACCCCTGGATCTTGATCCTATGTCTATGGCATCATCAAGATCGTAAACGAATATTTTTCCCTCTCCCTTGAGTCCAGTGCTAGAGTTCTCCAGAATGGTGTTGAGTATATTTTCGACGGCCGCGTCCCGAGCCACGACTACCAATGTAGCATTGAGATTGAATTCAGGGGTGTAGGTAGATGTGCCTCTCCCAGAATGTAATAGTGGGCGTGGGTTCTGACCTCTACCCTTGGACTCATAATATGTGAGGCCTCCCACTCCCATATCCTTCAACGCTAAAAACACAAGTTCTAAACGCGCGTGTGGCATGACTGCCTCTATCTTTTTCATAGGTGGGGTCAATAAGGTAACAATGACCTTTTATTAAAGTATTATTAGTTGTTATTGGCAGAATTCTTGAAGTGGCAACCAATTTGAAATCATCCATTATTTGGCCGTACCTAATATAAGAGGAGAACGTAGACTACAAATTTGCTGTTAAAGAGAAAGAAGTGCGATGAATGTGGCAGTTCCTTCAGAAAAATCGAGGAGTTAATGCAGCACCAACAGGTCGTGCATGGAAAAGATCAATCGTACAGATGTAATTCCTGCGGCCTCGAGTATTTTGGTATGGAACAAATGCGGGCACATATCATGAAATTCCATAGCTACCGCAACAAGCGGATCTAACGGTTCCATTATAGATTTGCAAATGAAACAACTGTAGGCAAAATCCTACGATTATTCAAGTCTAGTCATCTTTTAGACAAGTAACAAACAATAAAATATTCGATAGACAGAATTCGGTTGATGTCTAAAACCTGCATAAAATGTGGGAAAGATTTTGACGATTCCTCAATTACAGACCAGATGTCTCAGAAGTATCCTTCATGTCCGACTTGTTGGTCTGAATGGAACACCTATTCAGTGATGGTGATTAATGAACTAAGGCTTGATATGTCTCTCCCCGAACACAGAAAAGCCTTACGCAAACATGAAAGAATGTTCTTTGGATTGGAGAAGCCTGAGGAATTGCAAAAGAATCCCGACGCCAAGGAACAAGATAATTCATCGCAACTGTAATGCTGAACGTACCTTTTTAGGTAAAGTACATACTATCCATCCACTTCTATTTTGATTCAGTATCACTTCAACGAGACAATCGCGAAGGATAGCCCTTTGATTTTCTTCCAACGATTGATAAGCTTCAAGAAGAATGGCAAAGTATTCACTATCGCACAAAGACGGATCCTTCTCATATCTTTTTATATATGGAGAAAATATTGTCGAGATTTCACTACTCTCTAGCTTTGACACTACTCCTAGCCATGTTCGAATTACTTTCTTCAGGGAATCTTTATCTGCTGCTGCTGTTGATAGGCCACCCAATATCGAGTCAATGAATTCTTCCCTCGTTTTCGAATCCTTGGCACAAAATTCCTGCAGTCTGCTTCTCATCATCGATTTACGTAAGAATTCAGGAAGCTGCGATAAGATTAGAATGATATCCTCTGTATGGTATTGCTTTAAATCATCGGGCATATTTTTAGTAATTTAGAAATCTCGTCTATTAAATGTAAGATGATATTTTGCCATAACGAATAGTGCCATTTGCTTAAAATATCTGAGATCCTATCTATGAAAAGAGATGCCTTGTACAGTAATCGTAGGTGGATTCTTCGGTGATGAAGGGAAAGGGAAAATTGTTGCATATTTAGCTAGGAAGGATAAAGCCGATATAGCAGTGCGAGGTGGCGTGGGACCCAATGCTGGGCATACGGTTATGTTCCATGGAAAAGAACACAAGACTAGAATGCTACCCAGCGCGTTGGTAAGTAATCAAACCAGACTCATGATCGGTCCAGGAGTTCTTGTAAACGTGGACGTCCTCCTGCAAGAAATCAAAAATTTTAGTACAAACGATCGAACATTTGTTGACCCTCAGTGTGGCATAATAGATAGTACTCATATTGACAAAGATACCTCTGATCCAAATCTAAATAAGATAGGAACTACTGGAACGGGAACAGGGCCTGCAAATGCTGACAGAGCATTGCGTAAAGCTCATCTTGCAAGAGATTCAATCGAGCTATCTGAGTATTTACAGGACATACCGAATACTGTAAACAGCTCCATCGATAGTGATCAGACCGTTCTAGTTGAAGGTACGCAAGGTACATTTCTCTCACTTTATCATGGGACTTATCCTTATGTGACCTCAAAGGATGTTACTGCATCTGCCATATGCTCTGATGTTGGAATTGGACCCAAAAAAGTCAGCGAGGTAATGGTAGTGTACAAAGCATATGTAACAAGAGTAGGATCGGGTCCCCTTGAGGGGGAACTAAAGCAAGAAGAAACTACTTCAAAAGGATGGACTGAATTTGGTAGTGTCACGGGACGGCTGAGGAGAGCCTCACCGTTTAATTTTGAACTAGCCAAGCGATCGGTCATGTTGAACAGCGCGACGCAGGTCGCCTTAACAAAACTAGATATTGTTTTTCCTTCTGACTCCGGCAAAAGGGAGTTCAATAGTCTGTCCAGCCAGGCCAAAAACTTTGTCCAAAAGATAGAGGAAGTAATAGGTCTAAGAGTTGCAATAATAGGAACCGGGCAAGAACTTGAGGACATAATTGATCGCAGACAATAACTCATACTAAATGAAGTCGGAGCAAATCTCATTGGGCCATCGTTAGGGGAGCTCCTAAGGTCATTCAAAATTTTGTCTGATCTATCAATATTGCCATTTTATATCTCCTAAATGTAATCTTAAGCGGGATATCAACATCCTCCTGCAGGATTTGCAATAAGATTTACTAGAGGGAGGATGAGATGTTATTTTCCCTATCCGGGGGTAAATTTTCTATATTGTGCTCAGCAAGAGCTTGGGTCACTTGATTTCGTCAAGTCATCCTGGCGGAAGTCATTTCCCCAGAATAACTGTAGCCGAGCTCTGTTTGGCATTTTTGAGTGTCGAAATATGGAAGGCGGATCTCTTTTCACATGCTTTTAATAGGATCTCTGACGAATCTATTTGAGATTGCGGATAAAATCACCATGGTATGTTGAGCTTTCTGGGTTGAGGGACTTTGGCAGGCTTGTTTGTGCTTTGGAACGCATACCTCTTCCATCCTTTGCCCTTTCCTTGAATGGAGCTCCGGCCTTTGCAGTACAAGTTGATTTCGTAAATGGGAGACCTGTCATCTTCTTTGTCAAGAATGAGGTTGGGAGAGTTGGGGAGTATTTAGCGTACCGAGTTGTAGGTGAAGTAGAAGAGGTAACACTCGTCGATTACGTATCAAATCCCACTTTTGTCTATTCTCCTATCGTAAAGATCGATAAGTCCCCCAAAAGCTTTTCGAGATCAAGTAAGGTCAGTTCAGTGTTTGAGTATGTAGCCATTCGACTAATGGATCTCTCAAGTTTGGCCAAAGTGTGCGCCTACAAGACCATCTATGAGGAACCACCTTTACCTTTGTTGGTATTTGAACAAAAAATCGAAAATCAAATAAAGTATATCATAGGAGCACCGATGAGCGTAAGTGAGAGCGACACCATTTCCTATTTCTATTATGTCGTTGTGAATGAAAGTCCAACAGCATCTTTTCTAAGATATTCAAGCCAGAAATCAGAAGCTACCTCATTTTACAATAGGATTGACGAGCACGGCTATATATATCTCAAGTTGATACGACTTGCGAAACCACATCCATTAGTGAGATCACTTGAGTTCAGCTGATGGTTTCTCCGCTCGCATTTTGAAATCTTCGAAGAGAAAGCAAAGCAACATTATCTTAGCCCTTGATCCCATCCGAAAAAATGACCTAGGCAAATATTTGTCTGAGACTATCGCCCTTCTTCAGACTCGCATTTGTGCTATCAAATTCAACTTTCACGTAATTGTTCCTCTGGCTCGAGTTGAAATAACTAAGATAATACAAATGTGCCATTCCTATGGCATTCAAGTCATAGCTGACATTAAACTTAATGATATTCCCTCTACCAATGAACTAACCTTAGAATATCTAATTGAAGAAGGTTTTGACGCAGTAATAGCCAATCCAATTATCGGTAGGTTGGAGATAATCGAGCTAACAAAAAAAGCACACTCTTTGGGAGGAGGTATTTTGGCATTAGTCTACATGAGCCACCCTGGTGCCTCTCAAACATATGGAATGCAGGTTTATGATGAGACTGAAGGGGTTGGTAAGCGAAAAGTGCCACTATATAGGATACTGTTAAGGTACGCCAGAGAGGCGAGCGTAGATGGGATAGTTATAGGGGCTACTAAACCCAATATAGTAAAGGACGTTGCATCAGCAAAGCCAGCACCGATTTTCTCCCCAGGCATAGGGCTTCAGGGAGGGAGCATATCGGAAGCCTCGAAGTATGGAGTCGATTATTTCATCGTTGGAAGAAGCATCATCCAGAGTGCGGAGCCATTGAAGACGTTGGATTTGCTCAATGATAGCTTAAGAAAACGTTAGGACCTGCTCATATTTTTTGCCTATCTTTGATGAATTTATCAGCTGAGACAAGGATATCTCTAGCCGATCGGTAGGTAAGGGTCGTTAAAGCTGAAAAACATTCAGCCCACAGAAAATCCTGATGTTCGTTTGAGAGCTTAATACTGCTAGTTGCTGTTTGGGCAAGATAAAAACTGACCTTCTTGTGTACAAGGCTCCCTCCTCGTTTATATTTATAAAATGTTGGTTGTACGAATCCTTCTACGAATCGTATGTCTGTAATCCCTGTCTCTTCAAATATTTCTCTTTTGACAGTTTCTGTTTCAGTCTCTCCTGCTTCTACATTCCCCTTTGGGAAATCCCAATGCCCTGAAGTATAGTGTAGTAACAAGAACTTTCTTTCATTGTTTGCAAAGTTTCCAAAAAGAACCGCTCCGGCTGAATATTCCTTGAGCATATTTTTCAGAACATCCTTCCACAGCAAGCAGCCAGTCCCAGCCCACAAGCATAATTCCGATTAATACGCCACTGAGGTAAATCCGTCATCTGCAAACGATACCCTTCCTTGGGTAACTCGGAATCGATGTAATGTTCAGGCATCTAACTATTAGTCACCGGACGATCCAGATAATTTTTCAAAGGCCATATTTTCTTACTCTATTCTGATAAATCCTTATTGCTCTCATGAAATCAATTTTCCTAAATTGAGGCCAAAAAACATCCATGAATACGATCTCGCTGTATGCACTCTGCCATAATAAGAAGCCGCTAAGGCGTTTTTCCCCAGATGTCCTTAGAACAAGATCAGGCTCCGGCTGCGGTAAATGAGAGGTATAGAGGCAGGATTCGATGGTTTTCTCATTTATATCTTCAACTCTAATATCGCGAGCGACTGCCATCCCGGCGATGCGCTTAATTGCGTCAACAAGTTCCTTTTGACCGCCATAAGCCACTGCAATATTTAAGAACATCGAGTCGTATTCACAGGTCGCTTTTTCTAAGTCGTATAGTATCTTTTGCAGCTTGGGAGGCACTAACTTTACGTTCCCTATAGCCTTTATCTTCATCTTTCTTTTATGAATACGCGAGTCGTGGTAAAGCCTTTGTAATTTTACGCAAAGAAGATCGTAGATATTGTTTATTTCTTCATCATTTCTGTTTAGGTTTTCAGTTGAGAGTATATACAGGGTAGTAATTCGAATCCCAATGTCATGGATCCAGTTGAGAAGCTCTTCTGCCTTATCTGCTCCCTCAAAATGTCCCTTATCAGCATTTAGGAAATTTAGTCTTGCCCAACGCCTGTTTCCGTCTAGAATAATCGCAACGTGATTTGGTAACGGATTATGTAGAATGTGTGATTGGAGTTTCCTCTCATAATAATGATAGAGCCCACTCAGTTGGAGAAGAGTCTCAGCAAATGCCTTCCCGTTCTCAATTGTCTGCATGGGAATCTATTAAATTTAGCGAAAGCCTCATCTACGATTTTATTGTTTGGGACTAATTTGGGACTAATTGGCTCAGTGTTTTAGAACCTCTCCGCCCTTTCTATTTCTAAAGTACTGGAACAAAAATGTAGCCGCGACGAGTGTAATTGCCAACCCAATTAGGATAGATGATATTAGGCTAAAGGGATTTGCTCTCTCAGTAAGAATCGAAGTGAACTGAAGAACTGGTATATACAGCAAGGCCAGGACCACCAATCTGAGAATATCTGACATTGTCTTGATACTCCCCTTGAACCAATTGCTGAGCAGCGAGCCAACAAATATAGTTGCAATACCTATCCAAAGCAGCGTAATTGTACCTTGGATAAAGGATCCAACTATCATTCTATTCGTAATTATTGCTGTAGCGCCGGAACTAGGTTCAAGCAGATTAGAGGGAATATTTGAAAATCCATTGACTATCGCAACCAGTATAATGAGTATTCCTGAAAAAACAGAAAATATTCTAATGAATCCCGACGGTGTAGGCCTACCTAATGATCCGATTGCCTTATCTAAATCAAAGGCTCTCATAATGAAAGCAATCCCAAGTATACTCAGTGCAATTGCAACTGCTTCCTTAGTAAGTCCGAAAATAGTTGCGATCCCTGTCGCGACCAACAATGCTCCGGGAACGCCTAAAAAGAATTTAGAATATCTTGGATCATATACTAGCATTTTTACATATCTGCCTAGAACTGCGTATGAATACTCCACACTTCTGCTATGCTTAATTATTATCCGCTGAACTGAAATAATGGGCACTAGCGTTTGCAAAACAGGCACGACGGCTTCGTCGTCTTCTCCGTCTGATACCAACACAACCGCATCTGCTTGATATGAATTAATAATCAGTTGAACTTCCGAATAGATTTTTTCATCAGCCTCTATTCCTCTCTCATATCTTCCAGCTACGAGTGCGACCTCAGCATTGTGCCCTTTAGAAATCAACTCCTCATATGTTTTCACAGCTCCAAAGATTGCATTTGCATCAGGATCTTCAGGGTCCTCGATGGCCAACCGTATTCCTGCATTTATACATGAGCTTCGTCCAACAATAGGCGTCTCCAATCCCCCTTTAGAACCTATATCGTCATCTCTATCAACACAAAGGACAAGAATCTTATTATGTGATGCAGGCTTCTTAATAATCTCCTCTGCAGAAGAAAGTAGACTTTTACGATATCCTTTACTCTTACCGATCACATCTGGCATTTAGAGGGCACGTACAGGTTACATGATGGTTTAACCTCCTAATTAAGCTGATCAATTGGGGATCTAAGAAAATTGAATCTAAGCACAAAAAATAGAAATCGATAACATTGATCTCTCCCGTATTCAATCAGACTGTTCTTTGCAAAAGAGTAGATCGTTGATTTATTAACGTCTTGGGACTTTCATACCTGAAGTGAATGTGCAGAGATAACCAAACCTTTGCCGCCAGAACGACAAAATATAGCGACTCTTTAATGATAAGCGTCTGCGATGCAGGCCTAGTTGGTAAAACATTGCATCATGGTGAAATAGTTCTTTCTTTATCGGGAGATTATTTTCAGGAAGAAGTAATCGGGGTAAATAAAGCCGCAGATCTTCTGAAAAAGTGCTCGATTGCCAACCTTGTAGGTGAGAAGATTGTCGCTCTGGCCATCTCTATGGGGTTAGCAAAAGATGTAAGTGTGAAACGAATCTGCGGTATCCCTTTCCTAATGATTTTCAAATTCTACCACAGGTAGATTCGTTTTTCGGCTTATTTGAAATCGGAAGGCTGGTTACTTTAATATAGCTAATTTAACCAGAGGTGACAGCGACTTAAGAGAATTGAGTGGGGAAGATAACTTGAGAGCATCTAAAGATCGGCCAGAAATCTCCCAGCAGTTCATCAAGGTCCCCGGCGAAAGGATAGGTGCACTGATCGGAAAGAAGGGTGCCGTTGTGGAGAGAATAAAACAGGAATGTTGGGTAAATATTGAGATTGAGAGTGAGAATGGAAATGTAGTTGTTGGATACGATACAAGGTCTTTACTTGAAGGAAATCCTTTCAAAGCACTGGAGATAATCTCTGCTATTGCCAGAGGTTTTTCACCAGAGAAGGCATTCAAATTGCTGAGTGAGGATGTTGTTTTTCAGCTGCTTGATATAAGGGACTATGTGGGAAACTCACAGAGCTCCATAAGAAGGCTAAAGGGCAGAATCATCGGTGAACGAGGAAAGTCTAGACGTACTATCGAAGAATTAAGCGGGGCTGATGTTTCAGTTTACGGACATACAGTTGGCTTCATTGGAATTTTTGATGCCATTAAGGTAGCAGTTGAGGCGATAATTCTATTGTCGAAGGGAAGTTCTCACAAGATTGTTTATGCAATGTTGCAAAACTACAGACGAAAACTAAAGCAAGAAAAAATGTACCTGTGGGAAGAACATCTACCTAAGGGCGAGAATCAAGCTAGGACTCCGCCATTTTGAACGAAAGCGCATATCTACTCCCTGCTTGTGTATGTCTGATCGTTAAGCAGCTAGTATTCTTTATCGATGCTGCGTGCCCAGCGCTTGAAGACGTTGTTTGGGATACGGAATTGATCTAGGACCTTTCCTACAATGTGTTTCAAGAGATCCTCAACAGATTCCGGTCTATGGTAGAAGCCGGGCATAGCAGGTAGCAAAACGGCACCAGCGTTATTTACTCGAAGCATATTAACAAGATGTATTCTGGATAGTGGCGTTTCGCGTGGGACTATTACCAGTTTTCGTGTCTCTTTTAAACAAACGTCTGCAGCTCGTGAAATTAGATTATCATCATAACCATTCGCTATGCTTGACAATGTTTTCATACTACAAGGGATAATCACCATGCCATCTGAGATAAACGACCCGCTGGATATCTCAGATGCCATATTATGAGGGTCGTAATTTGCAGATGCAAGCGATTTAACGTATTTAGTACTGAAATTTGTTTCAATCCTTATAGTTTTTTCGCCCCATTCACTGATAATCAAATGGCTCTCAATATTCAATTCAAAAAGTGTCTCTAGCAATTTTATCCCATAGATAACACCGGACCCTCCAGTGATCCCTACTATTAGTTTCATATTCTACTTTAGTAAATGGCGATTCCTATTTATTTCTGATGACCTGGTGGTAACGAAAACAAATTAATGAACATTCATCTAGGAGACATCTACGAATGCGCTTAACAGTATTTGGAAGCCTTGCATTGGACACTACTAGAACTCCATTTAGAACGGAAGAGGAAATCATGGGAGGGGCTGCAACTTATGCAGCTCTTGCCTCCAGCATGTTTGTCGAAACAGAAATCCTGGGTGTAATCGGTTCTGATTTTCCAGAAAATTACTTAAGTCTCTTGCGATCAAGGGTTGGAACAGCTGGATTAGTGATAAAATCTGGCCAAAAAACGTTTAGATATGATTCTTCCTTTAATTATGATCTTTCGCAAAGGACTTCTAACAAGACAGAACTTAACGTAATAGCAGAATACGAGCCATCGGTACCAGACCAACATAAGGATTCACCGTATGTCTATTTGGCAAACAACGATCCGATCCAGAATATGAAGATGCTCAAACAATTCACTAATCCAAAGTTGGTAGTGTGTGATACCATAGAATTTTGGATTCAAACCAAACCCGATGCGGTGAAAAAAATGTTCGAAATGGTACACGGCGTGGTTATTAACGATCAGGAAGCAAGAATGCTTTGTGGCATGTCAAATCTAATTAAATGTGCCAAAGAAATACTTTCATGGGGTCCAGAATTTGTTATAGTCAAAAAGGGAGAACACGGTTCGATCTTGGTACGATCTGACATGATATTTGTTGCTCCCGCCTATCCTCTAGAAGAGATATTGGATCCTACTGGGGCTGGTGACTCATTTGCTGGAGGGTTCATGGGGCACTTAGCCTCGGTAGACAATACTGACATGAAAGAATTTAAATCCGCAGTGGTTTACGGTAACGTCATGGGGTCGTTTGCCGTAGAAGATTTTGGGCTAACGAGACTTCTTAACATAGGAAACAAAGACATTATTCATAGATATCATCTCTTTAGAAAATTAACGCAGCTTTAGATTTTCAAAGGCTTTTTAGGTATTGCTTCGATACAGGAAGAACGTATTAACCAATGACTATCGAACCACTCAATTATATTACCCCTTGTTTAGGACGTGCATTCTACGAAAGGGATACTAATGAAGTTGCTAGATCACTTCTGGGAAAGATCTTCATACGGAGACTAGCAATAAATGGGCGTATTATGAGATTAGCCGGTTACATAATAGAAACAGAAGCTTACGGTTACCTGGACGACCCTGCTAGTCATGCATTCAAGGGCCTTAGGACGAGGAATTCTATAATGTTCGGGGAAGTAGGACATTTGTATGTATATTTTGTTTATGGTAAGCACTTTTGTGCTAATGTGGCTGCAAGAAAGTACGATACTGACGCCGGTGCTGTGCTAATTAGATCTATTTTGCCTTTAGCGGGACAGGACATTATGAGCAAGATGCGAAGATATTCTAAAAACTTAACGATCGGTCCAGGTCGGGTTACAGAGGCAATGTCGATAACTCAGGCCCACAATGGCTTGGACGTCACTCAAGAGACCTCTGGTATTTCTATACATCGAGGGCTAGATATCGACGACGTTATAACAAGTACAAGGATTGGGATATCAAGAGCCACCGACAAACCTTGGCGATACGCTGCTGCCAGGTTTGCTACCATCTTCAAGATTGGAGCCCTTCCAGAGTAAAATTGTGTAATGTTATCTGTGAACGGTATTACAAAATTCTCTGAAAATTTTGTCCAAATTATCATGATAGACCCTCTACACTTTTTTTCCTGGATTCATTATGTTCTTCTTGTCAAAAATCTCTTTTATCTGTACAAAGAGCCAGTATACATCAGCACCAAACATCTGTTTAATGTAGCGAGAACGCGCCAACCCATCCCCATGCTCAGCGCTAATGCTTCCTCTGAGGTCCCTTACTTTTGAAAAAACGTCGTGGGCAAGGTGTTCAATAATCTGTACAGCCTTAGTGGATTGAACATCAATTAGCGGTCTGGTGTGGATATTCCCATTACCAATATGGCCGTACATCACATAATCAAGCTTGTATCTATTATAAATCCCTTGAATGAACGGAATGTATTCTTCTAATAGAGATGGATTCACTACGGTATCTTCAATAATTCCTATAGCTTTCTTATTCCCGTCGCTGAATCGCAGTATGTGGTTTAATGAATTTCTTCTCTCATTCCACGCCGCATTACAGCTAGTTCTGTCGGACAAAACCTCTGACGAAATGCAACTTTGTCGGAGGGCAGACCTGCATAGATCAGCCTGTTGTTCTAACGTTGTCAATGATTCCCCGCAGAATTCCACATAGATAGTAGGGAAATCCGTTAAACCTTTCTCATTATGTTGAAGTCGTCCTGAGCTAAGCCGTCCGAAACTCAAAAGCTCGACTGCCGAAGGATGGAATGATAGGATTCTTGGGATAGATAGCAGTAAGCTTGTCAAGTCTTGGAATTCACACACAAGTAGAATCTCAAACTGAGGAATGTCTACCGTTCTTAGTTTAGCCTTAGTAATGATCCCAAGCGTACCCTCTGCTCCGGCAAAAACCCTTTGAGGATAATATGATCTGTTTCGGACCAAAGCATCTAGTCTAAATCCAGACGAATTTTTTGAGGTGTCTGGGTAAGAAGCAGCGATCAAGCCTAACTTTGAAAAGATCATTGGCAATAGCGACCCACAGCGATGATCCGGTGGAGTTGAGGGACCGACAGTACTAATAGAACCATCACTGTAGACTACGTCTAGTTCTTCGAGGTAATCAATAGTGCTGCCATATCTAAGTGTATGAGCTCCACTTGAATTGTTGGCAATCATTCCCCCTAAAGTGCAAAAATTACTACTCGAAGGATCGGGAGGAAGGAACTTTCCCTTTTTCTTGAGTTCTTTGTCCAATACTGCCTTTACTACTCCGGGTTCGACCAACACATCTCTTTCCCCTATTTCGATAATCCTGTTAAAATGTCGGCTAATGTCAACTACTATTCCCTGTGTTAATGCTTGTCCAAGTAGACCAGTCCCACCTCCCCTGGCAGTTAACGGAATTTCTCTTTCATACGCATATTGGCACATATTAGTTACATCAGTCACGTCCTCTGGGACAAAGACCATTGACGGATTAATCTGAAAATGACTAGCATCAACTGAGTTTATGAGTCGTGTCCATTCATCAGTATGCACCTTACCTCTCAATTTCCGCATAAGGTCGTCGTCAATCATCCGAGTAACATATACTGGACGAACAATATAAGTCGGTATCACTTCGTTGTTCAAAAATTTTACCTATTGTTTCTCGTCCTCAAAGTTCCTCTGTCGATTAGATGTCAGATACTTCAATGCATCTGACAAGTGCGAAACCATTTGATACTATTGGATCTGTCATGTTGACTAAATTTAGGTACGATTAACATGATATGTTTCCTTTTTAGCTCCTTTCAGCGCCACCCTAGAGCCATTTGACAAGCAGATTGAAAAAGCATCAACGTATTATTTTTTGCTTTGTACGCTGGCTCTTGAACTTACTTATCTTGAATGATATCACAAGATAAATGGTTGGCTTACACAAGGAAATTAATTATTGGACGGGATGGGCGAAAAAATGTCTATATCTAGAGTTGTGTCATGAATCACTAGTGGATAAGGGAAAGTTATTCTTCATCTATGTTGCCAAAGAGTCAGAATGGAAGGATAGAGAAAGTCAAGATTGGACCTATGTTCTATCGATGGTCCGCTTTTTCAATTGGTGGATGAAAAGAAATTTCAATATTAGTTTCACAATCGATGCTGATATATTACCTGTAATTCCTGGGCATCTCTTTGATCGAATGTCAATTGGCTATCTAACGCGAGATCATAAAGACCGAGGTTCATCGACATATCACTTCTATTTAGCCTATTTCAAACCGATCTGGACCGACTGTAAGATTGAAGGATACTCAGCTGAAAATTTTTCCATGGTCTATTGGAAGCGACCAGAACACAACGTTATGGGATATGATAGAGCCAGATTCTTTGCAGAAAATAACTGTGTAAAAATATCTCACCTTCTTACTCATGAGTGTTTGAGACTCTTGGGAAGACATAGAAAAGAATATTTTTCATTGGTTCATGACCTGTGGGAAAGTCATGTAAAAGGTACAATTCAATTTATATATCATAATGAAAAATTTGCTCAGGTTTCAGATGACTCGACATACTATTTCAAGGTAATAGACGTTAGGCGACTACGTCACCTGTGAATTGCAAACGATTTGGAAGAATAAGAGCATAAAAAATTGAATCGTATTAGTGATGTCCTGATTAAGTGTGGGGCTCTTTCCTCACTAACTGGAGTCGCAATCTTGATGGCATTGATTACTGTCCTTTTAATCTATCCAGTTTCAAAGAACTGTGAAAATAACTCTGATGATTGTGAATTCATTTCTCAGTCTCCAGAACCCTTAAGAGGCATTGCTCAACCCATCACCCTCGTTACGTCGTTGGCCGGGATCGCTGTTGGCATATTACTGCTCAGGTTAGGAATGTGGCGAAGATCGACAAAAATCACTTAAGCTCAAGCGATTTCGTTACAACAATCATCCAGATAGAATATGAAAACCGGGGTCGTATATCCACGTCATAACCCTGACACTGTATAGGTGTCGTCGTGGATACCACAGGAATGGGTCGATTGATTTGATAATCGCAATATGAGCATGGGGCCGAAGGGATATGTTCTACCTGCACTATCACGTGTCAGTAATTGAACCCTTGATCCACGGGTTTCTGCCCAATTACTTTGGTTGGGATGTAAGATCTGGAGCCCGTTGCGATCCCTGGCTTCGCTACGACCCCGCCCAGCAACGGCTGTAAATATTGAAGCGTAATATCTGCGTATCTCTATTACCTGAATAATTTCGGTTAGATTACGCATCAAGGAAAGAGATAAATAATTTCAGAGCGTACCAACGATATTGAACGGAGAGACGCAGCTGCGAGCAAGACGCACTCGAATAAAGATTTTGAGAGCGATAGCAGACAAGAGAGGCGCTGCAAGGTTCTCCGACATTAGGAATTCTACCGGGCTCTCGACTGGTTCTATATATTATCACCTCGAACGTATGGTTGACTATGTAGGAAAAAATTCGAAGGAATATACCCTCACTGAACAAGGATTTCGGTTTCTCCAAGAGATCGATCATAGCTATGTCGATACCCGACCAGAGCAGATCTCTGTACCTCAAAAGGTAACGGAGGAACAGATGTCATCCAGAGTAAGTATAGGGCGACAATCATTGAAGGAGTATATATGGATAATTCCCTACGCAGCTATCGTTGCCGTAATTGTATCCGTGTTGCAGGTTAATTCGGCTTTAGGCCTCCCTGGATTAGATCTAGACAAGATGATCGCAAATGCAAGTCTAATCTCATCGTTATCAATTACAGGCATTCTCACAGCAGCATTCTTGATTATGTTTAGGCGACAGTTAATCCCTAGTGGAATAAAAGGGATTTTCTTGTCTTCTGTTACTGTAATATCAGTCGTCGCCGTGAATTTAGTGGTATTCTCTGGGTTGTATTCACAGATAGGTGTGATTTCTAGTGTTTCATATGCCATTGAATTAATCGCAAATGCAAGTCTAATCTCCTCGTTATCAATTACAGGCATTCTCACAGCAGCATTCTTGATTATGTTCAGGCGACAGATAATTCCTGGGGGAGTGAAGGGCCTGACATTTTCCGCGCTCATAGTACTTTCGGTAGTCATTGTCAATATTCTAGTATTCTCAGGACTGGGTGCACAGGTTACGATGAATCAAGTAGTCTACTAATATACATCCGTAATTAGAGTACATCGGCATTGTGATCATACTTTAATAAGCTATTTCGTGGTATTAGGAAATGTCATGGGAGAACGTCGTAATAATTATGATTCGGCATTGAAATCAGTTTTAGGACTCGATCCAGAAGAGGCCCAACTTTATTTGTTGGTTGTATATTCAGGTAAAATGACTGTATCCAAAATTGCACAGGCTTGCAATTGGACAAATGCGAAGGCCAAGCTCTATTCAAATATGTTGATGGAGAAGGGCATGTTTATCGAAATCGGAGAGGATAAATTCGAATCACTTCATCCCCGATTCGCTCTATCGAACAGGTATAGAAAGAAATGCATCGAGCTAGGCATGAAATACGGTAGAAACGATCAAGTAGATAGCCTCGCCACCTACTTAGAAAGGCACTACGATTTGGCAAGAACCAAATAAATAAGCCGATGATTAAATCAAAAGGCGAATTGTTTGGCATCAGATACGAGTGAATCTAACTCTGTCACTGGAGTTGTGTATTTTGGGGTTATCAATCTAAATGAAGGACCTAGAAATATTGGATCGGTTGATATCTGGCGAAGCGTAGTCACAAAAGAGTTCTTCTGTGAGGAAAAAAGAATCGGTACGCTAGATATCTCAGACAAGATAGGGCTGCATAGGATTGACAAGTATAAGAAATGGGCTATAGCAGTAAATAGGAAGCGAAGAGGAACTAACAGATGGAAACTAATAGAACTTGTTGGAAAGGGTACTCAGCGATTTATAGATTCAGATGATGAGTCAGTAGTTGAAGTTAACAGTGAAAGCTTTAATATTGTTGATTCTGACTGGTGGAGTTTTTTAGTAGAGCGCAATGTAAATCGAACAGTAGATGTTACTCAGGATCATTCTGGAAATGCTACCAGATAAAATTCCAGAATTCCACCACCCCTATACCGTGGTGGTAACCTCTTCTAGAGGAGGTAACATTGCTAGTAAATTGAGAGGATATATATTAATAGACGGAAAGAAATTTCATTTTAATGCGATAGCTTTCGGGAGGATCGGTGGACATAATGTTAGCCTCAGTCTGTCAAAGAGGATTCTTGCAGAGGTGACAAGAATGGGCTTGGATAGTGAAAAGCTTTTGCTAAGTCTCCAGAGAAAGCTCATTGAAGGGGACGTAATTCTGAAACCTAGTAGAAAAGGGGATATTGATAGAATGGCTGCCTAGACTAGGGCGTCGTTAAGTGAGGTTCCACAACTACAACGTCTTCTATTTTTAGGTATCTCTACGATTACGTCCTTAATCATGGTCCTAATCTTCCCAATATTTTCTTGCAATTGGGTCAAAATACCCTGAGAGCTAACTGGTTGTTGGGCCCAGACATCGAAGTCAGTAACTGTTGCCAATGATACATAGCAAATTTCTGCTTCCCTTGCCAACACACATTCAGGAACAAGGGTCATCCCGATTATTTGGGCACCTATAATCTCACGATAATATTTGGATTCCGCCCTGGTTGAGAATCTAGGGCCCTCAATACATAGATAGGTGGCCTGATCGTGATGAGGGAATAAATGTTTTCTTGCCAGTTTAGTAGTTATCTCTCTGAGCTCAGGACAAAATGGATCGGCTACAGAAACATGACAAACTCTTCCACCTGAGTAGAACGTTTGTTTTCTCTTTTTAGTAAAGTCTACAAACTGGTCAGGTATTATAATGTCTCCTGGCACAAAAGACCTATCGAGGCTTCCGACCGCGGAGGGGGAGATTATTCTTGATACCCCAATCTCCTTCAATGCCCAGATATTTGCTCTGTAGTTAATTCTGTGAGGAGGTATTGTATGGTTTCTACCGTGCCGAGGCAAAAACGCTATCTTTACATCTTTGAAGTTGCCTATCGTTATGAGGTCAGAAGGATGCCCAAATGGAGTACTCATCTTGGCTTCAACCCTATTCGTAAGTATCGTAGTATCGTACATGCCTGTTCCCCCAATAATTGCAATTTCTGCTGTAAATTCGGGAGTCATATTGAACTAGTATACTACTAATGATTGGGTATCATACCCCAATTCTCGTAGAGATGCTCCACCTTTCAGGTCATTCATTTCGATCAAAAAAGCGAATCCACAGATATTGGCACCCTCTCCCTTCAATAACCTGGCGGCCGCCAAGGCTGTGCCGCCAGTTGCTATTAAATCATCTGCAATAATGACATTCTGTCCAGGTAGAAAACTACCTTTTTGAATTTCCATCTCGGCAGTGCCATATTCAATCTGATACGACTGCCGACTAGTTTTTCCTGGAAGCTTTCCAGCTTTCCTGATCATCGTTACACCTAAGCCAAATCTGACAGCAATACAAGACGCTACGATAAAGCCCCTGGATTCAATTCCTGCAATCATCATAGGGTTTGCTGGGCTAAACCTACGATAGAATTCTTCCGATATGTACCTCAGGGCATCTCCGTCACCAATTAGAGGATTGATATCTCTGAATAATATCCCTCTTTTTGGAAAGTCGGGAAAATTCTTTATTAGTTTTTTTAGATCAAAGGATTCTACAGTCAATAAATCCCTACGGAAGTCCTGGACATAAAAAACCTTTCTAATCCTGACATACGAACGTATCAATATGTTATTTGTTGATCCTATCAAGGGTCTATCTCCAAAAGGTCATGACTAAAAGTAGTAAATATTGCATATGAGGAAATTTCAATAATAAATACAGTTCATGCACACAATTGTTTTTCTTAAGTGAACTGCCAGAGAAATTTCTATCGTTAGCATTTATTATTCATTTGCTCCAATAAGGTTCCTCAAATCAATAGAAATGTGATTAGCTTTTCTAGACGATTGTCTATACACATTATTTATCCGGACTAGCATCTTTATGAATAAGACAGGTGGTTTGATTACAAATTAGTAAAATAATTATATTATAGCGATATTACTTTTCGAAAAATTGAAAAGAAGATATAAATAATATCAAAGATAATAATAGATAATCATGCCTATTCGCAGTGGGGCGGAATATATACAGAGTCTTAGAGGACGAAATCTAGAAGTATATTTGTTTGGAGAACTTGTAAATGAACCAGTAGATCATCCAATGATACGGCCTTCAATTAACGCTGTTGCTGAAACCTATGAGTTGGCCCAGAAAGAACCGGAGCTTGCATCAGTCCATTCGTCCCTTTCGAATACGAGAGTGAATAGATTTTTGCACATTACTGAAAGTGCAGCTGATTTAGTCAATCAGAATCGTATGCAGAGAAAATTAGGACAACTTACCGCCACCTGTTTTCAGAGATGTGTTGGAATGGACGCCTTGAATTCTTTGTATTCCACTACGTATGAAATCGACAAGAAATATAACACTAAGTATCATTCTCGACTCAAGGAATTTATAAAATATGTTCAACTCGAGAACATGGTCATTGGAGGAGCAATGACTGACGTCAAGGGTGATCGAAGCCTTTCACCTAGTCAGCAGGACGACCCTGATATGTTTGTCCATATATCAAAAAGAGATGAGAATGGTGTATACGTGACGGGAGCGAAGGCTCATCAGACTGGATGCATTAATTCACATTGGATAGCAATTATGCCTACCATGAGATTGCGACCTGAAGATCGGGATTACGCGATCGTAGGTACAGTACCCGTTGATGCTCATGGAATAACGTACATTTACGGTAGACAATCATGCGATACTCGGAGCATGGAAGGCGGAGATATAGACTCTGGAAATGCACAGTTCTCTGGTCAAGAGGCCATGATAATTTTCAAGGATGTTTTTATTCCAAATGAACGGATTTTCATGGATGGAGAAGTTGAGTATGCTTCGATGCTTGTTGAGCGCTTTACATGCTATCATAGACGGAGCTATGTTTGTAAGACTGGTTTAGGTGATGTCTTGATCGGAGCTGCAGCGGCAATCGCTGATTACAATGGGGTTGCAAACGCTTCTCATATTAAAGATAAGCTAGTTGAAATGACTCATTTGAATGAGACTATTTTTGCAGCAGGGATTGCGTCGTCGTACCAGTCCCAACCGACTGCTTCTGGTAATTTTCAAAACGACGATATGCTTGCTAACGTCTGCAAACACAATGTCACTAGATTTCCCTATGAGCTGAGCAGAATAGCACAGGATATCGCAGGAGGCTTAATGGTTACTATGCCGTCAGAGAAGGACTTTAAGAGCCCAAAAGTTGGGCCTCTGCTTGAAAAATATCTGAAGGGGAGAAAGGGCGTGTCGACAGAAAATCGTGTTAGGATTTTGAGGTTGATTGAAAATATGACACTTGGCAGGAACGCAGTGGGATATCTTACTGAATCTATGCATGGCGCGGGCTCGCCTCAGGCTCAACGCATTCAGATCGCAAGACAAATGCAATTGGGATACAAAAAGAAGCTAGCAAAGAAATTAGCAAACGTTCAAGAAGGTGAAACAGAAGAGCTCAACCATGAACAGGCAGATTACTTTAATAAGATATTCAGATTCGATGATTCAAAGCCTACCGTTTGAGCTATTTGCACTTGTAACTTAAGGTGCATTCAATTCACCGCATAATTGGATCTAAGACATAAAATGGTTTAGAAATTTAGATAAATTGGATAGTGGATGCAAAACATACTATGTTCAATTTGATTTAACCATTACATTTGAATTGTATCTGCGAGGAAGCTTTGTCTCACTCCAAGGGTACAATCCGAGTCTCTTGGATAGTAAAACGATTGCATAGAGCAAAGAAAATTTTAGACCTTATCTAGGAGTTGAAATGCTTGTTTCTTGAACAAAGTATCGAGATTTACTCGTACTGATTTGGCAATATACACTACAATGACTTCGTTATGGGAGCTATTCTTATATTTAAGCACGATAGATTATCTCTCGTTGGCAACACAAGCGTATTGTGTAAAATGTAAGGCAAAACGAGATATGGAAGATGAAAAGCAGATAACAATGAAGAATGGTCAAAGGGCTTTGTCGGGAACTTGTCCTGTTTGTGGGACAAAGATGTTTAAAATAGGTGGTGGTAGGGTAAAGACTGAAGCTGCTCCTAAAGCTGCTCCTAAAGCTGCTCTTAAAGCTGCTCCTAAAGCTGCTCTTAAAGCTGCTCCTAAAGCTAAGGCGGGCACAAGTAAACCAACAAAGAAATCCAGTTCTAAGGCTAAGGCGAAGACGAAGTCAAAAACTAAAAGAAAGTGAAAAATGATCTGCACTTGATAACCTAAAGCAAGTGTTAGATAACAAATTTTTTCTCAACATCTCCGCATTAATTTCTGTGCATTTGATCGACTTTAGTCCAAATTTGTTTAAATATATGGGAAAAAAACAATTTGAAAGCCCTGTAATTGCATGCTTCTGCTAGAAGTGGTTTTCATATTAGAGAGTAGCCTTCTCACGATCTCCAAAAAGATGATCTTTTTAATGTTGATTACGAAGAGTTGGTTCAACTGCTAGCAGTTTCTCCTCGTCACCACACTTCTTTATCAGCCCGTGCAGAGTTGCTTGTGCATTTCCATTCCTTATATTATTTCTTGCTAATTCTATACCCTCGCTCAGCTTGTCTACACAATTCCCTACTAACAAGGCAGCAGCAGCGTTTAGTACTACTGCATCTTGGATTTTTTTTGAAGCATAGCCATATATGGCCTCCATGGTGATTCTAACACATTCCATTTTCGAACTTACCGTAAGAGCGTTCATCTCAGAGAGATCCAAATCAAAGTCCTGCGGACGGATCAGAATAGAGCTTAGCTCGCCTTGATTGAAGTAAATAACATTATTAGCACAAGTGTTGGTCAGTTCATCAAATCCATCTTGTGAATAAGCCACCATGAATCTCTTAAGATTTGAGTTTTTCATCAAATTCGATATCTGTGTTAACAGGGATGGCTTGGACACACCGATCAGCTGACCACTCAAATTAACGCAAGGATTGCAAAGTGGACCTACAATGTTTAGAACAGTCCTTAATCCGACCGCCCTCCGAGCGATGGAAATATTTTTTATTGAAGGATGAAAAATGGGCGCGAATAGAAAAGTAATCCCAACATCCTCAAGCGAACGTAACAGCCTTTCGCTCGATGAATTTAAATCAAAGCCTATAACTTCAAGAAAATCGGCACTTCCACAAGGGCCAGACATGGAGCGATTTCCGTGTTTTGCAACTCGGCAACCTGAAGCCGCAGTGACAACGGCGGCAGCAGTGCTTATGTTGAAAGTTTTCAAAGCTTCTCCACCTGTACCGCATATATCGATGGATGGTCCTAGTGCAGGTCCAAACTCGCATTCTTTTCTTCTCACTGCTTCATAGGCCCCCAATATTTCGTCATCGGATTCACCCTTCATGG
The DNA here is from genome assembly GCA_009377575.1 of Nitrososphaeraceae archaeon. Taxonomy (GTDB): domain Archaea; phylum Thermoproteota; class Nitrososphaeria; order Nitrososphaerales; family Nitrososphaeraceae; genus TH5896. The sequence continues at coordinate 23,396 of WHTU01000021.1, read as the reverse complement.
CCAAAGCGGTAAGAAACGAACCAATAGTTATATCGGATTCGCTCCCATTGAACATACGATCGAAGGCAAACATTGTTTCCACTTTGCTAAGGCTAGCCTTTTCTACGACCACTTTCTCGATCAAAACTTGCAGCGGAGACCGGTTGGAATTCATCTTCTTATCATATTCAAAAAGTTTACAAGAATCTGAGGACCTTGCGTTGACATTACTGATTCGGGGTGGAACTGTACCCCTTCAATTAGATACTTCTTGTGCCTCACTGCCATTATCTCATGATCGTCCTTGGAGAGTGCTGTAACTTCCAGGCATTCTGGGATTTTGGAAGGGTCAGCGACTAGTGAATGATATCGTGTTGCTACAAACGGATTTTGAAGATTGAGGAACAAATTACTAGAAGCATACTTAATTTCACTTACCTTTCCATGCCTGATCTCCTTAGCATTAATAATCCTTCCACCAAAGGAGCTAACAATGCCTTGATGTCCCAGACAAATACCTAGAATAGGAAATAAAGGACCTAGTTTACTGATAACACTGCCGCATACTCCGAAGTCCCGCTTTACTGTTGGAGTCCCTGGCCCTGGCGATATTATGATGCCATCTGGATTCATCTCCTTTATTTCTTTAACAGATTTTTCATCATTTCTGATCACTGTGGGCCTACACCTAAGCTTACCTACAAGTTGAGCTATATTGTAGACAAAAGAGTCGTAGTTGTCAATGATAAGGATTTTCAAGCTGCAATATCACCTCCATGTGAAATCTCAGGAATTTATTTGTAGATGAAGCTGGAAGAAAATCAATCACGGGTATATGTATTAATTTTCTCCAACCTATAAAAATCTAATTGAATACATTGATAGTCCCAACTCTATTGGTTCGACTACAGTATATAAAAGCAAACCTTCTGTTTCCTATTCTATGGTGAAGCAAATGGCTAAGGTCTTCGTTAATGGATATGGAAATATAGGAAGGAGACTCGCATCTGCCCTATCAAAGGACAACGAAATTAGTTTGTTAGGAATCGCCAAGTATACTATAGATGAGCAGATTTTAGAAGACCTCAAGAATAAATTTGACATTTACGTTCCAGAAAACTTAGCTCCTAAGTACAAGTCCTCGATAGCCGGTTCTATAGAGGAGGCAGTGTCCGCATGTGACTTGGTGTTAGATGCGGCTAAGGAAGGCGAAGGATATAGTAACAAGATCAGATTCTATCAACCTCTGAGAAAACCTGCTATCTTCCAAGGAGGAGAGGAACGACACGGCGATAGAGCTGTCGCTAAAATGATTCACAATTCCAGAGTAAATTATGATGAAGCATCAGGCAAACAATACGTAATTCAAGGCAGTTGTAACGTATCTGGAATGGGCAAAGTGATGCAGCCGCTGATGGAGAGCTTTGGGGATGAAATCCAACGCTACGATGTCACTTTGGTTAGAAGGTGGGCAGATCTAGAGGATTCAAAGGAAGTGAAAGATTCTATCCAGTGGGATAAAAATCCTCATCATCAAGAGGACGTGAAGGACTTTATTCCACATGCAAACCTCTATGTCGAGGCTTTTAAAGTACCCTCTAGAATGATGCACCTCCATCAAATGATTGTCCGATTTCGTTCAAAAGCGCCCACCAAGGATCGGATCCTAGACTTGTTTACCAAAGAATTCGCTGTAGCCATTTTAAATTCTGCTAAGGGGACGGCAGATGTTAGGATGAAGGCGATTGAGCTTGGATTCGAACATGGAGACACGAACATGGTACATATTCATCAAGACGTGCTACGCGTCCAAGAAGAAACCCTTAAGATTGTGTATTCAGACGACCAAACAGGCCTGGTAATCCCAGAGAATCATCTTCTTCTTCAGTCAATGATTTTGCGACGACCTAGGTCAGAAGCGGTGAAAAGAACAGACAAATTGTTTCGAATCAGCGACAAGAAAGGATTACTGGAAAGGGAGTTTGCTTAAGAATCTGAGCCCCCCTTTTGTATTTTATTGTCAGTTCTGTTATCTTTGTTCCTCTGGTCCAGTTTGAACGATTTTGGACACTCAAAAATATCATTGTTCATTGTTCATTCTGGTCTAGCTACCAGGAACATATTCGTAGTATCCAAACTCTCATTGGATCGATGTTGTCTGGTACATTATTGTATAGCAAAACATCGCAGGTCGAAATGCAAATAATTTCAACAAAGCGCTTTCTTTTTTAGGCGGTTTATTTTTTATCCCTAACTGGTTGAACTAACGAGTAATGATGTCCACATGGTCAATTTTAGGAATTATGGTATGTTCAGACTGAGTCACGATCTGACCTTGAGTCTCGACCAAGATAGGGTAGGCATGGATATTTTTCTTCGCGATTAGAACGTTTATTGAGTTGAGTACTTCTGTCACTTCATAACGATCCATCAACCATCTTGCTGCGAATGGTAAGGACTTGTACGTGTTCCATATTGTTTCCAAGATAGAATCGGCTTTCTTATCTTTCGAAGGTTTCCTCGATCTAATAGCAAAGATGTTTCTTGTTTTACCCTCGGATACCACACCATGGCCATTCTTTGTGGTCACAAAGGGTTCGATCGCGTAAGCTTGGTTTTCCAATAACCCAAATGAGGATCCTATGGTACGTATATTTGGTATCGATTTTCCTGCGTGAATAGTATACTGGTCCAAGGAATGGCCGCTCAAATTCTGGATGGGTTTGAAGCCAAATTTAACTATCGTGCTTTCTATAACCTTCCCTATCTCACTTACACGAGCATTAGCGGTGGCGTATCTTACAGCTTCAGCTAACGCTGCCTCTGATGCTCTGACAAGAGGATCATATTTCGCATCATAGCAAACCGTTACTGCTGTATCAGCTATATAACCGTCAATTTGCACTCCTATGTCGATTTTGAGTACATCACCGTCCTTTACCTCAGTTTCGTCGTATGGCTCGGCAGTGTAGTGTGCAGCTACATCATTTAGGCTAACGTTGACAGGGAAAGCGGGAAGACCTCCAAGTACTTTAATTTTATTTTCTAGGGTATAGCAAATGTCTAGTAGCGTTTTTCCGATATGATCGGAAGTTCTTGCAGTTTCCCTAACTTCGGAGGCTATTTGACCAGCCTTCTGGTAGCACTGCAGATAATCCATGGGACAGGAAAATCTGTTTATCATGATATATATAGAGCTACTGTCTCAAAAGAGAAACTGAATTGACCGGGGTCGTTGTCTAGCTTGGTATGATGCCAGCCTTGGGCGCTGGAGGCCGCCGGTTCAAATCCGGCCGATCCCATGGTTACTCGATCAGAAATGATTCATTTCACCTCTAAAGAGATTCAAAGAGTTGGTAGTAGATACGCTAATAAAGTTCAGCTTGCAAAGTGTAATGTGAAGTCATTACTCTTGGAGGATTCAACATTTAAGAGATTATCTGGCATTCTGTCTGAAAGTATGCACGTCTCCAAGCGCGATCTTACATACGACGATCTTGTCAATGAGCTCATAGATGTTTACCAGGAACACAGTTGGGGGACTATTGGTGCCGGCGCAGGTGGAGGCTAGGCTTTTCCTCTAATCGTAAATGTGTGGTCAGGATTTGCGTGATGCATCGGGGAGAGCTATCTGGAAAATAAGTGTGAATAAGGACAGTTAAGGCCAATATTGAGAATATTTGACGTAACCCCTTTAATACGAAAATAGAAACAGTCATTTCAGCAATGGTCAAAAAGGAGTTTATTATGGTAATCAATGATTCTCAGATCCCTGTTTTAGGCCATACTCACAGAAATGTCGCTGTAAAATACCTCATGAAGATGCGAAGATCCTTATTGATGACGAAGGATCCTTCAAAGGTTGAAAATTTGTATACCAGTCTACCTACACAGATAATGGTAATGAGTAAAAGGATTAGTCGTGCGTATGACATAAACTGGGAGAGGGTAGGTACAGAAAATTTCGAGGGTTCCCGTTTCCCCTTTACGATCTCTGAACAGGGTCATGTTCAGACCTGAATTTGATGCAAATTTGTGGGGACCTTAAACTTTCTAGGGTTAGGATGAGAAAAGAATTATGTCAACACTGGTTCTTCCGTCGTATCATGAAAGTCTCTTACTGCAACTAACCCACTTCGAAAGCCTGTCCGATTGACTTTATTAACGATTTTTCCTGATATGGTATCTCTATCTTGTGCAAAACTCTACGAACAATGAAATTGTCTTCAACACTATTGGTGTGTCTATGATGTCCACTCTTCGCGTATTCTCAACTGTGCACTGCAGTAAGACCAAATTGACATTAATCTTAGCCGGACAGGATATGGAGGCACATGCTTCTCAAAATATATAGGCAGGTATAATCTATATGCTAGATAAGAGTGATTTGACTTTATCTGGAGGTTACCAATGATTGTCAGGTGACTTTAAAGCAATGGTTGAACTCCTGCTTGAGAGAAAGCCAGAAATCAGCGCGGAAGAGATCAAGAAGCTTGTCGACGAAAAGAAGCGGAAGATTGGGGCGGGCTATCTTACGGATCAAGGGGCGTTATTTTTAGTGGCCGCTGATTTGGGAATATCACTTGAACGAAATCAGTCCAGTCTCCAAAAATTAAAGGATCTCTATGTTGGGGCGAGAGATATTAATGTAGTTGGTAGAGTGATGTCCATCTATCCCACACGTACTTTCATGAGAAGAGATAACAGCGAAGAGTTGCGCAACAGAACACTTACGATTCTTGACGGCGATGTTGCTATTAGAGTCAAACTTTGGGAGAAAAGAGTGGAATTTCCCGAGGAGTCAGGCCTACGACCAGGAGATCTCATCAAGTTAACCAAGGGTTACGTCAAGTCCGGCTTAGACGGTAAACCCGTCCTTAACGTTGGAGACATGAGTACAATAGAAGTAATTAAGGAGGGTAATATGGATATTCCATCTCTAGACCATTTTGCGCGTGATCTTTCTAAGATTTCCAGTCAAGCTGACAACGTCGTAATTTTCGGAAAGATTTCATCGTCACCCAGAATAGTAGAATATAAGAACGTTAGAGGTCAGGAAGGCAGGGCACTTCATTTGAATGTATCAAACGAAGAAGGCACTAAGACGATGCGAACAATTATTTGGAATATAGATGAATCGAGGCTTCCTAAGATTTTAACAGTAGGCTCGAATATAAAACTCGTTGGTGTCAGAATTAAGGAAGGAAGTGCACAGTTCGGAAACTCAGATTTCGAAATACACGGAGACGAAGGGACTTCTTTTGACGTCTCAAATCCAGGAGCAGAACCTGATGTACTTAATCTCAAATTGATATCTATTGGAAAAGACCTAGGAACTGGTTACTTGGAATGCCTTGCTTTCCAAAAAAATGGGAAGATTATTACACTTAGAATCGATTCTAATTTGTCGAAAACCTCGATCAGTTCAGGTATAATAATTCAGTGCATACCAAGCATGATCCTTGGAAACCAGATAACTTTGTCTAGAGATGACTCTTATATCAGCGAGATCGAAGATGATTCTTCATTTCCATCCCTGGAAATGCTCGAGACGAAGATTGTAGATATTGTTAATTCTGACCGTCCTTATTTGGTGGAAGGGATCGTGCTTCAAACTCCCTCAATTAATACAGTTACTACAAGAAATGGTGAAAATATCTCTCTAGCTGAGACTATATTAGGTGATGATACAGCAGAAATAAATCTTTTAGGCTGGAGAGATCTATCTAGTCTTGTTACCGATCTGAAGGTTGGTGAGAGAATAAAAATCAGAGGAGTTGTCACCAGCACCAACAGAGACGGCAAACTTCAGATTTCATTGAAACCCTACTCTAGCATTAACAAAATTGGGTAATCTCAGAACTATTCCAAACCGCTTCTATAATTAGTCATTCTATAATTAGTCATTCCAAAAACCTCGAGTAAGTACATACTGTCTCTCTGCTTCGTATATGCCTCTATATAATGTTGACTCATCGATACAATTGCGAAGAACCCTAGCAGCGGTATCTGCACCTATGCCATGACCTGACAACACTGTAACTGCCTTCCTTCCAAAGTTATTTATTAGAGAGGCAATTTTCCAAGCGCGATCAAATTTTCGACTGTCATCAGTTGAGATCTTAGCTCCTTTTAGCTTTTTTACAATTATGCCAGGAAGCTCAAGATCCGAAACGTAGGTAGCGGTAATTAGGCGGGATCTGCATTTTTTACAATGTATGTGGTCAGGTACATCCTTTGTTTCGAATACTCTTTCCCACCCGCCACAACGAATACAGATCAATCGATGCTTAGTCCTAAGGAGTCTTTCTTTAACAAGTTCAATAATCCCGGTCTCCAAACTTAATGGTGCAGCAGAAAATCTTTGATAGCGGTCTACCGTAGGTTTGGCTAGGTCGGTAAATTCTTCAACCTCTATCCATTGAAGCCTAATCAAGCTATTTGCATATTCCTCAAGAATCCTATTCGTAGTATGTACATCGTATTTTTCATGAACTAGCTCTCGTATCGCTTCAGCACTAACCGGGGTTTTCATATACCTGTCGTACAGCAATCTAGCTATTTTTTTGTCGTAAACTGATTCTTTTGAAACAATACCAAACCTTCTTCCTACTGTCCATACCTTCCAATTCATGACATAGGTACCAGCGAATGAAGCAATCAGTATAGGTTCACAGTCAACAAGTTCATTGAATATTCGTTCAATGTGAACCTTCCCTATTCTAGCAGCAGATGATGTGAGCAAGATCCTATAAGCGTCAGATCTGCTTTCAACTACGTATCCCAGATGAGAAGAAAGAAGTGTAGACAACACCGATGCAAAGGTGTTGTTCACCTTTGTCCCAAATGGCATATGCATGATCAGTGCATTGTTCTTGCGGCTGCTTTCAATCAAAATCAACCTCGAACTAGGCAGCTCTTTCAATAAGTCCAAACTGTTATTAATTATTTCTCTGCTAAAGAATAGATCCGAATTAGCATTGCGTCTTCGGCTTTCGGCTACTCGAACAGCAGTTAGATAGTCTACTGGTATCGTTTCACCTGCCCAATACGGCACATTCATAGTGATCCCCCGTAGAGGTTCAACATTGACAACCAATCTGTTCTCATCAATTGAAATAATTTTCCATTGCAGCCCTTTCAACACGAATACATTTCCTTTTTCTCCGTAATCTCCAACAAATTGCTGATCCAGCATTCCTATTTTCTTTTTACCTACTATATCTATAACCTCGAATTTCTGAACGTAAGGAATCATTGAAAGATTACTAAAATAATACTTGTAGGCTCGTAATGTATACCTATATGAGTTTTCTGTTATGTCTATTCGTATCAACCCAATATCGGCTAAAATCTTGAGCGACATCATTAAATCCGATATCTGAAGGTTTCGAAAAGGATAGGACTTTTTAATCAATCGGAATGCCTCACTGATAAGGATGGACGACCTTGCTTGCAAGGATATACCCACCAAATGGTGAGCCATTACATCAAATGGCATCTGATGTATTCCTTGCTCCTCCATTTCCCCGTTTCTTGTGCGATACAGTATGGCATGGGCTTCAAGTTCATCATCGTGGGAACTGGTAATGATTAGTCCCTTGGCTGACCTACGATTATTATGCCTGCTTCGACCAATCCTCTGGACGAGTTTAGATATCTGTCTTGGGGATCCATAATGGATAACCAGATCAATTGAACCAATATCTAGTCCCAACTCAAGGGATGATGTGCAAACAACTAGTCCGGCAGAACCCTCACGTAATTTTTTCTCCGTTTCCTCCCGACTGGTCTTCGAAAGGGAACCGTGGTGAACATCGACCCCGAAACTGGCGCGCGATTTTAGGATGGTCCCTATATACTCTGCTTCATCTCTAGTATTAGTAAAGACCAAGATCGATTTTTTTTGCTGTATCATTGGTTCAACATAGGTAAGAATCAGCTTACACACATCGTTTATAGTCCCGTTTACATATTTGATATCTATATCGTATTCTCTCATTGATCTGTCCATTAAAACGGCTATATTCCTGCCCGAGCCAGCTACGAATTTCCCTGCTTCACGTGGATTTGCCACACTAGCAGAAAGGCCTATCCTAGATGGTCTATTGCTGGCAACTCTTTCCAGTCTTTCTAGACTCACCGATAGATGAGATCCCCTTTCGTTCGGAAGCAGTTCATGGACTTCATCAATTATGACCCATTGTACTGTTGATAAATGTCCAATGAGAATGCTGTTAGTAAGAATGATACCCAAAGTCTCAGGAGTGGTTATTAATACATCAGGAGGATTGTCGGACATCCTCTTCTTTTTGATGGCACTTGTATCTCCATGCCTGATTTCTAAGCGCAAACCCTGGTAGCTTGTGTATTTTTCGATTCTTCTAAAGACGTCATTATTTAGTGATCGAAGTGGAGTTATATACAGCGCCTTAATCCCGTTAGAATGCTCCTTATTCGATTCCTTGATCATGGTTAACACCGGCATTATTGATGCTTCAGTTTTTCCTGAACCGGTCGGCGCGATAAGTAATGAATCTATCTTTCTACAAATTACTGGTAATGATTTGGCTTGGATGTGAGTAAGATCTATGAAGCCCTGTTTCCGATAGAATTCTTTTATCTTAGCCTCTAGTTCCAAGCATTTACGACCCGATGTCGGAAGCTTTTCCTGAATTTTTTGCTGAATTCTGTCGTGCATCAGACTTCTCATAGATTAGCACGCCAATTATGCCCAACACAAATAGCCCAACAGCTACCCAGGCGTACGAGTCGAAATTTGATATCGCTTCTACAGTCAACTGATATCGAAATTTCAAATCTCCAATATAATCGTTGGTCAAACACAGGCAGGGTGGATCATTTTTCTTCTAGGTGTTCATTTTCTATGTAAAGTGCAAAATCGCGAGAGCCTAAGATTCCAAGAGGCTCATTTGGTCTGTCAGTATCCACGACTAAAAGGTGCCTAACATTATTCTGCTTCATTACGTCTGCTGCCGTTTCAACAGGCGAATATGGATCAATTGTAACGATCGGAGTGGACATAATGTCCCCGACAAGGATCCTGTCGCAAGGAACATCCTCAACACATGAACTTCTTACTAAGTCTCTATGCGTAACAACTCCTACTGGATTCTCATTCAAATCCAACACTATCAATGCAGAGGAATTATCCTGATCCATTTTTAAGGCTGCCTCCTGCGCTGTATTGGACTGGAGTATATATGACAATTTAGCAGTCATAAATTTTCCTATAGAATTCTTCATATCATTGTATTTCTGATTTCCATCCTATAAACGATAACCTAAACTCCATCTTCATGCAGGTTACTAGGGGCCATGACGGTCCCAATCCCTTCGGGGCAAACGATATAATACCTAGACCTAAGCATCATCAGTAACTATGTCATCTTCATCTGAAGCAAAATTCACTCGCTTGAAGAAACCAAAGGTCGTTGTACTTCTGTCAGGAGGGCTTGATAGCAATCTCTCCACAAGATTGGTAATGGATCAGGAAATCGAAGTGGAAGCAGTTGCAGTAAAAACTCCATTCTGTGATTTTGATTGTGGGAAGGGATGTGGCCACAGAGTAAAGGAGGTTGCAGATTCGCTAGGAATTCGATTAAAAACAGTCTATTTTGGCGATCAATATCTTTCAATGTTAAAAAATCCGAAACATGGTTATGGATCGGGTATGAACCCTTGCATCGATTGTAGGGCAATGATGTTCAAGGCTGCAAAGGACCATATGGAGAGCATCGGAGCTTCATATTTGGTGACCGGAGAAGTATTGTCACAGAGACCCATGAGCCAGCACCGTCACGCTCTTAGAATAATTGAGGAAGAATCTGACTTGGTCGGTAAAGTAATTAGACCACTTTCAGCAGGAAAACTTCCTCCATCCGACGCAGAAAGGCTTGGTATTATTGACAGAAGTAAGCTTCATTCAATCGCAGGTAGGTCTCGAAAAGGACAATTAGCATTGGCAAAGCAGTTCGGTATTCAGGACCCTCCAAATTCTGCTGGTGGGTGTCTTCTTACCGATCCCGCTTTCTCAAAGCGTGTTTATGACCTTTTTGAGCATACTGATGGAGTCCCAACCCTCAACGACGTTGAACTTCTTAAAGTGGGAAGACATTTCAGGCTGTCAACTCATGCAAAGCTTGTCGTCGGTAGAAATCAACGTGAAAATGAAATCATGAAATTTCTCTATCTTGACGATGATTACTCCTTTGAGGCTGTAGAGTTTACTGGACCGTTAGGGATTTTGAGGATCAAAAAAGGTTCTGAACTCAGGAACGATCTAAAGCTATTGGCGGGAGGAATTGTTGGACGGTATAGTGATGCTCCAAGAGGTCAAATGGTAAAGCTGACAGTTCTTCATCAGCAAAAAGAAATCACGATGGATTGTCAGATGTCGGATAATTCAGTTGGAAAAAAATTAAGTATATGATCTAACCTAAGGGGTCAATATCTTTTGACCAGAATGACTATTTGATTATTTCTGAAATTCGTACAATGGGTAATAGATAATTTAATGCAAGCGCATGAACCACAGGTATATTTGAAAGCTATAACTCTCCGTGATCCTGTTGAAGTTCAATTAATTAAAGAAGATCTGAAGAAACAGATGATCGTGATTATTAGGGTCACGCCTCTTGCTCAAAAAAGCGTCGACGAGTTACGAAGCGTCATCGACGACCTATACAAGTTCGTTCAATCCTCTGGTGGAGATATCGCAAGGTTGGGTGAAGAACGGGTAGTAATTACTCCATCGAAAGTGAAAATTTGGAGGGGTGCTCACGAGATTACCTAGTGGTTTATGAATTAAGAACAACTTAAGAATCGCAACAAATATGGAATGCAATTCTAGTAATAGGTATTTTATTAGCAAGAGATTATACAATTGAGGATTTCATACTAGCTTTACCGCTTCCTCAACAAGAGGATGTTGTGTGTGTATCCTGTGAATCCGGTTTATTGCTCCAGCCAGGTTTTGAGCTTTGCTCTTATCTCCATGATTTACAATCACCTTCCGTAGCTTTTGTTTCATCCTTTTCACATATGCCAGGATCTGCCCATAATCTGAGTGATTAGTGAAATCTACAAAGCTTTCCACTCTACACTCAACATTAAGCATTTTACCTTCAATTACCACATCCTTTTTACCTTTAACCAAACCATGTGCTGGGGTGTTTGGCAAGATCTGGGACGTGAAGACCACGGCACTCAGAGGATCATCATATATCTGACCGAGATAACCGACAGACGGGCCGTGAGTTAGCATCGATGAAGGTGATACTATAAGATGTGAGCCTTTCCTAAGTTTCTTAGATTCGACAATCTGAGATTTTGGTGGCTTGAACATGTTTATTGAATACCCATCAAGTTCTTGCCTTATTTCTTTGGAAAGACATTCCATATAAGTTTCGTAAATCGAGCTGGCCTCGCCTATTGATTTTTCAATACAAATCTTTGCGGAAAGCATACCCGTCTTAGCAAATCCGCTCAAAGTCAAGATAAGCTCTTGGGATTGTCCCAATATAGGAACGGGAAAAAGTAGATTTCCGCCCCGGGATAAACAGCTGTTGATAAGTTCAAGCAGTTTTTGATTTGTTTCCTCTCTTGGTTGAAGGATGTCCTCCTTACCTCCCAAAGTAGATTCGACGATGAGTGTCTCAACTCGCTGGAAGTTCCAATAAGCGTTTTCCAGTGCTAATGATCTGCCAAATCTAAAATCTCCTGAATAAACTAAATTGTGGTCACCATTTCCAAAATGTAAATGGGTGATAGATGAACCCAAAATATGACCTGCGTTTGCAAGGGTTAGTCTAATATCCGGAGTAATATCCGTAACGACCGCATAGGGTAATGCTATCATATGAGTTATGACGTCCTCGATCTCCTTCGAGGTTGGACCCATGAAACTAAGCTCTTCTATTAGTTGTATGTTGTCTTTAAGGAGCAAATATGTCAAAGGAATTGTAGGTTCAGAACAGTATATTGGGCCCCTATAGCCGTGTCTGAACAGCATAGGTAGGAAACCTGAATGATCTAAGTGTGCGTGACTCAATAGGACACAATCAATATCGTCTATGTTTAGACCTGTAACGTCAAACCTAGGCGCGAAGGTTGTCATGTCACTTGAAAATGAATTAATACCACAATCAAGCAGGACGTTACTCTCGTTGGTAGTGACTAAAGTGCAAGATCTACCTACCTCATTGAATCCACCCAAGAAAACTAGGCTGACTTCAGTTCTTTCGTTTAATCTCGGACGAAAGATCTTTTCACCTACCTCTTTATAGAATCGAACTCGCTCGTTGGCCCTTCGTACTAATATCGAATTAATCTGCTCTATTATTCCAAAATCCTTTGGTGCACGTCTAACTAAGAATCTCCATCCTGTTTTTTCAGATAAGATTGCGTTGTCTTGATCGCTCATGGAGTATTCCATGGTCAAATTTTCAACCAAAGCTGTAACCTCACCAACCGCGGGATCAAACAATAATCTTGAAATTTTTACACCGCTGGGAAGTACTTTACGTAATACATCTGCGCATTCTGCCTCTGATTTCCTGATGGATTCGTCAGTTCGAATTATAATCCTTTTTTTCACCGAATTTACCATGTTTGAAATGATGTTACTGTTTAGGATAAAATATGCAGGATTAGTCGAGAATAAAGCTATTCTTGGTCCTTCATATTCTATTCGTGTGAGCCCGGATTCTGACGGCAATGTATTCAATATTTTTACCATGAAATTCTGACCGGTCTGTTCACGAATCATAGGCTAACATCGTTCGCAACTTGTGCATATATATGCTTGACGTCAAACCCCTCTAAGAGAGGCCAATTAGCTATTTGTAACTAAGAGTATTTGGTTTATGGGTTGGAAAGCTCGCGTTTGTATCCCGTTCAGGCCTATTTCCCGTTCAAGAAGTTCCGTCCAATGTAGGATACAGGAAACCAGCGAATGAACGATAGTGACGTACAAGCCCTATCTTTGTAATCACAGGTATTTTGATATGTAAGTTGATATGCTTATCGAGGCCAATGTGGTGGCGAGAGCGGTGAGAACATTGGAAACATGTCCCATCCAAGAAGGGATAACATCTTGCGCAAGTGCCAAGCATTGGATTCTTCAATGCACACAGATCTGAGGGGCACGTCTCATAGATCCCCTGCTTACCATTACAATGGTACTAGTTTATAGTATGGAGATTTCGGGTTATACTTATCCATCAGTGAAGGCTTGGAAGTACCTGCTGGATTCAGCAGGTTCAGGTTGGTTGATGTTATATTTAGAATGACCTCGAAGATATCTGATCCTTTCAAATAATAACAATCTTCGACCGGAGAACATAGTTCTTAAATAGATGATGATCAAACTAGTCTAATACTCAGTTATGTTTTTCGAAGGTAGGATTTCAAACCATTTTTCATACTATAAAACCGCCCATACCCAACGGTATTGATCGAAGGAACTTGCAGAGCTAATGGAAATTCAAGGCAATTGGTTACTCCAGATACGGTTATAGATAGGATAAAGTGAAGGTAAAGTAGCTTTGTGGTAACTTACCTTTGACCCAGGAATCTCATTTGATGGAATTGCCGAGGAAGATATTGATAGGATCAACTGTTATTGTGGGATTAGGTAATTTCATACAGCAACTAGACCATAATTTTTCACGAATTGCATTTATCAGTGGTGGGATTGTAAAGGAAAGGACTCAAGCAATTTCCCAAAAATCCATGAAGGATGCAGATTTAAACGAATACAAATGGTTTGTCGCCGCTGAGGCTACTGTCAATGAAGCAGAAAAACTGGCTAGAGCAATCAAAAGGTATTCTCCTGACGTAATTATTGGTCAAGGCGGAGGGCGTTCCGTCGACCTCGCTAAGATGACGGCATTTACGTTGGGTAAATCTTTCATAAGCGTCCCTACGTCTGCTTCGCATGATGGGATTTCAAGTCCTTTCGTTTCGATGAGAGGAGCAGACAAGCCATATTCCGTGAAAGCAAAAACCCCAATTGGAGTTTTGGCGGATGTCGAGCTAATGTCCAAAGCTCCACGTCGTCTGATGATAAGCGGTTGTGGAGACCTTGTTGGCAAGATAACGGCCGTCAAGGACTGGGAACTTGCTAGAGACGAAGCAAAGGAGTACTATGGAACATACGCTGCGAATCTTGCATACCTAAGTGCAAAGATAATTCTTGACGAGGGTCGCAATCTTATAATGGACAAGTTGTATGGGTTAAGAACTATTGTGGAAGCCTTGATCAGTGCAGGGGTAGCCTCCTGCATAGCAGGGAGCAGCAGGCCCTGCTCTGGTTCAGAACATCTATTTAGTCACGCTGTTGAATATGTGGCCGGGAAGAATTCTGGACTTCACGGCGAACGTGTCGGCATTGGGACGATCATGATGGCTAAGTTACATGGGCTAGATTGGGAAAAGATAGCCGAGACTTTGGCTTTATTTGGTGCTCCAACAAAAGGAAAACAAATCAATTTGACCGAGCGTGAGGTAGTGCAATCACTAGTATTAGCAAGTTCTTTAAGACCTGAAAGATTTACGATTCTCAATAAAGAAAAATTAGACAAAAATAAGGCAGCTACCCTTGCAAAAAAAGTGAACGTAATATGAACAGCTAAAAACAAACAGCAACTACTAAAAGTAGCTGAATCACTACTTCTTTTTTTGCTCTTCTACTTTCTTGCCTTCTTTCTCTTCTACTTTCTTGCCTTCTTTCTCTTCTACTTTCTTGCCTTCTTTCTCTTCTACTTTCTTGCCTTCTTTCTCTTCTACTTTCTTGCCTTCTTTCTCTTCTACTTTCTTGCCTTCTTGCTCTTCTACTTTCTTGCCTTCTTGCTCATCAGCATTGTTATCTTTCTTAACATTTTCTCGAGTAGCGTATTCTTCAATGAATTTAACCGATGTTATTGAAGGTACATACTTGAAAATTTCATTTGATACTGCTCCCTTTATGATTTGTATTCCGTCCAGAAGGAAGGTTTCCTCAGGTAGGAACAATTCAAGGATCGGACTTTTTATTTCGAATTTGATCTTGTCGTCTTTCAGTGGTATCCATCTTCTAGTCAACGACTTGACCTTCTCATCGTCTGTTTGAATTTTCTTTACTACATTGATATTGTAGAGAAGAACTCTTCCGGCGTATCTATGATTGAAATCTAATTGAACTCTGCCTGAGCCTACGTACCTTACTATGCCCTTCCGTTTTTCAATTTCGATTTCATCGCCAATAGAAACCTCATCCGCCTTGTCACCAAGTTTCCTTTGAGGAATCATCCGGATCTTACTGGGATCTCTTTCGCCAAAGCCCTTATCTGGTGAAATCTCTACATTCATCTTATCTCCTTCATTTGCTGTGGATAAAGCTTCGTCCAGTCCCTTCAAAACCCAACCCTCCCCTACTGAGATTAATTTAGGTTCATAGTTACGGGAAGGATCATGCGTCCCAGATTCTTTGGCATCTTCTTCGATGGTGGTTTCAATTATATTATCAGTATCTTTAATCTTGGCCGTGTAATCTAAGAGTATGAGCGAACCTTTCTCCAAGGGCATACATGTCGCTATCGAAGTACCATATATTAAGTTTGAGTGTTCCTTCCAAGAGATTTATCTTCATATATTCAGTGCTTTCATCGCGACAGGTATGGCTTCGGATTTTGTTTGAATACCCATGATTTTCAAGGTTGATGCGATAGCGGACAAAGTTCTAATAACATGATAGCGATCTACTTCACCCATTGAACCTATCCTAAAAACCTTTCCCTTCAACTCGCCAAAACCACCCGCGATTAGGACACGGAAATCTTCGTTAAGAATTTTTCTGAAAGTTTTATCTTCAATGCCAGGAATGTAATTAAAGGCTATTACGACGTTGCTCCTTGCGTCAGGATGCGCGAAAGGCGTGAACCCTAACTCATTTAGACCAGTGTAAAATGCGTTGGCACATCTCCTATGACGTTCAATCCTCTTTTCTAGTCCTTCTTCCAATACCATCTCCAATGCTTCTCGGTAAGCGAACAATAGTGGCAATGCTGGAGTAAAGGGAGTTTCACCACTATCTGCGAAATATTTGAAATATCTTTTTAAGTTGAAGTATTGGGTTGGCGGAGGATTTTCGATCATCTGCTTCTTTGCCTTGGCGCTTATGGATATAGGCGCAACACCTGGAGGTGCGGCGAGAGCCTTCTGAGAAGCTGTCACACACACATCTATTCCCCACTTGTCAACCGGAAGCTCGTCCCCCCCTAAAATGGAAACCGCGTCTACAATAAAGAGAGACCCATACTTAGAACAAAGTTCTCCAAGCTTTTCTAGGTACCTTAAGGATGTTCCAGTTGATGTCTCATTATAAACCGCGTATAGCGCCTTTATATCCTTATTTACTTCAAATGCGTCCTCTATCTGTTCAATAGGTGGGTTCTCTCCAAATTTCGAATTTATCCGTATGGAATTACCACCCCAGTTATCAATGAGGTCAGCCAATCTACTGCCAAATTCCCCATTGACTGGGATTATTATTTTATCACTCTTTTTTACTAGATTGATGACTGATGCTTCTACCGCACCAGTGCCAGAAGCAGTTAAAACGACTATGTCATTAGCGGTCTGAAATACGCGTTGGGTTTTATCTACTACGCTTCTATATAGGGTTCGAAAGTCGTCGCTTCTGTGATTAATTATGGGGGAAAGCATAGCATTCATTACTCTGGCTGGCACGTTTGTGGGCCCAGGGAGCATTACCAGATATTCCATTTAAGTCTCAATACCTGGGGGCATCATCCGTTATTTATACAATTACGTTTATTAGCTATTTGCCTATTGGGGTATGTAACAAGATAACCATGCTGGTTAACGATCATAGGAAACGTGTATTAGATTATGCAGAGAGGATTGGGTGTAGTACTGTGGTATCGTTTAATCCTGAAGATACATTCTACTTGACAGGTTTTTGGGGAGAATCTGTGAGCATTTGTTCTGGCGAAAGTACCAAAATTATTACTCCTGCATTGGAGATGGCTAGAGCTGAGGAAGCCGCACTTTCATGCGAGTTAATATCCGCAGAAAGAGGGAAAGACATTCTGTTAAGGGTAATTGACGAATTAGCGGGGAAATTCGTATGCACAGATAGTACCGATTTTCATACTATTTCGGTGATGATTGAGAAATTGGGTAAAAGCAATGTAAAGGTGAATAACAAACCCTTTACCATGAGTCGGATCATAAAGGATTTTGATGAACAGGAAAAAATCTCCAAAGCTGCAAAAATTATTGATAGTCTGTTCAATTTAAGCATTGAGCATATCAGAGAGAATAAAACAGAAATTGAATTAATGGCCTTGCTTGTCTCCGAAACTTATCTTCTTGGAGGAACGTTAGTTTCATACAAGAGTACTCGATATCCCTTTATTATCGCTGGTGGCCCTAATGCTGCCTTTCCTCATTCTGAGATCACTACAAGGCCATTTTCAACAGGGGATACGGTAATTGTTGACCTAGTAGTTCAGTATCAGGGATACGTGGCAGACGCTACACGGACATTTGTTATTGGTCATGCTGCTGAGGAGATAAAGCAAGTTTATGAATGTGTAAAGGATGCACAGCAAATTGGTTTGGAATCATTGCGGTTAGCCGACAAATTTGGTCAAGTTGACCTGGCCTGCAGAAATGTAATCGCCGAGAGAGGGTATGGAAGTAAATTCATACACTCCACGGGCCATGGAATAGGATTGGAAGTGCATGAACCACCATGGATCAGCAAAAATGGAGAAGAGATGGTGAGGCCAGGGATGGCTGTTACAATTGAACCAGGTATATATACAAACGGGAAGTTTGGTGTACGAATTGAGGACAGTGTCATAATCAAAACTGCTAACAGCAAAGACAAGAGTTCCAAGAACAGAAACACGATCTCAAATCTAAATAGCTTTCCTAAGGAACTGATCTGTTTAGGTTAGTTAGTAGTTTCTGACGAAAGATATTTTCTCTCGATGAAATCCAATATTTGTGCCGATATCTTATCTTTCGTCTGAATCGGCAAGTGTGTGGTGTTTCTTTGTCGATCGATTATGTAGACTTCATTATTATCCGATCCAAATCCTGTATTCCTTTTTCCTACATCATTGGCTATAATCAGATCCGCTCCTGATTCAAGAAGTTTAGAGTAGGCTTTTTCGATAAGGACTTTGGGTTCTACATTATATTCAGCTTTAAATCCAATCAAGAAAACGTCATGTTTGCATACTTTCTTTACGTTTGAAATAATCTTGTTAATCGGTACAAGAGTAATTTCTACCTTGTCTAGAGAACTGTCAATTTTGTTATTCCATCTCTTTGCTATTGAAAAATCAGAAGTGGCTGACGTAAGGATAACTACATCAAATCTCTTCTCAGTCAGTTCGGACATGACCGATTCAAACATCTCTTGAGCCGTATTTACTCTATGAATTTCGATGTTCGGAGCCTGCAGGTAAGTACCAGGGTCCACTGATCCATGTCCGTAAACTAAGGTCACACTGGCCCCTCTGGCATGTACTTCTTTTGCAAGTGACATACCCATCTTCCCAGAACTCATATTCATGATAACACGAATTGGGTCGATGTATTCTGCAGTACTACCCGCAGTAATTAGAACGCTCATTCCACCCAACTTTTTGTTTCTCTTGCCTATTTGACTGTCTTGAACATATTGAAGAAGTTCATTGGCAGCAATCAGCTTGGCTTTTCCTTGTTCAATTCGCGGCTCCAGAAATTTTACTCCATTTGTTTTGAGCTTTTTGATGTTCTCTTGTATGATCCTGTTATAATACATTGCTTCGTGCATGGCAGGACAGATAACAATAGGGATATTGGATCCAAGTGCAACAGTTAGGACAGAAGTTACAACGGTGTCATCTATTCCGTTAGCTAATTTACCGACGGTATTTGCAGTACACGGGTAAACTATAACCATGTCGGTCGTATCTCGATCAGCCAATGAAATATGTTCCAAATTGCCGGTCAGTTCGGTAACTACATCATTTCCTGTTGCCCATTTCATCATTTCCTGGGAAAGAAATATTCTTGACGTTCCATGACTCATAACTGCGAAGACCTCAGCTCCATGCTTAACCATCAATCTAGCGACGTCAATTGCCTTGTACGCCGCAACACTACCAGTAACGCAAAGCACCATGCGGGTGCCTACTAGCTCTTCTCCTTCCGTACTATAAATGTCTCTAGTTGGACGATACAGATGCTTTTTCATTTGCTAACTCGAAGTCCGCATTCATCCAAGAATTCCTCATATTCCTTAGAATCCATGTGGATAGCGTTCTCATTACTGGGAAATATTCCCGATTTTACCTCACGTGAATAGGTCTGAACTGATTCAGCAATCAACTGATTTAAATCTAGATACTTCTTTACAAATCTTGGCTTCATGTTTTGATAGATTCCTAGCATATCATAAGATACCAACACCTGACCATCACAAATAGGCCCTGAACCTATTCCTATAGTTGGTATCGACAAATTCTTCGTGATTATTTCAGCAGCCTCAGTGGTTACCATTTCAAGTACAATACTAAATGCTCCTGCCTTTTCGATAGCCTTCGCATCATGTAAGAGTTTTAGCGCTGACTCCTTGGTTTTTCCGGCGGCTTTTGTAAAATTCCACATACTCGAGGTCTGAGGCTTGTATCCAATATGTCCCATAACCGGTATTCCTAGCTCAACTAGAGCTTCTATTCGACTAGATATTTCTTCACCGCCCTCGACCTTAACTGAGTCTGCTCCGGCCTTGATCAATTTTATTGCGTTTGAGATGGTTTTATCGATGCTGTTTTGGTAGGAACCAAATGGCATATCTACAGTTATCATTGCTTTGCTTGAGGCGTTAGCTACCGCCTTACAAAATAGTAACATTTCTACCATATTCACTGGCCTAGTGTTTGGATATCCAAGCATTACCATTCCTGCACTATCTCCTACTAGGATTATGTCAATTTCACTCATGTCAATAATTGAGGCCATCGAAAAATCATATGCAGTCAAGACGGCGAGTTTTACTCCATTCTTCTTTGCATCAACGATCTCTGCTACAGTTTTTTTCCTGGACTGATTCCTATGTGATTGCATTAATTTCAGAACCTCCAAGCCGTATGAGTCCAAGGCTTTCATTCAAATTCATAATATTGTCAAATTTACCAATTATACTTGTTAAAGAATCTCTGTTCTCGCTTTTAAGCTCTAGTATCATCTGAACCAAAATAGGAATTACCCTGACAACGTTATCTACTATAGATATATGGGCATGGACTGCGGTCCTTGATAGTGGATTTAGATCTACAGCTATGACCTTTTTACCCATTTTTACCAGTGCTTCCGTCCTGTCTCCGTCCTCCAATGGAACAAATACGGTGTCAGCAACTGCAATCCCCATTGGATCAACGTGTTTTCGTTCCCCATTTAAGTAGGGAATGGTTGCAGTCCTATTTTTGCCTACTCCAAGAACGTCTCTTGCCCCAAATCTCTCAAGGTGACTCTTTATTGCGCGTTCTCTATGAATGGAATGATAAAATAAATTTACCTCGATCAGTGCTCCGCATGCCATACTCAGTTCTGCTATTTCTTTACCACACAGCGCAGCAAAATTTCCATTGACAGATATGATGGGATGACTGGAAGTAAGCAGCATGGCCGCGGCAGCCTTGATGGCCCTGATGGCACTTGGTGTCGTTGTCTCGCCTATCAGATAATCAAAGCTTTCTCCCCTTCCATGTGCGATCAGACCTTCTTCAACAACAAGTCCACCTCTTAATCCATCCACGAGCATCTCTCTTACTCGTAGGGATTCTGCTCTTGGATGATCCTTTGGAATACTAATTCGCATATTTACATTCGCAAATCATTCTAGCGCCCGTCGAATCTATGCTAGTTTCGATAAGCATGCCATGAAATTGATTCAGGCAGGATCTTACGTCTTTTGCTCTTTCACGTCGTATGATTGTAAACACCGTTTCACCAAATAATGCAACACTGCATTTGAATCCTTCAGATTTCATAGCCTTAATTGGACCTTTACAAACGCCACTAGTCAGACCCAACGCATCAGCAAAATCAAAAGATGCATCTAGAAATCCGTTTATGTCATCCATTGATTTCAACCTATTCAATAGCTCGCTAGAACAGGAATTTTTATCACTTATTTTCATTAACCTATTACTCAGTATTGTCTTGGTCGATAACGGTGAAATACAAAGGATAGTTGCAACGTATTCGTCAAGATCCTTTCTCAACATCAGCCCTTTCCCAGGAGCACCAGGTCTTAACCTAATCTCGTACCCACCTGAATATAAGGCAGCAACTGTACCTAGCCCAGTCTTGCATGAGATATCTGCACAATGAGCTACCTGAGCTGCTTCCATCTTACTAAGACCTACCTTTAACAAATTGTTTAAAGCATACGACAGGCTTAGTGCAGCTGCGCCACTTGAGCCAAGACCGTACCCAATGGGTATTTCAGTGATATGGGTGATCTGTAGAAAGATCGGCTTATCAATTAGTCCAAGATAGTATTCTGCAATATAGGATGATACAGGTGCTTTTTGCACTTGAATACCGTCGATTGAAATGTTGTAGCCATTGGTTTTGGCTTCAAAGGCTTTAGCGATTGTGATAATGCCATTATAAATTGAAAAACCCGCGCCTGTTGAACCCTTGCTCAGTATATCCTTGTGCTCTGCTCCTGCAGGATCAAATATTCCTGTCACATGTCCTGGGCTGAATGCCGTAGACGTAGGGATGATATCTGAGACTAACGTAGCCATAGTTATCTTATAATTTATTGATAATATAAGAATAATGTTTAATTAGTTTAAATATATTTAAATGTTTAATGGCCTCCTATGCCCGTCGTCTTCAGAAAATAGGAAGTAGTATGCTTGTATCACTGCCAGCGAATTGGGTCCGCCAGAATCAACTTAAGAAAGGTGATACAATTCTAATGGAACTTAGCAATGATAATTCAATTGCCATACTTCCCTCAAAGGAGAGAAATGGGATCATGAGAGGGTTTGGTATTGATTACCCCGCCAGGGTTGTAGATATTCTCATCAATCAACTATTTGGAGCTTATTTGTTAGGCTATGATAACATCAGGATTAAAGCTAGGGCTCCCATAGATTACGAAGATCGCGAGAAAATCCTAACTGCCACAGGTAAACTTGTCGGACTTGAAATCGTTGACGAGGATAGTCTCAACATTAACTTTCAATTCCTTATAGACGTGAGTTCACTAGATGCAGCCAAAATCCTTCGTAGAATGAATGCAATCATCAAAGGAATGATGAGGGATGGACTTAAGGCTATTGTGAACAAAGATACAAAGATTATTAAGCTCATCATAAGAAGAGACGACGAAATTGATAGACAGTACTTCTTGCTGGTCCGTTTGATTAGAAGCGCTATGCTAAACCAGCGGATTGCACGCAAGCTTAATTTGAGTAATATTGACATACTCGACTACAGAGTAGCGGCAAGCCATCTCGAAAGTGCTGGTGATTATGTCTCAGAATTCTCGTCATCAGTGCCTAAATTATGGGGAACTGGATTCGGAAATGAAATCGTAGAAGCAGGCATGATCGTTGACAATATGCAACATAGATCTATAAGCGCATTTATCGCAAAGGACAATTTGCTGAGCGAGGATGTAGTAAGAATGTACCTAAAATTCTCAAACCTATCCGCTTCCATCAAAGAGAAATCTACTAAGGGCTCGCCTGACCCCCACATATCGATTCTTAACTGCGTCTACTCTATGGACAGGATTGCTAAATGTTGGGTCGACATTGCAGATCTTGTAAAACCAGGTTATCCCAAATCGCAAATTTAATGAAAATCCCATTGGATTTAGTCACCATTCGTTATTTAAAATTAGTTGATATCGATAGGGATAAAGTTGCAAAATGAGGGGATGATCAGTTTCGACGATATTATTTACCAGTTATCTATCGCTGCCTTCAACTTTCATAGTATATGGGTCAAAATATTAACTGACACTCTGATATAGCTGTACTTCAAGTAGGTTGGTACTTTTCATAAGACACCCCTCAATGAAAGATTAATTTATTCCCGTGGATTTGAGGTATCTAAAGCTATGTATCTGCTCTTTCATTCAAATATTAGTGAGCGGGTCGAAAGTTTTTTCAGGCTTTTTCCAGCAGTAAAGTGATTCAAATCTTCTGAGCTTGGAGATTCTTGATAGACGACGTTCCATAGGCTATCTAGGTGTATCTCCCATTCGAAGGCTGTCTTGAGGATTGTTGACTTTCGTAGTATTACTATTCCTACGGGCTCGGAGGGATTTGAACCCTCGGCCTGACGCTTAGGAGGCGTCCGCGCTG
>WHTU01000219.1 GCA_009377575.1 Nitrososphaeraceae archaeon | reverse complement strand
CTATTGAAAGCATCAGAACCGAAAATAGAAGAATGGAAGCTTCAAATTTCATCCGGCAATTTCTTGGGTTTTTTCTCATGATTATTTATAGACTTTACAAAAGAAGTTTGGGTATTCTTATTCCTCATACTTTAGCTCTACCTCCTTATGGTTTAGTAAGTGTATCTTGAAAAGTATTAGCTCATGATGTAGTCACTTTAAGGATGGCTAGGAGCGGGGATTTTGCACCTATGGAAATCTCAGTACAAAAGCCTATAGTTAATGCTATGAAGTTAATGAAAAGAGATAGATTAAGGATTTTTACTGATGGAAACAGGATTTACATAGATAATGAGAAGGAGCCAGAGATATGACCTGGCAAGAAATGACTGAAGCAATATCCATTTAAAGAGTATTTTTTAGCTAGTGAAATTAAGAGATTGCAGCAGCAACAACAACAACAACAACAGAAATAGAAATAGTAATTCCAGCAGAATATCATATTCCATAGCCAATGAGAAGGAGCAGATGACAGTAAGAAAAAAAGAAGAAGCAAATACAAATGGCTAGTTAACATCATTGGGTCTGTATTTTTAGGTTCAAAACAAAATGAACTTTGCAAAGTATTAATTTGGTCACAGGGTTTAAATAATTACCAAGTCTTAATTTGAAACGATGGAATACAAGTATCCAGAGGTATTAGTCGATACTCAGTGGGTTCAAGACCATCTAAATGATCAAAATGTTCGAATTGCAGAAGTAGACTATGACAGTAAGGCAAATT
>WHTU01000218.1 GCA_009377575.1 Nitrososphaeraceae archaeon | reverse complement strand
GGAAGTGTATCCATATAGAAATCGGAAGAAGGTTTAATCTAATACATGAAAAGGAATGGACTGGTCATACTGTATCTATTATTTGCAAAAGATACGGTGTCTCCAGAAAGACTTACTATAAGTGGAATAACAGGTACAAAAAGAAAGGGATAGATGGACTATCAGATGCATCTAGAAGACCTCATAATATCAAGTACAGGAAGGTAACGTCTGAAATACAGGAGACCATACTTGATCTACGATTACCAAGAGATTTGGATGTAATAGGATCAAGTTTAGATTAAAGAGAATCATTGGATTGTCGCTAAGTACACGAACTATTTACAAGACGCTAAAGAGACATGGTCTTAACATTCTAAAGTGTAAAGCCAAAATAAGAAAATACAAACGCTTTGTAATGAAACATCCCAATGATATGGTGCAAATGGACATACTTGGCCCATTCTATCTGAGTAATTCTGACGTAAGGAATTACATCATTAGCTGTTTAGATGACTGCTCCAGAAAAGTAGCAAGCAGATGGTCTGAAAGAAAGAGGTCAGTAGATGTTTTGGACGTATTAGAGAACTGGATAATGAACAATGGCAAGCCAAAGACTGTGATGCATGACAATGGAAAGCAGTTTACATCTAGAATATTCAGGCATTTCCTTGTGCACAATCATATCAAGGATAAACGAATTCCAAATTCCTATCCACAGTTGCAAGGAAAAATAGAAGCATACAACAAGATAGTAAAGAATGAATTTCTAGCATTAGAAGATA
>WHTU01000217.1 GCA_009377575.1 Nitrososphaeraceae archaeon | reverse complement strand
TGAACATGTCAGACGCATTTTGGTCGCCTACCTCGTAATCATTGATTGACAGTGAGACTTTAAAGAGTGATTTAAAGGCCCCCAACTGCCAGCTTGTTTATTCGCAAATATAATATAAAAAAGTTGAGTGAATAGGCATATTTGTTATACCGAAACATATTATGGAAAAAGGCAGGACGACCAAGACGGAACACATATCCACAAGAACTTGGTCGAACTACCATGCATGGTTTCACGGTACTGCAGCCGCTGCTTGCACAACAAATTATAAAAAAGATCTGGTTACTAGGCGAACACATCTACCTACTTTAACATGAAACGTTGTTGGTTCTTGTGTATAGTATTGCCGTCTAATATTGAATTCACAGTAAGATTCAGTACCTGTCACCAAATAATTGTCTGAATTCTTGTAAGAACGCAGAAACCCACTCAGGTCTATCTCCTGCAAATGCTAGTGCTGTTGAGATATGACGCTAGTCCTACATCCTCTTGGTCTCTTTCCTTCCTCCACGTCTTGCATAATGACAGTATCTCCTGGACTACTAAAATTAGCTCCTATCTTGAAGCCGGAGCTATCGTAAATTGGTGGGTGGTATAAAATAATAAAAATATAAAGACAGGAGTAGTGTTGAACATTTATGTCAAATATAGACCCTGGCACAATTTAAACAAGGTCAACGTGATGACAGAATGGGACTAGAAGTTCAGGGAGCAAGGTTTCATTAACATGGGAGCTAGATTAGAAGCCAAAGTTAAAAGAGTAATTC
>WHTU01000216.1 GCA_009377575.1 Nitrososphaeraceae archaeon | reverse complement strand
TTGAATTTATAAGAGATAAAAGAAATGAAGTATAGTCTTGTACATTGAATGTTATCAGGGCTTTAATGACAAGCGATACTATGTTCCAGCATTTGTACTTTCCAAGCAGCTAGAATCAGTTTTTAAGATAAATTTTTTGGTTGATACTGGATCACCAACAACACTACTTAGTTGGAACGAAGTACCATATGCCACACTTAGGACAAATCTACGAGAAGATAGAATTTATACCGGAATGGGCGGGAGTTTTAAAGCGTTCATTTTGCCCGAATGCAGTTTGTTTTTTTATGCAAATACTGGCATATATGATCTAGCTTGCCAACATATTCTTATGTTGTCTTTATATAATATCACGCTGGTAATAGTACATTCGTAAATGGCAAGAGAGAAAGGTAAAATCAAATCTGATTCCGATGGCGATATGCCTACCATTGATAATGATAATGCTGCCGTCTCCGATGACATTGGATCATTTAGAGATGCTGCCGATCTTGAGATAAAAGATATCGAAGGCATAGGTCCCACAACTGCAAAGAAGCTTAAAGAAGCGGGTATCATTTCGGTGTGGGAGTTAGCAGTAACTAGCGCTGACCAACTAGCGCTAGAAATTGAATGTTCGAGAGATACCGCTGCAACATATATTATGGAATCTCAGAGGCTGTTAAGAAAATCCCAAGTACTAGAAAAGGAATTTGTGAGCGCTAATTCACTCCTTGAAAAAAGGAAAGCTATGCTAAGATGCTCTACGGGTTCTAAGTCTTTGGATG
>WHTU01000215.1 GCA_009377575.1 Nitrososphaeraceae archaeon | reverse complement strand
TGCTAAATGATTATACGATGAAAACGGCTAATAGTTTAATAACTTTAATTCTACTATTGACTGCGGTTTTTTCAGTTGCAATCACAATGCCTACGTACGCTAGTACCGAAGAACAGAATAATCCAGAAGAAGAAGCAAAAGAAGCTGCCGAAGAAGGTAGAACTGAAGTATATGATGATAACCCAGATCTAGATGGAGATGGGACTGTAACTGAAGAAGAGGATCAGAAGTTTACAGATGCAGCCGTTGCCTTAGGCGATAGGCTGAATAATCCACCATCAGCAGAAGAAGAGGAACAACAAGATCTAGTTCTCTGCTCAGACGGAGTAACCCAGGTTGAGGATGAAGATGATTGTCCTGAGGTTCCAGCAACCCCAGAGCCAATGCCAGCCTGTGACGGCTCCTTCCAGGATTGTGTAACTGAAGAAGGATTTGTCTGTGAAGCTGGCTCAACTGCCCATGAATGTGAAATGGGAGTTACATGTCCTGACGGGATTACTGAGGCTCAAGAATTAAGTGATTGCCCTCCTCCTATAGATGATCCACTCCCTTTCCCTAATTCTGATGGTGATGAAAATAATGATGGAATTCTAGACGACTATCAAGAGGAAGATTATGAACCACTTCCATACTGTGATCTAGTGTCAGATGAATACATGGCATCTGGTGGAACCTGTCATGATAGAAAAGACTATGATGAAGAAACTCTCTTGTATGTATGCAATGACGGAACGCAGAAAGAAAGATGGCAAGATTGTGAGGATGCAAC
>WHTU01000214.1:556-779 GCA_009377575.1 Nitrososphaeraceae archaeon | reverse complement strand
ACTAGCAATAATATTGTTCTTCGGTCGACAGAACAGAAAACCCATCATCAATATTATTACTTAGACCTGCTCTATCAAAAGCCTTCTTACTATTCCCAGATTTTGTCCTATATGTCAATAGCCTCTTTTCACGATTTAAGGTGGGCTTGTCAGCCTTATATCCTCCGTTCATTTGGCGAATACCTGTGTCTGCAAACTAAGTTTACAACTGTTCCAGTCTATT
>WHTU01000214.1:0-546 GCA_009377575.1 Nitrososphaeraceae archaeon | reverse complement strand
AAAGCTGACTCTGTGGAATTATGACTGATCAGTATGGGACTGGTGGAAAAGCTACTATCACAGATCTTGCATAATACAGATTACTCAAACTAGTAAACCAAGTCCTGGAACAAGAATAAGCGTCTATCAGAAGATCATCGACGCAGAATATCTGAATCAGCAAAGAATTGTAAAACCTCTACTTCTCAGCGGAGAAGTGCGGGATTAAAGGAATATTACAAAACACATGAAGTTTGGAATAAAGGCCTGCGCTGGTCAGCGGAAATAAAGGCGCGTATAAAGCAAGCATGTTTGGATAGTAAAACTGGTATGGGGAAGAAGAAGAAGAACAATGATAAATAGATCTTGCTTCAGACTTGGATGTAAGGACGAACCTACCGAATCCGCGTTATATCCTCAACCTAATCACGAGACGAAGACAGTCTACTTTTGTGCGCGTTGTTATGATGTGTTAGAGAGTAGCAGGATAATAATTAATGGAAAAGTAAAAGAATGGTAAAATGGTATTAGGTTTCTTACCCTCATCACACTTGCAAGCAAATACAG
>WHTU01000213.1 GCA_009377575.1 Nitrososphaeraceae archaeon | reverse complement strand
TCTGTAGAGCTCAACATTATGGCTTACTCATTTTTCTTCCAAAGGTATCATATCAGATGTATTATTCTACTAAGCTATAATAACCATACATTATCAGTAATGGTATGAGTAACAACATTCAAGAATCGATTACGATAGAATATCAAAACTTTAAAAAGAGAATCGCACAATTATTTCCTAAAGTGGATGAAGATTTAGTATTGCAGATACTGAAATTCCAGACTATGAAGCAAGAGTGGCCAGGAAGCGTAACACTTAAGATAAAATATCAGAAGGGCATAGAGACTGACTTGAGTACCAAAAAAGAGAAGTTGTACGAAAAGTACAAGATGCTTCCGTCAGAAATGGACGACAGGACATTGCGGTTCAAAGCTCTAGGTATATATCTAAATGATATTGATGAACTATCGCAAGATCCAGCAGTTGAATATATTAGTGGTTCTGCTGAACCATCACAAAAGGATCAGTATGCTTCAGCCCAATAATACTTTATCATCCATTTCACCAAAACAAGTTTGATTCATCGATTATTCGCTACTACTTCGGATCATGATAAAATTCCTTTTCGGGCTAATTACTGTCGTTTATATATGATCAGAAGTTTGTAGCTTAAGAAATTGCCACTCTTAGATCTCGATGAAAGCTTGAAAATGTATTATGAAACTTACGGGGACGAGAAGCATATCCTACAGTTTTAATTCATCCAATAGGGGGGAATATCAAGATTTGGGAACATGAAATATCATTTATTCAAAATAAATCTTTTAGAATAATAACATAC
>WHTU01000212.1 GCA_009377575.1 Nitrososphaeraceae archaeon | reverse complement strand
TCTCAATTGGTCAATATACTCATACCAATATGATAATGATTTGTGCAACAAAGCACCAATTATCATCATAAGGCAAAAGATTACGTTTGTGTTTAAAACTTGTGCTACTTGTTGACATTCTATAATCTAATTACATCACATCACTGCTCGTACAAGTTCGAGGAAAGAATATATGGCTGGCAAATCAAAAAAACCACATATAATGACTGATTTATCTTCAGATATTTTTCGAGAGAACGTATCTTCTGAATCTTCATTTGCCCCTAACATTACAGCCTTATGCCTTTTCTCTGCTCTTTCGGTAAGATCATTCTGAAATTCTTTCGCTAAATAAGTCATATTCATTATTGTTACTCCTCGATATGGTTCATCAACTTGGACATATGGTTTTTTGCCTTTGTACTAGACCAATAAATTTACCCTCCCCTTCCATATCCTCAAGTAATCCCCTTAATGCTTTAGTCAGAGAATCTTTTTTAGATTCCACCCATCCTTCGTTATTAAAACCAAATCCATAACTGGCCATTATTTATTTATAAATTTACTACTTGTATATCTTTAGTTTCGTCGGAACTATCATTTTCATGAATGCCTGTTAGAAAGTCAACTAAGTTTTACTGAAACTTTATCTTATTGCTGTTAGAAGCATACGTTAAGTAAATACACATGATTTACGTATCTGAGAACTTTTGTAGATGGAAGATCAGATTACAGATATCAGGTTAGAGTAGTTTAGTTCAATTTTGTGAAAAGTAATGATCAATTTGTCCTGTTTAGTTTTGT
>WHTU01000211.1 GCA_009377575.1 Nitrososphaeraceae archaeon | reverse complement strand
GTAGATCACTAGATAAATAACAAATGGTGATTTACGTATCAGTCAAACTCTTAACTTAGTTACCCAAAGATAATGTGGAAACTTTTATTGTAAAAGGCTTTAAATAAAATTAGTTTACATGTATTTACATATTATTGTGATCGGGAGAGGGACAAACCAGAGATGAACCATATACCTCAGGCAACCCTAAGGGATAAGGCAATATTTACTGGAATCATAATTATTCTGATTGTAATAATAGCAATTCTTATCAATCAATACTATTATAATTCAATTCGAGATAACTTGATGTCAACTGATTTCTTGATAGCCTTTGCTACCCCAGATTTTGACTATGATGAAACCTATATCAGAACTGTATCGAATTTTAGAGGCAGTTAGGAAATATGATAAATCAGTCATATAGTGAGCAAGACGTCCGCCATAAGGAACTTATCAAAGTAAAGGAAATGTTACTACCCTTACCAACAGTACTAGGTGATATTAGTTAACCTATTCTTTAGCGACGGACATAATATACAAAATAATACAGAAATACACACTTAATGCTATTACTGGAAAACATATGTATTATTATTATTATTCTTATTAGAAATTCGGTCAGGAAACATGATTATTTGATAATTCATAAATTTATTGGTGTACTAGGCAATAGACAATCCTTGCCATCTGCCGCCGCATATATTGAACTTCTTCTGATGAGCTCTGATTTATTAATGACCGAGTTACGTACGCATAGCTAATCCAAAACTCATTCCATTCTCTCCCACAGTAATTACACCGTGAAACTT
>WHTU01000210.1 GCA_009377575.1 Nitrososphaeraceae archaeon | reverse complement strand
CCAAAGGACATATTGTACTGATAACATATCAACTGTATTTTAAGTTTGAACGTTCCTATTAGAATTTAATAGGACAAATCACAAGTCTTAATCCGTCAACTAAGTCGTCGAATGAGGTTTTCTCTTTATCCAGGGAATAGTTATCATCCTTTGCCGTTGCCGACCGCATGCCTAACTAGAAGAGAAACATGGAGATGCAGATAAAATGTATACGGTTTTCGAAAAACGAATTGACCTTTACAAACAATACCTCAAAAAAGATACTCTCAACTAAATAGAAAGGCTTACTCTTGGAGATAAGAAGGAATGGACTATGAGTCACCTCTTAGTATTAATAGAAAAGAAAGAGACTTTTACGACGTCCACTACTAGTACGCTTCTTCTTTAGCTTGTCATATGTTCCGATCTCTAATCCTTCTTCCTCTTCTTCTTCTTCTTCTATTGTATCCAAAGATATAGCTTTAACAAATGGGGTATTAGGATCATCCGGATCGAAGGGCGCATAATGTCGTTGCGTATACGGGAGTAGCTGGAAGTCTTTGATGTCCATATGGGATAAACATTGTCATTTGCACAATGGAGTCGGTAATAATTTACTACGCGACTATCTAATACTAACATCCATTCTATTCAAGTGGTTTAAATGGCCTGATGTGGTTCCACATACCACTAATACGGCAATAAAAGTTGAAAAAACGGCAATAAAAGTTGAAAAAACGGCAATAAAAGTTGAAAAAACTCTAAACAACAAAAAAATGATAACAACAAACTCAGTCACTTGTTTTGTCTGTCGGA
>WHTU01000020.1 GCA_009377575.1 Nitrososphaeraceae archaeon | reverse complement strand
AGTTGTGAGACAAGTAATCCAAGTGGTCTGTGTATAGGAAGGTAATAAAGAATAGCAAGAAGTGACGATCCCGTTCGCAATTTTTTTCTTTTACTTCAAATCCCTTAAAGGCCTTTCCATAGCTACAACATTAGATGTTAGCTAAATTGACGAGCGATTCTCAATAATGTTTTAGATCTACGTAATATTTTTCATCATCTCTGCAAACGCGAGTTAAAATACGCTACTTGGGATCATTTGTGATATACATAGTTTGAGTTACTACTTCTTTATTGATTGCTCCAGGTTCGATAACAGCTACTCTAATTCCAAACGGAGTATAATTAAACCTTAAAGAATGTGTAAGCCCTTCCCAAGATATTGGTTCAAGATCCACAAAAAAGGAGGAAATGCAGTATTGAGTATGTGAAAAAGACAAGTAACTCATAAATTTTACCTTTGGATAGTTGTTGAAGGTCGAGATTTACCAAAATATGCTTTAACGTTAGGTCGATAGAGATAATATAGAATGACTGCGTTAATTGCCAGACCTACTATATGAGCAATAATTCCAGATACAAGAGCATTCATATCGCTAGGGAATGATGCGTTAAACATACTGGTTGGTATGACAGAAATGATTTGGATTACTATTGATATAATGGTTAATACTACTGTAATGGTCCATGCCCACCCTTTGCCTTTTAGTAGGCCATAAGAAACTACTAAATATCCAATACCAACTGTCAGTACAATTGCCCCTATCACAAGTCCGACACTTCCTACGAATTGTGTTATGGCTTCCAGTTCTGCTTCATTCTGAATTTCAGGCTGCAATTGTTGTTGCTGCTGCTCTGAGATCATACTACCAATGGGAACTCCTGCAAAGAATGCTCCAAGTGTCAGCGCGGAGATCCCACCAAAACACAATATGATTCCCCCGATAATAGTCAGAATAGCAATAATTGTAACTCCTGTAGGTCTTTCTAAGGACTGTGTCAATTTGCCTGCTGATTATTTTTCAAAGAAGTTGGATAAAAGGAATTTATAAAATTTCCAGATATTTTTTTAGAGAATACGTTAGGTCTGCATCAATAGAAACATGTGTCTTCTCGCACTTATAAAAGAAAGTAGGCGATCGGCTCCTTGTTAAGACAATTAGCCAAGATCTCGTTGATTTTCTCGTATCTAGATCTATTGCACCTGTTCTTTTTCATGTGGTAATCACAAACAATGAAAAAAGTGCTAAATGTATTTAGCTATTAGCACACCACGGAAAGAAGGACAGAGGGTGCTGTACAAGTAAACTTTGGTTCGGTAGAGGAAATGAATATCACCGGCATCCAAATCTATCTACTTAGACCAGTTAATAATAACATGCATCAGAAAATCTTCATACCAACTATTTTCACGAACTGACTTCAAATCCCACGCCTAGAATATTATTCTATTCTGGCAATCTAAATATGTTATCTATGTAGGGATAAAGGCGTACGTCGTTTATTTCAAGATGTCAAGCTTAACCCAGGTCTAAGATAAATAGTATAAGAACGAAGAGCATAGTATGTCGGAGGACAGAGAGGAAGGACTTATTATGATGGAAGAGATGGATAAACCGTTGGAAAAAACGAGGGTACGACCCTCTTCAATTGATGTGACAGATGAACAGATTTCGATAGGACCTACCTCACTTGATGTGACAGATGAACAGATTTCTATAAGAGAAGTACCCCTCGCAGAACTACAAGAGGAAAAAGTGCAAGAACAGAATAGAGAAATGGAACAAGTACAAGAGGAAGCCAGAATTAGCAAGAGGAAACAGAAGAGGCGAATAACTTCTTATCTATCCAATATATCAAAGCAAGTAGAGAAGCAAGGACATCAGATTAGTAAAATAACAAAGACGATTCAATCATTGCAGAAGCAGACCAGGTCGACAACAGGTACGGGAGTAGTCCACTCACAGTTCCAATCTATGAAACAGATTAAATCTCAACTCAGATTACTACAAAAACAGGTGGCACGAATTCAGAATGACATTCAAAGGATAAGGTCAGCTCCCATAGCACGAACAAAATCAAAATCTAGAAAACTATCATCATCCGCTACTACTACAGCTACAGTTAAACCTAGATCTAAAAAAAGCAGGTCAATTAAAAGTACTAAAATCAAAAGAAGAAGAAAAAATAGGTGAGTGCTAAAATTAATGAAAAGAACTTTTCATTGTATCAATGTGTGTGGTATTAATGTTAGAACAGAAAAAAAAGAGTTGAAAAGGTACAAATAGGTGTTATTAAGAGAAGTTAAAAAAGGAGAATAAGTCCTCTTTGCCATAGTTTTTCATCATGCCAGACATTTGGATGTAGGTAAAGGTTTAAGCCTACGCATCCATACTTGAATGTATGAAAATATTCTTACTCAATAGTTATTCTGTGATTATGCTTTTGATAACGATTACTTTTTCCTTGACATCGAATACATAGTTGGCACTACTTTAATAAAGCACAGTTTCAATCACAAATATTCCGATTTATGGTAATGATTAGCTCGCGGATCCAAGGCTCATGTTACATAATAGAGTGAGTGGGAGCTTATTTGGTAGAACGACAGTATTCGAAAATGAAACAATTTAAGAGTAGTCCCTAAACATCAACGACTGAAACCAGTAAATAGATTGTAAGTCTGTGAACCGAAACTTTTTAGCACCTTTTGTAGTTCCTCGCTAGGATTCCCGTAAACTTCAATTCTACTTATCTTAGAGACACTGAAAATCTTTGGAAGTATTGTTTGCGATGCAACGCTGTTATTGTGAGCCAATACAGCCTCTGAATTTGCGTATGTTTCATGTACGATACATTTTGTCTCATCTTTATTAAGATAAAAATGGTAACCTAGTGTATCTGGCTCGTTAGCCTCTACCGCTCTGCTCATATCTTGTACCAGGTTCTTGTATTCTTCCATTTTTCCTTCTTTTATAAAAAATTCTGCTCTAATATGTACTTGATTGTGTTCCATGTTGCCATTCTCCGAAAAGATTTATTCTCTGACTTTCCTAATTAAGTATGTCTGGGCTCGCTAGTGATATTCTTTCACTTTCACGCTCAGGACTTTTGTTGCTTTTGAACTAGAAAAATTGTTCGATGTCAGTTGTTAGTGTAGCCTCCCTTTCTAGATCTATTCTTAATCCGTTTATAGGGTCTTCGCTACTATTAACCAGCATTATTATTTATTCTACTGCACTAGTCCTAGCCCTTCCATATTTAGCAATGTTATTTCTGAGTCGGCTACTGAGACGTTGGCCACTTTCGAGTCCCTTCAGTGTGATAGAGATACGGTTAGGAAGAGTACTGACTCTTTCTTCAGAGTTGACACTGTTACAATTCTTGTATCAAACTAATGATGAAAATGATGTTCGGCGACTAGGCTAGCCCTTCATTGGTAACTGACGGGAGTTTTTGATTCATCCATTGCGCCATCTCCAACACCTAGGCCTTGATCGTATTCTTCTTAATAATTCAGTAACGTACCGTGACTTCTAGTACCAATTACAAATATGGAGACACTACCGTGCTCTTATTTGCTTTCATTTATCAAAAAGATGGAAAATGTTATTTAGAGGGACACAGCAAAATCAATAAAACCTGCAAGGTAAGATGGATTTCCTTAAGAATATCATCAAAGGAGGCGGCGCAAGCTTTTTTTCCGGGAAAACAATGAAAATAGCGATTGTTTCTATTGCATCGATTGTTATTATTTCATACGGCTTATTTTTCTACCTTCAAAGTGTTACGGAAAATGATATTAAGAATAGCCTTATTGAGCAGCAAAGACAACGCCAGATAGAATCGACTAGAGCTATCTCTCAAAATATTGGCTCAAATCTTGATTCAATTATGACTAGACTTCAGCTGCTCGCAGGCTCTGCAGATCTTCAAGGAGGACAGTTATCTGATAACAGCACAAAAAGGCTATTAGAAGAAGTATATCGTCAAATAACTGCGATTACTCCAGCAGACAGACTCTTTATTTTAGACAAAGATAATATTGTTAAAACTAACATAGTTCCAAAGGGAGAAAACACTTTTGTCGGAACCAATATATCGGCTTTTAATTGGGTAAAGGAAGCTACAAGCGACAGGAATAATAATGGTCCCCATTTTTCTGACGGCTTTATTGGATTAGATAATAAGTACAGAATAGCATTATCCTACCCAATAATAAACAGACAGACAACAGAATATTTTGGTTTAATAGGTGTAGCAATACCTACAGAATCTTTCTTTGCTCATTATGGAAACATACATGATGTTAACTCACAATTCTTGGCAGTTTTTGATAGAAATGCAACCTACCTGGCTGTAGGTATAAAAGAGTTGCTGGGCAAGAATTTCTTTGGAGAATTTACTCAGAAGTTTATCAATCACAACCCGGTGCTAAATAATTTGTCAAGGAATCTATTTGCCGGAAATGAGGGCTACGGCGTATATGACTACGGAAGAGGTGAGAGATTAACTACTCAATTTCCTATTTTTATGAATGGTGTACCAGAATATTTTGTACAGGTGGTAACACCGACTCAGCTAATCTACTCACAAATAAATGATGTTCTTTTCACGCAAAGAATAGAGACTTTCACATTGCTAGCAGGCATCACTGCTGCCATTGTAATTCTAATCGTGTTTCTTGTTAAATGGAACAATATTCTGCGAAATGAAGTAAAGAATAGAACAAGAGATTTAGAATCATCACTTAAGAAGCTAGAACTAAAAGAAAAGGAACTAAATAAATCAAATAATAGACTTGAATCAGCTAATGAACAGTTAAAACTTCATGATAAAATGCAAAAAGAATTTATTAATATAGCAAGCCATGAAATGAAGACTCCCACACAGGCGATCCTTGGAACGAGTGGATTATTACAATATTATCCAGAAAGAAGAGATGAGTTAATAGAAATCATACGCAGAAACGCCAAGAGACTTCAAACGCTAACAAGCGACATATTGGATGTTACTAGGATTGAAAGTCAGACCTTTCATCTTGAAAAGGAGCGATTTAACGTCTTTGAACTTTTATCCGAGGTGACTAAGGATTACATGGAGAAAATTAAAAGTGGCAATAACGACATAAAATTGATTTATGAGCAGCAAAACATTAACCATCAAATTCTCGTAGAGGCAGACAAGGGAAGAATAACTCAGGTCCTCTCGAATATATTGAATAATGCTTTGAAATTTACAGATAAGGGACAAATAGTGGTTGATGTACATGAAAGCAACGATAAGAAGGAGATCATCGTGAGTATTACTGATACAGGAAGAGGTATTAGCAAAGATATATTTGCAAAGCTATTTTCTAAGTTTGTTACGAAGTCATCTCAGGGAACTGGACTAGGATTATATATTTCGAAGAGTATCATAGAAGCCCATGGGGGGAGGATATGGGCTGAGAATCGTAAAGACAATACGGGAGCAACTTTTATATTTACACTTCCTAAAGTGAATGAAGATTTAGCAGGAGGAGTAGGGGAGAATCATAGATGAATCAAAAACAACCACAACAAGGGCAAAAAAGAATTTTAGCAGTAGACGATGAACCGGATCTTACAACAATCTGTAGCCTTGCTTTGGAACATTATGGATTTAAGGTGGATACTTTTAATGATTCATATGAAGCATTGTCAAGATTTAGACCAGATTATTATGACTTGGTCATTCTTGATATCAAGATGCCTAAAATGGATGGTTTTGAACTGTATAATGAGTTGAAAAAGAGAGATAGTAATGTAAAGGTATGTTTTCTTACAGCAAGTGAGTTGTATTATGAGGAGTTCAGGAAAAAAGAATATTGTGCTCTTGATAAGAACCTATTCATTCAAAAACCAATCGATAACGAAGAGCTGTTAAAAGAAGTAAATAAAATAATCGAGTCCTGCTAACAGAAGTAAACGCATAGAAGTTTCAAAAAAACTTTCTGTCCATTATTCATAGAGTTTTAACTGAATGAATACACTAGTCCATCTGAATAGCACCCTGATCGATATTCGATCTTGGTAAATTTTGGTCACTACGGATCATCTAAACCTAGGTGCATAGTCTTTTTAGAGAAACAATAAACATAAATGAGAAATAAATGGTGTAAGACCATATGCGATACTATATGCCTTCAACAGAAGGGAGTCTCCAAGAAGAAAGAAATAAGTCTACTATAAGATCATTTTAGAAGAAGTTTTCAACGATCGCAATTTATCATTCGTCGAAAAATACTTCGGTAATGATTCAGTCGAAGGAAGTCCTCAGGCAGGCAAGAGAGGTGAAGGGTTTAAACAATTTTTGACTGAGTTTTTTAAAGCATTTCCTGACATGCATACAACTATAGAACACATGGTTGCAGAGAACAACCTTGTAATGGTTTTTCTCAACGGGTCAGGAACACACAAAGGAGAATTTCATGGAATCCCACCAACGAACAAACCGGTAAACATCAGATCTGCAGATCTATACAGAATAGAAGATGGAATAATTGTAGGACACTGGGATGTAGTAGATCAACTGAATTTGTTAAAGCAAACTGGCGCATTGCTTTCTGAGAAAGAAAATTAGGAATGGTTCTCAAGAGTCGCAGTGACTGTAGTTCCTGCGCCATAGATTACTTCTGTTTTCTCTTCTAGTCCTGCCAGTGAAGGGTCAGAAGAGAAGGCCATGTAATTTTCGCTGAACCGGGAAATACAAATTGTATCTATGTTTCTTCTTCTTCTTCTAAGATCTTCTTGACGTCATCATCATTTTGCAAACACTACTGCTCTTGATGCTTGTAAAATTGAATTGCAAGGAGCATTATGAGCCAATTCTCATTCTAGAATTTCTGGTTAAGAATTAATCGCATCATAACTTACGCGGTTTTCGGAGCATTGGAAAAATGGGTGGTGACGTGTTTACTTGGATTGTGCCAAGCAATTTGAATCCGTGCCGTTCGTAGAACGGAATGTTCTTTGGGTTTGAAGATTCGAGATAGGCAAATTTGTTATCTTGATCACACCCAACTAGTGCATGCTGCATTAATGCAGAGCCGATTCCTTTGCCGTGATGAAGTGGATCAACTCCGAGAAGTGGCAAGTACCAATGAGGCTCATCTGGGTGATAGCTATTCATTTTCTCGAATACTTCTGGACCGTCCTTCTTGGCATCATCAGAGCCACTACTCTGCAGTAATGCAATCAACGGCTCTACATCAGGGTGAACGTTTGGGGGAAGCCAAAGAGCTGCACCAGAATAGTTTTCAACGTAGTGGGCACTTCCATATGCAAATGCTTTTCCTCCAAAAGCATTGGCAAAGCTAGAGAAATGTGAAAGATATTTCTGAGGATCCGGCCATACCCAACGTGTAGCAGGATCAGCTACAAAGGCTAGCTTTAATGCATCAATAACACCGGCTTCATCTGATTCAATAGCGGTTTTAACAATTGGTACTGTCATCAAATTGTCCCACATTTTCTACGATGTCAGCAATATATTATTGTAAGTCGGAAGGCTAGTATCGAAATCGGCTAATACGTGGGATGAATTGACAGGTGTTGCAGCTGTTGTACATGCAAATAGTATGATCAAAGCTACCAGCAAGGCCGTCTGTCGAGATCTATCTGTTCTTTCTCGTTGTAGTCCATGATGACGACGCTTCTTTTTCTTCAGGTAACCAACATTCTTTTTGTCAGGTTTGAAAGCTGCCACCCAGATCAATACTGCATTTGGCTCTAGTATATAAGGAAATCAAAGCAATCCTAACAGCAATGCAGCATACTTTATACATACAATATCCGTTGCTGTGATACACACCGGGGTCACACGAATATTTCTGGTAACCCGGCTCGGCGTAAGATGTATTTCAAACAGTCAGCATAACTTCGCCTCTAAAGATTGTATAGTGACAGAACAAGAAAACCAGAAGATCGTATTCATGTGCCTGACTGTTAATTCTTCTTCAGTGCTATTAACTTGTAGCATACCAGAACTCCTTAGCTTTCATATCTGATTCCCTTTCCAGCCATTCTATTTCTTCAGGAGTAAACATATCAAACTCATACAAAGGTAATCCTAAATCTTGTTGAAGTGATCTAATCTGCATAGCATATTGTTTCATATCTGCGTGGTCACATTCTCTCTGAGCCAATTTAAATTCATTCCAGGATTTACATAACGCTATCCAAGTCTCAGTCCTACCATATCCAGAAGGTAGTAATTCATTATCCGTTCTTTGACGATATACATCTGGTTGCCATGTACGCCAGAATGCAGGTTTATACATATCATATTGGCCACCCCATTTAGGACCTGATGAATATCTCATGAATCCACGCTTATCCTTTGCCTTCTTACGGAACCATTTTTTTCTGTAACTTCTAATACCATATTTGTATGTCTTGCTTACAAATCTTGAAGCATTAATGCAAGTAATAATGGTCCTACTACTAACTTTGCTAATAATAACAATACGACAGCAAGCAGCGAAATGTCGGGCTCTACAATAAAGGCTACTACATATGGTCCAGATCTTAACAGTCCTATTACAGGAACATATCATATAGAAGGACCTGTCCTTGTAGAACCCTTACCCTATCTCATAAGGGTTGAGGTAACAGAGATAGACCATTTACCACATTCACAACCTATTATTGATGAATTTATATTACCGCAGGCTGTGGGAGGCTAGAGTTTACTGGTAGTTACCACCACAGCCCCATATGAAGAATTCAATTCTTATTTTGTACAACTTTTTAGGCACCTTGCATAAGAAAATGTGAGAGCAAAATATATAATGAAACTAGCCGGGTAGAGAAGCTACGATGTTATTCTCATGGCTAATTGAAAGAATTTAGTCATTATGCATCAATATGCTTGTATTCATCCTTCGTTGACGTCTCATACCCAATTTTTGAGTGCGAGATTAGTTACTATTACCATTACACAGTAACCTTTATTAGAAACCGTTCCCTGTAAATATGGCATGGATAGTGAAAACTATGATAAAATAAAACAACATGCAAACAGTTCAGAAATTTACTGTGCTACTATGCAAAACTCAAGCACAGGCATGCAAATTAAGCAAAAAAAGTGGATATATGCAATAGAAGAACGCAGAAGAGAGGTTGCACAAATGTTGGCACAAGGACACAGTGAAACAGACATTGCACAAGTACTGCATGTTCACGTAAGTACTATTTGTAGAGACGTCAAA
Organism: Nitrososphaeraceae archaeon; assembly: GCA_009377575.1. Lineage (GTDB taxonomy): Archaea > Thermoproteota > Nitrososphaeria > Nitrososphaerales > Nitrososphaeraceae > TH5896. The sequence continues at coordinate 43,012 of WHTU01000020.1, read as the reverse complement.
GAATTAAAACAATTGTCACAACGGTTTGTATTTGATTTAGCAAAAGGTGAGCTGACATACTATTATAAACAGTGCATAGATGGAATGGATGAAATTAGAAGAGAAGCTTGGGGACTATACAAATATGGAGACTGGAGTCAAGGAGTTCATCTTACAGTCAAGGAAAAGATTGCAGCTCTAAGGTTATTGAAGGAATGTAATGAAGCAAAATTTGCTTTACTTGAAAAAAGTCCATCAGTACTGAATTTGAAAGCGATGGAAGAGAAATTAGATAATATCCAAATCAAACGAACCAGTCATTAATATGTGACATGGTAGCAGCTTCCATGAGGCGTCTTGGAACCCAGATCACATAAGATCCATTCTATTCAGGTGGTTTAAATAGCCTGATGTGGTTCTACATACTACTAATACGGCAATAAAAATTGAAAAAACCCTAAACAACAAAAAAATGATAACAACAAACTCAGTCACTTGTTTTGTCTGTCGGAACGATTACACAGATATAATTACTGATTCTGAATCAGGCGAGGTTGTTTGTAGTAATTGTGGTATAGTTATAACTGATAAGTCTGAGAACATTAGTAATCCCGAGTGGCGTGCATTTACAGCCGAAGAACAGAATAAAAGAGCAAGAACAGGAGCTCCAACTTCTCTAGCTATACACGATAAAGGCCTTGCTACACTAATTTCAAAAACAGGCAGAGACGCTAGTGGACAGAAATTAGATACTGCAATGTATTCGACATACAAGAGATTAAGAACATGGGATAATAGAATAATTCACGATAGTCCACTTAATAGAAATCTACTTCAAGCTTTCTCTCAGCTTTATGCATTAAAAGATAAGCTTAGGCTCTCAGATACGATAATTGAGCAAACTGCATATATCTATAGGAAAGCAGAGGAAAGAGGATTGGTGCGTGGTAGAACAATTTCAGGAATGGTCGCTGCAGCAATATACATCGCATGCAGAGAGATTGGGGCACCTAGAACTCTCAAGGAAATAGCTGCAATTAGTAATACGAAACGTAAGAACATAGCACTATGTTGTAGACTGCTGATAGGCGAGCTTGACCTTATAGTGCCTATGGCCGATCCCATGAAATGTATTGTCAAAATTGCAAATAAGGCTGAGCTGTCGGAGAAAATAACACGTCTAGCAATGAATATGATGACAGAAATAATTAAAAGTAAAATATCTGCTGGAAAAAATCCAATGAGTTTCGCAGCAACAGTGCTTTATATTTCATCCTTCAAGGCTGGTGAAAAAATAACGCAGCTTGATATAGCAAACGCTGCAGGGGTAACAGAAGTAACTATTCGAAATAGAGTCAAGGAACTAAACAAGATGGTTGACAGCACAATTCATTGGAATTAGAAATCAAGTATTTAGTACCATTAGAAAAGATCTATTCACAAGTAGAAATAACTTTGCAAACGAGCCAAATAGTCTTGAAATTGCATAATCCGCTGCATGCATTGAAGGTGCCCAACCGTCGATAGCAACCAAAATTTTTGAAAAGCGTTTTCCTTGCATTGTCATCTCAAATCCACTCTACCTGCTATAAACCATTTGTGCTTATCATTCTAGGTTTTTCGCATTATTCACTTCTACGAGCGGAGATCGATTGGTCTTAATAATACCGCTATTAGGAATAGTGCTTATTCCTTTTTCTTATCAAGAATCTGATGGACAGTTTAAGATACCTAAGGATCAGGAACGCTCATCTGGGGTGGAGGCTTTCATCTGAAATGAGGCAGACAGGATCACCTGAACAAGACAGAGAAGGCGCTACTTCAAGATATCAAAGATGGCAAAGATAAAGCTGAACAAGAAGATATCGAACACCAGAAAACTAATCGAGTATTCTAAATATTATTCATTCTAAGTTCAGTATGTTGTCCAGCACCACATATTGGACAGTCCTTGTTTTTCCGTATATTAAGATCAAAGACAACACCGCACCTACTACAAACCCGTATATTGTGGGTCAAGATAGTTGTACTTTCATCACCTAATGGGTAATAACAGTTACTCACTAGATGATACGAGTTCAGATAGGATAGACGTAGACAAAGACCATATAATCGAGTCTGCTGTATCTAATAGTAGTGGAGATGATAACAATGGGAATACTGAAGAGAATCAGACGCAGGTTTCTCAGCAAGAACAGCAATGCCGGGACGGTACAGAAGTAACTGACTTATTGGCATGCCCATCTAAGTTGAGGCCAGTACGACCACCTACATGTCTTAAGCAAGTTTATCTATCGATTAAGTCGTAGAGTCAATATGACTATCATGCTTCGGGTTGAACATACAGTCGCACTTTGATTCTTGGAAGAGGTCGTTCGACAGTGGTCCCGTAGGTAGGCAGAAATCAGGCGTGCGTCGTTACTGCATGCTGTGACAAACAGACGATCCAAGCTATGTTATGATTGACTTGGAGTTTGATGGTTTAAAGGAAGTAGAGAACTTTAGGTCCGCACCACGAAACCTATGGGGTAGCATGGAAGCACAGAAAGTCATGCAGAACCCCAAATTGCGGACCGTCGAGCAGATGGAGACAAAAGAATATTGATGACTTGACATACTACCATAAACAGTGCATTGATGGAATGGATGAGAATCGACGGGAAGCTTGGAGCCTTTATAAGTACGGAGACTGGAGTCAAGGAGTTCATCTCACAGTCAAGGAAAAGATTGCAGCTCTAAGGTTATTGAAGGAATGTAATGAAGCAAAGTTTGCTTTACTTGAAAAGGGTCCCTCAGTGCTAAACGTAAAAGGAATGAAAGAGAAATTAGAGAATATTCAAACTCAATAAATAGGTCAATACATTGAGGGATCTCGATTTTCATGTTACGATACATAGCTTCATTACTAAAGCTGACAGGGCCCGAACTTTTGTCATCATATTTGTAGTGTTATTCACATTGTCGTAGTGTTATTCACATTGTCGTAGTGTTATTCACATTCGCTACATAATAATCATTATTAGATATGCTTTTTACTTACTCAATGAGATTAAGTACCTTGAGTCAGATAACAGAACCTGTAATTCAGCTTCTTAACGGAAAAAATTTTGCTTACAATATCAACACTAATGAAGGATGGCTCACCACAAGTTACCCCTACACGGGTTGATATTGATGAAGATGACAACAGCATTTTGATAAACACTGCTGAAGGAGGGAAGGGTAAACAGCTGGGTAAGAGGATATGCATATAAGGTTGTGGAGTAATATTGTATTATCCATAGGAATGTCTTACTGAATCTTTTTGTCTCTCAGATTTCTCATGGGCGACTTGATTTTTCAAACCGTCGCTCATCTCATCAAATATTTTTGCAAGATCCCAATCCCTATTTGAAGTATATCCGTGACGCCGATATGTTGTGTTTATACTTGCAGACACCTCGTATCTTTTTCTTTCACCTTCAATTTCCCTAATTTTTATTTTACACCGTGCTTCTTCAATCTTAGGAGACATTCTGCTTAAATGCTTTACAATGTTGACAAATTTTGATCTCACAAGTTCGGCCTCAAATGGGTCTTCGGGCATTCCTATTATATAAATGGGCACATCACTTTGAATCTGATCTCCTAATAATGAAATTATATCTCTATAGGTAATTATTCCTAAAATATTATCCAATGATTTTACTATCGTGTATGTTGAATTTGCCTTGAATAATGAATCTATTATCGACGTGATTGTATCATCTGGATCTACTGTAATGACATTTTTATCTGCTATTCCAATTACTTCTTGTTCTGATTTTTGATCATCTTCTGTTCCTAATGATCTTCTTCCAATACTTTCAGCAGGTATCAGAGTTTGCATAATATGATTTGATGTTATCATACCTTTTATCATAATTTTTCCATCGGAGTGCCTTTCAGCAACTGGTAGGTGATCTATTAAATCTCTTCTCATTGTGGCTTTAGCAGAGTCAAATTTGTCTTTAGGATCTATAATGATGAGATCTGGAGTCATTATATCGGATGCGGTTATCATTTTTTTAAAATCTATTTTCTTTCTAGAAAAAGTCTCGTAGATATACTTTATAATTCTTTTAGATGAAATTTGTCCTATTATATCATGAGTATTTTGATTTATTACTGGGAGCGATCTCAATCTATACAAATTCATTATTCTTGCTGCGTTTCCCATGGTATCCTTTTCAGTAAGACTTGGGATCCGTGTTCCTATGGCTGACGATCTTAACGTATTAATGTCTTTTGAAGATAAGATGTCTCTTATGTTTATACAGGAAATGGGTTTATCTTTTAACTGGATAAATATTTCATGAGCATTTTCCTTCGTCATCATTCCAATAATCTTTGAGACTGTTACATCTTCTTTTGTTAAAATTGGTTTTTCTAAAAACCCCTTTATTTCTTTATTACGTACGTCTTTTAGATATTCATGCAGATGTCTACTAATCTCCTGCGAAATCATTTTCTCTTTACTTTATATTAACTAATAATTTATATATATGGGTCGTTGTCAAAGTAATGACTCCTACAACCGTTACCACATATATGGGCTATTCATTTCCAGTTTCTTGTTATATAGCGAAAACAGATAAGGTTATTCTATGTATAATTTTTATTTTTCATGAATCTGTTAACTTTATAAGTACAATCATAGAGTTTCTTCGTATTGGTACCTTAGGTTTCAGTCTTTAGATAAACTAATACTTTTATTTTTCCAGAGGACACTGAAAATATGCATAAAATAATTGCAATACTAATCGCATCTCTGACTGCCAAAAGGCATTATGAGTCACACTAGAAAGGTGATTGATGCAGTAGAGATCCCTGTACTCGTATTAAGTCGATAATTCTCTAGTTTTGTATTAGTACGCTAATCTCAGACTCCACATCTTGGATCTTAATTAGTCGCTTTCTTAGACGATTTGCTTGCAGGAAATTATTGTTGGTTTCTGCAATCCTATAGCTTGTGTTTTATTACTACTATGTCCCTTCCCTTGCTTTCCCTTTTTCTATCTTATGCCAGAACTATTACAATCTAATGATAATTAGGACGATAAAAACTGCTAGTATGTTTTCCTCTTGCCTCTTATAAATTCTATCCTAACGGAAGAGAAAAGGCATCTAGCTTGTGCACAGAATTGGCAAAGCAAGCCGCTCCACTTACTTGAATTCTCGCCATAATTCCATGATCACAACTGTACTCATGATAACACTGGGTAACCATGGCTTACCCTCTAGATTTGTAAGTTACTTATAGTAATGAAGTGTATTATATGGTATGCATAGCAGTAGAGGTAAGACGCGACGTAGCGGAGGATAAAAGATCACACAATACGGAAGGTAAAACATAGAGCGATTGAAGAGAATTTGTCTACCTCGGCGCTAGTAAATAAAATATTGGATGAGTATTTGGATCGGAAATGACAGACAAAAAAGTATTATTAGAAAAAGCAATAGATCTAAGGATTCTAGAGCGAAAGTTTAGACCCGAAGAAAATGAAACCTTAACAGAATTTACTCCAAGATTTCACGAAGCACTTGTAAGACACATGGACAGAATGAAAGAGCAAGGGATGGGTGATCGGTATAGGTTTGACTGGCTTGAAATGGCGAAAGTAATAGCAGATTACTGGATCGATATCAGCGGGAAGGATGGTATGGAAAGGTTGACGGATATGGCAAAAGCAGAAACGCCAGAGTTTCGTGAGATGTGCGCGTTACTTGTTAGTATTATATCACGCATGCCTAAGAGTTAGTATCATATGTCTATTTCTCCTTCCAGTCCAAAGCAATAACGTTCTTGATCCTTATGCATCTCTTTAATAGCGGCATTAAGACAAGATTGACAGATATTTGGTACAGTACCTAAGTAATTCTCTAATTTCGTGGGGATTGGTTCATCACAAGACTTGCAACGTCTCCGAGACATTATTCGCGGGATCTCAAACGCAAACACCTTAATAAAGAATGTAGATATGACGAATATGGAAGTTACTTAACGAGTCACTGAAATTTAATACTGTTATGAGTATACAGGAAAAAGACTGTATATGGTTAATAACGCCGCATCAAACTTGGAAGGTACCATACCTAGGTAAAACTGGGACGGTACTATACGCCGGTCAGAAGAAGTATCCGCTAAAGAACATGACCTAGAACCTCTACCTAACGGAATTACCCAGTTAAGCAGAAGTCATGAACAAATTACTACTACTACTGTCCACGATGGTGAAGACTTAGCCACCTCGCCACCATCGCAGCTGTAGCAGCAGTAGCACATATACTATCGATTGGAAAGTATAAAAAACCGTAGCAATCACTTGCAAACACAAGTTTTAGAGCTTTTTTTTATACTTTATTGTACATTCAGCGGCCGCACTACGGCGAACTACTGCAGATTCAAACAGAGTCTATTTGACACACGTAATATCATTAGGTAGGCGACCTACACCATAATCATCGAGTCTGGCATGACCCTCATATGGTCGTCTACCTATTTTTAGTAAGGATAACCAAGTTCCGGAATGTCTTTTATGCTAAAACGCAAAGCTAACTTTGACTACAAAGTCTGGCAAAATAAACCTGCACAGGGTTAGGGTAGAGGCGGCGACCAATCAGTTCCTTTCTTCGAAGGCAAGTTCTCATGTCGTCGTTCTTTTACCTCTTACTGTAAAATTAATTTCTTATTCTGAGACAAATATTCCTCCCATTAGAGCAGGCATGTAATGGGTTGTATCTTAAGATAGGATCCTAAAAACTTCTGCAGTCATATAGATAGATTTATTCTTACATATCCATTCCTTAAAATTCGTAGAAGCAAAACGGTCTATCTTTTTCTAACTATTTCATATTTATTTAATCCATTATAAGTGATATTACCTTATGAATAAAGATAATCAGTCAAACACGGACGAACTGGATTTCGTAAGAAAATTTGTCACGGATAAAATGGACTCTTTACAGAAGGACGTTAAGCATTGTTTGCAACGACCTTTTGCGCCCATGCCTGCAATACTTTGGTGTGTATCTTGTGTAGATCTATTAGGCGCATTACAGGCGGGACAGGCGTCTGACAAAGCCGATACTTCGAGGAATTCTCGAAAATATATGAAATTGTTTATGGGTTACACTCCAGAACAGATAGACTTAATTCTCAAGGTCTTTAGACATAAACTCGTGCACTTAGCGCAACCAGGACCACTTTCTTCATACAAAGGCAAGACTGTGGCTTGGCAATATGTTCATGAATATACTCCTGATCACTTGGCCCTCCAAGATTGTCCAGACCAAGTAACTGTCAGACCAGGCTGGATAGTGCATGTCGATCAGGTTTTTACATTAGGGATTACTCAGTTCATGCAAGATATCAGAAATTCTGTATTCAGAACTGGTGGATACCTACAGAAATTGGAAACTAACACCGACATACTAAAGCGTTGTAAAGATGCAATCCAGGAGATATATACTCCACAATTAATTAAGGATCGTAGTGTTACTAATTCAAGAGTAACAAAGTCTTGAGCGTGAAAGGGATTAGATATCGCTAATGAAATTGTTGCTATGGTATGAAATTGCCTGGTAAAGCGTTGCATAGAATCGTCTTACATATCTAATATAATGGAATGGTACATTTTATTAGTCTAAACAACATATTACCTTATAGTGGAACTACACGAAAGAAGATTATGACTTCAGACTCTGGAAGATCTTAGTCTTTTTTGAACCGTTTTACTGTATCACTTGCTTTGTACGTAATTTTTCCTTACCCCTTCTATTATTTGGAGACGTTCGCAAAGGACGTTTACAACAAGGGCAGATATACCCGTCATGAAAAAGGTATATTTCACACCTTCTGCAATACTTTATTCCTGTGCTATAATATCCGAAACTTGAACCTATTCTTGTACATATATTTCGACAGGGCATTACGGAGCACAATACACTATAATTTAAAGATCATAAAAGCATTGTAATATGATTCTGTCAGGGGGAGTATGGTTGCTTTAGGTTTGTCCCCCATAAGGACTAAATGAGGCAAACTGTTTAAGCCAAACTCCTGCTTGTTTTTGTTTTATATTTAATGTGCTGAAGCCTCAGAAAAGGTAGTTTTGTCCAAGTACCATTACTAAGTGAGAATGGCTTGTGTTTCTAAATATGGTGCTGTTTTTCCGATTGAAACTCATGAAATAATCAATCATTGATTGCAACAATAATCCCTATCATCACATCTACAATCCATTGGCTCTTTCAAGCAAAATCTGCAGATAACTACAACACAACCACTACATGTATTATTCTTTAGAGTACAACCCCAGTGCTTGCAGTTATCCACATAAACTATAATGACCGAAGATATAAAAAGCACACGAAGTCTTTTTAAGCGATAAAAAGCATTATAGTGATAATGTGTTTCAACTATGAATTCCCAGAACTAGAAAAGGCTGTAATAAAGCCAATAAAGCAGAAGAAAAATATTGAAATAGAGAAATTGGAAGAAAGACCATTAACTGTGACTGCCTAGGCATATCGATTGCAGTACTTATTTTTTTTAAAAGCCTTGTCAGGAAAGACAATTTTCAGATGTGCAAATTTTTATAAAACATTACCAGCATAAGGGATAAACATATTAGCATACAAAAAGTGAGTAGTCAGGAATCGAACAATGAGGAGGATTACAGATCTGGAGGCCTTACCCCAATACCAATTCTACTCAAGTTAGCATTTGCAATATCCATATTTAATCTCAGTATCAAAAAGATAAGTTTGATTCACGCTATAACTGATTAACTTTAGTTAGTAAGATAGCAAATAATAATGCCACGTTAGGCATCGCTAGATCCCTTTTTGAGTAATTCTTACATGAACCATAGTTTGGAAGTTTACTAGATCATGCCAGTAAAGTAAGCATAGTCCGAAGAAGAATACTTAGCCATGTATTAATTTTTTTGTTCGTTTTTATAGAAAAAAAATCAGATATTTGCACGGGTCTTGATTTGCCTAATGTAGATAAGCTAAACTCTCGCTCTGCTGCTAAGAATGAATACTAAATATATGCTCATAGTAGCAGCGATGGCAGTAATGCTGATTGGTGCAACAGCACTTGCGACAGAAGATGCGTTTGCAGGTAAGAAGAAGTATGGAAAGAGTCAAGCAATCTCACAAGCAAACGACTGTGGCAATGGATTCTTGCCAGAGAATGTTGGATGTCAAAACACTGCATCTCAGATTCAAGGCGATGAGAACGTAGTAACTACAGCAGCAGACCAATCATTCCCATAAGAAAACTAAGACGCACACAACACTTGTAATGGGTTCAAAAAACCAAATCTTTTTTTGGTTCTCTTATTATCTGACAACCCACATATTTTATTTACATTGTCACGAAGATTATATAGACACTGGCATTTAATGGTATTTGTCCCCATATAAGACCATTATAGTACATCGAGTATGTTGGAGAACAACCCCCACGGGGGATTCTGCGTGGGTAGCGTGAAATTATTCGGAATCGGGGTTCTATGGAACGATCTTATAAATACTAAGCCCATTTTTTAATATTTAATGAATAAAAGATAGTATTGAGTGTTATCATAATGATAACTCTTGGAGCAATAATAATAGTAGTACCTGGTACGTGGCTACAGCAATCAATAGATGGAAAAGCATTCTTCCCATCAAATTTTGCGAAAACCCCAGTAACCATATCGGGAGATGATACGTATATTGCGTGGTGGACAAACATGACGGTGATGACGAAGTTATGTTTAGAGCATCAGATGATGGTGGCGCTACATTTACCGATAAAATAAATCTAAGCAACAGTACCAACTCGGACTCAGTGGATGCCGAAATTGCTTCAGATTTTAATAACGGAGTGGTGAGCTGGTGGGAGCGTAATGCTACAAGTAACGAACCAATGGCTAGACTGAGTAACGATAATGGTCAGACATTTGGTCCGATACTAAAGCTATCTATGAATGGGACTATTGGACCTAGTTAAAATACAATAAAACCGGAGAGACTTGAGAGAATCCAGTCGCTCACAATCAAGTTGACAGCTCAAATATTACTCCCATTTTCACTATAATTTGATGAATACAAGATTAGTTTTGAGTGTCATAATGACTCTTGGGATAGCGATAGCGATAGCCTTGGCAACTTCAATGTTATTACTTGAACAACAACAAGAAGATGCATTTAAAGCAGAAGATGGACAAAGATCGATGACAATTTAAAAAGCGTCGGTAGCAATCTCTGGAGATAACATCTATGCCATATGGTGGACTAACAGAATAGCAAATGGTCATGGTGAAGTAATGTTTAGAGCTTCTAATGACTGTGATGCAACTTTGCTGACAAGATTAATCTAGGCAATATTACTGTCACTAATTCTGTAGATGCAGAGACAATAGTAAATGACTCTAACCACCTTGGCAACTTTGCGTTGATATATTCACTGAGAGCATCATTCTGACCATCTAACCTACTGCTCATACAATGCTGTTAGAGTTAGGTCGTTTACATCAGAAAAGAATTTTTTTAATGATCCTCAATATAGAATCGAAGGCATATAGAAGCCTGCAGGTTCATTATACAATCCAATTGTCATAAGGGTAAGCTGCTGAACTAACCTCAGTCCATTGTTCAGACACCAGCGAAATAGTTGGGTGTTTCGAGTAGGAATTAGAATGCCTGGTCCTCCATAATAATCGGTTGCTGAGGAGATCAGAGCCTTGAGGTCATCATTGGTTAAACCTACTGAATGGTTAAAGTATGTTAATCCACAAGTATAACCTGTAATTTTATCTCCGTGCAAAACCACTTCAGCGCTTCCTTGCTTTATACTGTCTCTTAGCTCGCCATTTCTGTCATGACCATGAACTGCTTTGCAGATCGCATTGCATGACCCAACATCAGACTCAGTTGCTGGACGTACAGATCTCCCAGGAATAACTTCTCGAATTGGTTTGCCCTGCAGGGTTGAGATTGGCTCCCTTACTTCAAATCCAAGACTAGCATAGAGAGCTAGTGACCGGTTATGGTAAGAAGCTTGAAGCAAACGTACCGCCGGGTAGTTTTTGATCTTAGCTCTCTCCAATACATCAATCATTAACTGCCTGCCTGTACCTTTATTTTGATATTTTGGATCAACTGTTATTGGTCCCACTCCCACTACGATATTTGAGCGTTCATCTAAAAAGTTGCTCCCAACAAGCCTATCTTTATTCTCACCACTAGTACCTTCAGCGACTACAGAATAGAATCCAGGATTAGATAGAAAAGAAGATGCTAGGCCTCTGCCGGTATCAACAGTTGGGAATTCGCGTTGAAAACCATGTTCGTCTGCGATCGCTGAAAATGCCTCAAAAATTATCTTTCCTACCGTATCAGCATCATCTATCCTTCCAGGCCTCAATTTAAAGGCATACTCTGTACGGTCCAAATGTTTGTACGAAACCTTCTTAAGTACTGGTTATTAAATTCTTTCACTTTATCTTATTTCCTCCTTCCACGTTTTTATTTTGGTTGCAAGGTAACTAAGAGTCCCACGAAGATAACTTAGAAGGTAATATCCAATGGAGCTATCTGTAATATCTATCTCAATTTTACCCTCGTCCACATTTACATGCATAATTAGGCTGTATTAAAATAGCGAATTATTAAAGTTTATAGAGATATGACCACAGATACAGTAACGCATTGAATACGTCATTCAACTATCTAATCGACAAACATAATCAATTTCCTCAGCCAGAATTCTTTACTGTAAACTCCCATGTGTCTAAAATTTCTAGAATCATCAATCCCACCGAACAGAACTACTAGATTTCTGTCGCTATCATACACTATTGAGTGCAACCCTCTGCTGGGGGGACCCATATTTTGGCGCTGTGTCCACAGGTTACCTCTCCAATCCCAATTATTGTGGCCTAGTACAATGCCATCAGTACCACCAAAAAGTATTGCTCGTTTACCAGTGTATATCATGTCTGCACCAGCAGTAGGTCCAAGGGGCCCATAGCCTGAAATGTTTAAACCTTGATGCCGACCGTACTTCATTATCAATTTGCGCGCGCATCTGTTACAGATAAAAATGGGCATCTAAAGACCCATAGTAAACCGTATCAAGACATTCATTTCGACATGTCATCTAGTGTTTATACTTGTATCTAATCAGGACATTCATTGGAATAATGCCTAACCAGAAATATTGGGCGATGTCAAGATCAATAAATGAAATAATTATGGAAATACTAAAAATTATGGGTATAGACAGAAGTGCAAAGAAGGTGCCCTTTATGAATAGTGGATTCATGCCTTTGTCTACTAATCGGTACTCCTTTGTGGCATACCACCATATTAACACAAGTAATGAACTTGTCATAATTACTATTATGCAGTAAATAATATATGGTATCTGATACGATGCGTAGTTTATTACAAATGTAGTTGTTAACGATAGTAGAGTTATGAATAACAAAAACAAAAGATTAAGATAAACCATCGAGATATGCGAACCTTTAATATGGTCGAATACCTGATGATATGAAATCCAGAATATTGCGATAACGGCAAAGCTAATAATATAATCTTCGAACTGGGGATAAAAGTCATCTAATCTCTGTAAAAGTTCTGATTGACTAAGATTTGGGGGTAAATCAGGTATATCGATTGTGAGTGCCATAAGAGTTATGGCAAAGGCAAATACCGCATCACTAAATGATATTACATGTTCTACCTTTATATCGGGAGTAAATATGCGCGCGCTCATTACTTATCAGACTTTTCAGGTCTCCCCCCTCTATCAACTATTACCAATTCTATTATCGTTTATTAGAAAAAAGGCAGAATGATTTGTCTACCTCTTTCCGATTAACCGAACATAAGTTAGAGAGTTTCTAAAGATTTATGTGTAAGATTACTTACATAACATTCCAAATACCACGGTTAGAAAGATTAATTATTAAGATACGCAGGTCAACTTTGGGACTTAAATGAGAGTCCTAGCTAGAGCAATGATTTGGACAACTGCCGGCAACAGATGGTCAAAGATCCTAATTTCTTGAAGACTACCGAAGACTTCACCAAGAAGTTCAATTTTGAGGCCGCATACTTTACTGAGGTGAATGGGAACAGAACTATGGTCCTTGTTTTGGATCTGCCGCGTCCAGATATGATTCCGGCAATTGCAGAACCTTTATTTCAGGGATTCGATACCATTGTAGAAATTCCTCCTGCAATGAACCTTGATGATTTGAAAAAGGCGATCTCAGGTATACAAGGTGTTAGTCTAGATTCTGTTCTTGGTCAATACCAATAATTTCTAGAAATTTTTCTAATCTTGAAATATATTTTTCCCTGGTCTGTTCAGCATTAATAGCGAATACGAATAAATCGTAGGATTCTGATTCCTTCCCCACGTCTAAATGTTACATTCTCAATTTGGTTTCTCTCTTTTTACGGGTCCGAGAATCCTATTTGAGAACTAATATTACTGTGGGTCCAAGGGGGGTTAGATTCCTGTAGGTAAAGGGGCTCATTACCAGTATCAGAGATATATTTGGCTTACTAATTAAATAATATTTCTGTTTATGGGGATCCTACCTGGACAATTGATCTACTGTTAATTGCTTCTGCCGGAATAATATGTCAGAGTCAAAGTCCGACACGATTAATCGACTAATTTAATTGGATTGTTTAAGGTCCTAAGAATAGTAACTGATAGATATGCAATCGCTGCATCGTATTCATCCTTCATACCTGGTCAACTATTTTCATTTGTAGTCGATAGAAATGTTTGCAATATCTTACTGATCTCATCCGGATATTGATCCATTACTGCGTGACCAGCATCTTTGATCTGTACAAGCCAGGCCCCTGGTATTTTTCCTGCAATGACTAAAGAATTTGCATGCGGGATGTAGAGATTATCATCTGTTCCAGTTATGACCAACGTGGGTTTGGCTATTTTCGCAAGCTCGTCACAAGCACCATTCCAGTTGGTTGCCTCCCAAGCAAATCCTGCGTTCATCTGATTCTTCATTACATCAAGGGAAATACTAGGCTTCGCTTGTTGTAAATCTGGAATGTTCTCAACAGATTCAGGATGCAGTCTTATCCATCCCGATCCTAATGAAGCAGATACAAGCGATTTCATCTCTTCCTGAGAAATAGAAACATTATTTAGAGATTTGTTTACAATTTCGGATTGCAATTTTATAAACTCAGATGGTTTAGGTATACCATCTTTTCCACCACATGTTGTAGCAACAAGTATGAGCCTGTTAACCTTTTCTGGATAGGTAACTGTAAATTGCTGAGCTATGTGTCCTCCGAGGGAATATCCAAGAACATCTGCCTCTTGTATTTTCAGAGCATCCATCAAACCAGCCGTATCGTTTGCAAGTAGCTGGATAGAATATGGTGTGGAACCAGTTGTTGTATTTCCAACTCCACGACTATCAAACACAATTACTGTGTGATTTGAAGAAAGACTCCTTAGAAAGGATGGGTCCCAGCCACCCATACTTTCAGAAGCGCCATTGAAAAGTAAAATAGGGTCACCTTTACCAAAGACCTTGTACGCAATATCTATCTCTCCAACACGAACTTTTTCTAATGGGATATCCTGTATATCCACCAAATTCGTTATGTTGGAATTGTCCGGATCTAACTGACTATACACAAATTTATTGGTGCCATAGTTACTAATTGATGAGCTTGCGATAACAAGAGTAGATATGACAGCAAAAAGGACTAGATGATCTTTCCTAACAAGTCTGTGACTTGACACGAACCCTTTACACACTGCGATGTATTAAAGTGAATCTGACCCTAGACAAAAAGAGTTGTCTATTCGTAAATCATCATAAATCCAGCATGGATGTGGGTCATTATTGCAGTACTCTAGATTTCTGGCCGCTTACGATATGACATTTTTAAGACGGTTCTAGACTTGGATGAACGCTTAGAGAACCCAGGTACTAAAGCAAGAGAACTAGATTCATACATTTCTCTCAGAATGAACAAGGTTAGGACACATTCGGCAAGCAGGACTTTAACAAGACGAGAGATTCAACGTCTGAATATTCAGAAGACTCTGGAGGTGCAACAGAGTGCTTGAGCTGATTATTCGATCGTCAGTCAATGCAAAACATCTGATCTAACGATACATCTTCATATACATCAACAGAAAGATGAGGGGATGGTCGGTCAGTAACGGCAATAATTATATTACGAGGCTCGAAATTCTCCTAACAGATTAAAAATATACTGTACATCTGCTGTTGGAGTTAGTACTCAAGGTATACCGCTTATTGTTGGCCCAGGTACTGAATCATTACTTACGGTATTGATCACTTCGCCTTAGCCTAATAGCATAAGACATCATACATAACCTGTGCTTTTCTTTTATTAGACATCAGGTATCTTACAGCCAGAGAGTAAGGGGAACTACGCCTTATTTGGCTAAAAGGAAATAGTTACTATAAGCAACTCAGAGTTATTCATATGTGGTAACATGAGTAACTATATTATAATTAGATTTACAATGGCCGAAAAAGGAGGTGTAGCATAGCAACGGCAAACATTGACGGCCATCCAACACGCATATACCTTAAGCAGATAGACGCTAACAATGTAGGAATATTTACGGTAGTAAAGAAGGCTGGAGTAGATACAGAGGTACAATTAGCATTCGTGGAGTAGGAAATGACACAGCAAACAGAAGGATTAACAGCAAACAAGCTAAAGAAACGCAAGGACTTGAAGAGAGTACTAGAAGCATGGACAATAGTAACGTAGCTAAGCGCAGCGATACTAATATCCCCAGCTATGCAGGACAAGAGCATCCAACTATAGCCAAAGAGACATGAGTATCTTAAACACAAGAGGATACAGCAGGGTAGGATATAGGGAGAAAGTAGCTAAACTATGTAAGTATCAATGTGGAAGTTGAGTTTTATTATGATTTTTGAAACGAGGATTTAAATAATATTTATGCCTTAATTTTGATGAGAGCAATTATGAATGAAAATCATAAAGACGGAGTTTGGCTGCTGACTGATTCTTCTCGTATTCCCCGGAGGAAACAGGTTCTGATCTTTGGACAGGGGAACGACAACAGAGTTGATTTGGTTCATAGTATCTGTCATAATAATTTAAACTATTAGAAGAAATTTATTGCCAAAAGAGGAAGAGAAAATAATGACTGACCCCCTAAAAGATCACAAGATTGTTTCCGAAGAAGAATGGGTCGAGGCTCGCAGGGCGCTTCTAAAGAAGGAAAGGGAGTTCACTGCTTTGCGCGATCAACTTAGCCAGCAACGACGCGATCTACCGTGGGTAGCCGTTAATAAGGAGTATGTCTTTGAAGGACAGAATGGGAAACAGACTCTTTCAGAACTTTTTGATGGAAGAAGCCAACTAATAGTCTATCACTTTATGTTTGATCCAAGCTGGGAGGATGGATGTTTGCATTGTTCCTTTTGGGCGGACAATTTCAATGGAATTATTGTGCACTTGAACCACAGAGATGTGACCATGATTGCTGTTTCTCGGGCTCCATACAATAAGCTGGCGGCGTACCAAAAACGGATGGGTTGGGATTTCAAGTGGTTCTCTTCCTACGATACAGATTTCAATTTTGACTACCACGTGTCTTTCACACAGGAAGTGTTAGCCAAGAATGAAGCATTCTACAACTATATTGCTCAAGCAAACCCAGGCCCGGAGCGAGAAGGAGTCAGTGTATTTTTCAAGGACTCCAGAGGTCGCGTGTTCCACACCTATTCAGCTTATGCGCGTGGCATCGATATGTTGAATGTGGCATATCATTACCTTGACCTAGTTCCCAAAGGTCGGGATGAGGCCGGTCACGACTTCCCTCAATTCTGGGTCCGCCGCCATGATGAATATGGCAAGACATTTCATAGCTGGCTCGAACCAAGGAACTATGAAGTATAGGCCTGGACGATCATTACTTCAAACCAGAAGAGAATTATGTACTACACGAATATGTTAAGGCAATTGACAACCTGACCATCAAAGAAGAAAATCGTTTACGTAAAGTAGTAGTCAGACTCACCAAGAAGAATAGCGAACTCGAAAGACTAAATATTAAGCACAGAGAAGAGATACAAGCCATACGCGAGGATATGGAGTCTAAGTTCCAACAAATTGTAGCCAAAATAGATATTGCAAAGGTAAACTAAACTAAATAAAGGGATAAGATTGACTTGGGCCTAAGGGTATCCGTGCCGTTACCGGTTCTTAAAACATATTCCGTTATTTAAAAGATCAAACTTAAAGATATACCTTTTGTTAGCATCCTAAAGAACAGGATCGCTTCTTGGTATTGATGAAAACATCATATAGGATTGTCTCAATCTTAATTATATTTTTGTTCTTAGGAACACCATCGTCTTGTCCCATGGTACTCGTCTCCACATCTCATTTCTTCCAGACCTTTTAATTGTCTGGAAATATTGGCCGTGGCAGCCCATTCTCTAATCACTCCACATTAGATTAACTTTACTTGGGCACTTGTCACAAAATTCATCCTCCGGGGCAAACTGTGTTTTGCATTGAGGACATATTTTAGGTCTTTTGTCTCCCTTCTCTTCATGCCCAGACCAATCTATATCATCACCGCATTTTTTACATCTGGGTGGTCGGGGAGTCAAATACGGAAAGATTATTGGGTGATTACAATTACCACATGTGTATACGTGTGTATTACTGAATAGACCAGATAATTTTTGTAAATCTGTAGGAATGCTATTAATAGTGAACTCGAAAGATTTTGGCCTATGTTTTGTCATACATAATTATAAAGAATAATTGAAATTTAAGTATATCAATAAACAAGTAACGACAAATCCCTTCATCACGAAGGGTCCCAATATCCTCGTTGAATTTATTTGAAAAAGTCAGACAGACTCGTTTGTTTAGTCCTAATAACACTTTTATTCATATTTGGATCATCATCCTTTTCCAGATCATTTGAGATATATTCATCTCCCCATTTCACTTCCTCCAGGCCAATCAATTGTCTAAAAATATTCACGGTGCCAGTACCGAAGCCAGCATAATGATTATTCGCGGCCACGATGGCAAATCGAACTTTTGACAAATTTCTTCATTTGAATCGCCCTTAAAATTGTGCGCAACTTTTTTCATTTCTTTTATTCTATCGATTTGAATAGTACCAAAATCCTTTTCTTGAATACTTCTGTCTCCAATTAAACTAACGTAAACGAAATCTGAGGTAACTATTGGAGGAGTGCGCATATCCGCAAGTTGACTCCAAACCATGCACATATTGTTCTTGGCAAAGAAGTTGTACGCAAGATCCTGAAACCAAGATCTGTGTCTTACCTCAACTGCATATCTGAAGTGTCCGTGAAGATACGGAAGGATATTACTGAGAGCCTCCAGACCTTCGACAATCTGTATGGACGGAGGTAGTTGAATTAATAACGCCAGTAATTTCTCCTTTAATTCGGAGATAGACTCAAAGAAATAATTTAGTTGATCCATGTCGAAATTCGATAGTCTCTTAACATGCATTATGACTTTAGGGAATTTTGCAATAATTCGAAAGTTGTCAGGAGTCCGTTTGTACCAGTTTCTAACCATGAATTCATTAGGAATTCGGTAGAAGCAAGAATCTATTTCCACGTAATCAAAGACCCTTGAATAATACTTTAGCCACTTAGAATTTTCGATACCCTTAGGATAGAATGGCCCTTGCCAGGATGAATAGGACCATCCGGAACATCCTATGTAATATTGCAAGTTCTTTGGTAATACTAAAAGAACACAATTGAATAAGAGTTTTCTGTGTTTGTTGACGAATTTGTGCTCGCGAAAAAACAGGCCAGAAATAACAAGAGGAATCAGTAATATGTACCGATATCAGATTATTTATTTTCTATCAAATTTGACCTCTAATATACCATTTTTATAAGTCGCCTTGGCATTCTCGCAGTCAATATCATACGGAATGTCTGAAGTATGGGTGCATCGTTTTCCTTCAACGTTTAGATAGGAAATTGTAACAGAGTTATCGTCATAGGCAATAACCTTGATATTTTCTTTTCTATTGTTAATAGGGAGTTGTGACACTATTTTGACGTTCTTATCAGTAACAATGATATCCTCTGAAGAATCCTGTTCCACCCCTCTGATTTCAGACAGAGAAACATTGTCAGAGCGCCTCTTTACAGGTACAGATACAGGTCCGACCTTTCTTCTAATTTTTCGTACTTTTGTATCCTTTCTCGGTCTGACAACGGAATCGGAATCGTATTGTATAACGTATACCTCCTCTCTAAAGACCTCACTTTTGATACCTAAATACAACTCTGATCCTTCATCTGACTCGATTAAATTATCATGAAAAATACTGTAGAATTTGTTCGTTAAGTTGTCAAATTCTCTGACAAGTTCCATACCCATTAGATCAGGTTCGTCGTCTGAAAATATATTCATCCATTTTTGTACGTGTCTATTACAGTAGTCCGGTGGCATTCGAACTTACGTTCATTGGGTATAAAATAAAGGTTATTAGACCCGGAAGCATGTTCAACTAGTTAAAAATAATTGACTTCATGAACATTTTCAATATCCTTTGTGACAATTCAATCAATCTAGTACGTTTTTCTTTTAATTGCGCGCGCGAAAAATAGTAATACTCTATTATTTAGGCCCGCATATACCAGTATGCAACACTATATGATCTATTAACGAAATGGCAATAAGGTTGACTTCTATCCATTCACTATGACGGCCCTACACAGAATAACAGGCGGGCGACCCTATTGGCTTACAACCTTTCTTCCATGGTCGCCTGCCTTTATCTCGACCTGCCTGTTACCTCAGGTTTCTTCGTTAAAAGAATGACACAACAGATTAACTGGGATACTATTCAAGTAGACATCTTCGGTGCGCATACCATGTTTTTGAATTGCATGTTCGGCACCATTTTCTAAGAACTCTTCCCTTGTTTTACCTTTTATAACAAAATCGCAACCTAAGCCAGATTCTCGACATACTAAAACGTACATCACTATTACAATGGATGAATCAATCTTAAACCTTTTTGGAAGGAATTAGGTTATGCGTAGATAAATCCTAACAAATAATGACATGATATTAACCATTATCATCAATTTTTGCGCGCAATATCAAAATGCAAAGATTAAAAATGTCTCTGACATCTGATCTTCATGGATTCGAAAAGATATGAAACAGGATGTTGAAACAGATTCCGATAGTTATTATCATAATTCTATGGTCGTCTTCGTCTTTTGATAAATTAATCGCATTGTCAGTCAATGGAGATAATGAAACTATTAGTGATGGACCGGATGAAGATTGTCTATATGATCCCTCCATACCAAAATGTATTCCAGGTCCAGAAGGGTGTCCTGTGGGATTTGTAATGAACGCATATGAACAATGTTTTCCAAGACACGAAGGAGGATGTCCTGAAGGATATCATTCCCATGAAGGTGCTGAGAGTGGAAGATGCATTCCAGATAGTGAAGAATGTGCAGAGGGATACGTCATGAACCTTAACTATCCAGAATGTCAACGTCTGGAGTATGTCTGTGAAAAACATCCACCTATGAACGAATGCAAAACAGAAGTTGCTATCAATAAGTATATTAGTTCTAGAATACCGTGAGAATACCTTCCATCTTCGCGCGCGCAAAATCTAATGTGCCATAATTGCCAGTGAATCATACCTAATAAAAGTCGATTACTAGGAAAGTTAGAAAATAGAATAAATCCGTAAACATTAGACAGAATTATTCACGAACGAATTCATGACATTATGTCTGATTTTACTTCCCGAGGAATCCAAAAAGAAAGAAAGTGTGATAGGTTTTGGACCTAGGTCGAAGAGGGAAATCCTGTGCTTCTTAGGCGGTAAAGAGTGATTCCATGTAGTATCAATGCAAGCGGTACTCCCATAGTAGGTATTATAACCCACGGAATTGTCGTCATTGTGGAACCTGGAAATTCAGGTGCAGTGATCAAACCCAGACTGATTGCATTAACCAGATCTGCAATACCTAAGACACTCCAAACTACAAGAGCGTATCTGGACCAACTATACCCTTTTCTCAGGAAGTATGCAAAGGGAATCGCTGTCACTCCAATTAAAATATCTCCCACTCCTGCAGGTATGCCAAAGGCCGGCGGTAAAATCCCCTGAGAAACACCCCATAGGAAGGCGATGCCTACGATTCTCCAAGTGTGCACAGCAACTAGTATCGAGGTTGTATTGTTGTATCGTAATTGTTCTTTTGCACTCCCAGATATTGGATTCATTTACATAGTAGATATTAAAAGTATAGTTTATAAGTCTCACGTAACCAGATCTATAGTTAGTTACCAAATAGGAAGTGATGAAATGAATGACAGACACTCTATGCTCCATTATAGAAACAGTCTATAATATGCCGGAACTCAAGTCATGCCCAATTGAAACGACTTTTAAAATTATTGGAAAAAAATGGACAGTCCTAATCATAAGAGAAATACTCAGGGGTCATACACAGTTTAATCGATTCATGGAAAATATAGTAGGTATTACACCAAAGGTTCTTACAGAACGTCTACGCGAACTCGAACGGCTTGGAATTATTAGAAGAGAGATCGTATCAGAGTATCCAATAAGGGTAGAATATAGTTTGACTGATACTGGTAAAGGATTCGAACCGGTATTACTCAGTGCAGTTTCTTTCTCAATGAAATATATACCTAAAGCCGTCTTTAAAGATGGGAAGCCCAGGAAACCAAAGTTAATTTCGACCTAATTTACTTACTGAACTTGCCGTGAATTAATTTGGGCGCCAGAACGGTTCATCTGAAATAATGGGTTTACAAAGTCATTCTTTCTTTTTACTGATCCCTGAATAAGCAGGCAGATCTGCCCCGCTCTGATATTCTCTGGTGCTTCTGCCATTCCACATTCAATCCACGACCCTTAAGAACTTGAGAAGCTCAGCAAAGTCTGCACAACCATTCATCGTTTTTCTCTTTTACCAGTTTTTATGGTACAGGTTGAGCTTGTGGCAAACAATTTCGCCTCATTACGACCTGACCTAGGCTGGGAACACCTAATGGAACATGGATCCAATTATTGCCTTCAAGGGCCCAGTAATCGCTAAATGCTATTGTAATAGTAACAAGACCCGCCTCACCGCCATTTGATGCACCAAAATGTAAATGAGGACTATTAGATGTCTCTGTATCTCCAACCGCTGCAACTTCCTGGTCTCTACCAACGAAAGGCCTCAACCATTCAGGGCTATTCTGAGCTGCTGATGGTTCAAAGCCAAATCTCATAACGGAACCCTGTTCGAAAATAAGATGTACGTCGCGATTCACTCTTTTCAAAGTTCAAAGATGTATTCAACAAAAGACAGAACATAGTCCTCCGCGCATTTTTATTTAGAACCTTCACTTAACTCTTCATCCCCTTCAAATTCATCACCGCCGGGGGTTCAAATTCTTCATCATATTTAAAACCATCTTTTCCACTAGTTGGTCGAATATTATCAAGTTTACCAATCTGATTAGTGTAGAATCACATGAAATGATATAGAATCACATAAATCACTGATTTGTAAGTTTGATATGAAACTTGAATGTTAGGAGAATTAATCTTTGAAAGTAGGGGAAGAGTCACAGGCCAACGAGTACTATCAGTTGAGAACGGAATTCCAAAATTTGAAATCTCAATTGCAGGCACTGGAATATTCACGGGGAGCCTGGAAGTGACAACAACCTGGACGTATTGGGCAATACAAAGACCTGATGGGACTTCTCATAGTCAAGGTCAAGGGGTAATAATGACCAAGGATGGTCAAGACATGGCAACGGCAACAGGCCGCGCAGAAGGAAAAAAGGTCGAGTCAGGAAAGATGAGATACGTTGGTGCAATATTTTATGCGACACATTCAAGGAATAAACTTGCATTTCTCAATCATCTCATTGGAGTGAATGAGTATGAGGCAGATGCATTAGGTAACTACGAACATAGGTTATGGGAATGGAAATAGTACATTTTTTCGCGCCTTAAGAACTTCTTTGATTTGATAAGGAATTTGCGCGCAAAAAAAATGAGGTGGATACTTAATGCGGTAAACTGAGACATAATTACTCACTATCTTCTTAAATTGCATAATTTGCAGACAAGGACAACTTTGATGAAGGAATGAATGGGATCAGTAATCCGTAACTATTTGTTTGTTGTTCCATGTTTATGTCTCTGATGCTGCGAACGTATACGTACTTATGCAGGACTTGTGGTTCCAGATTTCAATTGATTAAAATACCTCCCCCGCAAGACGTCGCAAGGCACTGTCCATACTGTGGACATACAACCATCAAACCCCATCAATTCATTTTCTGTTAGTACAATTAGGTAGATTGTGTGTGCGTGCGCGCAAAAATCAGTAGGCGATATCTGTGTGTATTTACTGTTTACAGCACGACTGATCTGTAGCCTAAATAATGGTGCACCACTCAAACCTGAGGCTCTCTGGACTATGATGAATCAGCTAAGATTGAGGATAAGACGATTGATTGAAACAGGTTCAATAACTGATGTTTCTGAAAGAGAAAAACTAAAGATATTACTTAATACAAAAAGGCTTAATCCATACTGCCTTAGACACTCCTCGATCTCACACGATTCAGATTACCTTCCAGATTATGCTCATATCTCATTTTCAAAATGCTTTCATTCGTCGCTATGAAGGTTATGAAAATATCATGAGAACTGTTATAATAAGACAGCTACCATGATGACAACATCTCTAAAGTGAGTGCCAATGTTTACCAGAAGGAAAAAAGGTATGTAACAAGAACTAGATCATATCATTAGACAAATTAAGCTCCTCCAGCTCTGGTTAATAATTTGAAAGCAATATTTGGTCCCATTTGTCGACTATATGCAAGTTGAATCCACAGTAAAGCCAGATACTCTAATACCCGTGCGTTGATAAGAGGACCAGCGTCTACAGTATCAAAACCAATCTCTGTAGCCAGTTTCTTGACCACTGTTTTTGACTTGAAATCGTCCCCACAGATAAAGGCATCGGCTCTGACTAAGCCAAATTGTAAATTATCTAATGTTTTTGCGCCTATAGAATTAAAAGCCTTAACAACCTTGGAACCTTTGGCCCATTTTGCTATCTCTTCAGCAGCAGAGGTTGAGGATTCAATGATTAAACCCGTTAGGTCAGCGTTAATCGGATTTGTGGGGTCTATCAAGATCTTTCCAGAGAGATCCCCTGCGCTTTTGATTGCTTCCTCAACAGCCATCCACGGTATAGCAAGAACTATTACGTCTGCAAAAGAGGCTGCCTCACCAATGGTTCCTACCTTAACACCGGAGTCTGTAGATCTAATTAGATTCCGAACGTTGTGACTTTGAAGATTTCTAACACCGAACATTATCTGATGCCCTTTCTTAATCCATAATCTTCCTAATGTGCCTCCTACACCTCCTGCTCCAATAATAGCAATTTCCATATTTCTATGGTACTCTTCTATTATTTCAGTTCTTATACATTTATTATTTCAAAAAAAATATTTTCAGGTTTAACTGTAATCAAAAGAAAAGCAGAAATGAATTGCTCCTAAAATAGATTTCTTATTTTATGGGTTCAAATGAACTCAGTTACGTAGAAACCTTTCTAAGCAACTATAACGATAATATCTTAAGACAATTTCAATGGATATGTCTGTTTCATGCTGCAGCTGCGGTAAAAAAATTCAAGATTATCCAGTATATTGTTACATGTGCGACGATTATTTTTGTTCAGACCAGTGTCATATGAACGAACATAATAAACAGTGGCAGAAATTTTGATAGTTAGATTAGGGAAATTCTTTCCATACCTTGTTAAGATTATTTATTGATGATCTCATTCCGTGTTGCAAACGGATTATGTACACTAAGAAAATAAGAATTATATTTTTCAGAAGCTCTGACATGAATATGTAAAGAGCGAGTTATACGGCCAACAGAACTAGTAATTGTCGGGCCATGAATGCAACAATAGGTGAAATCTCATAAGTCGGGTGGTCCATAGCTCAAGCTTTACTACCTCTGTTGCGGGAACATTTAGGGATACTTCGCTTCCATTATATCCTTGTACAAATGACTTTGGCATCTTAAACACTGCCTTCCCGTCAACAAAATAAGAAAATCCTTATCGATTGCAATGTTATTTCCCGTGTCTTCATAGTCACTAGAACGCACTCCTTTCAGTACCAGTCTGTCCAATTTTGGATTGTTTCTGGCATATGTAACACAATTTTAATTAATTATATAAAATGATCTGAAATCAGGAATCTTTACGTAAGCATGGTTAGAATATTTCTTATTATTTTGTTGTGTTCTGCATCTACCTCGGTGATAGCTAAGAGCAAATGGCTCTGTTCTAACGGAAATGTTATCCTTTTGATTTTCTCATATTCTGCCATCGCATATCTTCCTTTGCCGACTTTTGATGAGAGGGAATTCCTTAAAGCCCATCTTACTATGGCCTGCAAATTTGATCTTTTCGTTGCGTCTGGAGATAGAAGAATTGTTATCCCTTTACGCTGTCCACCATATTTTATCTCACCTGAATCATCACTTACGCCAGCATGGGCGCTGTATTTAGACCAAAGGACTTAGGAAGAACCGGTTATAGGAAAGTTATAGAAAATTCAATAAGAGATCTCCATCCAGAAACTAAGGATAGTATTATTAGATTACTGGATTCTTGGGAAGGTACGAGATCCGAAGAAAGACTGAAAGAGATATTGGGATACGACAAGGCTCAAGACCTATTGAAAAGTCTTAATGCAAAGAAGGAGGAGCAGGATAATCTGAATATTTAGAATTAAGAAACCTCCAAATGTTACTATAGACCCTAAAAATAAAAACCTGAGGAATGTTGTCTAGTAAAAACAATCATACGATGTGATAGACCAGAAGGATAACCTTAACCAAATCCTAACATAAAAATTATCCTTTGATTAGTTAAATTTATTGGCTACAGTTCCGAGGATAGTGTTATCCATCTAGGCATTAGATCAACAAAGAAAATACTTGCAATCGATTTTGATTCAGTTCTTGCCGATACAATGATTACATGGCTAGAAGAATATAACAGGAGAAGCAGTACAAATATAACCAAAAATGATATAAC
Organism: Nitrososphaeraceae archaeon; assembly: GCA_009377575.1. GTDB lineage: Archaea > Thermoproteota > Nitrososphaeria > Nitrososphaerales > Nitrososphaeraceae > TH5896. The sequence goes on along the minus strand of WHTU01000020.1, from coordinate 16,784 downwards.
ACATTGGGATATCTCTAAAGCCCTTTGGATTTCTGTGGATGAAATTTCTCGAACATTTAATTACATATGGAAATATAGATGGCAAAATATTCCTCCAACCGAGCCTAATCTAAACATCACTACAAGAGAAATACATAAAAAAGGATACAGAATTTCAATCCTAACAAAAAGATATAGATCATCAGTTAAATATGTTGCAGAGTGGCTAGATACTCATGATATTTATTGTGATGATCTAATATTCATTTTTGATGGCACACCTAAAGCAAAATATTCATTTGATGTACTAATTGACGATGCACCTATTAACCTTATAGATGTAGCCTCGCCAAAATCTGCAATATTGGTTAATCAACCTTGGAACAAAGATTTTGATTGGCCAGTTAGAGTCGATTCATTAAAGGAAGCAGAGCAGAGATTATTGTAATTAGTTTCTGGTAGTAATAACAATAATTGAAATTAAGTAAAGCCCAAACCTTCTCTAGACAATCTATATCACCATAACCATAAGTTACTAGTCTAGCGTAAGGTATGGCTGCAAACGGATCACTGAAACTCTTTTTCAGATATGAAAATAGCGTTTTGACAACATGTAACAGCTATCAATTTTCCAAACATGACCAAGGCTAGCTCTATTCGATGTAAAGGGGGGATCTCGTTTTCGCTGCTATAATAAGTTATCATCTATTCTATAACCATCTGATAACGTTTTTTTTTAAAAGGAAATAAATGATTATGTATGACTGTATCTGCTATGTTCTATTAGTAACAAATTATCACATTGCTTCTGAAACAACTGAGATTGAAAGAAATAAAATGGGATATTTTGCCTTCTTTTATTATACTCAATATCTGAAGCCTAGTCAGCATTTTCTATATACATTCGGTCTCCGATTCTATAGTGAATCTCTCCTGTGTAGCCAGCCTGATCAACCACAGTGGGTACTAAAGTTAAGTCCACAGACAGGAACTCCTAAAATCGAATCTTCCTTGTGTTCGTCTTCCTGTTTTAGTAATGTGGTATTCAAGTAGATCATCATATAGATTCTTCACCTTTAAACCCTATCATGAGGTTAAATACGTTCTATTCAATCTTATTACAAAACCCCTTAAAATGAAATTTAACACAGTTAATATCATTTAAATTATTGTCTGACGATATATTGTATGGATGATATATGATAGTAACCGTCGATAGTAAATGGCTTTTATCCCATCTTGATGATCCTAATGTAATTATTATAGATGCAAGAGGAGTTATGCCTTACAGATTTGGACATATTAAGAATGCATTATCACTTTCCGTTGAGCATGTTATTTCAACGGCACCTAACGGAGCTAACTTAGTCATTGATGCACCAACGGCTGAAGAAGTTTTCACTAGTCTTGGGATTGATTATCATAAGATCGTCGTAGTGTACGGTGAATATATGGATCCATCAGCAGCTAGAATAGCTTGGACTTTGATGTATCATGGACAACCAAATGTAAAAATCTTAGATGTTGGATTTAATGAATGGCAAAAATCTGAATTCCCAATTACCAGACAAATTTCGAACCAAAAACAATCAAACGAAAATGTTCACTTCAAGTCAAAAATAAATTCCATGATTAGAGCTGATGCCGATATAATAAAAGCAAAAGAACTACAAAATCATTCTGGTACTGTAATTGTTGATGCTAGAACATCCATAGAACATATGCAAGCAAGGATCCCCGGTTCGATATTAGATAACTGGGAAGAAGGATTAGGTCCTAATGGTGAAATGATGAAGAGTAAGGAGGAACTAGAAAGAGACTTTGAGGAGAAGCGGATTAGCAAAGACAAAGTGATCATATGCTATTGTCATTCTGGAGCCAGAGCATCACACAAATATTTGCAATTTAAACAGGCTGGTTATAACAATGTAAAATTGTATGATGGTTCAATCATTGATTGGGCTCGGCGTCGTAATCCCTTAAGATAGCTAAAGGTTACTTTTACCTTCCTTTCTTTAGTGTATATTTGAATCATTTTATGGCTGAGCATGATCTACTCTATGAAATACCAAGGAAAGAGAAATTTTTACCAGAAGTGGTTAAGGCACTTAAAATGAAGGATCTTACTGATATTCACATTTATGGAATAACAGTGGATGCTTAAGTTCATGTCTCTTTCTAATTTGACGATAGCAGTGACTGGGAGTCGCAGAGCAAACGAATTAGCCCATATAATAAAATCATTTGGAGGTAGACCGTATATTGCACCAACGATTGGAATTGAAATAACTGAGCCATCAGCTGAACAAGGAAAGCAGTTTATTATGAAAATCTTGAGAGAAAAACCTGACTATGTTGTCTTCATGACAGGTATTGGTGTTTACTCTCTTATGGATATTGCCAGAGAATCAGGAATACAGAAACTTCTTACTAATGCCTTACATGATACTTCAATAGTATGCAGAAGTGACAAGCCAAAGATAGCACTATCTCATTTTAAATTAAAAGCACATCTAATCCCGAGGGATGAAAACACAGCAAAAGGAATACTTAGGCTGCTCCAGAAATATGAACTCCGAGACAAGAAAATCGCAATATTTTGGCATGGTTCATATTCACGAGTATTGAGTGATGAGCTTCAAAAGAATGGAGCCAATGTATTTGAATCATTCACTTACACCTATTCCAATAAACTTGATAGTGCTGGAGCATGAATACTTAAAAGAATGGGCTTTAAGTATGAATCCCCAAATGAGTTAATGGTTGTCAAGCTTATAGAAGAAATAAACAAAGGAACTATTGATGTTATAACATTTACCAGTCCGCCATCAGCCCAAGGACTTTTTAGGATAGCGACTAATCATAGTTTAGAACAGTCTTTGGAGAGGTCTCTGAACGCAAAGGTAATAGTAACTGTCATTGGCCCTTCAACAAGAATGATACTAGAGGAGAACAATGTATTTGTAGATGTTATGCCAGACATTTATAAAATGGGTCCGATGATTAAAGCCTTAAGCGAGTTTGTTAAGTATGGTAGTTACAAAGATAGGTTATAATTTGATCTATAATGTTAGGATATTTCAGACAAGACATGAATCGAAATCTATTCATTATATGAATCTGACTTTGCTATTTCGATATCTTTCTTATCTTGGTTATATAATTCATATCTTGACATTGCAGCAGTTAGTTTTCTATTATGAATTGCAGTTATTGGATTCAGTTTATCACAAACGGTTAGCAGTGTAGAATTATCCATAGCAGTTTGTTCTCTGTTCCAAGCATCTTGTAATATTAAATCGGATGCATTTTTATGCCCAAGATCGACTATAGCATCTTGCAACTCTGATTTTAGTTCAGCGATTGTTTCTTCGTAGAGCTGTCTAAATGATGTTGTTATTCGATCGATGTTACATCAATCAAATATGAAAAGCATTAGATTTCTTCTCTTGCCGATTCTCTTTGCATAAAAGATAGCTGATTTCGGAGTCCTTAGGTATGAATGCTTAATCATAGTATCTTTGAAAGTAGTAAATGGACTGGCACTATTACTACTTGAAGTAGTATAATAATTGCTACTTAGACTTGGTTTGATATGTACAATGACATTTGCAAGTGCCGCCAACTGGCGCTGCTATTATAATGAAAAAGCGAGTATTTTTCTATCTCACAAATCTTCTCTGAAGGAGTACGATATAACGTATCCCTAATTGGCTCTATGAAATCATTATTCCATGCTGATGATTTGTTCGATAAATGTTTATACATTATTCCTAAGCCGGTAACTCGAGCTAATTCTGAATAGCTGGTAATAGTATCTGAGAGTGTATTAACGAAGTTTTCTTCTCTGAATTTTTCATCAAAGGCCTTACGAAATCTACTTCTTAAGATTTTATCTAGCTCAGATAAATCCTTCCAAGACTTATTCTATTCAGAAATTGCATTAAAATAGATTGGATAGGCGTCAGCAAAAGCATTAGACAATATCATGTTGAATTGAGTAGTGTTTGAAAGTGCTCGAGCAAAAGCATTATAGATATCTATGAATGAATTATCATAAAATGGAAATGTACTTTGCGTGAACTGATCTAAACTAGAAGAAGTTGTAGCCATTATACTATGATGACCATTATTGTATGTTTGTATTTTGAAACAAATTGGTACTATTACAAACTTTGACATTGCAAAATGGTGGAATGCAGACGGTACCCACGTCATTTTCTAAAGCAGTTTTTTTATTCATAACATAAGCTCTATGAAGGAAACTTGTCATGAAAACATTTTTCATAATGTTCGAATATTAATATTTATGGACTATACCCTAAGAGAAAATATCTGTGCCGCATTCACATATGTCAGTTTTCAACCAAATTTAGAGAGGATGATAACTTAATTGTCAATAGGTAAAGGTAACCATCAGAAGGCACTGGTCTTCCAAGGAGGTGGCGCTCTTGGTGCTTATGAAGCTGGAACCTATCAGCAGATCTATAAGAAAGCCGGTCAAGAGAGTACAGATGGAAGGCTATTCGATATTATTGCAGGCACATCAATAGGGGCCATAAATTCCACAGTTCTGGTTGGACATTATCTAAGGAATAAAAACAGCTGGGTAGGTTCTGCCGAAAAGCTCTTGGAATTCTGGGAAGGGTTTATGTGTCCCACCTTTGCAGATGGTCTGTTAGGAGAGAACCCTTTTATCCGCAGTTCGTGGAACTATTTGCGTACTATCAACCATGGCATAGCTGATGTCGAAAGTGCCAGAAGGTTCTGGTCTATCTTCAAGTTCGCCTTTAGTCTGCGCGGCGTACCAAATATGTACGAATCTATTCCACAATGGGGTACCAAGTTCCTCATAAAGTGGGCGACAGAGTGGGCGTCGGTTGCTTCGTTGATTCTTGCCGCAAGTGCGGCCCTTGCCTCGGAGGGCTTGAGCAGTATTGCGTGGAGGGACCGACTTTGACTTACAATGGAGTGGAAAGAGATGGACAAACTAGAACTCAAGGAGGGTATTCAAACAAAATCGTAGCTGATGAAAATTACGTCCTTCGGATTCCTGACAACCTCCCAATGGATCGAACAGCACCGCTTCTCTGCGCAGGTATCACCATGTATTCTCCTCTCATGCATTGGAAAGCTGGTCCTGGAAAGAAAGTTGGTATCATCGGTCTCGGTGGCTTGGGTCACATGGGAGTAAAAATCGCCCATGCACTAGACGCAGAGGTCAGCGTATTAAGTCACTCACTTAAAAAACAAGATGAAGCCAAGAAGATGGGAGCCGATAAATTCTATGCTACTACATCATCAGATCAGGAAAGTTTCGAGAAACTCAAAGGATATTTTGATCTGATCATCAACACGCTTTCGGTAGAGATTGATTGGAATCGTTACTTGAATCTGCTAACCCTCGATGGGACTATGGTCGTAGTTGGGCTTCCGGAGAATGAAACTCCACTTGGTGCAGCCTCACTTATCAATGCTCGTCGAAGTCTTGCAGGATCTGTTATAGGTGGAATACGTGAGACCCAGGCGATGCTTGATTTCTGTAGTAAACATAACATTGCCAGTGACATTGAACTTCTCCAGATTCAAAAGGTCAATGAGGCTTACCCGCGGGTCGTGAAGAGCGACGTTCGGTATCGGTTTGTTATCGATACAAAATCGCTTGATTGACAGATAGACGGATAACGGGTAGAATAATGGGCAGGATTGTCAATGAGAGAAAAATAGAACAACATGGGAAAGGATTATAGTTCATTTGTCAAGTAGGACAAGCAATCAAAACACTACACTATTTGTTTTATCCTTACACAAAACGTCTTTCCATCACGATATAGCTCAGATACCGCTTTAAACTCTGTTCCCTTCTTGAGAAGATGTCTTGGTCCTTCATAATCATAGTGATTTAATCTAGCATGCCATTTTCCATCTATCATAACCAGAGTAGTTCCAGAAAGAATTTTTTCGATGTATATATCATGTACTTCTCCAGGCACGTTTTTTAGATTGTCAGAGAGTACAATCGTTGCATCATCCAACCATTGTATCCTTTTCAGTTTCTCAAGTTTCTTCAACGCTTCAATCAAAATCATATTATCAAAGCCTAAGGTTTCTCTGATGATATCAACATCTTCTCCAGATCTTCCTTTCTTTATCAATAATGAATGTATCTTTCTTGCAGCATTATTTACATCTCTTACGAACTGTGTAGTATAAAATTGGTCGCTATCTAGTAAAGGTATACTTTGAGGCACTAATCTTTCAGAAGCCATTGACGGAGTGCCTGTCCTCTGTGTTTGTACTATCTTTTCCATTCTTGTTTCTAATTTTGTTCTGCTAGCTTCGATAGAGGATATTTCGTCAGCTGTCATAGGATCTGGAATAAACGAAGTTGTTCTTTCCATGGGTTTAAGAATAGAATTAACAGTGCCTAACGTCCGGTTCATCCTTTCTATACGTCTCTTGCTGGCATTAAGGTGATGTTCATCTATAGTATCCTTGGCTGCAAGTATAATTACAGAACCAGAGGATCTTCTTCCAGTTCTACCTCTTCTCTGAATATACCTTATTTCACTAGGTATAGGTTCGTAGAATATGACGAGATCCACTTCAGGAATATCAAGGCCTTCTTCAGCTATTGATGTTGCTACCAGTACGGAGAACTCGCCTCTTCTAAAGGATTCTAATACTTGTGCTTGTTCTTCCTGTTTCATTCCTGCATCGCCTTCTTTCTTTGCCTGGCCAACAAATCTTGATGCTTTTATCCCATTGCTATTTAGAATGTCAACTATGTGTTGTGCAGTATCACGGTATTGTGTGAATACTATAGCCTTTATGTTATCATTGCCTTTAACAACTGTATTACTACTGGTAGTGCTATCGGTTTGAATAAGAGGTGGTTGCCACGATGTTTTTTCTTTCAGAATTTCTATCAAACAATTGAGTTTTGGGTGTTCTATTCTTAAGGTACCAAGGAGAGTTCTAATTTCTTTTATCCTTGGATCATTTAGCAACGATCTATGCGCTTTTCCACCGCCACCGCCAAAAATACTATGTTCGTTTTCAATTCTATCAAGAAAAGCTTTTAATGAATAAGATCCCTGACTTTCTATAAGCTCCACACAATACAATAGAGTAAGTGCCGATGACTGTTGCATCAGAGCAAAATAAAGTGAAGCTCTTAGCTCCTCTTGAGACAATTCTAAACTATATCGGATTTCTGCGCCTGCATCAATCAGATCTCGCTTGAATATCCAGCGTATGTCTCCTTTCTTTCTAAGTAATCCATGCTGAATAAGCCACCTTAGCTTATCGTCAAGCATATTCCTGAGAATTGAACGTATGTAATTGTATTCTGAAGTCAAATTGACCCATTGCCAGTTAACATCTATCGGATTGACATATGGTTTTACATCTACATCTTCCTCTGTTCTGTATTCAATATGTTCAATAAATAGACTATTACATACCTCCTGTATTCTTGTTGTGTCTGATCCTGGACTTGCAGTCAGAGCCAAGATCATTGGATGCTCCGACTGACTGACACATCGATTGGCTATTGCAGTATATGCATAATCTTTAACGGCCCTATGTGCCTCATCAAAGATTAATAAACTAAAGTCATTCAAATTCAATCTATTATCCTGTAAATCGTTTCTTACAACCTCTGGAGTGGCGAATATGAGTCGGATATCTTTATTATTCCATATTGCTGTCCTTGGTAACGGCTGAGTCTTCCCTGTAATCTCAGTCACTTGATCTTGTGAGATTTTCAACACTGAAAAGAAAGATTTCATATGTTGCACTACAAGAGGTCTCGTCGGAGCTGTTACAAGCACCCTTTTATGTCTATAATTGTAGAGAGCATGTGCCGATACCATTATTGCTATGACCGTCTTGCCCAATGCAGTTGGCAGAATTACAAGTGTATTCTTGTTGTAGGCTGATTCTGCAATATTCTTCTGGTATGCCCTGAACTCAATTGATTCCGTATAAATGAGTGGTGAGATATTAGGGTAAGAATCTGAATGCTGGTGGGGGGTAAACATACTAATGGATTCTTTCCCTTTCACATGTAGGTTATTTGTAAATACGTTTTAACGTTTGCTGGTATTTTGTTGAAAGAGTAATAGGTAGTATCTTAACCAACTGTTGCACTTACACACAGACTGATCACCTAAATCAATCGATCTTTTTCCTGGTAGTTCATGTTTCAGGAAATGGCCTATGCTTTTTTAGTACCTCTATAAGAGGTAACCTTCTTCCACCTACTATTTTTATATCAATGTTTACTTTTCCGTCATCTTCGATCTCTATAATATTGTAAGTATTCTTGGTGAATCCCCTAAATCTAGTTGATGACGCAGTTCCTGCGTATGCAATATCTAAAGTTTCTAGGTTCCACAGCCACGGTCTATGCTTATGTCCACATAGTACTAAATCTACCTTGTATTGAAGGCAAGTCCTAAGAATATCACCGGCATCAACGATTACTATCTTGTCTGTACCAGTATCTGGAACTCCTATAAGATGGTGATGCATTGCAACAATCTTCGTCTTTTTCTTGTATTTTTCATTGCTTAATATCTTTTCCAACCATAAATTTTGTCTATGACCTACCTCACCTTCATCCCTGTCTGGTCTAGCAGTAGCAAGTGTTATGATTATGGTCCTATTAAATCTGTAAACATTGGATGGATAGGAAGAAGGAAAGAATTTCTTAAAAAGCAGATAGCCCGAATGACGATAGTCATGATTTCCCGGTAGAATTATGACATTAGGACAAGCATCTGTAAGCCTTTTAATTTCTACGCTCGCTCGCTTGAATTGAGAAATCAGCCCTTCATCAGTTAAATCTCCCGTTATTAGTATTACATCTGGTTTTAGCTTATTATTGACTTCATTAACGATAGTATCAAAAATCTCTTGCTTGAAATAAGCTCCTCCAATATGGAGATCTGATAACTGAACGAGTAGCATATCGTTGGTTGTTCTTTCCTTTATTGTAATGTATGATATAATATTGAATAATATAAAGGCAATAAAATATTTTCACTAATGGTAATTATTTATCCTATGTTGGAAACCAAAGGATCTACAAATCATAGATAAAGAAAAACACTGATCATATTTTTAGTATTCTAGGTCTCAGAGGTTTAAGATACTAATAACGCTAATGACAAACCTCTTTTATATTATGTCACGAGATCAGAGTGTGTGAGCAATCATCAAACTAATTAAAAAATGCAAAGGGAGCAAGTTTTGACCATCAACAAACAGGTAAAGAGTCTTGGTATGCCATGGGAGAAAGAATACGGTTATGCCCAGGCAGTAAAAGTTGGAGATACCATCTATGTATCCGGCCAGGTGAGCCACGACGAAACAGGCAAAATTGTCGGTGTTGGGGATATGGAGGCACAGATGCGCCAAGTATATACCAATATTAAGAAAGTGCTAGCACAGTATGACGCCACGATGGACAATATAGTCGATGAGATACTTTTTGTGACTGACATGAATACGGCCTTCGCTGCGGCAGTTAAATGCAGGCAGGACATTTTTTCTGGGACCCCTGTTGTTGCAAGCACAATCGTACAAATTCAGAGCCTGGCCTTTCCTGAGCTTATGATTGAGATTAGGTGTGTTGCCAAGGTATAGAGTTCACAATGATGGGATAAAATTGTAGGAGGCGGAGGTGTACTCTGAGACCTTTACACTCGGAGCCGAGAAAACGTTTAAGGAAGTAAGCGTTCTATCAGAGCGCACAGACGGATGACCAGCAGATTTAAAAACGCTCAGCGCAGTAGTTTTGAGTATGTGTAATGAAGAGTGGTGTGATCTGGTCAAGGATTTAGGCTTTTCTTAAATCTGCGGGTTGGAGATTCAAAACTGGTCGGCATTGTTAGCGAAACAGATCTAATAGATAAAGCACAAAAAGGTATTGGTAACAACTAGTAATAATGTTAAACAGCAGTTATTAGTTTCAGAGCGACGTTTTTTCAAGCAAAGTATGAAAAATGATTGGCTTCAGACCCGGTCACAGATTGCCAGATCAATTCAAGTGAAGTCTAAATCACAATGGATTATTGGAGCATAATCCTTACTCCTTTCCTTCAGGTAATCCAGATTCGAGATGGAATTTATGTATGTGTTTTGATAAATCATCCTTATTTTCAAATTTGGATTCGCAATAGGGACACACGATATTTACCTCATTTTTTATTGCTTTTCCCGGAACAGGAGATTCGATTTCAGCTAGATCAACACTTTCTCCGGGCAGGTTTCCTACTATAGTCATAAGGGTCACAAAACCTATTGCTATTGCTACACTATATACTCAATAGATAAATTGCGGATACAGAGTAAAGAGATTTATGATGCTGTTGAGAAATACCTAAAGACATCCTGTTTTTGGCAAGTATGTGTAATCTTGTTTTGATATGAGGAGAGGAATATCAAAGTCCTACCGAGGAGAAAACCTGCTTAGAAAGGAATCCACCTTCGCTGCCTCCAGGATCTCTTGTGAGCCGTTCTCTTATGTTCGTATTTCATCAGGTGAAGAATTTAAACTGTATTTGTATTTTTGCCATTTGCTTTGGATATATCGGAACGTTGTGAGTATGAATCATTTCACAAGTTTGCCATGTTAATCAGGTTATTACAGATCTACAAAATCATGACGCAAAAAGTCTTTTACATACTATTACTCTGAAGAAAAATAAGGCGATGTTATTTAGATACCAAAAAGATTCTTATAAATTGTGTTAAGGCTTTGTATAACATGGGCTTTACCTCACCGGTATCAGGCAATCATAGCATTAGAATGCAAAATAAGAAATGGATGTGGATAACTCCTTCAGGAGTTCCGCGTTACAATTTGCAAGAGAAAGATTTGGTCAGAGTTAATTTAGAAACTAGCAAGATTATCGGTAGATTAAAACCCAGTATAGAGTGGCATATGCATACATCCATCTATAAGAGGTTAAGAAAAGTGAATGCAATTATGCATACTCACAGTCCGTACACACTAGGAGTAGCTACATCTGCAGTAGATGAGTTTCAACACATATTAGAAGAAGCCAAAATAGTGGTAGGAAATCCTGTTATAATATCAAATAAACCATCAGGATCAACAGAACTGGCGAAAACGGTTTCCAGAGCCTTTGGACAGCCTCACGAGGAGGTACGAGCAGTTATAATTAGAAACCACGGAGTTGTAACTGTTGGAAACAATATTCACCAAGCACGTGCTGTTGTTGAATCACTTGAAGAGTGGGCTAAAATATGGGCAATTACAAAACTCTTTGGTGGTCCAAAATATGTATTTGATGAATGCAAAACACTATAGAAAGCGAATAACTACTAAAGAACAAAGGAACTTTCATTTATGCTAATTTGAAAAATTATGAGAATAAGAACGTGGAATGAACAATTATTTTTCTTGCGCCTCCTAAGCGTCGTTAACAACAAGCTCGTAAGCTACAATATTCAAATCAAAATCTGAAGTGAAGAAATCACTCCACTTTTGTGCTAATCGTTATAAGTGTTAGATCCAGATTTATCATGTTGTTCCAATATACAATTTTTCTATTGCTAGAAAGAATACATTAAATAGTCTATCTACTATTTGTTTGAAATTTTGATGTATAAATGGCCTATCACGTATTTTGTGTGCGGCAGGATTTCTGAGAGCATACACAATCCCAATATCAGTTTCAATATCTTCTAATTTGCTACTCTTAAAAATTGGCTTCAAGCTCAGAAGATCTATAAGTACCGATTGAAGATCATTACTTGCTCTATTACCAATCTCTCTTAACTTACTTATGTCTATTATAAGATTTGATTCCTTTGAAAGAAATTCTACTAGATGTACTAGATCTTGCTTATGAGGATCTTTATTTTCGTACTTCTTCTTGATTGCATTATCTATTACAAGAATAAATGTGAAAATGATTTGCATCATTAGTATCGATCCATATATATTTTGAGTTAATCCCTGTTTGGACTCAGATAATAACTTTTTAATGTGAAATAGGTGATAAACGAAAAGAAATGTCTCATCTATTAAGTCTTTATTATCTAAAAATTCAGATTTCAATTGATCTAAGGACAAGGCACCATTTCTTGATGATTGATACAGCTTTAACCTCTGTTCAAGGAATTCTGTTACTTCAAGAATTTTATTTCTAAAGTACTGTTCTTGTTGATCGTAATCAAGTCTTACGAATGCGTGGGCAGGAGCATAAGTTAATTCATTAGGCCTATTTTTCTTATCTTCCTCTAGGGCTTGATGCATTAACAAGAATCCTTTTTCTAGATCTTCTTTTAGTATGCAGGTTACCGCCCAGAAATAATATGCAGCACCCTTATGTATTCTATATTTAGATTGATTTAGTGTCTCCCATTCTGTAGCTATTTGTACTGCTAGTTGCCATATCTGTTCGGCAGAAAAGAAAGAACCATTCTGTATTAGTATTTGCCAAAGTATTGTAAAATTGTTAAAGAATCTATCATGTATCTTGACCTCTGAAAATTCGTCAAAGAATTTCACAGCTGATTTCTTGAACAAATCAATATCAAACTTTTGTTTAAAGAAGTAATATCGGTACATAAGCTCGAACTGTTTGTCCATTTGTTTATTTAATTTGTTCAGTGTTAAGGTATTTCCATCAATCTGGAACGTGAAAGTATTTGAATTATCATTCATTTTTTTAACTTGGACTCATCGTACTATAACTGTTCATAAAACATATTACTTCTCCTCTCCTCACATATTACTTCTCCTTTCTCCATATGAAGAATCCATCCTTCCTGACTACAGTATCTATTGATCTTGATAGGAACTTGCTTTTTGATAGCGTCCTTTGGTCTCCTACAATTATTGTCTTTCGTTTACTTCTAGAAAAGGCAACACAGGATCTTGGAGTAATTTCTCTAAGGAGTCCTCATCATGCCTACACCTTTAACTATGTGAAATACATAAAAAGCATGATAGTAAAAGTTCTGACTTCTGCAATTTTTGTGTAACGCAGCTAAGTATACTTTTGATCCCTTACCCATTTTTATACTCCAAGAAATATACTACTGGTCATGAGCAAATCTAATTCAACTGAAGCAGGTACTGTTTCACACATTGTATACCGAGTTCCCAAAAAGAATTATGATGCGATGTTACAAATCTGCAAAGAAGCTTACGATATGTTCAAGCAGCACGGAATTCTACACTATGATGCCTTCAAGCTTAGCAATACCGACGTGCCAATGGAAGGATTTGCGAATATTGCCAGTATTGTTTCTGCAAATCAAGATGAGGAAGTGTGGATTGAGTCGATTTACTATAGAGATCGTCAGCACATGAATGAAGTACTGGCAAAGATTGATAAAGATGAAAGAGCTGGACAAATGATGAAACAATCAATGGATTTGCTGCCTCAGGGAACTAAATTCATCGTCGGGGATTTTGAACGTCTAAGTGTCTAGTATAATTTCTAAGTCTTACTGTAATTGGTAAAGTTTTATCCTGCGGATGTTAATGCAGTGCCTAATCTTGACATCCAAGTATCCGACGTCGTAATCATTATAAATTTTCTGAAAGCCGATTGGTTGAAATACTAGGATGTTTTTAGGAATTATTGGCTATATCCTATTGGGATTAATCCTTGCACAATAAATTATAAAAAGAATAACGATCTAATCCAGATGATGCTAAGACACTGATATCTTCATAAAAAAATGAAGTAGTTGCTACTATTGTGTGGTTAAGGAGTATAAAGACACTAAAATTGCCTATTAAGATTTGGTCATACAATAATCATTTTGAACATACTGAACGTTCAAGCTCAGTTCTGGCTTACCATCTCTTTTTATGATAAAAAGATAGTGCAACCTATATTCTTATGCACTTGCCATTAAGCAAGTGGATCAAGGGTCAGATAAAGAATTAAAGTTATTCTTCAGCTCAGCTTACCATAAAATCAATGCTTTGTTCAAAGGTATAGAGAGGACTTATACATGATCATTGTATCAACTATTCTTTAATTTCTAGGTTAACATCTAGCCTAAAGAGGATAAGAGAGGAATATTAGAATCTATTACTAGAAAGGGACTGGACGTTAGCCCAAGTCTCTGGTATCAATTATTGTCCTAGATGATGAGGGCTCAACTGTAGTAATATAACAAGGCTTTTCACTTTCATTCTGATGATAATCGATTGGGATATTTGATGATGGTATGAATAGTTCATTAGTAAAATTGACCTCCTCTTGTTTGATTTCTAGATCGAGATTATAACTGTCTTCTTTATTTTCCCGAAGCTCTGATAACTGCTGTTTAAGTTCAGATATAGTCCTCTTCAATTCAGCCTCTTTAGTCTCCAACTCATCGATGTTCAGTTGTAGCTCATCTTCTCTCCTTTTCAATTTGATATTTCGATCAACGAATTGTTGATATGTTCGAGCTATACTGTTTAATTCAGCTTTCCAAGAATTTAATTCGGCTTCCAATGAATTCTTTTCCTCTTTGACCCTGTCATATTCTAGTCTAACCCTGGGAAGATATCCGTTTGCGATCCTAAGTAGTTCTACTACCTCACCATCACCCATTCTTGCATTATGAACTAGTCTGGCAAGATTCACATATGGCCAAGGATTATCCTTGATCTGAATGTAGACCTTGGTGAATTCAGTAAGCCCTAAAAGCATGATATATTCTTGATGAAAACGTATTGCTTCTTTAGCTTCCAGGTTTAATGCAATGGCTACTTCCACAGGTGTCTTTTGCTGAACATAAAGTTCGAATGCTCTTGAGGATATTGAAGTAGTTGCGTCAAGGCCTGCTCGATTCGCGAGCATTTTTATTGTATTGGGTGATACTTTTGCTTTTTGCGCAATAGAGCGATACGACTCTCCCTTTTCAAGCATTGCTAGAACCAAGGCTTCTTTCTGCTTTTTATCCATTGTTCTTATATTATTTTATACCTACAATGATTTAGCTCTTCTGTTATCATATGGTATTATGTGATACTGGCGTGTTATTTGTTGTAATTTTCTGCATCAGACTGCTATCGAAATGAGCTTGACTCATACTTCAAATGAAGATATCCATTCTTTATTTAAATCACATGTCCTAGCCCAGCATAGGAATTAAATTCAATTTGTTTCGAGCTCATACGCCGAGTTGATGATCATTCACTCAATGAACCTTAAGGATTGAATGATCTCTGCGATGGCAGTACATCTATTTCAATCTTCACTAATCAGATCAGACCTTGTGACAGCCAGATCAAAGTTCTGAATCAAATGTATGTCCTTCTTATTTATCAGTTCGTCATAGTAGGTTTCGAGGGCACATCTAAAATGTTTAAAGTATTCCTCAACTACGAATATTATCTCAGGATCTTCTTTACGATTATAAATGATAGCACATTTTAATGGACTATCTGAATGGGTAGCAACAAAGCTTTTCTTTGTCAATAGATATTTGTGAACAAATCCACTCCTGACTACTCCATACAATCCGCCTAAATCCTTCAATTCATCGTCTACCTTCATATATTCGCACCCGCATTTTTTATCAAAATAATTCCTGAGAAACAATTCGTACGCACCTTTGTGGTTAGACTGTAAGTTTCTATTACACAGACCACCTAGAATTTCCGTATAAGCAGACATTCCGAGTGCTACTAAATAGTTTAATCCAGACTCTACCCCTCTTTTTGAATCCTCAATCATAAAGTTCTTAATAGTATCCATGTACTCCATACGTTTTTCATCAGAGATAGACGGAGATGAAGCCATTTCTTAGACAATGCATTAGTAAGTTGACATTTATTATTGTTAATATAAGAGCTCTAACGCAAGCAAACGTTCAGCTTATCATTAGTCCATACATACATCAAATCTTTGCCGATCTCGGATCCTTGCTTAAAAATCCCTTAAGACCTTCCAAAAATTCCTGTGTTAGAGGGTAGGGTTTTCTCCACCTTGGAAGGTTTGCTGTGTTCCAAATTACGTGGTACACGACCTTACTGTAATCGTCTAGAACATCCCAATTGTCCTCAAGTTCAACTGCTAATCTTTTTTCATCTTGTTCATTGAAATTATGTAAATACGCGTCATCTTCCGACACGATTCCATTTGATATCATCAACCCTGCAATATCAGCTTGATCGATTCGGAATGGATCGTACGTGCCGCCTTCAACCAAATCTATGACATGTCTGTCATCACCTCGATTCTTGGTCTAAACTCAAACCATGGTAGCCGTTTAAGACCCCTCTTTTTGTTCGCCTAACGATTGGGACACATGGGACATATGGGACGCATTGTGGAAGTATAAGGAGGTATTTGCTGCCCATTTGTCATCACTATTATTAGATTCATTTCTAACTTCTTCATAATTTTTATTGATTCCATCATCATTTCCTTCGTTTCCTGCATCATGAAAATGATTGGAATCCTCACTTACACCTCCAGAATGTGTCCCATCCGTCCCATTTCCATTGTCTTGGCCATCGACATCCTCTTCTCCTGCCTTCTCTTCCCGAATTTTTATTTCATCAAGGTTGTATAACTTCCTCTGCCTGTCGAATTTGGATTTATCAAATAATAGCATCCTGCTTTCTCCGTGCCTATTTGGTTTCTTAGCACCCAGAACATCTATGAGAGTTTGAGTTACCCCTTTTTGAGATAACGTACCAAAATCTGCACTTTCAAAAGATAATGGTCTATGTGGTATCTCACTCCCCTCTAGGTCAATCATCAAAAATGACCAGATGGTATATGACTTGAGTTGAATAATATTCTGCC
>WHTU01000209.1 GCA_009377575.1 Nitrososphaeraceae archaeon | reverse complement strand
AGTTAGCAAATTAATGTTATTGAGTTATAATGCATGTCCAGTCATAGCAGTAGTAAAACAATTATCTACTTTACTACCATCTGAAAGCAGGTTCATCCTCCATTACCCTTTCGAAGATCTGAAGATAATTTTTAGTCATTATTTCATCTGTAAAAAGCTTTTCAACTCTACCTCTACAAGATTCTGGCGAACATTCGTAAACCCTCTCGACATATTCCTCTAACTCTCCAGGAGTTTTGGCTAGAAAACCATTGGTTTGGTTCATAATTATATCATTTAGCCCTCCATTAGCTAGAGCAAGCACCGGCTTTCCATAGGAATTAGCTTCTACAGCATACAGTCCAAAGGCCTCTATCCAGGTGGGTTTCGGGCATGCAATAACAGCTCTACACCCTTTGATTAATCTTGTCTTCGTTTTATTGTCTATGAGTCCAAGATACTCTGCCAAGCCATCTGTATTTTGGCATTTCTCTCTTATCATTTTTACATATGAAAGGTCTGGTACGTGTATATCATCACCAGCTATTTTTATAGCATTTCTTGTTCTCACAGCTAAATCTATTGAATCTTCAATTCCTTTTTCTTTGACTATTCTATTTATTGAGAGTAGATAATCTCCATTTTTATTGTTATTATTACTTTTTGTTTTTTCTATCGGGGGTAGAGGGATTCCATGATGGACATATCTAACTGGTATTTTAAGAATGGATGACATATAATTAGCATGAAGCCTCGACAGTCCGATATACCTAGGAAATCGCAGTTGTTTAACCGGAACTTTTTGCCTCTCTACTACACCATGAT
>WHTU01000208.1 GCA_009377575.1 Nitrososphaeraceae archaeon | reverse complement strand
AATATTGGCTTTAATTTCAGTGGATAACACCAAGGTGTCTCTCGATATTCCGCCTATGCAGCCATTACCAGTGTCATTAGATTCAACGTATAGCCGCTGACATGACATTAAACCGCCCTAACGTGTAAGGTTTAGGTAACTAAATAACCAAACTATTTTTGTTAGTTATTGTATGATATCGATGCGTTATTTCTTGTATTTTTCTGTCACAGACTACTATCGAAACAAGCTCAAATTATACTATTCTACAAAATTTGCATTTTCATTGCCAATACTATATTGTTAGGGTTCAATGTACCATTGGGATAACGCATTATGTTACGTCGGATGCAGCTATATCTGGAGAGCCTTGATTTCCCTCCTGGTTGCTAAGGTTAACCGTAATGCCAAAGTTAATTCCGCCGTCAGTTGATTTCCTGTATAATATTTCATTATCTTCTGTTATACTATCCTGATCTTGCCATACTACGTATACGCTATTTTCTATCGCAGCGATAGCTGGTTCAAGGGAATCCCTTGCATCATTGCTTAGGTTAATAGTACTCCCAAAAGTAGATCCGCCATCGGTTGATCTCCTGTAAAGTATCTCAGCATTTCCTGATGTAAGGTCATTCCACACTACATATACACTATTTCCTGATGCAGCTATACAGGACTGCCTGAACTTCCTGCACTATTGCTCAGATTAATCGTATCGCCAAAGTTTGCTCCTCCCTAAGTTGATCTTCTGTAGACAATTTCGCTTAATTCTCCGAACGCTGTGTCCGTCCACACAACATATACATTATTTCCTGATGAAGCAATGG
>WHTU01000207.1 GCA_009377575.1 Nitrososphaeraceae archaeon | reverse complement strand
ATATCGCTTGTGGTAGGAAGTTAAACCTCATTTAATCTCTGAAAATGTGGATCTTCACTATATTTTCCTGCAATCCTTGTTCGTTTGATCTTTACACCTGTAGTCGTGCATCCAACTTCCATTCATAAAGACTTGGAGGTGGTTGGAACCGTCTGCTGTATCCGTCACGACTCGTTGTGTTCCATTCTTGGGATTATGCAGTGGGTCTCTTGATCCTGACTAGTAGGACATTGAAGTACTTGGTATTACTCACCATTACTTATGAGGATTTGAACGGACAATCCTGCTGAAGAACAGAAGTCAAGACATGCAACCAGTAACATTGTGATATGTATAAAGGAGGGAAGGCATGGCCGTCACGCCGTATCGAAATGGATGAGATGGATGCAATCCTAGCATTAGGTAAGATTAGATCTATTGCTGTAGAGGATACGGTTGGAGACATTCTTATCGAAGTAATAAAGACCTAGATCAATGCCACCGTTGCAATGTTACTCTAGAGGATGTTCAATATTATTATATCTATGTGGCGTGAAACTATCCGATAATGACCTTTTGTAAAGGCATGTGTGGCAGACTATACAGCAGGATAGGATAAGATACTAGACTCAGGGTATGAAGTAGATAAATCCATTCCCCTCTTGGGCGGGTGCTGAAAGGAAGGATAATATTCATCTTAACTCCCAGAGCCGATATTGAAAACCCAGACACTTGCGATAACCGTTATTATGACTAGCATTGCCCTAACTGGCATCCAAGAAGTTTATGCCCAAGTACTTGATCGAGACGTAGAAGCATCAGCGCCTG
>WHTU01000206.1:366-809 GCA_009377575.1 Nitrososphaeraceae archaeon | reverse complement strand
CGAAATGTCGAATTAAAAAGAAGGGAAGATGAGCTCCAACTACACGTCAATGAATTGGAGGCTAGGGAAAGCGAATTACAGGAGACTATTTCTGGACTCAAACAGCGGCTATCAGAACTTCGGGAATTCAATGTAGACAACAATACCCTCGACCTAGAAATTAAACAAGAGAAGGCCATTTTTACGAATGATGTATTCATACCACCACCAAATATGGTAATCGACTATCCGCCAAATGAAAATGAAATACCTTATTATTCTCCCCAAGTTGAGCCATCATCTCGGACATTAATTTTTAATACTAAAGACTTGCTTTAGGCATCAGCAAGAGTAAGATGCATATTATCAAGCATTTTTTAGAACGAAAATGATATACTCTTATAGCTAACTTTACTGTAATACATACAAGATGGGGCTATTGTGTTTTATCTTATTGATAGTAG
>WHTU01000206.1:0-356 GCA_009377575.1 Nitrososphaeraceae archaeon | reverse complement strand
AGTAGTCATCTTAGCCATTATGGGTTTGGGATGGCAGACCTTCTCTGCCGGAGTTATTACTGGATTTGATAAAGCTATAGATGTTGGTACCCCGATCATCAAGGATCTAACGCAAGAAGCCAGAGATCATATAAGTAATCTAGAACAGCTAACGACTACTTGATAGGGCTCGGAAAGTTTAGTATGGCTAGCTATCTCCAGCGTAATTTTGACCTGATGCAGCTTCGTGCATTGTACATTTATCTTGAAAAATACCCCTTTTACGAAAATAGAGGCTTTACAATAGAACTCTTCTGCTTGTAAAATCTCAAGTGTGCGGTAGTATTTTAGATATAAGAGAGTTGGACTGCGGATAG
>WHTU01000205.1:333-809 GCA_009377575.1 Nitrososphaeraceae archaeon | reverse complement strand
CCATCGCTGACCGCATCATCCACGCCGTCCGCACCAACCAGGAGACCCACCGATGAACACCACAGCGGCCGGCGCGCAAGCTCACCTGCTCGCCTCGCTCACCCACACCAGCGACTCCCGCGGCACCCGATACCAAGGCGAACACCGCGGCGCCGACGGCACCAGCATCCGTGTCTGCATCTGGCCCAACGACGGCGGCCGCATGGAGATCTACCACCTCACCCGCCACGGCATCGACTGGCAGATCCACCTCGACGGAACCACACCCACCGCCGTCATCGGCGCCACCCTCAACGCCGCGCTCGCCACCATCCCACCAACCCCCGACCGCGCCACTGCGTCGGAGGGCACGCGCGAACGACACGACAGTTAGGCACCTCCTAGACGGCCCGCCGCGGTACGGCAACACCGGCGACGGGCCTAGGCAATCCACCTATCAAGGAGGTGGGCAGCCATGCCCCCTAACGTACCCAACC
>WHTU01000205.1:0-323 GCA_009377575.1 Nitrososphaeraceae archaeon | reverse complement strand
CTGGCGGCTCGAGCAAGTCCTCCACCCGGCCGGCGGCTGGCCATGCCCAGATCGGAGCTGCAATGACCCTGACATTAATGTTCAATGACACCAGTCCCATGAGCGCCGCCGGGGGTTCGTGCTCAACTGGCGACGAGATGGCCGATCGTGATGACGACAGTCACCGTGGCGGCGACAAGCAGCACCAGCAGCAGCAGCAACAACAACAACAACAACAACAACAACAAGATGCCAGTATGGTTTGGCCTGTCCCATCGGATGCTTGCGTGGACAACGACCATGGCGGCCGGCTACGGGGGCCGCCGACCGCCACGGTCAGCGGT
>WHTU01000204.1 GCA_009377575.1 Nitrososphaeraceae archaeon | reverse complement strand
TATAACTTCATTATGATAATTGTCGAGCTCTCACATTGGACATTAACCAGACTTGGGGTTTAGCCCGATAGCTCCAAGTCAATTACAAGATTGAAACCATTTTAATAATTTGTCATGTAACATATATTGGCAGTGGGGGCCTTTAATTCACTCTTAAAGAACCAAACTGTCAACCAAAGGGTTACGTGGGGAGGCGATCAATCAATGCGTCTGACATGCCGTTTATTGGTCGTTTACCTTTTCATAATTATTGAAATTATAGTTTAAATAACCCCATAATGAATACCAACTGATACCAAATATACAAGGTAGGCGATCAATTAGGCTTCACAACTAACATGGTCGTCTACCTTGTTAGTTACTAGTTAGAGAGTAACAAAGTCTCCCTCGTGAAAGTGTTAAAATATCAATAGCGATATAGATCACTAAACAAACAAAGACGTAAGTAAAGCGATGTATAACTATACATTCCGTAGAACAAAGAGACTCTATATATGTGCCGTATGTTTATCTGTATTTGTGTGCTTTAATCTCCAGCCCATTGAAAGTTCAGATATTCCAAGTATTTTCTGAACACCTTTCACTAATTGTTGTACTTATACAAATAGGTTACAATTTTGATTACCTACATGGGTTACACTTTGCTGCTTAGTTCTTGTATGTATGGTGGACGTAATTAACTTTTGTAGAAACATCTCCGATGGAGTGAGACCATTGATTCCTCCATGTTCCCTAGATTCATTGTATGCTCTAACAAACATGTCGTACCTTTGCTTTCCATCATCCATGTTTGGAATATCTTCTAATGCTAG
>WHTU01000203.1 GCA_009377575.1 Nitrososphaeraceae archaeon | reverse complement strand
CCTACCTACTATTTGCCTTCTCATAATATTCTCATTCTGTGCTAGAAAAAGTTATGAATATGACAGTATTTTTTCGAGTTGAGCTAAATCACTCAATATAGGCAGTAGGTCATCATATCTGTCGGCTTCATTACTGGCCTACTGTCTGCTGCTAGGATGGTGCGCTTGTTAAGATTAGCTAGTTAGTTGATCTTGGTTAACTATGGAAATGGGATTAATGAAGGTTCGTTGTCGCTGGACCCGCCTTCGCTATTGCTCGAATCTCCGTCATTATCAGGATTTTCGTTATCATCATCGTTATCATCATCATTAATGGCATCGGTAACTGTTGTAGCTAGATCTCCATCAGTCGTCGCATCACCAAGGTCTTTGTCTGTAGGTGAGATATCTGGAATTATTAAAGGTGTTTCAGTGTTGTCAGACCGTGAATTATCTATGGTTCCGGTATCAGAGGTAGATGATGACGATGATCTCTCATCACAATTAGTCAGATTAAGAGACGGGTCACACAAGATAGTGCTGCCATACAGTTGGGCCGGTGGCAGTAAGCATACTATTAAAAATAATGAAAAAATAAATAGAACAGATTTTAACACTGTCAATTTCCTATGGATAAGATATCTATCTATCAATAATTGTCGACTGACTGAAATCAAAGTTACTCGAACAGAGAACGTTGAGATTCAAACTCGTTAACACATTGCTGTCTAACAACAACTTTGTTACTCCTATGGAATTCTATCTCCATTCCCCTAGTTTGGCTATATTCTATTCTAAATGATTCGTCAGTCGCGATAGGCATCAGTTCGGTGTTAT
>WHTU01000202.1 GCA_009377575.1 Nitrososphaeraceae archaeon | reverse complement strand
CATTATCTTACTATTAATACACTCAAATCTTCAAGTGGTAATGTCAAAATCCCACACAATCTAGACATGGTTAATGCAATAGGGTGGGCCAACGCGGGCCCACCGATTATAGATCTTCCGTTACTTGTCCATTTAAATTCATTCAAAAGTAGACATAGAGTAATTTAGACAGGAACAAAGTCGTAAGAAGCAATGAGAACGCTAATCTTAAATAGCAAATCAGTATTGTTTTTTTAACATGCCAAAATTCCTAGATTCACACCCTTTCAGTGGCGTTACTGAAGAGAGGTTAAAGGAGGCGCAGGCTTCTCCGCCAGACGAGTTTGGTGTCGATCACATAAACATACTCTATAATCAGAAGGAGAACAAGTTATTTTGTTTCCTTAACGCACCAGACGAGGACGCCGTTCGAAAACACCACGATAAGTTAGGAATAAAATTAGACTGGGTTACTGAGGTTAATACAACTGCATAGTTAATCATTCAGTTGTATCATTAGCCATTCAAAAAAGTTAGCACCATTTTTACCACCTCTTTTCTACAACTCGAAAATCGTAGCTACGGATATAAACCTTGGAGACATATGTACTACTACAAGTAAGCATCTTCCAGGAGAATCGTAGAATCATGTCATCTACCATAAGGTGCTGAAATGGTTTCATCTTACACTGTGTGTGGGACTTCTGGCACACACCTTTTTATGGTTACCAGCTATCCAACTAAAATGATATTCTAAGCATAAAAAAACTTAAAGCTAACTGAACCGATTCAGTAATGGATTGACATTCTAGTTCTCAATAATAGAAAAAGGTATCTACAG
>WHTU01000201.1 GCA_009377575.1 Nitrososphaeraceae archaeon | reverse complement strand
GGTAACACTATACCCTAAAGAGAAATAAAACGGGACATTATGTGAGCACGATAATGTCCTCTTTAGGGACATTAAAAGACTATAGTTGGTTTAGATACTTTGCTAAACGAAAAAGAAGAATCTCTTTCCTGGTATGTTCTCTATAGGTGGTTCTACCTTTTCTATGTTACCGAGTATAAATCCCCAAGTGTATTTCCAGAATAATTTTGAGTGGTGTCTTGGGTAGTCGTTAGCGAATTCATCAGGTGTATCATAATATTTAACCTCTAATATTCTTGCTTTCCGATTATGGTCCTGGGTAGATTAGGGATAATACTATATTCTTTACACATTTTTATGTCTGCCATGGTGGGTACGTGAATGTAGTTCAAGGCACCATTGCAAATACTTGAAGTATAACTATGGATTCATCCTCTACAAAGTGGAGAAAGTTGGTCCTGTATACGGTATCCTAGGTCAACGTGTTTTCTTTTTCCTTAGAGAATCTTTTTAATGTCCGCTAACCGGACAAAATCACGCTCATTTCATGCCCGATTCAGTTTTTCTTTAACTATGCACGATCAATAAAGCAGCTGCTTTTTATTATAATGTCCTAAAGGGTGACATTATCACGCTCAAATAATGTCCATTCAGATTTTTTTGAGATAAAAGAATTATTTGTTCATTCGTACAGTATTAACCATCTTTACAGAAAAGTCATACTTATATATTTTTGCCAGCAATATTTTAGGGCAGTAGAAAGTGATAGAATAATAGTGAATGGTAAGGCGACAAGATGGTAATAATGTTCTACAAAAATCTACGCCAGTACACTAATAAC
>WHTU01000200.1 GCA_009377575.1 Nitrososphaeraceae archaeon | reverse complement strand
CGATCGTCTTCAAGAAATTAGGATCTTTGACCATCCTGTTACCGGCAGTTGTCGGAATCATTGCTCTAACTAATACTCTCATATGTTTGTCAAATTAAACCGGTCTTGTCTTGATAATTAATTTTTCTATATGTGACAAGGAACAAGGACCAATAGTTCTTATTTCTTGGTACTATATTTTTTTGATTTAACAGGAACAGGAAATAGAATGGGATGATTTTATCCTCTACCGTCATGATAGACAAATCATCTTCCTTCTCTTTCTCTTCGGGTACTCGTTAGTCATGTCGCCATCCATGCCCGCTCTCCTTAAAAGCCGTTGGTCAGACCGGGATTGAAATAGATGATATAATGGACAGAATCTGAAATTCAGTCAGTCCGATAACTGGATATTTTGAAAACCTCCCAGGCAATCTTGACAGAAACAATCCATCTCGTTATTAGGTGGAATTCTTACTTGAATGCCGTTGCACCAACATCTGTATGACTGTAAACATTCAAAATACTTGTTACAGTTTGCGCATTTTTTCTTTTTCATATCCTGAGTTCCTAATCATTAAAAAATTGATACTAATCTTCATCGTTAATTGCCCTCTAAAATATAGTCTTCAGTCGAAAACGAGAATTATCATTTACAAAATGTGGTGTGCGCAAATTTTCTGTTCTGAAACAACTTAAATACATGAAAAAGTATTCTTTTATATATTAAAGATTCTAAATGCAAGTCCAGGGATTGGCGCGCCTCTAAATGAACAAGAGATAACGGATTTCTTAACAACGAAGGTCTTAATGTTACACCTTGGGACAGTAGATGAGAAAGGACATG
>WHTU01000001.1 GCA_009377575.1 Nitrososphaeraceae archaeon | reverse complement strand
GAAAGGGATCGACACGTATAAGATAAAGCTCCTCAGTATATTAAGAGAAGGGAAGGTAGGTATTATTGACAACTTATCAGGCATCAAGGTACTCAGATTTTCAGTCAGCTGTCCTCATATATCTTGCATCAGAAGAGCGATTTTTTCGTACTGAGGAACAACATACGGATAGAAAGATTCAAACTCGAGCTTTAAATCTATCCAGTGGGACTTTTTTTCCTAATTCTATCAATATTCTGATCGCAGACGTAGCCTATGTCATACCTATTTCAGCAAAGCCGGTTTCAAGAAAGTTAGCTGATGTATCTGCTAGGTTACAGGAGTTGGAACAAGCATCCTTGCTACAAAGAGGATTTCCCTTTTTTCCAGGTACAGAATACGAGTCGTACTCCATTACAGTTCAAGGTAGTCGCTATATCAGTGAGTATTTATATACTCTCATTCCGGTGGTTACTAACCAGACACGTCTTCGCAGAATCCTCGAAAAGGTCGAAGGTTTTGAAAAAGCAAAGTCATGGCTACTAGAGCTTGGTCCTAGATTTAAGGATAGACCACTGGAGGAGTTAGTGAATGAACTACTAGTTGGAGTAAGACAATTTCCTGCTATCGGTATCAATTTATTACTGGTTCTAGGCAAGGAAGCTCAAACAGAAAAGAGATAGAGGGTAATTTTATATGGAACATTTCACTTTCATTATAGAGGATAAGAAATGCAGTATATCACCATTTAAGGGAGTATGATGGGCTGATTTGTTATGGTCGTTTTCTTCACCTGAATGTCATAAAATTATTTATCACGTGCAACTAGACATGATAAATAATGGATTAAAGTAAGTTAGGCTGCGTTTGTCTGTCACAAAAGAGCAAGAGCAAGAGGAAGAAGCAAAGAATCATCAAAGCATTGTTTGTTTTGATCAGGGTAACAGAATCTATCAAGTTACCGATGGCTTGCGTTCAAAGCATACCAGGAAAGCCTATCAAATTGCCTTTAATCAGTTTCTGAAGGATGGAGCAAAAATAAAGACCTCTGATTTGCAAGTATTACTAGATCATAAACCAAGGGTTTTGGAGCAGATGATTATAGGCTACGTCGAGAACTTGCGAGATAAAGGCAAGGCACACAGAACCATAGCGTTGCACGTTGCTGCCATTTTACATTTCTTTGTTACACTTAATGATGTTCCCTTAAACAAGCGTAAGATAACACGTTTCATTCCACCTGATGACGAAGAGTACGCACATTTGGATAAGGCTTATGACATAGATGATATCCTGCGCCTGTATAATGCCGGCGATATCCGAACGAAGGTTATGGTCTTGTTAATGGCGTCAACAGGAATGCGTCAGGGTGCTCTGTCAGGTCTCCTTTATGGTCATCTAACTCCTATACATGAACCACATAACTTATACAAGATTGAAGTATATGCCACTTCGAGAAAATGGAGATATGTTACATATTGTACACCTGAGTGCAGACAAGCCATAGACAGTTACTTGGATTATCGTCGTCGCCTGGGTGAAAATATTACAGAGGAAACTCCACTAATCAGGGAGTTATTCAGTCCTTCTAATCCCTTCACCATTAACGCACCAAAACGGTGCACTGATGAAATGGTAATTCAATCCCTGGAAAAAGCATTGCACAAGGCAGGAATAAACCAACGTTCTATTGGTTTACAAAAAGGTAAACGAAGGCCTATCATGAGAAGCCACGGACTCCGCAAGCACGCCCTCACACGAATGAAAAAAGCAGGAATAGACTTCTCTGATAGGCATGCATTACTAGGCCACAAGTCTAACGTTTCCAATGATTTGAACTATGATAGAACTGAGGATAAAGACCGTTTGCTAGCGTATGTTAAGGCAATACCACTGCTTACAATAGATCCTAACCAAAGACTAGAGCAAGAGAATCAAGATTTGAAGGTCACGCAAGCCCAAGAGATTGCCAGATTAAAGACTCACTTAGAGGCGAGGGACGAAAAAGATCGTAAGATTTCTGAAGAATGGCAGGCACTAAAGAGAGAGATGGATGAACTTAGAAAGTTTGTCTTTCCTGGCCCAGTACCCCGGGACAAACAAATGCGTAAGACTTACCTTAAAGTCGTAAAATCTCATTATAAAGATGAAAAAGGAATAGATGATGAGGTAAGCAGTAAGTAATTATGCTGAATGATGTGGTGGAGTGAAACAGTAACTTAACGCGTTAACTCAATCAATCAATCATTCAATCAATCATTCAATCATTCAATCAATATTACATTCTTTTTGTGAAGACATCCCTCTTAGTCTTAGGCGGTTATACCTAATTTCTTTTCCCCATATTTGATCCTCAAAAGCGAGGATCAATCTTTGTCTCCTTCTAACATATGAACCTACTATTGAATGATAATTATTTAGTACGGAAAATACCGTATCGTCAACATAATCAATCCTTCGATTGCTCAAGATTGACTTCCAGAGATATCCTTTAACTTCAATAAAAAATCTCGCAGTAACTTCAAATCTAAGTTCTAATGGTGAAATCGTTTCCAGTCTGCTTTGAAACTCTCCGGCAATTCTTTTTAGTACATTAAAGGCGAAGTTCTCTTGTAAAACATGCTTAAACTTGTAATAGTCTAAAAGAAAAGGAAAATCTATCTTTCTCACTGGATCTAAATGGTTTAAGTTTTGAAACGGGACCCAGATTTTTTCATCGTAGTAAGGATCAAAATGATTTACATCATATCTGTTACACTTGGATATGTTTTCAATCACTTCGTTGAATTCTTTATGATCCGATTCAACAAGTGAATATAGCAATAATCCCTTTGTTTTTACTGTTAACAATTGGTACTGTCTTTTGTTTATCACTTTCTTTCTTGCAGTTTGATATTGTCTAACTATTTCCCTTCTTTTTTCCGACGGTATATTTGCATCTGATTGAATCTTCTCAATCCTCTTTTCGATGGAATTTATCTTACTATATCCTATTTCATTCAAATCAGCATGTAGATACCATCTTGAAGGTTTGGTTGGTATTATCGAGCGTTCATTAATTGAGTACACTGTTAAACCTTTGCTTCTGTCTTCGATATGTAACGGGATTTCCATGGCACGCGATCTTGTATTATGGACGGTTTTTGAAGGATCTTTTGAAGCATAACTATGTAGTATTATTTTCACACACTCTCCCTTCGTTTTCTGAATTGGTTCCAGTCTGATTGTAAACAAGAGTCTATTAGTATTAGTATTAGGAGTTCCAGTCTCCAAGACTTGTATTACCACCTCCTGTATCTTGTTATTATGGTCAAGAATTACTTTCGATGATCTATCTTGCGAATAAATCTTCTGATCTCCATCTTTGTCATAGGAATTTCCACGCATTATGAGGCTGGGGATAGGTATCGTGACATTCTTGGTCCAGTTAACTTTTCTACCCCAGAACTTTACCTCTCTTTCATTGCCAAGAAATATCTTTAGTCTATTTCTTAGTAGTCTCATATCCTTTTCTATTTGTGCTATATCCTGATCTCTAATGTATGTCTCAATATGATGAACTATTTCTTCATAATTGAATAACTTCCATAATGGCTCATAGTCAGATGTGGGACATAAGTCGTCGAGAAATCTACGCGCAGTTTCCGGGTGTGTGTCGATCTCTTTAAGTAGCGAACTGGCATCTAAGGTATAATCTTTAGACATCAATACGGCTCGCAGGGCTTCACGTGTCTGGGCCAAAAGATCTGATTTTGTTTTGGCTTTCTTCCCCTGTTGCTTTGCTAACTCAAGTAATACTCGAGATATCAGACTACGTGATTGCAATGGCTGTTTTTTCACACCATTTCAAGCACTCCTGGTGATAAACTCCAGGTTTTCGCAAATTCTGTAATTTCTGAACAGGTTTATTGAAATAATTTGTATTTTGCGAATGACATAGCATGTTATCTGGAACATTATTTTGTTTGTTATTCAAACACCCCGAATTTAAGATTTGTCTACCCACCTACTAAGATGCGAATGGCAACAAACGAGTTGGCTTTGTCTTCTTCAATTAGACAGGGGTGTGGGGATAGGAGGGAGGGGATAGAAATACAGTGCAAGAGGTGTCACCATTCGTGGACATATAAGGGCAAGAATGATTACGTGGTTTGCTGTCCACATTGTGGAACAAAAATAGGAATAAAAAAACTGCTGACTGCTGCTCCTACTGCTGCTCCTACTGCCGCTGCCGTCGGCGGACTAGACACATACGAAGCAATACTGGACAACGTGCATTTTCCTGCACTGGGATCATCGGAGGATGATGCCCGTCAATGCCTGCAATCATGGCTGGATAAGTTCACCGAAGGCTACAAGTTAAGACGTTTCTATTTAAAGAAACGCTCCGCCAAGGAGGAGGCAGTGTAAGCCTATGTCGCGAATAACTAACCGTCATCAACACAGATTCGAAGCAGTAGGATCTAACTTTGAATTCGTAATATTCGGATGCAAAGAATGCGGTCGCGAATTCGAGGATACTTTTGAACCTCATGACGAGTGGTTTGATTAATAGGGTGACATACTGCTTGGAGGTAAAAAGTAGGGTGGAGGAAGGGGAAGGGACTGGGACTAGAGAGCAATCCCCTCGACCACAGGCAGACGCACAGAGGACAGAACGACGACAGTCAAGCCAGTGAACACTCCAATTGGGATGGAGGTCAAAAAGCCTAACGTCAATTAATGATTTCGACGTTGCCAATATTAAGTATTTTGCCATCAAAACCGAGACAAAATATTGGATTATTAGAGAATCTGATATCCAACCTGACGGTTCGGTTCCTAATGCTAAACTGGTTTCTTCGGCTACCGTAAGGGCCGTCAAGATTCGAAGATTCCAAAAGGAGGAGGCAGTATAATAATGCACCGAATCGAACGTCTCTATTATAACTATACTCCAGCAGCCTTAGAAGACAAACTTGTAGAATTACTTTCATCCAAAAATGATTCTGATGTGATTTTGGATGAAGACGAGAATTGGTATATTCATGTCTTCCATCCTTATCTTAACCAGGCTGAAGGTCTGATTTACAGCATTAACGTCTTTGACCCTCTGCCAAAGTTTGTCATATGGAGCGAAGACATACCTCTGGGTCTAGCAGAGGCATTAAAACAACTAGGCAAAGTTAAGATGAAATGTATAATCACAAATGCCGTACGTCGGATTTATGAATCTATTAACCCTGAGTACTACCATAAAAATGGTATTTATGGAAAAATAAAATGGAGGTTCGGCAGAAGCAGAAAATGACCCATCCATTAGATGGACTAGCCGGAGGAAGCAACTTTAACAATAGCAGTACTAAAAGAGGTAGCGGTAATGGTAATGGTAAGGGTAGGGTTAAACCCGCAACACTTAGAGCATACAAATATACAACACCAGATAAAGGATTAGCAGAAGAGGTTTTCATTCTAAGCGAAGGTAAACCCAAGTTTCTACTTATAGATCCTAATACTGGCGAACCTATACTTCAAGACTCTATCAATGCTATCCATGAGATATCTGCTATAATCAAGCCACAAGATATCAATGGTTCAAATCCGAATCGTTCGTTAGTCAATCCATACATCTACGAAAATGAGGACGAGATCAGACGTCTAATACAGGTAGTACGTAGGCTAGACATTTCTGATCTATTCTCTTTGGTAGAATATATTTGGAAGAATACGGTTGTAGCCAAAGAGAAAGAACTGATAACTTTACTTACAAACTATACACTTTTCAGTTATTTCCAAGACCATTTCGAAACACTTCACTATATTCTATTAACTGGCCCTCCAGGTTGGGGCAAGGGTGCTATTCTTTTTACATTCAAACTGCTAGGATATCGTGTAGTAATGGCTGGAGATATGTCAGGTGCTAACCTCTTGGATCTAATGGGAACTCTGGAACCTTGTCAACTATCGTTAGCAGAAGACGAGTTAGACAACCTGGATAAAGACGATAAGAAACAGCGAATCTATAAAATGGGTTATGAGGATGGTGCACAGGTTCCTAGAACATTTGATGCTGGAAGCAGTAACAGATCATTGAGGACATATCCTCCATTCGGATGTAAGATTTTTGCTGGAGAGCACCCTCCGGATTCCAAGGTACTCGGAGGATTCAATGATAGGGCATTCAGAGAGGAAGTCAAAAAGGGTAAACCCCGCTTTATGATTAAGCGCATAAAAAAGCAAATGGAAAGGCCTATTGAAAAACAATCTCCAAAGTACAGGCCTATCATTGAAAGAATAAACTTTATTCATAAAATACTCCTCATTTATCGGCTACTACATCAGAATGATGAAATCCTCAAAGAGGAACTACCGTTAAACATCTATGGTAGGCCTCTAGAGTTATGCGGACCCTCTATACAACTCTATCATGTACTCAATAACAAATCTGACAGCGATCCCAACAAGTACAAGATACGTAACAAGGTTATGGATTGTCTAGGACGCTATTTGAGTAAGAAAGGAGAGTTAGACAAGAAGACTATGGAGGGTATTCTTTACGAGATACTTGACGACATCTTTAATGAAATGGATGCAGATAACACCAGGATTCTAAAAGAGACTAGAAAAGATTATGATAAGGATCTAATAGACGGTAATATAAAGACGTCCTACATTGTCAGTTATGATGAGATTTGTCGTTTCGTAAGAGAAGTGGATGGGGCTAGTTTATCAGCGAGAACTTTTGAATCTGCTGATTTCGGTAAAGTAACACACGACCGGTTAATCAGTAGATGTCGTGAAGTCTTTGGAGGATTATCTGCCAGCATAGGGCGTGCCAATGACAAAAAGAAGGCACTGGCCTTTACGAGGGCTTCTGTAAAGGAAGCAGGTGAAAATTTCGAAGTCATTTCGGAAATCAAGATTTTAGACAAGGATGATTCATTTGAAGATACGGAAGAGGACAAAAGACTTTGGGGCATATTTGAATTCGAAAATCCTCAAATATCACTAGCGAGGGGGACTAATCCTAATTTGGAAGCGTCAAAAAATGAGGGTTTTGCTACTAACGATGAGAAACAAAACCCTAGTGTATCACTAGCGATGGGGACTAGTGGACTAATTTCTGCCAATAGGGCAGAAAACGACAACAATCTAAAGCCTATGGATGGAGCCACTATCCAGAACTCCCAAGATAATGAAACACACAATGAAAATATTATAATAAACGAAGAGTCAGATGATAAGATCCGTACTTCTACTAGTAATGAGATCGAGATCGATATAGAAGATAAAAAATCAAAATTAGTCCCCAAGACCCCAGGAGGTAGTCATGATCTGCAAAAAGGAAGTAGAGACAGGGATATACAACATCAAGAAAGTAACAACAATGAGATAGGTTCAAAGGAATCATACGAAGCATGTGAATGACAATAATCTTGCCTTCTAGGCAATACAGTTTGACCACATAGGCAAAGCCTTCTCGTGGCGTGGTTGAGTACTTACCTTCCATACTGGAAAGTATGCCAATTTGCCTGCAAAGAAAAAAGTGAGATAGAAAATTGGAAACAACAAGAAACCAACTAACTGAACACGCAAGAGAAAATCTTCAAAGAAATGTAGAACTACGGGAAAAGGACGACAGCAGATTCCTTACCATTCAGCCTAACCAGAAAATAGCGTTGCTTTTTGACGCGGAAAAGATAGAACCGGTAGAAAGCGAATTTGACGGAAAAAAGGTGCGTCGATTCCAATATTGGGTAACAGACCCCAATAGCAGTCTGGAGAAAATCTGGCCTGTAAGCAAACGGACATCTGAACAAATAGATGCATTTCTGATTGAAGGGCATACGTTGCTCAAGATCCAAAGAATAGGTTCAGGAAAAGATACAAGGTATCATATCATGCCTGCGTAAATCAGGCTCACCCCCTATTTTTTTGTGCCCTCTTATTCTTCCAGCCAACAACCTTTCTTTTAGTATAGGGGGTGCATTCCGCGCAATTTTCGATTCGATCATAAATAAGTTTCGATAAGGTTGTTAATATTAACCCAAATACGAAGGCAAAAGCAGACATAGCCGCAGTGATAGTCATACGTGAAAATGCATAAAGCCCACCTTCATGAAGGGATAGATGCATATTTTGAGTTCGGCTATGCATAGCCTAAAAATTAAGGTCGAGATCAAAGAAAGAAGGAAGCAAGTAGCATCCCTCCTATCCAAGGCTGCCACTGAAAAAGAGATCGCCTACAAACTGGGTGTTAATCAATCAACCATTTCAAGAGATATAGGAGTGCTTAAAGAGGAATCACAAAAACACGTGTATGAGTTAGCAAAGGAGTCTTTAGCATTTTTCTATACCCAAAGTCTAGATGGAATAAATGAAGCCAAGAGAGAATCATGGAAAATATATAATGATGAAAAAACTCCGACAAGAGAACGACTCTTAGCACTAAAGATTATCATGAAGGCCGACGAAATAAGGTTTAGATTACTATCGGAAGGTCCCTCCGTATTAGCATTCAAAACACTTCAAGAGAGGCTAGATAAAATTGAAAGTCGATAAGAAGTCGATTAGTAACATGTCCAATAGGCTAGACAGGATTGAAGAAGAGATAGGTCTAGCCCCATTCTCCTCTGAGCAAGAGCAAGAGCAAATATTATTAGAACAAGCACTAGAACAAGCAAGAAGAAGACTTGCAACAACTGCAACTGCAACTAATGCAACTGCAACTAACGCAACTGCAACTAACGCAACTGCTGCAAAAGCAGACCTGTTCGAAGAGTTTGCCCTCAGGTTCTGGAATACGCCAGTCTATGCTCGTTCTAAAATTCTGGATAAAATGAGTAGAGAGGAGGAGGACAGACTTGATGAATATAGATTCAACTGGTACGTCAAAAATATCCTACCCTATTACAAACAAGAGGTCTGCCGCGTTCACAACATAAGTTCAGAGGAATATGACCGGAGAACTCTCAACGCGGATGAATCCATTTATCTGCCGCAGCCAAACCCCAAGTTCGAGAGCACTTGGTACAGCGAGAGGGTGGCTCATGTTTTGGGATTGGACTACAAAGGCTTCCAGGATAAAGTTAGAAAAGGAGAGTTGGAAGATAAGATAGCAACTGGGGGCTTTGGCTGCTGGCGTGATGAAAACCCAAATGCGGTGTTTTAGTCTGAAATTGTGTTTACAAAAAAATGAAGGCGGATTCTCTAGCATCCATAACAGAATTGCTGGCTATTACTGTGGTCTAGCATTCCTATTGCTGTTCCAATAGCCATTGTGATTGCTTACCCTGTAGCGAATGCGGCTAGGTTCGGATATGCTGATATTGCGTTGAATGCTTTGAATAGGGTACAATTTAACATTACATGTACAACATTCATGATATTTATCCGTAAGACGTGAAGAATCCCTATCACTAAAATAGCCGATGGTTATAGTCGATGTCGCGACGAAGACAGAAATACTGTGTTCTAGTTCCACTGCATTTTTGACGCTAAGCGGTACTTGGTATCTAATCAGCGTCCACAAGATACTGTCTGTCTCTACTCATTGTCTTAAGCATTTTCTTTATTACAATAAGGAAAATGTAGCCCAATGAAATGATTTTATGCTGACCTCAGCAGTGGCATTCTTTGGATATGTATATCCGTCGTCTTCGGTTCTCGTCATGTTGTTAGTAGGTGCTTCTGCTGCCGCTATCAATGCAAGGTGCTCCTTTGCCAGTTGGATCTGCTGCTCGAATGTCAAAGGTGGCAAATTCTTTTGGATTCTTGTAAGTTCGTTGAAATACTGCTGCAATTCCCACTTGTCTAGTGCCTTTTGTTCGGGAGATAGATGCTTTGGCGGATTGGCTTGCCACCATTCGAGCGCCCAGACCCTAACAACTGGCACAGTCACAAACAAGAGGACTAGCACAACAACAGCAATTGGGACAACGGTTCTGTTCATTATGTTATTCATCGCCTCCTCTTACTAGCGGCTGTTGGCCGAGTGACATTCGACAGCGTTGCTGTCTGTATTTGCGTCACTATACTTAACTCTCACACCCTATACCATCAGAATCTCTATCGAATCCATGCGGATCGTTTCCTTCGACCTTGATATTTTTATAGGAAACATCATCACAATTTAGATCTGGAGGTGGAGGTGCAATACAGACATCAGGATATGAAGAATCACAATTTTCATTGGATGTGTCTCCTTTACACGACTCAAATCCATTATCATATCCACTCATGAACTCTTCAGTATGAAATGCGGGCCCCTTCTCTGGCTGATTAATATATCTGTCGTTTGGGTCTGAAATTCCTGCATCGTCACAGCCATGGTTGTAACCTGAGTTATACGGAGAATTTTCAGAAGCATACGCATTGAATCCACCCATCTGTTGTGAGATGAAGATGATAACAAGCGCAGTTACCATCGAAACCACAATCAACCGCATCATACCAATCATGTCAACTGACAGACACTTATTAATTTTAGAGAAAAGAAATGTGTAATTTTTTAATACCTACCCGACATGGCATTCCTCTGGTTTGCTGCTGCATTTCGGTTACGAGTTTGATAAAGGAATAAACTGCTCCCTCAAAAAAATAAAGACAGACTTCATAACGCTTAAGTATGTAGAGAATAAAGAGACGCATAGTTTATGAGTAAAGGAAAGATAATCGGACTCATAGGCGGTCTGATGGTTTTCATTGCTTTTATCTGGATACTGGTCAATTCTTGGAATCAGGTCATAGATGCGGAGAAGAGACTGGCCGATGCATATGAAGAATGTCTGTTAGCCGAAACGGTTACGTATTGTGATATGCAGGCGCCGTAAGGGCGTGAAATGTATGAAAAATACAATAGATGATTAGTGATTGTTCTCTATCACAACAAAGCTCTATTTTCAGTTCTAATCCATGTGTGATCCTCGTTTTTAGACCATGCTCCCCCTCATTTTCTTGAATCTTCATTGCTATTGAACATACGAGACTCTTCATTTAAGTAATCTGACATCTCCTCTGTGTCTTCTATATATCCGCAGATTTCCTCCGCAATAGATATGTTGGGAAAGTCTAGACTATACAAGGCATATTTGGTATATCTCAGATAATTCGAAAGATAATACTGTTCCCTGCTGCCAGGTCTGCAGCATAAGTGAAGATATAAAGAGAGCAACCCAATTGGATTAAGGTTTAATCGCAAAAGGTAGACATAGGTATAAAAAAATGGTATGAATAGTACTACTAACATACTGCCATATCATGTATTTCGCTTAATTGGTTGGAAACCGCACCCTGGTTCTTTACCATTCAGGTCTCCTCTAGAGCCACATCTAGCATCTGCTTCTCCAGACAAGTAGCAGATATCACGAATACACTATTCTACGAGTGATCTGACTATATATAGATATGAATTCACTTACCCAAAATAGCGACAGCGTGATTCGTGGCCGGAAAGGTTCTATTGAACGACATGTAG
Organism: Nitrososphaeraceae archaeon; assembly: GCA_009377575.1. Lineage (GTDB taxonomy): Archaea > Thermoproteota > Nitrososphaeria > Nitrososphaerales > Nitrososphaeraceae > TH5896. The sequence continues at coordinate 224,836 of WHTU01000001.1, read as the reverse complement.
TTTCAATCGCAGCTCCTTCTCTTCAATTATTTAGTAAAATAAAGTAGCTGATTCCAGTATTAGAATCTTTCAAAATACCTTACGAAATTTCAATAGTAGCCGCGCATAGAGCTCTAAACAAAACACTACGCTATATAGACGATTTAGAAAAAAAGGGATAGAAGTAGTAATCGCCTGTGGGAACGGTTCTGCACATCTACCTGGAATGATAGCCTCACTTACTAACATACCTGTTATCGGCATTCCTTTAGAAAGCAGCTTCCTTGGTGGTCTCGATTCCTTAGTTTCAATTGTGCAAATGCCTAAAGGAGTACCTGTTGCTACTGTAGGAATGGGATCCTCGTACAATGCAGCAATTTTGGCAGGTCAAATTCTGAGCTTGAAGTATCCGTTTCTGAGAGATAGAATTAAAGTACATAAGAAGGAGTTAGAGATAAGCGTTGAAACTGAAGACAATAGTATTCGGGGGCAAACATTTCATACATAACATTCAGAGCTGAAGCCGTGATTCAACCATTTTGACCTTGATATGTTTAATTGGATCTAAGACGTAATAAATGGCATGAAATCAGATAGCGAAAAAAGGCAGAAGCATAAGAAAAGAGAAGTTCTTGGTGGTGCAGGCATGCGCATGGGTTATCATTCAGAAAAAGCTAGTCCAGAAGAACCTGGTAGCACTGGCGGCATGCGCATGGGTTATCATTCAGAAAAAGCAAATCCTCCACAAGATGAAAGTGTCAGTGGAGGCACTGGCGGCATGCGCATGGGTTATCATTCAGAAAAAACAAATCCAAGTAAGCACTCCAAACGTTTACATAAAAAATCAGAGAAAAATTGAATAATAAAGTTAGTTCCTACAAGTGTTATTATATTTGAATCGTAGCGTGCTGCCTCCTTTTATGGGTGAGCTTGATCTACGTTATGATCCTGCTCATATTGACGTTTAAGGAAGGAATAACAATGGATGCTTAAGCTTATGTCACTTTCCGATTTGACTATAGCAGTGACTGGGAGTCGCAGGGCACACGAACTAGCTCATATAATAAGATCATTTGGAGGTAGACCGTATATTGCACCAACGATTGGAATTGAAATAACGCAACCTTCAGGTGAACGAGGAAAGCAGTTTATTATGAAAATCTTAAGAGAAAAACCTGATTACGTTGTCTTCATGACTGGTCCTGGTGTTTACTCTCTTATGGATATTGCCAAAGAGTCAGGAATACAGGACCTTCTTACTAATGCATTACATGATACTTCAATAGTATGCAGAAGTGACAAGCCAAACACAGCACTATCTCATTTTAAATTAAGAGCACAGCTAATCCCAAGAGATGAAAATACTGCAAAAGGAATACTTAGGCTGCTCCAGAAATATGATCTCCGAGACAAGAAAATCGCAATATTTTGGCATGGTTCATATTCGCGAGTATTGAGTGACGAACTTCAAAAGAATGGCGCCGATGTATTTGAGTCATTCACTTATACCTATTCCAATAAACTTGATAGTGCTGGAGCACGAATACTTGAAAGAATGGGCTTTAAGTATGAGCCCCCAAATGAGTTAATGGTTGTCAAACTTATAGAAGAAATAAACAAAGGAACTATTGATGTTATAACATTTACCAGTCCGCCATCAGCACAAGAGCTTTTTAGGATTGCGATTAATCACAGTTTAGAAATGTCTTTGGTGAGGTCTCTTAATGCAAAAGTCATAGTTACCGTGATTGGTCCTTCAACAAGAAAGGTACTAGAGGAAAATAATGTATTTGTAGATGTAATGCCCAACATCTACAAAATGGGTGCGATGATTGGAGCCTTAAATGACTTTGTTAAGGGTCGTGGTTACAAAGCCGGGTTATAACTGAATCCGTGATCTTAAGGTATCTGAGGGATGGTGAATTTTCCTCTCATGATTCTAATATGGGGTTCGGTGTCTGGTACGCCTCCATTTAGAAAGGGTATTTTAAAGAGTTTCCTCTTCTCCGATTTCCTCCCCCTCCTCGAATTCTTGTTCTGACGACATACTGCCAGTTTGGTTACCAGTTTGGTTACCAGTTTGGTTACCAGTTTGGTTACCAATATCTTGGCCATATGTGTAAGAATATTCTTGAATAGTAATAAAGAGTACTACCATAATAAGTCCTAGTACACGGGTTTTCGACTTGTTTGATATTTCTATGCTTTGCATTGATAATTTATGATAATGATATAATTTAAGCATTACTATTATTAGTACCTAATATTGTTATCAAAACAGAAACCAATGTAGTTGGTTTTGTCTTTTAATTATAGCATCGTATATAGAAACAGTTCATCATTATCATCATCTAACTGTAAAGTTCCTATTGCATGATTCTGTCATATGCATAGAAATTAGCAACTACATCAAATTGATATACAAAAAATTATGGTTATTGCAACTTATGTTGCAGGTATTTTATACCAGGGCCTCCTTGGCCATAGGAACCACTTGACTATGAGTGATATGCCTACAAACCAACCGATAGCAATTATCGGTTCTATCCAATTAGGATTGCTAGTGCCAGGTAATATCCCCATTGCAGGTTCTATTACAAATAATAGTATTGCACCTATTGCAGCAGGTGTTACTGCAGTAAAGATGATCATAAGAGAGATGGTATCTTTAAAGGCTCTCGCAAGATCCCTGTATGTACCATGAGGTTGTCTCCACTTTTCTGAGGATAGCCACGTCTGCATACCTCCTGTATACCAATATACCATACCCATGAAGAAAGTGGCTCCAATAATATTTCCCAATGTTACTGGAACCAGATTTTTCCACCATGCTTCCCCCCATGTGTACTCTGCTCCTTGAAAAATAGCAGCAGATAGTACCCAATGGTTAACAATGCTATGCTCAAAGCCAACTGCAAAGAATGTCCCTAGGGGGAACGAAATCAGTAAAATCTTTGCTATTACTTCCTGTGTCCTGAATGCTCCCCAGACTGCCATAGTAACCATCCAGTTAGCAAAAATTGCTCGCCAGAAAAGCTCATCCCATGTTAGAGTCAGGACTTTTGTTTCTCCTACGCCGACTAGAAATCCGGAGAATAGAGGACCAAGTCCTGGTCCTGCCAATTGATTAGCTCCAACAATTATCATCCATCCTAAAACCACACCTGCTATCCAATGTCCAGAATGAGTTATACTCCATTGATAAAAGACTTCTCTCCATTTTGCCTGCCTTGACATTAAGGATATGCCTGAAGTCATGTAGTCCCCAGTTACCAAATTGGCACCGAATATTATTACAGCGACCAGAGCCGTACCAGGGAACACAACCCACATAAGGAATCTTCCAAGCCCTGGGGAGAGATCTGCTGAAACAGCCGCCATGATTACGAATGCAAAGAGAGCTGCAAATGCAAGGTATGCCATGGCTTGCCAGCCCATCAATATTCCTTGAGCAGGATTTACTTTGCATTTGGCAAGACCTAGATTGCTAAGAGTCTTAAGTGTATCCGGAAGTCCAAAAATGCCGGCTAATAGTCTAGGAGGTGGCGGCGGAGCTTCCTCATGTATAGTACCCTGCTCGCTTCCTGGAGATGATGGCGGTGATAAGGTTGTAGTGGGATTAGTTACTGCAGGTCCACCAGAAGCCGCTGTAGGATTTGGATTAGATGATGTCACCTTAGGAATATAAGATCTTGAATCTGAAAGATGAGGTAATGGATCTGAAATCTCTTTATCGATATTTCCACTCATTAGATACCGATTCTTTGCTGCATAGATATAGTTAATTCGGCGATTTATGTTTAAATCGTCGTTCGGTAGGGAAGTGATGGGTCACGCTTATAGATTTCTACCAAGTTTACCATTAGACTACTATTATGATCTAAATTCCTCTTGGATGTCAATACTGGTGGTTATGTGTTATTTATTCATGTTCTATGGAATTTCCAATTTGAAACACAGAGGATTAAGGTAACATTCCGCAATAGTTCGTCCTAGAATAGTTTCATTTTCTTGTGTGCTATGACTGGAATTCTTGTTCAAAAAGGACGCTGCATACGCTTTATCAGGAAGGTGGATCCATCTGAAATATTCTTGACATATATCACATTCGTCAAGGGAAACATTATCACTAACGTATAAACAAAACTGCGACATTATTATGATGAATGTAATAACTAATATGTTCATCATAAGGACCTAATTCATTAAATGATATCATTGTTTTTCTCGGCATACTAAGCACATTTAAAGTTATAGAGATTCATTAGGAACGTCATATTCTTCAAATCAAGCATGTTACGTTGAACAGGACCTTTTGATTCCAATAACTGGTTTGCTTGGCTAGTTATATTGTCACAACTTAACATAAAATAATCTGGAGATTCCTGTCCAGTTGAGTACTGCGGTATAGAAGATACCACTAGCATCAGGATTCCCGTTACCAGAATTAAAAATTTTAGGTTATGTGTTACCATGTTAAATGGCTCCATAAATCAAACAAAGTTATACATTGTTTTGCCATTGGAAATAAGTCAAAGATTCTGTTCATTTATAAAAAACTAAGAGGTATGAGTATTAAAGGGTTATACCTTTGATTCATTCTCATCCGATAAATATAGATGGGCATAATAGTTTGTTGTGCTCTTTAGCAGTATTAGGTTTCTCGATTTTACACTCTTGTTGACTAGAATACAGGTAATTAGGGGTTCAATCTTGATGAAAATTTACCCGGCGCCGAGTAAATTCCAATCTGTAGTGATTACTAAAATTATGTCAACATTCTAATCTTCGATGATGAATCACTAGTCATTTCTAGTTACGCTCTCTTGGGTTTTTTCATGTACTTGAATACGCGTTCCTGTAATACATCTAGACACAGAGAAGGTACGATTAGACAAGTGATCGCTTTAGATATCACTAGTATTAAAGTAGTTAATCGAAGAGTATGTGTATAGATTATCTGAAACCTGAAGTCTATTTAAGCAACTATAAGATAAAAATACTAATGAGAATGTTTTTGATAAACTTGGACATGGCGAAAACAGAAGTTATGGCATCACCCGAGGAAAAGGCAGATGCTTTCCGAAGAGCTAGGGAAAGAATGAAACAAAAAGGAATAACTTATACAAAATTAGCGCAATCAATTGGAAAGGATGCGATGTTCATTGCTGCAGCTTTACATGGTCAGCATAAACTCAGTATTAATGATGTCGAAAAGCTTTCACAGTTACTTGACTTAGACACAGAAACTAAAAAAGCCTTCTTCACCTATCCAGTAAGAACAAATTATCCGACTGAAACTGATCCGTTCAAATACAGGATACTGGAAGCTATAGGTCTTTATGGAGATGCAATGAGAGAAGTATTTAATGAATTATTTGCCGATGAAATTGGTCGTGGAGGAGATGGGATTATGAGCGCAATTGATTTTTCAATCAAACTAGAAAAAATAACTGGAAGTCATGGTGAACCTCGTCTTAGAATTATAATGGATGGAAAGTACCTCGAGTATAAAGAATTCTAGAACAACTAGATATCCGAGTCTAGAAAGATCAGTTTCTCATTCCGTTTTTTGATATTTTATATTTTTGTTATGACGATATACTTTGTAAGCCTATATCCAGTTTGCCGAATAATTTTCATCCTCTAAAATTATTCTTTTCACTCTTTGGTATTTTTCTATGGTTATTTCTCCCCTTGCAAGCCTCTTCTTGAGAATTTCTAGTGCACTGTCTTTCGTCATAAGACTGTGTTGCGCCTCTTCCTTATTCTCTATCAAATCTTGTATCACTTTTATCCCCGAATCATCGCAAAAAAATTTCCATGTCTTATCTTTTGAGTAAACATATGCTATAAACGGTTTCTCTTTCGAAGCTACAAAGGATGTTGTTACAGACCTACGAGGATCTCTAAGCGTTATATTTGATGTCTGAGAACCAGATGTAAATGCATATATTCCTAGCTGGTTAAAGTATATTTCATCACTGTATTCGTTATCAAGTTGAAGTAAAGCGAGACATGCATCGACATTAAGAGTAGCATCTTCTGTACTTGGCTCAAGAATAAATCCTTTGCAATCTAAGCTTCTACGAATATCAGGCGATCTTTGAAGCAGTTTTTTGTATTCTTTTTCTTTGTAACCTTTAATTACAGTACATTGCATTCGCTCTAGAATTTCATTGCCTCTGACGAACACGACAATCTCGTTTGGAAAGTCATTAAGTCCGTTATAGTTATCTAATTGCGCATTATCTTCATTTCTGTATCTCGAATCATTAATTGTAACGATCATATAATCACCATATTCATGACCTTCAGAGGTTTTGTTGACTAAACTATAATCGACTTTGACTATTCCTTTCCAAAGATATTCGAAATACGAATATGGAAGATCTGTATAAGGCACTACCATTAATAAGGATGAAGCTATATTAAACCTTAAATTTGGGCTCATTTCCTCTTCGCCTTAACCAAAGTCTTTGTTATCTATGAGCTATCAAAAGTCGATTGTGTAATATTCATCGTGATATCGTGAAAAAGCGTCCACATTGAACTGACGAGCCAATATTTTGTAGTATTTCACTCTGCTTAAATAATACTTGACGCTTTAATTCTGTATTGATAAAAAATGAGGAAATTATTGACGAATTAATAGATATTCGCAGTATTCGACCTGCTTCAATATCGGTTAGGCTTTGTAAGACTTCTATTCCCTCAGAAAATATAAAAGAATTAGCATCTAGTATACGAGAGCATGGACTAATCCAGTCGATAACAGTTAGGCCGCTGAATGGTGGTTTTGAGATTATAGCAGGGCATAGAAGATTCTATGCGTGTAAACTGCTACGATGGAAAAAAATTCCAGCCAGGGTTATCACATTTTCAGACAAAGATGCTTTCGAAATCCAACTTGTTGAAAATATGCAGAGAATGACAATGGATCCAATTGAAGAAGCTGAAGCTTTCCGAAAGTATATTCTGGATTACGGTTGGGGCGGAGTATCACAATTAGCTAAAGTAATCTCAAAAAGTGAACAATATGTATCAAGCAGAATTCAAATTCTAAAATTACCGACAGACATCATTGAACAGATATCGCAAGATAGACTAAAGGTATCACATGCATTAGAGCTTAAACTTCTAAACGAAGATAAGCAAAGGATGGTAGCAAGAGAAATTATTAGCAAGCGTTTGTCGCTCAGGCAAGTTAGAGAAATTGCTAGACATGAAAAGCGGGAATATGAATATGATGGTGAAGACACTAAATACGATTCCACTTCAGATATAAATGACGATCACACTCATATTCATAAACAAGTAAAAATATTGAAGAGAACCCTGCTTTCCCTTCGAATTTCGCTATCTAGACTTGACAGTTTGATAGAGGAGGCCAACGAGAAATTATATGAAGATAAACGTGTGAAGATCACTAGCATATTAATGGGGTTTCGATTAGAAATCCATTCTATGATCGATAAAAACCTTAGGATTATTTCAGAACTAAGGACTGACGTGTGACCTCCAATGTTACCAAATTACATTTTGCTTAGTGCTGACTGAAAATCTCACTTAAGATGCCAAGCACATCGGATACTGATGCATCCTTGCTAAGACCTATTACTACGCTAGTTTCTTGAAAATTAATTATGACGTTTTTGTGATTGTTTTCTTCATACATAAGAAATTTCACATTATCAAAATTCAATAGACTAGTGGCAGTTATTATCCTCCTTATGCCATTCATAATCTTTTCACTATCTAGATCTGTTACGACAATATCTCTATAATGTTCATGAATAATATCTCCCATTAAATTTAGTGTTACTACATAAGAGATGTTGCATTTTAATGATTCTAGTTTATCAATTAAAGGACTATTCTGATTAAGCATGATCAGTGTAAAGAAATATCATAAAGTATTAATATCTTTACTCTTACAGAAATCACAATTGCTAATTCGGAAGATTAATTCCTAAAGAATTTCCGAAAGCGAACATCTATTCTTCCTTTATCCAACCCTGCAGAAAATTATAAAAATCTTGGACCTGATAGTTTGTTGCCTGAACGAATGCTGGCGGTCTAACTATGGTTAGGTCAAAGGCAGTATATTTTTCAATAATATCTCCAAACATCGTCCTATAAGTGTCACTCTCTTGATTTGCAATTTTTGTATTAGGAAAGATTTTAACGTTTATCCAATCATAATCTCCTCTTGTCCTAGCAGCAAAAGCTACAAAAGGAGCAGTCTGCAGATAGCTTGTAAACATCGCTACACGTTCGTTAAAAATAGGCGATGTCTTGAAGGTTATTAGTATAAGCCTGATAACAACCTTCTCAAAGTTCTTGCTTATAGGTTTGAGCGTGTAGCCCCCGATTCTTCCATCCGCTTCAAGATTCCTTATTCTCTCTAGAACTGCCCTTGCTGACCTTCTAATACCTCTAGATCTTAGCTCAGTGCATATTTGTTGCGAAGATATGCGTGCATTTTTTGCAAGGCAAGATATTATTATGTCACTTATATCGTCCGCTTCCTTTTTCATACAGATACTGATGCGTACCTGTGTTTTTAAATGATTTTTTATATCATATGGAGTATCATATCTTATGACCTGTTAAATTGTCTTTTTATATGAACGCTACAGAATAAGACTATAGAGATAGGGAAAGCATATGAATATCAATAGATACCTGATGGTCTTGGCTATCGGTACTGGAATGATAGCAATTAGCTTGCTCCTTTTTAAAATTCCTATTATTGCTGTATGGGAATTATTGTTGGTGTCTGTTTCGCTTATCACAGTATGGGTTTACTATGATTGGAGAGAAAAAAAGAAAATCGAAGTAAGGAAGATACAAGATAAAATTAAAGCTGAGAAATGTTGGTGTCATGTATGTAAGCATACTGAGGCACAAGACTGCATTAAGGTTAATTGTACCTGCTGTCTGTTGCTTAAGAAAAACGAAATATTAGGGCATGAATCAGGCTAAAAAAGCTACATTCTAGACCATTTAAAGACTTAAAGGCTTAATCTACACATATAAATTTTGAAAACAGATGTGTGTTACAAAGAATTTTGATCTAATGGAAAATTGCGGATATGTCAGCACGTAGGGTGGAATAGATGGAAGACGGCACCAGAAATAATCGTCTGGATCACATAAGGAAGTATTTTAAGAGCCTTAGATCGACCTCACCATTGAGTTCAGAAGGTAAATTAATGATCCCAGGACAGACAACAAGCGGCTCGTTCGTGGAAAGCAAGATGAAAATATTCCTTGGCGTCGGAACAGCCATAGTTATTTTGATTGTAATTTCACAATCTGCTGTAGTAGTGGAAGCAGGTCACCGTGGAGTTGTTTTATACCTTGGTGCAGTTGAGGATAGAATACTCCCAGAGGGCTTCTCTTTCATTATTCCGTTCGTAGAACACGTGGTACAGATGGACGTAAGGACCTTAAAGTATCAGGCACCATCAACTTCATCTTCCCAAGATTTACAGTTAGTATCGACAGAGGTAGCACTGAATTATCATCTAGACCCAACAATAGTTAATGACCTATATCAGACCCTAGGAATAGATTATTCTGAAAGAATAATTGCGCCAACCATACAGGAATCAGTGAAAGCTAGCACTGCGAAGTTTGCAGCGGAAGAACTGATCACAAAAAGAGAGGAGGCGAAGGCAACGATCGGAGAGGTAATCCGTGCAACATTAATCCAAAGAGGAATCATCTCAGAGCAGGTCTTTATAACTGACTTCCAATTCTCTCCAGATTTTGTGACATCAGTCGAAGCTAAAGTGGTAGCTTCACAGGAAGTGCTCAGGGAGCAAAATATACTTGAGAAGGTTCGAATACAAGCCTTATCACGGGAAGCTGAAGCAGTGGGAATAGGAAAGGCTAAAATCGCCGAGGCAATAGGCGAAGCTGAAGCGATTGAGACAATTACCGAAAAACTCAAAGAAAATCCAGATTACCTCAGATGGCAGGCTATTAATACGTGGAACGGTGAGTTGCCATTAGCAACGGGTAGTGCCTTTCCATTTATTGACATTTCGCTTCTTAATCCAGATCGTGTGAATTCAACTGATAGGAATTAGTATCGCAGCGTTGTACTAGGATATTCGTCTAGACAGTTAACCGAGACGAAAGCTGGGGATAGCTGGTATGAAGCTACACCACGACTTACAGATGAGACGATACACAAAGTCATTTATCCATTTAATGGACTCGTTCTGCAACATCACCCTGCTCTTGATTCTTTGACTCTTCTTCGCATCTCTATGAGCGTCCATATTGGAATGCAAAACCAAATGAGTGTTAAATAATGAAATTAATATAGATTGATGTATATATACAACTTTTGAGTATAATTAAAACCATATATTGGCAAGGTTCCTAGATGTGCATCCAACTGGAGGCGTGAATGAGGAGATGTTAAAGAAAATGCAAAATGAACTTCCCGATGAGTTTGGTGTTACTACTGAAGACATTTTGTATAATATCGAAGATGACAAGGTATTCTGTTTAATTGAAGCCCCAGAGAAGAATGCGGTAGAAAAGCATCACGCCAAGTATGGTATCAAATGCGAATGGATTGTGGAGGTAAAGACGACCTCTTCTAAACGGACAGGATAGCAAAGGGCCATAATACTCGGGTCAAACGGCTCTACCTGATCGGGTACGGATTGAGTCCCTTGATTTTGATCCTGCCCAACCAGAGGTTGAGGATTCACTGTTAGGGGTTACAGGTTGGTGCTGCCGAGATTCTGTGGGCGGCGGTACTACGCCGCCTTGCCCTGGCGTACATTGAGGGGAAGGTTTACCACCCGTCATCTGCATTTGGCCGGACTCCTTTAAGCAAAAGTCCGGGTCATCGGGTGATGGTGGAACAACAAGGTCACCAGGACCTGCAGTGGGAGGAGCAGTTGAAGGAAGTGGGGCGGGCTCTGAAGGAGCCATACCTATACCCATTTCTGCCTGAGTTTTGTTTGTAGTTGTTTTATCCTCAGATGTATCTTCCCCAGTATCAGAGCCCCCCAACGGTGGAAACGCTGCTATTATTATGATCATTCTTCTTATGCATCATGTAATCGAGTACCACGACATCAAATGGCGAAGAGTATATCTGAGATTTTCTACCTCTTGCCCTTTTGGGTTTGAGGCTATCAACATATAACCTGAGACAGTCCTCACCATTACCTGTAAGTGCAACTGAGTGACACCTGTCTTCTAAGGCTTTTTTGTAAAGGAGAGATCTGGTTCCTCTTTGTGTCAAGCATCAGCCACTAAGCTTAAAGCTAGGCGCCTACTGTTCTGTCATCCTTTTTTCCTCTAGTCTCCGTAATTACCATTTCTATATATTGTCTAACTTCGTTATCATCTAACATTGGAGATTGTACTGCTGTTTCTTTTTCCATAGCATCTGCGTGTTGGTGGATTAGTTTTACAAGCTTTCGCATAATCTCTGCGTTCTCTTGTGCATTACCTAAAGTATCTAGCAGAGAATACTCCTTTACATATTTTCTGGCTAAATGACGCAATTCTGAATCTTGGGCCACTGACAACGCGACAGAGTATATTCCTAAGCTAAAGAGAAAAGAAGCAAGCACAAGAAAGGCACGTTGGATTGCTCCGAAGGGTGGATAAGAATTGTTGGTTATCCAGTTATTGGTCGTTGGAGAAATTAAAATGGTTGCTACTGCTGCTATAATCAAATAGTTAATGATATGAGAAGAGGTAATTTGCCGTCCAAGTGTTTTTGCTACTAAAATAAATGCATAAGCTATTACAAAATCAGCTGCAACCCATCCTGCGGTACCTATTACCCTAAAGATAAGGAACTGGGACTCCATATATACAAATTCACTTCCAGTTGACTTTAAAAATTGAGGACCAAATACCCCAGTTAAAAAAAGTACAGGTGGTAAAATTATAATTGTCCAAAATGTTGCTCTTCCTATCTGATCCTTAAAATAACGAAGGAAAAATGCAACACCAACTATTTCTGCGATAGCAATGGCAGTAACTTGAGGGACAAGAAACCCATAGAGATGAATGATAAGTTCTATACTAGTTAATTGTCTGTGTGCCATAGAATTGCTAGCGGGGTAATTTGGATCTATGGAGGGTGGTCTTGAAACGACTAATTGCTTTATATCAAGTGTAATAGCAACTGTCGTGCTGATGCAAAGGAGCATCGATGATACAGCAAATGCCAATATCATGATATAGTGTCGTTTGTTGGCACTCGAATTGAACCATGACAAGAATTTGTAAGTGCGAAAACCAAAGAACAAGATGGCTACTGCACTTATTACGAGAAGTAGAATGAGCAGGTAACTGCTATATTGTGAAAATAACACCATTTCAACAATAATAGCTCCAAAGACGACTAAAAGTGCATAAAGAAAAATAGGTGTTGCCTTGTACAGCCTATTAAAAAACGAAGGAGCCTCAAGGTCTTTGCGCAATGCAACCATATAATGTCTAAGGGCATACAGACCTGCAAAAAATACAGTGATAGTCATTGCTATAAATAATATTACACCAAAAGGAGAAGTAAGAGGCTTTCCCAAAACGTCAAAAAAGGTGCCAAAGATTACATCGGTAAGTATTATGGCCCAAGCAATAAACGTCATCAAGTAAGTTTTTTTGTTAATGATACTTGTAGTAACTAGCCATGGCATTTTTGTAGTCGACATGTCATTATAAAGGTATTAGTTTTTAACCTTTTCATGCACCACGTCTTACATCAAATACTCCTTGAAAGGTGAATTGGTGTTGCCAAAAGCAATCCCCATTGTAATCCTATCCTGGTAAAGTCTAGGTTTGTATTCCCAGAGTAAGTGAGCAGAATGATTTACTCACAGGTGCGAAAAAGGTGAAAGTTCTTTCGGACAACTTTTGGACAACTGTTAAGTCAAGACCAGAACTGCGGCGACATCCTGAATGCATCAAACAATTCGTTATATGAAGTTGATTCTTCCTTCCGTTCATAATGCAATAATTAACTTCCTCGTAGAAACCCAAAACTTTGTTGATATCCTTGACCAGTCGCACAGTACGTTCAACTGTGATGCCTCTACCTAAACCATTCATTATTATATAATACCTGACAGGGGAGGTGGCTCGGTTGAGGAGACGGCGGTCGAGGAAGTGGCCCACTGTGGTCTGGACGTGAATGGCTGTCGAAGATACGTAGTTTGTGTTGAGACAGTACTTTCAAGCTATCTAGGGGACGCGGTAGTCATGCGTCGAAAGAGTGGGGAATTTCTGTCATTTATGGATGGTGCTCTTCGAGGCAGAATCCATAACTTAGCGATAAATATTGGAATCATAGAAATGCTTATGTGAATAAACAGTGCAGAGTTTACATTTATGTCCCAGGGAAAAGCATACGAAGACATAGTACAAGGTGAAAAAGGTTTCGGAAAGCCTCCAGAGAAACAACGGGTTTTAATTTTTCAGGGCGGCGCCGCTCTTGGAGCATATGAAGCCGGAGCTTACCAAGTACTCTACAATCATATCAGGAAACAACTTGAAGAAGATCATAGAGACGAGAATATCTTTGATATAGTAGCTGGTACTTCTATAGGCGCAATAAACGCCGCAATTATTGTGAGTCATGTTACGGAGACCAGAAGACAAAACCCTACTTGGAGTACGTTGAGATGTTGGGAAGGGTCAGCAGAAAAACTTGAAGAATTCTGGAAAGATACACGGACAATATCGGCAGTCGAATTGATGCCTCTATTCATGGTAGGCTGGGATGCATACTCTGGCATGAGGGAGATTGGAAAGTCATGGTTCAATATTCCTGCACAGTTTTATTCTATGCTGAATCCTCTTTTCAAACAATGGTACGAACAGTCAAAGGAATACTTTGATACTCAGGCTTCTCCTGAGGCCGCAAGAAGGTACTTTTCTGTACCTGAATTTCTATTATTCGGGGCTCGCAATGTATTTTTGCCCCTTGCCTATGGAATAGATAGTTTGCCATCACCCATAGCCATTCCAAAGTCGGATTACAAGTTCTACAATAATTCTCCTTTTGTTCCAAACAACGTTTGGTATCGCTATAGTAACGAGCCACTGAAAAACATCCTAAAAACAAAATATATCGTACCCCCAATTGCGACAAGCGAAGGCGATCCAAGACTTCTAGTAATGGCAATCGACGTGTAGGAAGGTAAGACAGTAGCGTTTGACAGTTACCCAGATACAGGCAGAATATGCAGAATATGTAAAGAGGATCTCGAAGATCCTAAAAAGTCGGACAAGGAATCAAACAAAGATCTGGTCGAACATGTCTTCCAGAAACATCGAAGTAGCGAAAGACATCAGAAGCTGCTCCGTTGTTCAGTATACGGGAATGAGAAAAGTGGGAAGCACGCCATATTTTATGATGAAGGTGTAGACATAGAACATATTTTGGCGAGTGCGTCAGTACCTGTAAACTATAATTACACGAAGCTGGAAGCAATAGACTATTCATATAATGATGAAGGGATAATAACCTCATCTTCATCCACGTCAAAATACTTCTGGGATGGGCAATATATCAACAATACCCCCTTAAGAGAACTCATAAATGAGCACCAAAGGTATTGGGTAGGTAGAATTGGACGTGAGAAGCTTGAAGGGCAGCTTAAAGCACAAGTCCTTAGCCCAGGGAAGGGGGAGGGTGAACAAGTTTCATATAAGGTTCCTAACTTATCTGAGGTGTATATAGTTAACCTGTGGCCTGCGGTAGAAAAGGTCGTTCCACAGGACCATGATGGGCAGCTGGATAGGAAAAACGATGTGCTATTTCATGACAAAACAGAATATGACGAAAAGGTGGCTGAGCTCGTAGATGATTATATAAAATTAGCAAGAAAATTAATTGATGATTTCACGCCAAACGACCCAGCAACACGTGCACAACTTTGGTCTTTTTTGCAAGAAGAAGGTTCAAGCAAATCACGCAGTCATAAAAATAAAAGACCATATAGTCATCTTTTAGAAGGAGGATTCATAATTGATAGGATCATGCGTATAGAAAGAGCCGACGATCCACATTCGATCTCAGAAAAGTGGGCCGACTACTCCTCTGGTACTATTTCAGGACTGTTTAAACAGGGTCAAACTGATACGTTAACTAAGCTAAGAGAACAAGAGGATTAGGGAGTGTTCATGTGAATACCTCTCAATCTTGTAGTCATAAATCACAGACTACAGGGTCCAAGACTTGAGTCAAATATGGTTCATAAACCACTGGCCCCATGTCAATCTTGTCCCTTTCCATAGTCCCCGCTTATGAAATGACTGTCTAATTGGAAATACTATGGCCAATGAATATGCTTCAGATTGCTCGCAGATCAAAAGAAAAATGATCAAAGTTGCTCGAAACTATTCATATCATCTCAAACACGATATACTAAGACTTATCTCTCTATCGGTACAACTGCCTAAAAGCCTAGTTGCAGATGGTACCTCCATGATACCTAAATAGATCTGCCAGATCCACAACGAATCCTAGTCTTACAAGGAACAGCGGCACTCGGGTATGTAGCAAGGGTTTTCAGAAAATTGCATGAGATCCTTTGAGAAATAAGATCTAAATTGGAAGAAAGCAATGTTAGATAGCCTTACTATTGAACCCATCTATGCGCGAGAACAACCCTTGAGTCCCAAAAAACCTAAGAGAACTGAATGGTCTAATAATCAAGTCGATTAAAGCTATTTCTGATAGGCTCTAAAAGATAAGGAAAGCACATCACAAACCTGTTCTGGCCACACGATTCTTTTAACGGCTGCCCTGTTCCACTGCCAAGTAATTGTAACAGGCTTTTACGTACTAATTAATTCTTTCTTAGTGTAAAGAATATGAAAGTGTAATCAAGGCATGTATCATTCCAATGAATAACTTTTTCTCCGTACGTAAAATCTATCGGTTCATTAAGAAGGAAACCGTTCCGTTCTGCAATCCTAATTACGTCTTCCTCTATTTCTCTCCTGCTGAAAATGTTATCAGGCGAATTCTTAGGATTTACGTCCGTATTAACTAGATTGACTATCTTATCAGGCCAATAGTCTGTCGATGTCAAAAGTAATCCGTCTTTTTTTATTATTCTATTCATTTCTTTGAAATAGTTCTGAATATTAATGCCATGTTCGATTACTGATAATGACGTAACGAAATCAAATGTATTGTTTTGATATTCAGTTTTTTCTAGATCTTGAATTGAAATATGAAAGGTCTTATACAATTCGATTGCGGCTAATATTTCTTCTTTTAGGAGCAAATCACATCCATATAGGTTCATAAAACCAAGTCTCCTCAGCAGAGGCAAAATCGGAGAACCGTTACACCCCACATCTAGTATAAAAGCACTTCTGTCTGCTTGCTTTATTATATCAACCATTTTAAGTGTATCCCATGACTTCACTCTATCATGATGTGGGAATAGACCAAGAGAACGAAGGCATTTCATTGCGTGATATACTTCAAAGGAGTTTTTAAGAACTGAATTATGACCCATTATTTCAAAGCATTTTAAGAGGTAATTTAAGTTTCCGAACTGACATCAGATCTTTCGTTTAACGAAAGGTTGATCCTATAATGGCAACTTCGATGATGAAGCCTCTGAAGCGGATTGCAAGGGCAACAAAGAATGCAAACCTAAATGGAAAACGAACACACATTGACACTTTCTCAAAAATACTGTTTATCCTTAATTTTCAATGTGTTTTATTGTCGCACAAAATAAGGGACGCAAGATAAGGGGTAAGCTAAATTATAGTATATAAGGGCAGAAATAACGGAGATCAAAAAAGATGCACGATGTTGATCTTTCTTCTATTTTCTAAATATGAATATTATTATAGTTGATCATTTCGATCCAAATCGAGATTTTGGATGTAGTCGAGTTACTGTAATACATGATTTTTTGCTGAGAGATATTGAAATGGATAGATTGCCAAAGCGGCACATGGAGGGGAATGTTATGGCTTATACACGTAACTATCGAATCTGTCTAAGAAGATATGCTGGCGACCGAATAGTTGCTGCCATTGTTAAAAGTCCGTATCATTTAGAAAATAAGACATACTTGATGTTAAGTGAAAAACGAATAGAAGATATATGATTAGCATCCGGTACTAGATGGATATACTTCTTGCTAGGGAATAAAGTGGAAAATCGCATTCTATTTCAATAATATCTTGGAATGAAATATATTATTAATCTCTGAAAGGAAAATAAGAATAGATCCTAACAGCATTGGTAACAGGAAAGGATTGCGTGAGTCTATTCTGATTTCTATTTCCACAGGTCCCTTATAATTTAATATAAAAGGGTTGCTATTTTTATTTTTACACTACCATTGATCCTACGAAATGTGTGTCATGACGAATTTAAATCCTAAGTTCCTCCTTTCGGGCAGTAACTGCATCATTTACGCCGTGGAGGTAATGGCATGGCCTCAAAGCTTTTTCTGCCTTCGTGAAGCGACATGTTGTCTTCATTTCTACCATTGTTACTTTTTTTCCTTAATTGATTAGTTTCAGAGTATTTAGCTGCCAAGATTTATCATTCAGGCAAGAATACAAGCCTGTAATTCGGAGATAATGATATCTTTTTTATACTAGAGGCATGATTCACATAACAAAAAGGCAATGTCACTAGTTACTATTGTGCCCAGTCTATTGATTACATACTCTGTACGCTTTATGATTCAATAACTGTACGGATCTGTTATTACTATTTGCAGATATCAACTGTTGTTAATATAGTAAATCGGCGTTAAAGTTTTTCACATCTAGTCATCATCCTAATTTAAGGTCGAAGTACAGAGTAACTATGTTATCTTTCATACTTGTTTGATACTTCCTATTAGGCTGTCAAATAATCATTTGATGTTGCAGAAACTCTCGTCATTGAAAGTGCTGCATTCGAAATGTGGCATCATCTAAAGTACCATGAAACTTCTTTACAGTTGATATTTCAGTTAGAGAACTCGATTGGGCAATGGTCGGGGATGAAGAAACGTGGAGAGAAATGGTGGAAACACTCAGCTCACATGACATCTTTATCCTCGGGCGGGGGATGTATCCCGAATACGAACAATACTGGCTTCCTCTCCTGACCAACCCAATAGGGGGAAGAAAAATGAGAACGCTTGTGCATGATGCCCCAGTAAGATATCCCATATCGTCCTTTCCAAGACCGTAGTAAAGTGGCGTGGAAGACGAAACGCATCATTAGGGATGTGGAAGAGATCCGAAGTATGAAACAATAACCAGATAATAACCTGCTGGTTCTCGGCGGCGCACCCTAGTATCCAGTTTGATGGATCTAGGTTTGATCGATGAATTGCGTCTGATGCTCAATCCCATCATATTAGGTGGATGAAAAGGCGCTATTCAAAGATGCACAAGAGGGGCACACCTTGAAACTCGTGTGCGTCAAGCAGATGAAATCAGGCAAGGTCGACTTGACTTACATCACTTGGCTAGATCAAATGGTTTATCAAAAAATGTTGAAGAGATTCTAAAACAGCAGACGTCCAAAGGCTAGCTAAATTGAGATTGATCAATATATATTGTTAAAATGATACACCTAGAGTTATGCCCAGGCCTCAATTAGTTTAGATGGTAACATATTATAATTCTAGGATCCTCTCAATAGATATCTAGCCGCTATATCAAAAGGGATGTGAAATATGAACTTGTCAGTCTTCGGATCATAGATGGCATAGATGGACGACAAATCTACATCATTGAAATTCTGGTTTGTTATTTCATTGGTTACATTTACATTCTTTGCTAGCATAACTGGAAAATCTATTCTTGTTTTATTACTTTGGCTGCTATCATCAATTACTTGTTTCGAACTTGCATTTACTTCAATATTTGAAGCTGATATGTTAAAACCTAACAGATTATAGTTTAGAACAGGCATGGTAAATTCTAATGATGTAGAATTGGCAATTATTTCACGCTTAAGACTTTCATTTGGAAAGATTAGGTTTGCATCGATTTCTACCTGGTGTTCAAATGGTTTGCCTTCAAAAATATCCAATATACTATCAAATATGGCTAGAGTTTGCATGCCGTTGATATAGGGTATTGCGAGGTCGTCCTTTGCGTACCCAGTAACAGATTCCATATCATAACTTAAAGATATATGTAGTACTAGTAATGGCAGCATCGACAACAAGCAATAAATCTTTAGCATATCGTAAGACAAAGACATAATTATCACCACAATGGAGCGAATACGATATAGTTAAATTTATTGCTTTACGATTGTAAATTTATTGTATGTTCGAGGGCTAGACAGACCATACGTGGAATAAAGGGTTTAGAAGTTCAGGACATGATCGCAAAAGTGGATATCTCTTGGTCCAATGAGGCCTCGAGATTGTATTGGCTTAATCAGTGTGGACGCTGGTGGTATCTGTGCGATTCTTAAAATTCAGTCTGCAGGATACAACTAGGTATTTTGCGTCTTCTGCATTCTTTACGAGTAACTGAATCCGACTCTCCCTCAGATGCCGAGATTAGTGCTTTGAATGTGATTAAATCAAGAAATTTATTACTAAGAATAAAAAACTACTTTTCAAAATTGAACGGTTAAACTTATCAATTAACAAGGAAAAGACTATTTATATTATAATGGTTGATATAAAATATTATTGTCAGCATCC
Source organism: Nitrososphaeraceae archaeon (assembly GCA_009377575.1). GTDB lineage: Archaea > Thermoproteota > Nitrososphaeria > Nitrososphaerales > Nitrososphaeraceae > TH5896. The sequence goes on along the minus strand of WHTU01000001.1, from coordinate 205,163 downwards.
AATACTCCAACTTTTGATTCTGAGAAGACTGAAGTATTGTATGGCTTTGATAAGACTACTGAGGTAATAATGAAATTCCTAAACAGCGCAGAGGTTTCAATGAATATTTGTGCAGACTATACTTGGCCATCAGTAGCAATGGGTGTGGAGGTATTTAGGAAAGGATTGTATGGACTCAAAACAAGAACCGTCCAGTCACGATTTATAACAGATATCACTAAAGACAATATTGAATATTGTAAGGAATTAATGCAAATATCAGAACTTCGTCACATGGATGGAATTAAGGGTAATTTTGCAATAAGTGAAAAAGGATACACAGCGTCGGCTACGTTGCAAGAAGCATCTCTACTACAACAAGTCATATATAGCAATGTTAGAGCGATTCTTGACCAGCAGCAATATGTTTTTGAAACCTTATGGAGTAAAGCAATACCTGCTGACCAAAAGATAAGAGGAATTGAAGAAGGCCTTGACTTAGGAAGGACAGACATAATCCAGAGCCCAAGAATGATACTTGATTTATTCACAAATATGATAAAATCAGCTAAAACTGAAATATTGCTAATGCTTCCTACGATCAATGCCTTTCTTCGTGAGGATCGAATAGGGGCAATAGAACTTTTAATGAAATCAGTGGCAGAGAATAATGTAAATGTTAGAATCATAACTCCCAGTAATGATGTTGTCGAAAAAATACTGCAAGATAGGGAATCTACTTTAGCGGTGAGCGAAAAGCGGCCAGAAATCCAGAAAAAAGAGAATGGTTTTGAAGTACAGCGTAGCCATATTCAATTCAAAGAGACAGCCGTAACTACAGTTACCACATTAGTTGTCGACAGAAAAGAGTCACTAGCAATAGAAAAGACAGATGATTCAAAACTAGAATTTATAGAGGCGATAGGATTAACTACTTATTCAAACAGTGAACCAACAGTAGTATCCTACGTTTCCATCTTTGAGGGCTTATGGAAGCAGGGTGAACTGCTACACCAGCTGGAAGCACATGATAAAATGCAAAGAGAATTTATCAATGTAGCTAGTCATGAAATGAAAACACCTACCCAAGCCATTCTTGGGACCAGTGGGCTATTGAAGTATTATCCAGAAAGAAAAGATGAATTAATAGAAATAATACAAAGAAACGCCAAAAGACTTCAGACACTCATTAGTAATATACTGGATGTAACAAGAATTGAGAGTCAGACGCTAATACTAAATAAGGAACGATTTGATATACGTGACTTGGTATCTTCTGTGATAGAGGATTACAATGATAGGGCAAAAGAAAGTAATATCCAAATAATCAACAAAAATAATAATAGCATTAATCCTATTTTCGTAGAAGCAGATAGAGACAGGATTGTCCAGGTTCTCTCCAATCTGTTAAGCAATGCTATCAAATTTACAAACCAAGGGGATATATCCATTAATTTATTTGAAAAGATTCAAGATGAGGAAGGTGGGAAAAAAGAAGTCATTGTAAGTGTAACTGATACAGGTAGCGGAATAAATAGTGAAATTTTTGGAAGGCTATTTTCAAAATTTGCTTCAAAGTCATATCAAGGCACCGGTTTAGGATTATTCATTTGCAAGAGTATTATACACGCCCATGGAGGAAGGATATGGGCTGAAAACAATAATAATATAGATGGAGATGGAGATAAGAGTAGTGCGGGGGCTACTATTACATTTAGTCTACCTGGCGCCGCCTCAGCGGATGGCGAAAATTAACAATGGATAAAAACAGAATTTTAGTTGTTGATGATGAACCTGATCTTACTCAGGTGTCTACATTGGCTTTGGAGTATCATGGATTCAAAGTCGATTCATTTAACGACCCACAAGAAGCATTATCAAAGTACAAGCCTGGTTTGTATGATTTAGTTATACTTGATATAAAAATGCCCAAGATGGATGGCTTTGAATTATATCAGGAAATAAAAAAGAAAGATAACAACGCCAATGTTTGTTTTCTTACAGCAAGTGAACAATACTATGAAGAATTCAGAAAGAAAGATTATTGTGCGCTGGATCGAAATCTGTTTATTAGAAAGCCAATAGAAAACGAAGAACAAAAACAAAATGATGATGATAATCCATTTCGCGCATTTGATGTGACTATCACAGATAAGTATAGAGAACAAACTAGGGCAAGATTGGTTAACCAACTCTTGCGCGCCACGTAAGATTTGATTCAAGATATAACTGGAAATGTAACTATTGTAGTCATAAAACCGAATGTGATGGATATTTAAGGGATGAAATAGGCCTTCCAGTTGCAGAAAGAAGATGGTGGGATACGTATAAAGGCAATCAAAGGCACCTAGAGGTGCCTAAAAAGTGGGTAAAATCAAAGAAAACATGAGTGTGAGGCCGGATCTTGAACAATTTTAAATGATTCTGCGCGCCGTACATCTGTAATTTATGTAGAGAACAGATATGCGACAGAACATACCTATTCCCACTACCACTAGGCTAGATACTCTCGTATAAATATTATATAAGAGATTTAGAATAGAACAATCGTATAGATGAGTTTCCCAGAACAAGAGGAAGACAAGATTGTCACGTTTGCACTCAGTCCAAAAGACTACTATTATGAACTGAAACTGGCAAATTCCTCTATAGAATCGACAAGATAGAAGGTCCAACGATATAAGATTTGGCAGATTGGGCACAACTTTGCGATTGGCGCACTCTCAAGACAACTAGGTCAATTCTATGTTGTATCATCAATGAGGAAAAAAGAGATAGAAGAACAGAAAGAAAACCTACTACCTGATTTCGAGAAGGTTATTCCGAACCCAATAATAACACCTACACCGTTGCCGCGCCAACCACCTAAACATCAGATTCCAATAGAACCACAGACCGATGATGATGATTAGGGGTTTTGTCTTGTTTTCGATAAAAGAGTCAGAATTATCTATCTAAATGTATGCTTCAGTCACGATTGTACTTTATTTAGTATGTTAGCTTCGAACCTAGCCAACATGCAGAGTGTCGTTAAACCACTGGCCCCATTGTGATATAGTTCTCGTATTGGATTCAATCGAATAAGAAGCGAGGATAGTAGTGGTATAGACTCTACATTTCTTAAGGTCATACACACGCTGCATATCAGAGTTCCTGTCTTGATAGTCTTGATTGAGTGGTTATGTTAGCCTATTTCCTGACTTGGCTGAGAGATGTATACGGAAACTGTATACAGCTTTCTGGAGTTGTACACAGATCTGTACACGCGTTCATGTGTACACGGCGTTCAACGAACGTTCAGTATGATTGCACGCTCAGCCGTTCAGAATATCTTAAATGAACGGGCTAATTATAAATGAGATCCAAAAAATTTGCCTTATGGGCACGTTTATTCAGCATCGTTCAAGATGATTTACTAATTTGGACTTTCTGAAGTATTTCAGCTCTACAGTTAACCGAAAAAAATTCAGCAAGCAGTTATGATCTGCTAACAGGTAACCCGTTCGTTGATAATGGTTTGGCAGCAATTGCTCCATTTGTTGGCTACAAGAGCATAGATGAGCTAACACTTAGGAAGATCATATTAAAGAATGGCGACGGTATGGAGCTGTCTCGTAGGAACGATAGGCTGCGAGCTACGCGGTCGATATTCGATGACTCGATGCTTACCAACCCGTCGTTTAGCAAAGATCTGCACAGGCTGGAAAACTACGTCAAGCTAACGACTGCAATCCTTGCTAAAATAGGGCACGAATCCATACCTGAAAGCTACGATATCTACGGTCATGTTGGAAGCGTAGATCCAGACCATCTGTTTAGAGAAGTATTAAGCGAAGCAATAACAGTGGCAAGAGCAAGAGCAAGTACTCATCATGTGCATCTCGACAATTCTTCAAGACTGGCATTGGCTCTGTTGTCTGCTGTATCGCAGTTCAATTTCACGCGACTCAATAAAGGAATAAAGTGTGGCATCCTCGCATTGAGGATCTCGAATCTCTGATAAGATGGCAGATATTACCCTAAGCTAAGAACCTGAAAATTCAGTAATCGTTGGTATTATTACTTATATTCTTTCACGGGTTTAGCTTCCTAAATGCTTTCTCTCGCGAAGGATAGAAACATGAATAGTAACAAGAAAAGGAACGAACTAATGGTAACTTTCAAAGGAGTAAAGTATGGAGCTTTTGCTGGATTTATAGCAACTTGGTCTATATCTTCAGTGATTGCCGTAACTGAACTTTTACTCGGATTAAGTATGGGTACTTTCTACTCCATCATAGGCATCAGTCTAGGTGCTTACAGTACCATGACTGCTGCATCTATAGCTTTTGGTCTTCACCTTCTGATTGGAACTATGATAGGGGCGGTATTTGGTATCATCGGGATACGATGGAAAAAACTGCGCATGCTTAATCCGTACAAGAGTGCGTTGGTTGGCATGGGAGCAGGTATTGTAGTATGGTTAGTATTGTTCCTCCCAATAACTTTGTTCCTAGTTCAACCAGCCATTAATTCCATCACCACTATCTTAGCTATGGAATCGCAGAGGGCCCTAGTGTCCGAAGATATAAACCAGTCTATCACAAACATTACATTAGCTGCAATTGGGTTTCATTTAATATGGGGCGCGATATTTGGATTCATAATAAGTTCTCTGCTAAGGATCAGACTTTTTGGGATAAAGCAACACTATAAAGACATCGTTAATATCGATCCAAATATCAGGTTAGTTACCATTTGTGATTCTGAAGGCAACATGATGTACTCTAGGCATCGCCAAGGTGTAGAAAATTTACTCACTCCCGAAGAGAGCAGAAAATCCCTTGAGATGACGGGATGGAAGGTACGTAGCGACCTTTCAGACAAAATAGGAAAAGGAAGGTACGTAATCGCAGAGTACGAATGGATAAAGCGCATCACTATGCCATTTGGAGATGACTATCTGCTGTATCTAACTACAGAGATACGGGCAGATCATTTGGACATAATCAATCGAATTCGTAGGTTAGAAGCAGGCCTAAAGTATTCCAGTAAGTGATTCGTGTTCGTGCATGGACTCTACTATGATTTAGTTCAATAAGGAAAAAATTGAATGACATGAAATGTCTATTGATCACAATTATTGTGGTGTAGTAGTTAAACTGTGGTGTAGGAGCTACTGATTTTCATACAAAATGTGAGGGCAGGAAACCATGATTAAAAGACAAGATATTCAGCTCACGGTTAAGTCCCTATATAACAGATGCTCGTTGCGTCGGGCTTTAGGAACATAGAAAAAGTAACGTGGTTATTTGGTTGGTCTTGTGCTGATTGCCTTGGGGTCTATGACAACCACAAAATCAAAATTTACGACATAGAGTGAAAAAAATTGTATAATGTTAATCCTTTTTTTCAAAAAAAATAGATCAGTTATGGATCTTTTGTACTAAAAATACCAGATTGTAACTTCGTGGGGTTGGTATGGGAAGTATTGTAAGGACAAGGTAATTGGAATGTCACCAACGTATATACAATTGTCAAATCATGATTTGAATATAGTATATGGATATGAAACCCAAAACAGATGCCTCACCATATTCAAATCCTGCCTCCACTCACATAGGCAGAGAAGCATCTCGGCCAATAGCTCCTAGTATGGGATTTATGATTGTCATGATAACTCCAGTAATGAATCCAGAGATCAGAAGTTATATTAGCTTCAGTGGCACAACCAGCAGGTTTGAGTCTAGGCAGGATTCCCGAACCTCCATATGCCCTAGTAGTCTGCGAAAAACCTACCGTTGCACTCAGGATAGCACAGGCTTTGGGAACCTTGAGTTTCGCAAAAATTACAGGAACAGGGAGAGATTCGGGTCCAACAAATAGAAATAAAAGCGGACTGCAATCACCGGTCTTTTCAGCAATCTCCCAAAAGGGCCAGAGTTTTGTCGTGTGTTCTGCACTCGGCCATCTGTACGGATTGGTAGATGTAAATGGAAATCGAAGCGTATATCCTATCTTTGACGCTAAGTGGATGCCAATTCTGAAAAAGAGGATCGGAAAGGGGCCAAAAACCGCAGCAGCTTCTGAACGAATAATTAAGTCTATATCATCGCTCTCTCAAAAAGCTACTTGCTTTATTCATGCTTGTGATTATGATCAGGAAGGTGAAGTCATTGGATACAATATTTTACAATACGCATGTAATAACAAGTATGAGAAGTCATTAAGGGCTAAATTTTCGACTCTTACTGATCAAGAAATTAGAAATTCTTTTGACAAGCTGCTTCCACCAAGCAAGAGACTAGCTGAAGCTGGCAGAGCTCGACATCTGATCGATTTTGTTTATGGTGTTAACCTGTCAAGGGCATTGACACAAGCTTTCAAGAACAGTAACAGTGGTAAAAGGTACTATAATCTATCAATAGGAAGAGTACAAGGTCCAGCTCTTGCTTTCGTCGTAGATAAAGAGATGTCTATTAGAAACCATATTCCAGTACCTTACTGGACCATATATGCAGAATTTGAAAAAAATGGACATATGATTGAAACATATTACTACCGGCAGAAAATCGAGACATTATTAGAAGCTACTTCAATAGTGGATGCCTGCTCAAATCAAGCTGGTAAAGTTTCCGAAATTGAGAACCAGAAGATGACTCTTCATGCTCCATATCCTTTCAATCTTGGAGATTTGCAGAAGGAAGCATATCGAATATTTAGGTTCTCTCCCAGCTATACGTTATCCATTGCTGAGAGGCTATACATTAATGCGCTAATTTCATATCCGAGAACGTATAGTCAAAGATTACCATCGTCAATAAACTACAGGGAAATTATTTCAGGTCTTTCCAAGATTGGATCTCCTGCTCCTAAAAGCAATGTTAATAGTAATATGCTGTCCAATGGACTTCCTATTGATGGTCCTTATACAAGAATGACTATGGAGCTGCTATCAAACACTATTCGTCTTTCTCCAAATGAAGGAAGCAAGACCGATCCAGCACATCCTGCGATTTACCCAACAGGAGAGAGACCAAGAGGTAGATTAAATGCTAGCGAATACAAAATATTTGATCTTATCATTAGGAGATTTTTAGCGACCTTCGGCCGACCAGCGATAAGTATACAAACGATAGTGACAATTTGTGTCACAGACGACCATTTTTTCGAGGCTGCCAACAAGACGATAATAGATGAAGGCTGGATGCGCTTCTACAGACCATATATTAGCAACAGGTTAGGATCAGGGTCCCGCTCTTATTTACAAGCGTTCCGTAAAGGAGACACATTGAAAAATGGTGCCGTTACAATGACTGAGAAATTTACTCAGCCTCCTTCTAGATTTAATCAATCCAGCTTACTAGAAGAAATGGAGACGAAAAAGATTGGCACAAAAGCAACAAGGTCGGAAATCATTAACACATTATTTAAACGGAACTATATTAGTAACGTATCTTCTTCGAAAGACGTTTCTGGCTCTAGACAAAGTAATGGTTCAGGAGGAGGGATAGAGGCTACAGATCTTGGAGTTGAAATAGTACAGTCGATGCTCAAGTACTTACCAAACATAGTATCTACAGACCTTACCAGATCAATGGAAGAACTACTTGAAGGAATTGAAATTGGCGCCGATAGAAGTGATTTTGTAATAAAGTACTCAATTGCCAAATTAAAAGAAGCGATCATTCCATTTAAGGAAAAGGAGATTGAGATAGGCAATCGCATAACAGATGCGGTAGATGTTACGAGGAACAAACAACAGATGATTCTAGGGACATGTCCGGTTTGTGGCAAGGGAAGCCTAAAAATTATAACATCACGTAAGACTAAGAAGAGGTTTGTAGGATGCTCTAATTACTCATCTGGCGAGTGCAAGGCAACGGCTCCATTACCACAGAAAGGATCGATAAGAACTACAGGTGAGATCTGTTCTTCATGCAGATGGCCAGTGCTGGAGAATGTCTACTTTCGTGAGGCAAAATATAGATGGAAGTTTTGTATTAATATGCAATGTCCTACTAAGAAAGAATAATGGTGAATTCAGATCTTTCATTCGTGAAAGTGTCTATTTGCTGACACAACTATACCTCTGTAGAAAAAACTGCTACATTAGTTTACCACACGGTTCGTTAGATAATGGATTGGTTTCTAGTATCTCAGGCTGTATACTTATTCCCGCTAACAAGCAAGGTCATAGTTTGACTCATTCGTCCATGAGTTAAGTTCGTAAAGTTTTGATCAACTAAACTAGGGCATTCTAGTCCTGGTCCTTGAACAGATGTATTCTACCGATTAGATTCAAAATGCATGGATTTGCTGGAAGCAAAAGCGTTTATACCCTTTCAATAATAATGATCACGGAATGAAAACAAAAATTTTTGTGAACTTACCAATAAAGGATCTCAATAAATCAGTGGCTTTTTTTTGGCAAGCTTGGTTTTAGCTTTAACCCTCAGTTTACCGACGAGAATGCAATGTGTATTGATTATTGGAGAGGACATATTCATCATGCTTTTGGTTGAGAAATTTTTTAAGAGTTTTACAAAAAAGGACGTCTGTGATACTTCAAAAAATACGGAAGCGATAGTGGCCCTATCTGTCGAATCGAGAGAGAAAGTAGATCAGATGATAGAAAAAGCAAAAGAGGCCGGAGGGAGTGAACCCGGGGAAAAACAGGACCATGGTTGGATGTATGGGCGTAGCTTTGAGGATATCGATGGACATTTGTGGGAAGTATTCTTCATGGAAGAAAGCGCAATAAAAAAATGACCACGTCTAAATGCTTGATTTTAAAGCTATTACCTGAAAAATCAAGCTATGCTGCTTTAGTAAGGGCATTAGAATTGCACTATTAGCAGGTGTATCTAATGACCCGACCCTGATGAAGGTACCGATCTCTAGCTCCAATTAAAAGCACATGGTTGACAACCTCTGCGACAAGGGAACGCTACTACAATGGAGATATGATAGAAGATATCCGTGATTCATTCTAATTTATTCGAGTTACTAAAATAAACAACAACGAATTCAGAAACGAATCGATCAGGGGGATTGAACTAATTTTACAAAGATGGAACTGGTATCATCAAGATCCCAGCGCTGCTACGATATCCCTTTCGAAGATCGGTCCATTCCTCACAAGGGTTAAAGTTTCATCTCCATCATCGAAGCGAATTATGGTAGAATGGGAATATTTATTCAAAGTACCGCCATCTAGCAGAGCGTCGAAGCTCGCCAGCGAGGTCGTGTTGATTTGGGATGGACTTTTCACAGACGCCTGGCCGGAAATGTTAGCGCTAGTTCCAACCAAGTAGCGATTTAATTTAAGAAGTGAAAGGGTGCATGGATTGCCTGGTATTCTCACTGCCAGTGACGAGTTATTTGCCGTCAACCTTGGGGAGATGTTTCTGTTAGATATAGGACATATTATCGTTAGAGGACCAGGCCAAAACTTCCGAGCTAGTTTCTTAACCTTATCCGAAACATTTACAATGTTTTCGAGATCGATGAGACTGGCACTAAGAACCGGTAATGCTTTCTCAGCCAACCTCCGCTTTATAAGAAATACCCGATCTACTGCCTTCTCGTTAAAAGGATCACATCCTATCCCGTATACGGTGTCCGTAGGATAAATGATCACCCCTCCATTCTTTACTATGTTTGCACAACTCTCAATTGCATTATTTTCCCCACATTTGAATTTCAAATAGCTCTCTGTTGTGTTATCCATGTTCATCCAAAGACCTGAATGATATGGACTATCTGCATCATTCTGTTAGATAATGCTTCTGCTCGACCTATCCTACCTTACCCTTGGATGATTCTGAACCAACTCTTTATTTACGTATTCCTTGAGCGCGCCTATTCCACGCAAACATTAGAAAGACAAATGGTATCAACATGATTCCTGTAGCAATTAACACAGGTTGAATGACTCTAAAATCGACTGGTTGACCTAACGCCATCATATAAGGAAAAGGGTAAAGCCCTGATACGAAAAACCAGAACGCAATGAACAGTAGAATAAACTTTGCATTTCTTTTCAGAAAACTGGGAGGAACAGCCTTGACCTTATTACACTTCACACATATATTCTTCCCATAGATAATGCATGATGAACACACACTCCTTTCACAATATGGGCAGATCCTATCACCAAATCTCGAACCACAAATTGTGCAGCTTACCAAACTCTTCTAATGCATATAGCATAATTCGCATAATAATATTTTGTCATTAATTTGTATAGCAAGGGTCTGATTAGATGGAAGTTCAAGTATAAATGAGTAAATAGATAAATATGCTTATCTTCTCCTGCATTAGAGCCTCGAGTATGGAAATTGAGCATTGTATATTTCCAGATAATATATTATACGATTTAGATAATCTGGTTTGGACGCGCAAAGAGGCAGGCAATGTTTTGGTGATCGGAATTACGTCAATACTGTCAGCCATTGCAGGCAAAATCTCATCTATAAAGCTGAAGGGTGTCGACACGGAAATAGAGAAGGGTAAGAACCTGGCAACGATTGAGAGCGGGAGGTATTTTGGCGCTGTTAAATCCCCAATTGCTGGTAAGATCGTGGACGTTAACCATGAACTTCTCAGCAATCCCAAATTAGCAAACGATTCGCCCTATGAAAAAGGTTGGTTCGTCTCTCTGGTTCCTACTTCAGACATTAGCATTATGAAAGGCTTGAAATCGCTACCTGAGGACAGTGAGGAAATTAGAGCACTAATTCGTACCTTGCGCGTTAAGTGCTATTCAGCTCTTCCAGATTTTGAAATGTTTGAAATAGGTATAGAATGTGCGGCAACTCTATCAAAATTAGACGATCTGATATCAGGTATTGAAAGCGGACAAATCATTCACCTAGTTTCCGACGATCCTACGGCAGACATAGAAATGATAAGATGGTCAGAGCAGACCGGACAGAGATTGATGGAAACCCGGAGGGAGGAAAATTTATTGCATTTTCTAATCCAAAAAACAGATTGAAAATGTCAGGACAATTGAAATAGCCCTACCCATGTTCACTTTTTGCTACTTCTCGATCGGGTTTGCAATCATATTTCCCCATTCAGTCCACGAACCGTCATAGTTCTTTACCTTCGGATAGCCAAGGAGGTATTTCAAAACAAACCATGTGTGAGACGAGCGTTCGCCTATTCTACAATAGGCGATAATCTCCTTATCTGGGGTTATACCTTTCGATTCGTATAACTGCTTTAGCTCGTCTGTATTCTTGAAGGTTCCATCACTATCATTTACTGCCTGTGCCCACGGAATGTTGACGGCTCCTGGAATATGTCCTCCTCGTTGTGCATGCTCTGTTGGATACTCAGGAGGAGCCAAAATTTCTCCAGTAAACTCTTTTGGAGATCTAACATCTACCATCTTCAACTCTGGAGCGCTAACAGCGCGTTTGACTTCGTCTAGAAAAACCCTAATATTACTATCTGGCTCATTGGCAGCAAAATTACCTTTCGGATAAGTAGGAACATCCTTCGTTAATGCTCTATCTTCTTGCAACCATTTTTTTCTACCACCGTTGATGAGTCTGACATCTTTATATCCATAGTACTTTAGAACCCAAAATGCGAAGGCAGCAAACCAATTGTTAAAATCTCCATACAATAGTAGAGTAGTATCATTGTCTATCCCAGCATTTTGAAGCAGATTCTGACAGGATTCCTTGCTAAGTACATTCCTTGTTAGTGGGTCATTAATGTCATTTTTCCAATCAAATAAGACCGCTCCGGGTATGTGTCCTAATTCGTAGTTTGCTTTTGAGTCATAGTCAACCTCTGCTATACGGACCTTAGGATCCTTTAGATGTTCTTCTGCCCATTGCGTGTCAACTAGTACCTCTGGATGTACGTAACTCATTATTCGTTCATGAACTATGGGTTCTCGTAATATATTAGTTTAATATCTAAAAAATAACATCTGACATTGTCGTACTTTTCTTGGTTGACTAAAGAGCATGGAAACCTGCTCGGAAAATAATAGGTATCGTCGTGGATAGGCGTTACAGAGGAGAAAACAAAAATGCGATCCGTATTTTTGTTTTCTCCTGCATCTTTCGTTACATTAATGTCTTACAGGTCCTTTGCGTTTAAGAAGGGTTTGTTTGCCCCATTAGGATTTCCTGTGAAATATCCTTGACCTTCTCCGCTACAGCCAGAAGAGGGTTGTGTCCCGCTTTCAGTAAGAGCCGCTCTGACTTGCGCTGGAGTGGCTCCAGGATGTGAGGATTCGTACAATGCAATACCTCCTGTCACATGTGGCGCAGCCATACTTGTTCCACTTAATTGTGCATATTTTCCGTCACTATACGTAGATAAGATGCCCACGCCCGGCGCAACCATATCCATCGGATCTCCAAAGTTACTGAAAGAAGCAAAAGTGTCATCATTTCCATATTTAGTGGAAGGTCCTAGCCCTCCACACATTCCGTCGCTATCTGCCATGGCCGATACGGCTATTACATTAGGATTTCGTGCAGGCGAGAAAGAACTTGCATCCTTATGATCGTTACCTGCTGCTACAACGAAAACGATACCCGCTTGTACTGCATTATTGATGGCGGCGTCCAGAGCAGGTGAACTGCATTCGCAGCCAAAACTTAGGTTTACCACATCTATCTCATCTGAATGTGAAGTAACATAATCAATGCCCGCAATGATGTCTGATATAGAACCAGCACCGCTACTATCAAGAACCTTGATCGACCAGAGGCGTGCATCTGGAGCAATACCCACAACTCCTATCGCATTATCCTTTGCGGCAGCTATTCCAGCCACATGGGTCCCATGCCCATTGTCGTCGTCTGCTGAAGAGGTTCCAGGTACAAACGTTTTTTCGTGATAGACATTTAGATCGGGATGGGTAAGATCTATTCCTGTATCAAGTATCGCAATGTCGGCGTCCACAGCTCCGCTTCCGTCACCAGAAACGGCTTGACTGACATCCCCATCTACTCTGTCTACTCCAACTGGAATTGTCTGGCCAAATGCGTGGACTCTCTGATCAGGTTCGACAAAGGCAACACGAGGATCTTGCCTCAATTCTAAGACTAAACCAGCACTCATATTCTCGGAAGTCCTCATTACGTAACCGTCTAGGGCATGTTCGTAGATGTTGAGAATCTCGGCACCTTTGGTTCTAGATTCTTCTGCCATCGCTCTAACTTCATCAGCCCTCATTCTAGCACTATCTGATTCACTAGTCATAGTCGCTTCCGGCTCGAGTACTACGATATATTGCCCTCTAATCGGTTCTCTAGCCGCCTTTATTAGCTCAGAGCGTTCGTTTTGACTTCCCAATATGGCTTGCCCTAATGGATTGAGGCTGTCTATTGGTTCTCGAGCAATGGATTGATTCAATGCATTGATATCCATAATAACGGTCGCATTGTTACTAACCAGACCATATTTATCAACTGCATTATACGTGAAGTTATCTAGGCCCGAGTAGCCCTCGAAAGGAGTATACCTAACGCTGGCTGAATTTGTACCTGTGCTAAGATTTCCATGTTCAGGAAGCCTGACTATATAGTAGGTCAAATGATCGATTAAATCTGAGTCACTACCATTCAGGATGATTTCGAAGGAAGCTGCAGAAGTAACCCTGGCGTGAATATCTGAAACCACTGGAGCGTTGTAAACACTTGGTTCATTTCCTTTTGTTATGTTACTAGCATTAGTGGGGGCCGATTGAGGATCTCTTATGAAAGGAATACCTTCTCCACTTCCCCCAGAAACGGTAGTAGGTATCTCATCAGCGCTCCTGGTGTTCACAGTCAATTCACGTAAAGTAACGTCCTCATCGTTTTCAGAATCTCCATAGAACGTGATCCTAAGATATCTTCCATCTGAAGGCGGGAGTCCATAGTGTTCCTTGGATTCGGTAGTTCCACTGCTTGAACCTCTCAACACATCTTCAAAAACCGTTCCGTCTTTGGATACTGACACTACAAAATTATTTGATTTTTCATCTCCGTCAGACCAACTCGCATCAACTGAACAAATTTTCTTTACATCGCCAAGATCTACCTGCAAAAAGGATCCTAAATCTCCCGCTGACCATTCTGTTTCAGAATCACCGTCCAACACGTTCATCAACTCATCATTATCTTCCTCATCATCATCCTCATTGATATCGTTGGATGAAATGGATTGAATAGCGGCATTCAAACAGGGTGTGCTAGTGTTAGAATTGAGTATCGCCAGTTGAGAATCAAGACTCTCGCCAGAATATTTTCCTGCAGCACTTGGCTGTGACGATGCCAAATCTTCATCTCCGTCATCTCCTTCAACTGCTTTGACAACCATTGCAGCGGGAATCTGTGAGGTTAGCGTCGAAGATAGAATTAGGAAGGTTATTGTTATGTATATCGGCGGCTTGGTACGGGCGAAATTTTGTCTAATATCAAATTTCATCTCATGACTCACTTCCTTATTATTCTAGGATACCCTATCTTTCCTAAACTCGCTGCATTTCCTACCAAAGCATAAAAGGCAAACAAATGATACCGAAATTTTTGGTCGAAGTCTGTAGTAGAGCAACTAAATCTTGTCATTTCATGCTCTTCGATGATAACTTAGTATTTATGCCGAGTCCAATTTTCTACGCTAAAGAACGTAAGTGTCAAACTGAACTAAACAAGTTTAATGACTTTGTTAGCTCTGATCAGAAAATAGAAAAAGGCCTAATTCTGCTCTATGTTGAAAGGAAATGACTATTAGAGGGGAGGTGAGATGGTCATAGTTTGATCAGGTTCGACGCTATTTACCCGCGTATCTGTTACTAGGGAATACATGATTTCTGTCTTTTTATCCGCCGGTATCTGGACAGAAAAACCATTTATGGAATGGCCATAAACGTGAGTTACGTTTGCACCTTTCTGCTCCACCAACTTTACAAAATCATCCAAATCCGCAGACGAACTCTGATTTTTCAAGGTCACGATATAGGTCTCCACTTCAGTTTCACCTGACACGTTTTGATTCCCAGATGTTCCATTGGATATCGGGGAAGTGAGGTCGTTCTGTGCATCCACGTTTTCGACAACATAAATGGATTGTAACAATAGGGCTATGCTAAAAACTATCGCAGTAGCAAGATGGAATGCAGTCAAATAATAACCTCGGGGCCTTAAGTTCACGCTGTTTCTATTGAGTTGATCATAATATTTATCAATTTCTTCGCAAAAGTCCTGGCTATTCATAAACCCTCCTCAATTGCCGCAATCTCTGATAACAGCAGGGGCAGCAGTGATTGGATTTTCTATTTCTTTGCCGTGCACAAGATTTCAAAACGAAGTGATACATAGTAAACAATTATCTTAAATGTCCATTTGTTGATCATATGTATGAGAGGCAGTTTATGTCGAGAGCTTGGCAACGAAGGGATACCGGATTAACATTACGGATTATTACGAGCTTTATGATACTTACGGTGCTCTATCTTGTTTTTCTTGGCGTCTTGGTATACCTGGGAGTGGGCTTTATACCCGTTACCGTAGTCGCATTAGTACTAATTATATCACAATGGTACTTCTCAGACAAGATTGTTCTTTGGAGTTCAGGCGCAAAGGTGGTAACCAGAGAACAATATCCTGAGTTGCATGGACTGGTAGAAAGAATAATTGCAAGGAACAATCTTCCAAAACCAAAGATCGCTGTAATAAATTCCCCAGTACCCAATGCTTTCGCTACAGGAAAAAGTAAAAGGAGCTCGGTAGTTGCGGTGACTACAGGTTTGATGGATATCCTAAATAGCGAAGAACTCGAGGGAGTCATAGGACACGAGTTGACTCATATCAGGAACAGAGACGTTTTGGTGATAACACTAGCCAGTCTCTTCTCGACCGTCGCCTTTTACATGATGCAATTTGGCTTCTACGGTGGGCTTTATGGAGGGGGAATGGGTGGATACGGTGGAGGGAGAGATCGAGGCGGTGGTGGTGGTGGTGCAATCTTGATCATGCTAGCGGTAGCTGCCGCTACTTGGCTGGTCAGCTTTTTGGTAATCCGAGCAATTTCAAGGTATAGAGAGTTCTCTGCTGATAGAGGGTCGGCACAGATGACGGGAAAACCGGTACAGTTAGCCAACGCTCTTATGAAGATTAGCGGTACGATGCAGCGTGTGCCGAATCAGGATCTACGCAAGGTGGAAGGTCTTAATGCCTTTTTCATAATTCCAGTACATTCTGGTCGGCAAACGATAGCTAACCTTTTTTCAACCCATCCTCCTGTTCAGATGAGAGTTCAGAAGCTTCTTGAGATGGAGGCTTCGATGGCGTGATAGACTCTTTGCTCAAAAAATTAGGGAAGGGCAGTTCGCACAGAAAGAGTAAGGATTCTGATGAAGGGATATTCTCTCTTACATCCGCGTATATTACGCTTCAAACAAAGTTAGGATTGAGTAGTACCAACAGATGCGGAATTTGCATTAAAAATGTGAATGGAACATACTTTTTAGATACCCTCCGGGAAGTACAAGAATTTTTAAGAATAAGCAGTCGCGAATTTCGGACCGAACATGCTCTAGTTAACGACAAATTAGGCTATCTATGGATTATGCTAAGGGGGATGAGCGTTGAAGATATCTTGGTGGCGTCAAACGGAATTGCAGACACAATCGCAGAACGAGGATTTAGGGATCAGATGTTGGCCGCCGTATTCGAATTCAAAAAAATCGTTAACCCCAACTCCCATGTGGACAGCACTCGACTTGAACCCCAATTTCTGGTTTATAATTACAAGAGAGAGAGATTCTACCCTTTCGTTCCGTTAGGTGCTCAAGAGAAGAGGCGTAGTGATCTCGAATTGACACTCATGTCTATTATTTCAAAGGAAGTCCCTTGGGAAACTGACATGACGGTATGGTATCCTATGTGGGGCATGCCTTTTGATAAGTTGAGGATTTAACCGTCGCCGAAACACTAGTCAAGCCCCGGGATAATTCCTTCACCATGGAAGAATTTACTTGCTTCTTCAATAGTTAAATCGCTTCCCGGGAGAATGATGTCAGAACCTACTATCACTTTAGGATCAAGTAGCTTTCCTTTTTTAGTAACGATCTCCCCGAGCTGTTCCATCTTCACTTTGAATTCTTCATCGGTCAAATTTTCCGTCTCAAGCTTTCGCACAATTGAATTATCTATCGAATTTAATTTTCTTAAAGTTTCTGAATCGACCGAGAATTGCCCCTGGCCCAGAACTCTAATGATTTTCTTTTTTACTCCCCTTGTAGCCGTTTGTTTTTTGGAAGGGCTTCGAAAAACTCTCGAACTGCTCTTTGTCTTTTGAGAGTCACTTTTTCTAGAAACGCGTAATTTTGAAGTACGTTTTGTTACTATTGGCTTCCTAGTCTTCTGTGCTTTCTGTTTCGTCATTCTAGTCTGAATGCGTGAAGTCTTTTTCTTTGTCCCCCTATCAATACTCTTGATAAGAGAACGTTTCTTTGATGGTGACTTGCTTATGCTAGACTTTGATTTCTTTCCCTTTTTCTTAACTAGCCTTGCTGATGTAGAGTCTCCTTCTTTTTTTCTAGTATGCCTCATTAGGATACTTCCTGCTCTTGTTCAATGACCCGTTTCTTTTTTCTAAGTTTTTCGGCCTTCAATTTTGCTAATTCTTCCTCTACAGATTTATTAACGGTAATCTGTTCAAGCTCATTTTCGATCTCGTCCTTGTTGGATGTATAGTCTACCAGCACTCCCGAACTAATCATTTCATCCAATGCTTGAGCTTTTGATTTCATCCTTTCAGCCTTCTCTTCAACTCTATTCATTGCTATGCCAACATCGGTCATTTCCTCAGATATGCCTGTGATATTCTCCTTAATTCTAACCTGCGCCTCAGCTGAAGAATATTGTGCTTTAATCACCTCTTTTTTGGATTTAAATTCCTCTACCTTGGCAGATAGTCTCTTTTCCGTTTGTTCTAATTTCTCCTGTTCAGCCTGCATCTCTGCGATCTGCCTGTCCAGTCCCTGCATCTGAATGAGATTAGCATTCTTTCTCTGAAGAGCGAGCTTGGCAAGATCTTCTCTATCAGAATCAAGGGATCTCCTTGCTTGCTCATCCAGTGTTCTAATATTGTCCCATAAGCGCGCCTTCTGCATTTCTAGTCTTTTCTTTGACGTGACAACTTCGGCCATGTCCCGACGGAGACGATTGACAAGCTCTCTTTGCTTCTCGTACGAATAATCAAGAGCCTGCCGCGGATCCTCATATTTGTCAACAAGGTAGTTTGCCTTTTGCTTGATAACTGTCGAAATTCTATTGAGTAATCCCAATTACTTTCTATCAGATAATTGAGCAAAAATAATTATTAAATGTGCCTAATTGTGCAAGAGGAAAAAGATTTCATCATCTGTAATCGTGTCCGAATCTACTTCTTTCATGTTCATCGGGGGGACCTTCATCGTCTTTCTTTTTAAAGTATCCCCACCACAATAGAAAGCCACCTCCTACCAGCATCGCAATTACAAATTTTTCATTGTTGAGGTACGGGCTAAAATATCTCGCAAATGCCGATTCAAATGGTGGATTCACTGATTCTGGTGCGTAAGTAACAAGGACTATGTTCCGAATAGCTATGATCGTTGCCATAACGATAAAAAGTACCCCCATCGCCGACATCCAGTTTCTGCCGCGATTGTTATTTTCTCTCTTAGTAAAGATCATTTCTGATGAGGTTTAGGTCACCATTAATCCCGGGTGCTTGATTTTATTCCGTTTTGAGGCGTTTAGCAACATAGGGGTTAATATTTCAGCTTGGTAGCTCATCGATAATGGCCCCAAATAGATTGGTCGAAGGCCCTTAATCTCCCCTATTAACGAATTGATAGTTGATACATTGTCCTGGTCGTCACCGCATACGAATGTGTCAACGGCCAGACTTTGTTTGATATCCTTCAATTTGACCTCTGATATGGTGTGAAAAGCCGAGACGATTCTACCTCTGGGTCGAATGTAATCCGAAACCAACTCAGCGGCAGATTTCACCCCTTCCTCTAAAGGCAAATAAGTAAACCCCTTATCCTCTCTACGCATAGGCACTATGGGTGTTACTACTATGCACTTGGGGCTAATTCTCTCCGAGATCCCAACGCACGTACTTTCAGTTGACTCATAAGGAATAGATAATATTACAAGATCGCAGATTTCAGATAGCCGAACGTTTTCTTCGCCACTGATATTTCCAGTCATACTGTTTCCGTAATTCTCCCTAGCAGAAACCATATACTGTTTTGCGGCTTCATTGGCTCTGGTTACATCACGGGACCCAATGAAAATATCGTGTTTCAAGCACCATCGCAGTGCAAACCCCTCTCCCATTCCTCCTGTTCCGCCGACAATACCGATCTTCATCCTATTCAGATCCAACAGGCTCGAGTATGAAAACATTTTCTAGATCTTTTTCTTAGCTAATCATCATCTGCACTTGTTGGCTTGTTTAACAATGCATTTTATATGTAAGGATTGACTACACTCATGAAGATTTAGGTTGCCGTTGACGATTATGATGCGACATGGACAGGCAGAGAATAATGTAAATAAGATTTTGGTAGGTAGACACGTTGAGGCACACCTTACAGAGTATGGAAAGCGTCAGGTTGCTGACACTGCTGTGTACTTGAAAGAAATTCCGATAACCAGAATACTCGTTAGCCCCGTAATTAGAACGATTGAAACTGCGAAAATAGTATGTGAGATATTGGATAGTACCTACGAGGTAGACGAACGGCTCTATGAGATAGAGTTAGGGAAACTGGTTGGGATGAATTATGAAGAGATAGTCCAGAAACATGGCAATCTCTTCTTAAAATTTTATGCCGGAAATGATCCAACTTTGCTTAGTTACGGCGTAGAATCATTTACATCTGTAAAAAATCGCATAAACAATCTGCTCGAAGAACTTGGACACACATGCGAAGATGAGAATGTCCTTCTAATAACTCATCTAGATCCCATCAAGGCAGCGATTTCTATCCTTCTAGATCTCAATCCAAATTCTCTTTACAGATGGCACATACGTAATGCATCTTTAACTATACTTAGGCAAGAAAGCCAGATCTATTCGCTTTCAGGTGTAAATTTGATGAGTATCAACCGATATTTTGAAGAATAGGAGTATGATTATGAAGTAATTGGGATTGCCTCATCACCTTTATCATCACCAATCTTGGCACTACTCCAACAACTTCTAGAAAGCCAGAAACTCAACTCAGTATCAATTCATAATAAATTAAATAGTTAAAGACCTAAGTAATTTACATCACAGATGGATGTATTCACTAGGGCTAAGTCACACATATCCGCAGGTCGGAGAGTTTCTAACCCCTTCAGACTAGTCCTCATTTGTTTACCGCTCATAATCCTTGGCTTCGCCTCGACAAACGTCGCATTCTCTCACCTAGAACACCTCCCTCATTACAATGGAGGGTTCTCTGGTGTTGGTAAATATTATATATTTCAGGGCATGGAGCCTGACTATCCACGACCTGGAGAGCCTGCAGGAATTGTTTTCAGTATTCAAGACAACAAAGGGAACGACATGACAAATATTGTAACTATGGTAGAAATCTATGACGAGAAATCCGGTGACCGTATTGCAGTATTTCCTTGGACCAAGCACGATGTTGGCGATTTTAGGCTCTATTACACTTTTCCACGGGTTGGTAATTATATACTGGTCGTCAGCGTGGTTGATGACTCACCTGCTAGTGAGAATAGAATAGGCCTTGCGAGTCCCGCGAGAAGTACACTCCTAGATAGCTCTGATTGTGACTGTGAACGAGGATTGATGAATATTTCCGTAACCAATAATTTTGGCACGATCTATTACGGTTCAATATTCGCTGGAATTTTTATGGGTATCGCCGTACTAGGGATGGTTCTCGCCTTTATGTTTCTTAAGAGAAGAAAGACGATCATGTCTGCAAATATCAAAGATAAACAAGTGTTGAAGTATTGTATACTGTTCTTGGCGATGGCCTCGGGTTTTGTACATATTGCTGTCTTCCCCGGACACGCTTCTTTAAGAATCGAATATAGTATCTTCCTCTTCGCTGCGGGAGCGGCTCAATTCGCATATGGGATCGTGTACGTATTGATTTCATTAAATGAATCCAAGATCTCAAATGACATGAGCGCTGTTCGAAGTCGTTATAAGAAGACTGCGGTTTTGAACATGTTTGGTCTGATCGGCAGCTCTGTATTGCTTGGGTTATATCTCTATTCTGTGATTTTACCCCCTCCATTATCACCGAATAATATTGCTGAGCAAGTAGAAGTGGCAGGTGTATTAGCTAAATCGACCGAGGCAATCTTGGTGGGAGGCATGGTCTACCTTATGATATGGGAACGTCGAAGGTTTAGGTCGGAAGTTATCCGGTATCAGCAGCAATCGAGAAGTCAAGTATGACCAGACCATGAATTGATTTAGTAATGTATTGTAACCTGGAGCCGTATTGGAAACCTTAAATTAGAAGTACAGGACTAATCAGCTAACGAGTGAATCTAAAATGGTATCTAGATTAGCAATATCTTGGACCATGATAGGATGCCTATCGGTTATAGGTTATTTATCTATTTTCGGAAGTAATTTTATTGATGTTTTTGCTCAGGAAGCTGAAGACATTATTGTAAGAAGAGTGGCAATATGGGATCTCTTCTATCAAGGTATGGTAGCGGCTTTTGTTGTGGGATCGCTGGTACAAGGTACATTAATTTACATTTACTGGAGATTTAGAGAATCCAATCCTAAAAACAGACCACGAACTGAAAAGAAGGAGGCTTAGCGCCCATGGGTCATGCTACCGTGGAATGGATCTATGTGGGGGCGGTAATATCCATTCTCGTATGGGTAGGTGCCTCTGCATGGAACGTAGAGCATCAAATCGAAGCCGCGCCCCCGGACGCAGAGACTATAAAAGTCACCGGACAACAGTGGTTTTGGAATTTTGAACATGAGGATGGAACTAAAGAGGTTGGGGAATTACATGTTAAACAGAATGTTCCATATAGATTTGAAATAACATCTCAAGACGTTATCCACAGTTTCAATGTGCCTGATTTCGTTATACTGATGGACGCTGTTCCAGGCCGCATTAACACACTTTGGAATGTTTTCGACGTTCCTGGTGAATATTTAATCCAGTGCAAGGAATACTGTGGACTGCTACACTATAACATGAGAGCTAAACTATTTGTTGAGCCTGCCTCTGCAGAGTCAACAGAATCACCAGAATCTGCCCCGACAACAACAGCTGCACCAGTCGAATCACCCTCAGTCCCTTCGGGTAATCAGACCGACCAAACCAGTACTGGAGCGGGACCTTCAGTGACTCTGACTGTCTTGGAGGGTTCGTCAGTACAAGGAAATCCTGCGTATGAACCGGATCCATTAACAGTCACGGCAGGAGACGCAGTGGAGGTATCAAATCAAGATACTGTACCTCATACCGTTACAAGTGGTACTGGACCTGAAGATGCTGAATCTGGAAGTCAGTTTGACACAAGCATTATGGACGCAGGAGCAACTGCACAGGTTGATACCGCTAATCTTGCAGCTGGAGATTATCCATATTACTGTGCAGTACATCCGTACATGCTAGGTACTATGACCGTCCAGTAGCTTAATGGAATTGTACTGCAGACAATTAGAAGTTGTTTGTGAGTTGTAGCCAATTATATGGTCGGCTCTTGGATATGGACATGGCTCATCTGTCCTCGTTGCAGCAGAGGCCACGCTTAGGATACCGAGGGAATTGCAACGTGCCCATTCAAAAAGTTCCCGCATATCATGAATAAAATGCCAATAGGTTCAAGGTAAGGCACGAAGCCAGGTTGTAAATATGACTTAATAGTTTACGTAAATTCTCCCAAAACAGATCTTTCGCAGAGGATCGGCAAAACCAAAATGCTTTTATTGACATTCCATTCCAAGGTACCCTGTCAGTAGGTGGCATGTGTTGGTACTAGAAGTTAAGAAACCGCGTCCCATTTGGGAGATTCTCTTTTCAACTCATCACACTGATATTGGGTTGTTGTATATTGTGTCCTCTGTTACTTTCCTTATGATGGGTGGTGCTTTGGCCATGGCTTTAAGGGCCGAATTGTGGTTGCCAGGGGCTCAAATAATCCCAAGCGCTACAGATTTTCATAGAATATTTACCGTCCACGGAACGAACATGCTATTTCTGTGGATTTTGCCTTTCGGTTCGGGCGTTGGAAACTACCTGATACCAATAATGGTAAGATATCATGATATGGCATGGCCAAAACTGAATGCCGTAGCATTCTGGATGATACCTGTGGCCGCGGCCATGATATGGATTGGGTTCTCTGATACAGGCTGGACCGCTTACCCACCTTATTCTACTCTTAGAGCACCAGGACCGGCTGCCGACCTTTGGATATTCGGCGCCAAAATATTGGGTATTTCCTCAGTTCTTGGAGCAGTTAATTTCGTCGTTACCATTCTAAAATGTAAACATCCTGATCTGCCCCTAATGAAGATGCCTTTATTTTCTTGGTCTATATTGATTACTTCCCTTATGATAATAGTCGCTACTCCAACATTTGCTGCAGCCCTGATTATGCTGTATACGGATAGGCTTGGAATTTCCGGCTTCTTTAATCCTGAGATGGGAGGGGACCCTATAGCGTATCAGCATCTGTTTTGGTTTACATTCCATCCAGAAGTCTACATCTTCCTAATTCCTGCTGTTGGAATGCTGTACGAAACCATTCCTAAATTTTCCAGAAAGCCAATATTTAGTTATCAGTCAGGGGTAACAGCATTCGTGCTGCTTGGAATAATAGGATTTGCTTCGTGGGCGCACCATATGTTTGCGACAGGAATGAGCTTCACGGAGAAAACTGTTTTCATGGTGGGAACACTCGCTGCTGTTCCAGCGTCAGCTATGCATGTCTTTAATTGGCTTGCCACAATGTGGGGTGGGAGAATAAAGTTTGCTGCACCGATGCTGTTTGCTGTGGGGGCAATAATGCTGTTTTTCGCGTCGGGAGCTGGCGGTGTTGTAAACACCCAGATGCCGCTCGATTTTATTACACATGATAGTTATTGGGTGGTTGGTCATTTCCACCTCATGCTGATGGGTACAGTATCTCTAGGACTAACCGGCTTTCTGTACTATCTCTTCCCGCTGATGACCGGACGAATGTATAACGAGAAATGGGCCAAAATTCACTTTGCATTAGCATTTGTTGGAGTGATATTCGTATTTATTACACAACACCTGCTAGGGTTATACGGTATGCCTAGGAGAGTCTATGACTATATTGACTCTCCAGAATTAGTGATAATGAACCAGATTGCGACAATTGGAGCATTTACAGTCGGGATATCATACGTCATCATGGTCATCAATATGTTAAGAAGCGCAGGAAAAGGAAAACCGGCGGATATGGAAGATCCATTTAAGATGGGAGAGGAGTATTATGACTACAGAAGACGAGAACCACCAGTCCATCAATAGGACGTCTCCTCGGAGACTGGCAAAAGGAATTGCCATTCTGGTCATAGTTATGGCAGTAGGAGCAGCAATTGCTGTGCCAAACTGGACCGAAATGGTAAAGTATCCACCTCCTGTTACTACACTAGAGACTGAGCCGTCTCCCGCAGGTGTCAGCGAAGGGGAAGGATTGCCGGCGGCTGAAGAGACTGAGACTGCAGTCCCTGCCGGTGCGATGACAATATCGATACTTGAAGGTTCAGCAGTACAAGGAAATCCTGATTACGAACCGGACGCTGCACAGGTACCTTTAAACACCGAAGTCGTTTGGGAGAATGCCGATTCAGTTCCACATACAGCAACTTCTGGAAGTGGACCTGAGGACGCCAACTCTGGGCAAATTTTCGATACAGGTATCATAAATAATGGCGAAAGCTCAGCACCCATGGAATTAGCTGGTGCTGCCGAGGGCGATGAAATTGCATATTATTGTCAGGTTCACCCGTTCATGACTAGTGCCCTTACAGTCACCGCGGCAAGTGCTGAGGGCTCTGCATCTGCACCGGCGACAGAAGGAGGTGGAGGAGCCGAAACTGCAGGTGCATCGCTTGCCATCCTCGAAGGTTCGTCAGTACAAGGAAATCCTGCGTATGAACCGGATCCATTAACAGTCACGGCAGGAGACGCAGTGGAGGTATCAAATCAAGATACTGTACCTCATACCGTTACAAGTGGTACCGGACCTGAAGATGCTGAATCTGGAAGTCAGTTTGACACAAGCATTATGGATGCAGGAGCAACTGCACAGGTAGATACCGCTAATCTTGCAGCTGGAGATTATCCATATTACTGTGCAGTACATCCATACATGGTAGGTACTCTAAAGGTATCATGAAAAGATGAATTTTCTTCAGTATCTTTCCTTTAGCACTCTAGCTTGCCTCTTTACTCTGATTTTCTTTGGCGGATATGTA
Source organism: Nitrososphaeraceae archaeon (assembly GCA_009377575.1). Taxonomy (GTDB): domain Archaea; phylum Thermoproteota; class Nitrososphaeria; order Nitrososphaerales; family Nitrososphaeraceae; genus TH5896. The sequence goes on along the minus strand of WHTU01000001.1, from coordinate 179,729 downwards.
AGCGCCTCAGGTGTTGGTCTTTCGTGTCCCGATTGGCCTCTCTGTCCAGCTGGATTGGTGCCTATGGATGAATTCTTGATTGAATACATACACAGGACATTGGCGGCCACAACTGGGTTACTTGTAATAATAACAATGGTTTTTGCACTGAAGTCAAAGTCCTCTAGAAGAGGTATGAAACTTGCAGCTGTAATCGCAGCTGGACTAGTGCTGGGCCAGATTGCCTTGGGTGGAGCGGTGATTGTCGAAAGGCTGCATGCTCTCTTAGTTACGATACACTTCGCTATAGGCATGACGTTGTTTTCCATGTTGATTTTGGTGACGGTATATGCATTTCAGTTACCTCCTCCAACAGCACGAAAAGAAATCCCCAACAGTCTTGAAAAAACTTGAAGAATCACGGCCCTCTACAGATCGGCATTATCTTGGAATAATTTCTCGATCCGTTTTGGTATGATTCCACTAAGAATCAACGTAAAGCAAGTGATTCCTGTGTATACTTTCTGCTATCCCATCAATGTATATGTTCATCAAACATTAGCGTGAGTATGAGACGGCCAGTATCCTGTTTCATATTCAAATGCATGCAATTCAAGATGAGTAAGGCAAGGCAAGGCAAATAGTGAAATAGATCCTATAGTGTCTTCAGAGGGTCGCCATCTGTTTTCGATTTTCAACTCGTTAAATGCTTCTTGTCCATAAGAAATTAAGTGATAATACTGGCACTATGAATTAGGTTAAAATTTCAATCCCGAACTACAACACGAGAGTTTATGATTTAGTAAAATATAATACTGATAACGATTACCTCAATCAATTATGTGGAGGGTAATGATGCCCAGAAAAATTGCTTTTGGGGAGAATGCTGCAAAGGAGTTCAATTATCCAAAAAATTCTCTAGTTATAACTACTACTACTCCAGACATATATGACAAATGGTTAACCTATATGGGCATCGAAGAATATGAAGTTTACAATAAAGTGACACCTGATCCATCAATAGAAAGCGTTGAAGCTGTAAGAAAGAGCTATGAGGGGAAGAAGATTTCGGCTTACATTGGGCTGGGAGGGGGAAGTTCCATGGACGTGTGTAAATATTTGGGAAAGTTGACGGGTATTCCAAAGATACTTATACCAACAACATTCGGCACAGGAGCTGAAATGACAACCTATGCTGTTATAAGTTTCGAACATAAGAAGAAACTGCTCCAAGACGAGGCTTTTCTTGCAGACGCCGCAGTAGTGGATCCATATTTCTTGCCTGGTACGCCATTCAATATTATGAGGAACTCTGCATGCGATGCAGCAGCGCAGGCGTCAGAAGGATATGATAGCAAATTGTCAAATCCGCTAACCAAGCTCTTTTGTAAGGAGGCGTTCGATGTGTTGGAAGACGCAATAGTCAATGATAAACCGCAATTATTACCATATGGTGCGATGCTATCCGGGATTGGTTTTGGAAATTCGTCAACTACTTTGGGACACGCATTATCTTATGTATTCTCAAATGAAGGTGTTCCTCACGGATACTCATTGTCTTCCTGTACAACAGTGGCCCACAAATTCAACAAGTCAGTCTATTACGAAAGATTCAAGAAAATCTGCAAAAAGTTAAACTTTGAGCCTCTCACACTAAAGCAGGGATTTGAGGATGCTGCAGATGTTATTATGCCAGATAGAGGACATCTGGATAACAATCCAATTCCTGTAAACAGGGAAGATATCATCCAGTGCTTGGATGAAATTATAAACACGAATCCCCTCTCCTGACAAGATATCTCAAGAGCAGCCGCGCTATGTCAACTCTATTGCCGAAGCATCTGGGTTTGGGTAGAACTAGTTTGGACTCTCGAGGAGTTTCTTTCGATTTCTACGAATTAGAGGTATGATCTTTTTCATTGTTATCTCGTGGAAGTTTTCTGTATCGACATCAAAGGTGAAGATGATCACATATCGAAGATGATTATGCTCATCTGTGATAGGGATGGTGACTCTAAGCAATTTGTCGTAGTGCGAACAGGTATAGAATATTTTACCTAAAAGTTCTTGCCATCTAACCCGAGTATATTGTCTTGTCGCGGCGGTTATAGCATATTGTTCGGTCTCTTGCATGTTCAATAAGGGAATGAGACCTTTCTTTTCAGCAGTTGCTAGCAGTCTCCCATGACCATCAGCAATTCCGATAAATCTAATTGATTTGTCAAGGGTTACTACTTTATCACAGAAGTGCTTAAACAATTTATTATCCATCATCGATTTATGAGAATGCTGGCTATCATTTTTATACTTTTGACTTTAGCCGGCATACTCTGGCCAATATTCGACCAGGGTACGCTGCTACTAATAGCCGATCTCCATGGCAATACTTCTTCTGAAATTTCGCCTCACCAGTCCTGACAACATTGCTAAATAATTTAAAACAAAACAGATTTTCCAAATTGCCTTATTCTACGGTGAGATCAGGCCTGTTACCCCACTCTCCCCACGATCCTAGATACATTCTCACTTTTTCGTATCCCAACATCTTCAGCACAATGAATGTGTTGGCGGCCCTGTAACCGCCCTGACAGTAAGTGATTATTTCATCAGTTTTTGATATCAAAGAGTATATTTCGGCCAAAATGGACATGGGCTTGAATCTGCCATCACTCTTTCTGTCGATATTAAGTGACCAGTCGATATTAATGGCGCGAGGTATGTGACCTCTTTTTAGAGCACGTGCCACCCTTCCATCAAATTCTTCCTCCGATCTGCAATCTAATAAGACATATTTCTTGCCTGGCTTTTCGGTTATCAAAGACTTTACCATTTTCAAATCTGCTATCACCTCTGAATTTGCAGTTGTTGTTGTTGCTAGCTTTGAATGGGGAAAGGCATTAGTTTCTTTCTCAATTTCAAGACTTTCCGCTTTCCACGTCCCAAATCCCCCGTCTAGTATGGAAGCATTTAACTGCGATAGGTAATAGGAGAGCCAAACTCCTCTAGATGCAGAAGGGCCTGAAATATTGTCATAGAATATTGCAAATTTTTTGTCCGCCAGGCCAAGGTTTGAAAACAAAATATTCATCTGTCTTTTGAAATGCCTTATTCCGGTCCTAGATGTATCGATCCAATGAAATTGCATTAAATCTAAGTTAATAGCACCAGGAATGTGCCCATCAAGATACTCGCCTATGGGTCTCGTATCAACTATGATAGTTTCTCTCGAGAGTTCTGAATCATGCACCATTGAATCTAACTCTTTAGCAGAAAGCATCAAATTCATTACTGGTCGTCATTATGCATCGCCTTACTTATGCCTACGGTTTGTCGTAGCTGAATTGAACTACAGAAAAATATGTTACCTAGCCCAGGGATTCTTATTTTGTTGGTGTAAATACTTGGTAGGGGTTTTCTTGTTTGATGTTGCCATGTCTTCGATTGCGAAAACGTACCTAACTCCACTTTCCCTTAGATCCGCACTCAACATTTCATTCATCCTCTTGACGTCCCGGTGCACTTTCTCCTCGGTATATTTGTGGGTCTGAGCCACAACATATTGGAATTGATCGTTTAGATATCGATGAATCTCGTAGACCTTTATCATGTGCTGAATTATCCTATACAAATAAACACAAGAAGTATCTTTTTTGGTTGATTATTATAGTTATTTGTGTCAAATTAAGTTATCGTAATAGGGCGCAGTAATTTTCAACCAACTCGAGAGTATTTTTTTCTAACATTTAGGGTAGATTAATAAATGGGCCATACATCCGTAACCATTTTCGATCCTCCAAATATGTGGGGCAGTGTAAGCTGACCAATTCCCAAAATCTCTCGGAATGGTTGAGCTCACACAGATGCAGTAATTCGTGGATAATCACATAGTCAATAACACCATTAGGTAATGCGGACAGCATCACGTTAAAATTTAAATTCTTTTTTAAGGAACAACTTCCCCATCTGGATCTCTGATACTTTATTGATATGCGATTGAAGTTTTCTAAGTTTAGTTTTGAGCTAAGGACTCCTATACGGTCATCAAGAATTCGAGACGTGTGTTGACGATAGAAGTCAAGGATTGCCTTTCTTCTATGCTTCTCATTTGGGCTATGCACTGTAATTCGTCCCAGGCTTTCAGATACGATCACGTAAGCGAGCCTGTCTTTTACTGTTTGAAGTTCATATGAAGTTCCCATAAAAAGGACCTTATCTTGTTGAATTAGACTTGGATCTAACCCCTTTGTAATCTTCTCAAAATAAGTAACCGATTTAGAAATCCATCCCTTTCTTGATTCAATAAACGTTAGAATTTCAGTGTGAGCCGTTAAAGTTGGAACAATAGCATAAATCCCATGTCGATTTGCCCTAAGCGAGATGCGTTTTGCCCTCTCACTTCTGATTATCTCGATATTAGCATTAATTCCATTTGTAAGTGCCACTGAAGCAAATTGATTTATGTTCATTTTTAATTTCTACAAAGAAATATGCACCAAATTCAGCTCAAATAACCTGATCTGATGGAGGCCACAGATTCTGAAAGCAATCTTGCTGCTAGGGAGGCTGTAATATCGTTCACATCATACTTGGGGCAAAGTTCGACTATATCCATACCTACTATCCCTGTACTCACAGCATGCTTGACTAGACAGGTTAGCTCTACACTTGTAAGTCCGCATGGTGTAGGGACCGATACCCCAGGAGCATATGCAGGATCAAGACAGTCGAGGTCAATCGACACATATTTTCTGGTTGTATTTCTTTTACAAATTTTGTCAATTATTTTGTTAATACCTTCCTCTAATATATCCAGAGGAGTAACAACTTGAAACCCACTTCGGTTAATATTCTCGACCTCTTCTAATTCGGCAGCTCTAGTACCTACAAAAGTAACATTATCCTCCTCAAGTCTGTCAAGTGAGTCAGTTATCACCGATCCATAATAGTCTGTCTTAGAGGATACAAAATCAGGATGAGCATCAAAATATACCAAACCTATCTTACCCAATGTTGTAGAAATCGCATCTATAGCTATTGAAGTAACGGAATGATCTCCTCCAATAACTACCGGAATGATTTTGTTCGTTACAAGTTCGCAGATTAATGAGTATAAATCATTTCTACTAGTGAATCCTAAATCTAAAATTTTCTTATTAAGGTAGTTGTTTCGCATTGGGCATATTAAGATAGTTTTACCTTCCCTTTTGAATACTTCAGAGTTTTCGAATGCATATCTCATTGCTTTAGGACCTTGATCGGTCCCTTTTCTAGTGGCCAATGATTTACTCTCATCAGCAACTAGTACCAGTGCGATCTCTGCTTCACTAATAGAGTTAACATTTGCTAGCGGAAATCTATCAACATTCAATACAACTTGTCCAATAAATCATGTCAATATATAAACAGAGAGCAACCGAACTAATCATCGCATTGTAGATATCATTGATTCTCACGATGAACCTGACTTAAAATCGGGGGGGGCTGATAGCCCAACTGAAGGATTCAACTGGCAAAACCTAGCTAGATTAAGGCAAATAGCGTAATTCGGAAGTATGCAACTGCCTGAGAATTCAAGATGGGATTCCGAGTAATTTCCAAAATCGAAAACGTAGTCAGAAACAACTTCCAATAGCAAAAATAGATCCGTTATTTAGTGCACTTTCGAGTCACAATGCACAACTATTCATGGCACTTCGGCTACCTTAGAGCTAAAGATAAGACTCTTGGAAAGACTCTAACGACTTGCCTATTAACTTGGAGAGTATTGAATCCTAGAGGTCCACTGATGTGAATTGCTCAACAAGCCTAAGTAATTTCACCAATGGGAACTTTTTTTGATTTCTTTTTCTTGGCTGCATTAATGTCCTTCTTGACCTGCCTAAATTCAGGACATCCACAGAACCCATACTCAGTAGAAATGTGATCTTCGTAATCCAGTGTCACCATTAGACATTTGCCATAATGCCAGAATCGCACATGACCGCAAACACACATGTCATAATCGAGCCCTTCGCTTTCCTTCTTTTTGGTCTGCTTGTGACGAGTCGAATCCAAACATCACCTGTATCATATAAACAAGCTCATAAACATTAGCATCCTTCCCCAATTACAAATGGAAGCATGAACCTATTGGAAGCAACACTCAGAAAGCCATTATGACTAGTGTGGGTATAGAGAATCACTCTATCTATCCGTTGACCCTGTGCTGTTATTTCAAATGGCATTACCCAGATACATGCCTCTGGCGGCAAAAGCTGGAAATTAATTTGTAATGTTCTTTCAACATTGGATGTATGTCCTAAAATAGCGTAATTATGATAACCATCCACAGATCTGTGATTGTCTTCTAAGATGAGGAACTTTATGCTATAGAAACGCTTTTATCAAGTCCAGTTAAACTCGTTAGCTCCCGCCTACAATGGGAACGTTTTTTAGGAGATTTTTTATCAATCAGGATATTTGGAGAACGACTGTGATCTCTTAATTTCTGGTGCTTTAGGAGTCGTAATACCAAAGGTAGGGGTACTCCAATTGGATATCCTTGTCGAAGATGGGAAGATTAAAGATTTAAGAAAGGATTCTACTAATGTAATCGCCTCTAATAGGATTGATGCTTCTGGAAGATATGTAATACCGGGGGTAATTGATCCACATTCCCATTATGGCGTATTTACCCCTATCGAACAAGCAGCAAGAACTGAATCAAAGTCAGCAGCAATTGGTGGTATTACTTCTGTTATTCGAATGCTCAGACTGGATGGTAGCTACCGGAAATTGACTGACCAATTTCAGATGAGTGCTGGAAATCATTATATCGACTATTCGATTCATGCTTCAATCCTTACCGATGAACAGGTAAAAGATATTCCATTTTTAATCAACAATATGAACATACGCTCGTTTAAAGTATACATGAATCTAGGAAATGGATACAATCGCATTCTTATGGATCTAGACCCGGGAAATTTAGAATTGAATGAGTGTGAGGTAAACATGAATGACAATTTAATTGAAAATATTTTGAGGAGTTGTTCGGTGGGAAACTCTACAGTAGTTGTACACGCTGAAGACCCAACTATCTGCGCAGATAATACGTCAAAGCAAAAGCAATGCGATCTGTCAAATCCTAAAGAATCAAACCTCCAGAAATGGTCGGACAGCAGACCACCCATATCAGAATCCGCAAGTATTTCTAAAATTGCAAACCTTGGAAGAAAATATAATTCTAGGTTATATTTCGCACATATAGGTTCTACAATTGCACTTGATGCAATTATCAGAGAGAAAGAGAGAGGTAATTTAGTCACCTATGTGGAAACATGCCCACATTATCTAACACATACTACTGAATTTAGTAGCGTAAAAGGGAAAGTTGTGCCTCCACTTCGCTCAAAATTAGACCTGCAAAGCATGTGGTACGGATTGAGAAACGGAATAATTGATACTGTGGGAACCGATCACGTTGCAAACACTCTTTCATTGAAGCTAGGCGAGAGAGACTTGTGGACTGCGCTCTCGGGATTTCCGGGTATGGGAACTATGCTTCCAGTTCTATTAAGCGAGGGTGTTAACAAAGATAGAATAACTCTTGAAAGGCTGGTAGAGATCACTTCCTATAATACTGCCAGAGCATTTGATATGTATCCATCGAAAGGAACCATTATGAATGGTTCTGACGCTGATCTTACAGTTATCGATCTTGAAATGCAAAAAACCGTAACCCCAGATTTATTATTGTCAAGTTCAGACTACACTATATATGATGGATGGAAACTAACTGGTTGGCCAGTTACGACAATTGTAAGAGGCACGATTGTTGTGAATGACGGCCTTGTAGATGAAAAAACTTTAGGCCATGGTAAATTAATCCCTAGAACCTATTCTGGTAGGATCAAAAGCGAGAAATAGACACCCTGATATTTGCAAGAATGAACTCAAAAACGGTATGCGGGTTATGGCGCGTAGCACGTCTCTAATATTCGGCTTTTTCTGCAAGTTAAGCTCGATATTTGTAGCGCAGCAATTCATCACGTTAAATTTTGCGAAGGTTAGAGCGATAACGCACTCTACTAATCCAAGTCATGATTTAATCTTATTCTTAGTATGTTTCCCAAATACCATTTGTATTAAAAGAAGTCTTTTTTTTAGTACAAATAGGATCAGGTGTAAACGTTACCACCGCAACAACCGATAAATTTTAGAGTGGACTAGGTATCTAGGTACGAAAATCAGATAGAGGGAAATGGATCTATTGAATCAACCTGATACTGGTAGTGAGTAAACCACACATTAAAGTTTCAAATCGATTATGGGGATATCACATATGGCCCATCTTTACGGAACGCAATAATACTAAAAAGGCCTTCAGAGGAGGCCTTGTAATATCTATCGGCCCGTCTAGTAAAGATTCCAACTTCAACAATACCTGGTATACATGTCAATTCCTTTTCCAATGCTTCAGGATTAAGGATGAAAGTAAACGATGCATCAAAGATGATGTTTCCATTGTCGGTAAAGTAGGGATAACCTGTTGCTGATTGTCGCAGCTCAATTTGGGCGCCGATCCCGATCAGGTTTCGATAAACCGTTGTCCTTGCAAAGGGACTAACCTCGATTGGTACGCTTCGAGTGAATTGGTCGACAAATTTCGATGAATCAGCTAATATTATGACTTTTCTTGCCGAATACATAAGTATTTTTTCGCGTAGTAAAGCACCACCTCCCCCTTTAATCATAAATAGATTTGCATCGATTTGATCAGCACCATCAAATACGATATCAATCTGTTCCGTTTGCGGTGCATCCAAAACAAACAATCCAGCTTTTTCCGCCTCAATCCCAATTTGCAAAGAGGTAACTACAAATTTTAGATTTTTTTTAAAGGTTTTTTTACCTAATTCTCTTACAAGACAGGTCATGGCTCTTCCACTTCCCAATCCTATGAACTGATTATCCTTCACATGCTGTGTTATTGCATGCTTTATTACCGAAGTGAAATCTGGTTTTCTATTGACTTGCGAAGCTGGCAATATGATTCAAAAATTCAATAGGGCCGAAAATCGAGATCAACTTTCGTCGGTTTGGGCTCCCTATACGGAGGCTGTTGTTCATTTTTGTTCCTTCACCGTTTCTTCATCCTTCAGGGGTACCGGTTCAGATTCTTCTTCAATTTGAACCAAAGTAGCTGAACTTTTGAGATCATCCACACTATCTGAAACATTGCTCTCATCATTCTTTTTTTCATCCTGCTCAAATCTGTCAAGTTCTAACATTATTTGGTGGTGTAGATCTTCGAGCTGCCTAACTTCAGACCGGTCGTCGACTAATGGCTGAGACAGAATCTGTGTCGATGAGGTAGAAGATTGGAATTGTGTTAATTCATCAGCATTATGTTTGGAATCATGAAGATTATCCTGGACCGCCTTCTCTACTACCTTTTCTATTCGGTCACTCACTCTATCTTCATATGTGATAGCGAACCTGTTGTTAATTTCTTTTAATTTTTGGTCAATCGAGGACATTCTCCTGTTCATCATATCCGTAATATTATCCCGTTGGTTTCGGAGATCAGCAAAATCTAACATGTTTTGATATTTTTCTATCTTTTCGTCGTATTGCTCTATCTGGGTAGTATATCGTCGGAGCAACTTATCTCGCTCAAAAGAGTCGATTCTCTTTTCAGTGAATGCTTCATCCACTTTAAGCGCCGATTCAGCGACCAAATCCCTTTCAAATTCAAGCGAATTCAACTCTGTTTTGACAGATTCATATGAGGCTTGGGTGTTCTTGTTCGCCTTCGAAAAGGCAGGCTTTACTAACCTGTCGATCGCAATAGTTAAGAAGGAACCAGCGATGGCGCTGCCAACAAATATGATCTCTTCATTCAATCGATATCAGTCTATGCATGTAACTACCATATAGACTATTGTAAATCATAAAGTGTATCGCAAATCTACGAGTAAATTGAGGCCGCTGTTTAGAGGACCCTACGTTTGATCCAGCTATATTTTCTCATATGAGGATCTGGGAATCCGCATTTCGCACATTGTTTTCCTCTCTTGTGAAAGGAGTTGTGACCGCATCTTCTACAACGTATGTGGGTTTTCTTTCGAGTGAAATTACCCATTGAAGTGGTGCCTTTGGTCATCTTACATTCTTCCCTATTGAGGAGGCGGAGATATTATGACAACGTTGTCTCCTCGTACGACGATGGTTCCTAAATCGTTCGACTTACTCTCGTCTAGTATTTCAACAGAGTCTTCAAGCAACAGATTCATATGTTGATCGAATCCGTGAAGACTCCCTCTGATTACTTTACCTCCCTTTAGCTTAATAAGAACAACTTTTCCTAGGCTCTCGTCTAGAACCTTTACCGCCATGTCTACCGACATTCTTGATTCCTCTATTAAGCAATACTTACGTATATATTAAAATTCTGATTGTGAAGTGATTAGCTTAATCAGGCTCTAGAACTTAAATCTAATCGCTTGTAATATGATCACCTAACATCATTCCAAGAAATCAGAGCACAGCAATTATCTATGTGAAGTACTAGTCAAACTCGAGTATTGTCTTGCTAACATTATCATTTATTTCCCTCATCAATTCTTTTCCTTTATCGGCCGAAGCAAGCATTGGATCTCCCCACACACCATTGCCTGTTAACTCGGGGAAAGAACCCGGGCGACAAGTCATGCTTCTGTAAACCTCTCTCGACTTCATGAGAGTTTTGCCAGTTGCCTCTGCCCTGTCCATCTTTACCAATGTTGGTTTTACGGCCAACAATATTGAAGTCTCCGCCTCCCCCGCATGGTCGAACTTTTCATTCATCAAACACCAGTAATTGATTACGTGTATTGCTGAATCAGGTGGTATTTTCTCAAAAGTGTTCTGTGCGACATATTGTAACACTCCCATGTTCCCATGATGACCATTAATTATGACTATCTTTTTGATACCAAGATGGGCTATAGATACGCACATATCGCACAAGACATTGGAAAGTGTAGAATCTCGGACTGAGACATTAAACATGGGGGCGTGTTCGAATGATACCCCATAAGGAACAACAGGGAGCACAAAATACTCCAGTCTCCGAGCTGCCTCTTTAGAGATATGTTCAGCAATCACACAGTCTGTTGAAACTGGCAGGTGTTGTCCATGTTGTTCGAGTGAGCCTACAGGTATTACTGCGCATTGAGTTTGTTCTAGTCGAGCGCGAAAATCTCCGTCAGTTAGGTCGTAAATGGAGAGGGTCATTACTCTTGTACGAACTAACTAGAATATCAGCCTTATATTGTTGGCGGAGATCTATCTCGAACCTACACTATGAAAGTCATCTTCAATTTTTGGATATTGTATGTACTTTGCTCCAATAAACGTCCAACCTGTCTTCGAGAAAAAGTTTAACTGCCTCCAATAGGGTAGCTGCCTCTAACTGCTGACCCTTCTTTCTTATCGTCTCCAGTGTGTCGTCTTCCATCACTTTAAATGCCTCCTGACAAATAATAGGGCCTTGATCTAGTTCCTCAGTAACAAAATGAGCTGTACATCCCACTATTTTTGCGCCTCTTTCGAATGCCTGCACGTATGCGTAAGCTCCTGGAAATGCTGGCAATAACGAAGGGTGAATATTTATGATTCTGTTAGGGTAACGCCAGACAAAATTGGGGGTCAATATGCGCATATAACGAGCAAGCACTATGAGATCAACGTTATAATTTTCTACAACCTCCAAGATCTCTCTTTCTGCATTCGTGGATCCACTTTCATACGAGACGGAATGAAAAGGGATCGAAAGCTCATCTGCGATACCCTTGAGGGTACTTTCACTGCCAATAATTACTGATACATTCGAGTCGATTTCCTTGGTATGCAGAGCGGTCAATATAGTTGACAAACAATGAGGTTCTTTGCTTACGAGAACTGCTACGTTCTTCTTCCTGCTAGGTTCTTCAACGTGAGCCTTGATCTCCATTTGCAGTTTGGTGGAAAGATCGCGCAATTCTGAATGTATTTCATGGAGTTTTACAGAGTTATGAAACGACGCTTGTAGATGCATTCCAAATAAACCGTGGACGACCTTTTGGTTAATCTGTTCAATATTTCCGCCATTACGAAAAATGGAGTTAGTTATTTCTGCTACTACCCCCTCTCGGTCCTTGCCCACCACGGTGATCTCGATCAATGTCTTATCTCTTGTGCTCCGACTAGCCAACGACGTAGGAATAAGGAATACTTTACATAAATCTTACACCTTGAAAAAGTATAAATCCTTCGATCGGGTATGCGATTCTAGAAGCAAGACCCAAATGTTTGTACACATTAAAGACTTCCGACACATTTTGTCACAAAGAATTGTGATATCATGAGAGAATATTTGCAATAGGCCAGATTCTTTATGAAACGAGGTATCAATCATCACCAACAACAACAACAACATAATAGGACACGAGGACACAAGAAAAATTTTGATTATAATAAACCACTAGACAAATGTAAAGTTTGTTATACGATTTCAGGTTGGCATTGCGGCGAGTGTGACAACCATTTTTGTGCTATACACTTCGATAATCATAAACAACTTGATCAATGCATCAAGCAAATATAATGAAATAAACATTCATGCGGGGGGTGGGATTTGAACCCACGAATCCCTTAGGAACAGGGTTTTAGGAGAAAAGACCTGACCCATTCTAAGCCTCGCACAACCATGTATTTTTGTAACACATGAGGACCTGCGCCGTTGGCCAGGCTTGGCAACCCCCGCTCGTAAGTTGTTCACTGTGCGCTTCAATATATTAGCGTTTATGGAGTATGGGTGCTGCAACTGTCACAAGACTTCTACACCGAACGGAAAAAACCGTAACTATTATCATTGTATAACGCAAGTATTTAACAAACACTAGATTACAATTGAGAAACGTTCTTACCTAGCATACTAATTGGCTAGGGAAACCATTCCATATTGAAGTTATTGTTCTTCCTTAGGTTATACGTCCAACATGATACAATTTGATAGACAATTTCGACGGCAGTAGATAGGTCATAGTTTCTGGGAAGAGCTGTATTCCGCGTTCACAATTAAGATCGCTTCTACGGTACCAAGCTACAATGTCCCTAACCGACTCGAGCCGACTGAAAATTACCATTCATTTATTCTAATGACTATGTGTCAATCATAATCGCCACTAACAGATTGGATTATCTACTAATTGGTCCTGGACCCTGTGAATTATTATGAATCTGCCGTGTTTAATTAATGGGTTCGTCTATGAAATGGAATCAAACATTAAGTCTTCGCGATGAAATAATTCTGACTCTTGACAGGTAACTGAAACCCTCAACTAGTTAAATAAATTCATTAATGTTGCCTTCTCAAGCTTTGCGACTTTTAAATGCAATGTTTGTCAACAATGCAATCATTATCATTAAATTACATCTCAGCACTTTAAAGCAAGATGAAACGGGATAGTAATTCTAAGCTATTTGGAACTAATGGAGTAAGAGGGATTTTCGGCCAAGACCTCGATCTCGAATTTATTATGAAAGTTTCTCGTTCATTGGCCTTGTTTTTTGCTAGGGGGCCACTCTTAGTCGGATTTGACGGACGAATCTCTAGTCCGGTAATATCCAGAATCGTTTCTGCAACGCTTAATTCTTCCGGGATGGATACCTTTGTGGCAGGCCTCCTTCCTACCCCATGCTTGCAATATGCGACCAAACACTTAGGTTACAAAGGTGGAGTCATGATTACAGCTTCACACAATCCTCCAGAATACAATGGTATTAAGGCTATTGCAAGTGATGGAGTGGAAATTTCAAGAGATGATGAGTCAAAAGTAGAGCACAGTTTCAAATCAGGGGATATCCCGCCTGTTAGGAAAATAGGAAGAGAGAGCAAAGAGGATAGGGTAATTTCATCATACGTAGATTCAGCTATCAGCATCGTAGACTCAAAAAAAATTTCTGCAAAGGGATTCAAGATTGTAATGGATTTAGGAAATGGGACACAAGCATTAGTAGCCCCCAGTATAGCTCAGAAACTCGGTTGTAAAGTTTTAACCCTTAATGGTAATATAGACGGTAACTTTCCTGGAAGAGGTTCTGAACCCACACCCAGTAACCTTAGCACTCTTACCTCACTCGTAAAGTCTACTAATGCAGACCTTGGGGTGGCGTACGATGGTGACGGGGATCGAAGTATATTTTGCGACGAGAATGGACAGATCATTTGGGGAGATAGATTAGGTGCCTTATTAGTTGCGTATCTGTTGAAGAATGGATATGGAGGAACGGATATTGTTTGCCCAGTGAACACAACGATGTTGGTTAGTATGGTCGCTCAGAACGAGGGATCCAAAGTTATTCATACTAAGGTGGGCAGTGTCGAAGTTTCGCGTGAAATGATCAAAAGAAATGCGGTGTTAGGTCTTGAGGAAAACGGGGGTTTTATGAACGCGAGGTTAAATTGTGTCAGAGATGGAGCCCTAACCACGTTGTTAGTTCTGGAGATGTTATCATCCAGCTCTGGAAAGCAACCACTTTCCAGGGAGATCATGGAGCTTCCTCGGATCTTTCAATACAAAACCAGGTTCACTTGTAACTCGCTGGAGCTCGCTGAGCATGTCATTGAGTCGTGTACAAGCCATGGCACTAATCTTAGAGTAGAGAATCTTGACGGCGCCAAGATCTGGATTGACGATGAGACTTGGGTAATGGTAAGGTCTAGTGGGACTGAACCATTGATTAGGATGTATGCAGAATCGACTGATAAAGATCTTTTGGACTCGAAGGTGCGTGAGTACTCTAACGTGATTAAAAATGTACTCGACAATGAAGAAGTCAAATAGTTAGCCATGGATAACATATTTAATACTCCCCAGATCTCATATAGAGGAATTGAGATGATCCCAGAGGGTGATTATTTAAAATGAGTAGACCATATTATGTCAAATTCGAGACACCTAAAGACCTTGTGAATGTAATATACGAAGCAGTTAGAGTGGCAAAGCAGAGTGGAAAGGTACGTAGAGGAACCAACGAGACTACAAAGTCCATCGAAAGAGGGAATACAAAATTAGTAATCATTGCAGAGAATGTTGAACCACCAGAAGTTGTCGCTCATCTGCCAATTTTGTGTGAAGAGAGGAATACTCCTTATATTTTTGTTCCAAGCAAGGAACAGCTGGGAGCATCATTGGGTATGGACGTCGGGTCTGCGGCTGCAACTATCTTAGATCCTGGCGAAGCTCAGACTATTGTTGAGCAAGTTCTTAATTCTATACAACCTCTAAGAGACAAGAGAAAGGAATAGAGACGATCATGAGCAAGTCATCGGAAGAGAAGATAAATCCGGCGGAGGTAATCCAGATAGTGGGTCGAACAGGAATTGCCGGTGAGGTTATTCAGGTTAGGGTAAGAATCCTAGAGGGCAGGGACAAAGGCCGAATCCTAACGAGGAATGTCAAAGGATCAATAAGAATGAACGATATATTGATGCTACGAGAGACAGAGCGAGAAGCTCGAAAAATAAAGTAAGGCTTAATGTTTTCTAGAGGTGTTAGAGTAGTTAATGAGTAAATCAGCAACCTCATTGCGTAATTGTTCCTTTTGCGGAAAACATATTCCTCCAAGTCAGGGGATAATGCTGGTCCGCAATGACGGGTCAATACAATGGACATGTTCATCCAAATGCAAGAAAAATCTCAGAGAACTAAAGCGGGATCCTAGGAAACTGAAATGGACGAAGAAGTACATGAAAGGTGGTATTAGAGTAGGGAAAGGTTAAATTCTTGGGAGAGCGAACTCTCGTTGTTATTAAACCAGATGCTGTGAAGAGAAAACTAGCTGGAAAGATAATCTCCAGGTTTGAAGAGAAGGGATTCGCTATCGAGATTTTGAAGTCCTACACATTTACCAAGGAAAAAGCCCAAGAGTTTTATTCAGCTCACAGCGATAAACCATTTTTTAATGAGTTAGTTTCCTTTATTACTTCTGGGCCTACTATGGCGCTAATTCTGGACGGTAACAGAGCAATAAGCGCAGTCCGGATCATGATAGGCTCAACAAAATCATATGAAGCCGCTCCTGGTACAATTCGAGGCGACCTAGCCCTTAATATAACAGATAACATAGTCCACGCATCGGATTCATATGAAAGCTTCATAAAAGAGGCTGGAGTGATTTTTAATAGCATTTAAGTGGCACTCAGGCATCCAGTTGTGGTTGTACTTGGTCATGTAGACTCCGGAAAAACCTCTCTATTGGACAAGGTTAGAGGAACCGCAGTTCAAGCTCGAGAGGCAGGGGGGATAACTCAACATATTGGAGCAAGTTTTTTTCCGATTGAGACTATTAAAAGAGTAACAGGGGACCTGTTTGACAAGATTTCAACCACTGATTCACAAATTCCAGGCATATTGGTGATAGATACTCCTGGTCATGAAGTCTTCGCTACTCTGAGAGTACGAGGAGGTTCAGCAGCAGATATTGCAATAATTGTGGTAGATGCTAACAAAGGGTTTGAAGCCCAAACAGAGGAAAGTATTGACATCTTGAAAAGAAGAAAGGTTCCATTTGTTATTGCACTTAACAAGGTAGATACCGTTAGTGGATGGCGCAACCACCCAGGAGCCAATTCAATAGGTAAGGCCGTAAGTTTGCAGGATAAATCGGTTCAATCTGCGTTAGACGAAATGATCTACAGTGTCGTCGGCTCTCTTTCTGTATCTGGATACAATTCAGAAGCATTCTGGCGAATTAAGAGCTTTACGAAAGAAGTAGCAATAGTACCTGTTAGTGCTAGAACTGGAGTGGGGATACCAGAATTACTCGCTGTTCTTATAGGTTTAACCCAGCAATACTTGAGCAGAAAATTGGAGCGACACGCAGAGGAGGGAAGAGGGATCGTCTTGGAGATAAACGAAGAGGTGGGCCTTGGACCGGCGGCTAACGTTATTTTATTCGATGGAATACTCCGTCAGGGCTGTAGCGTTATTGTCGCTAAAAGAAATAATGCAATAGTAACTCGCGTGAAGGCCATTCTTCTCCCTAAGCCACTTGATGAAATGAGAGACCCCCGGGACAAGTTTAGACACGTGTCGGAGGTAATTTCGGCTGCAGGAGTAAAAATTACTTCACCAGACCTAACCGGCGTCATGGCTGGAAGTCCCCTTTTCGTTCTAAACCAGAAGGAAGACGAGGCCAGGCTTCGGGCAATAGTCGAGGCAGAGATTAAGAACACGTTCGTAAGCAAAGACATCAATGGGGTAATTATGAAATGTGACACAATTGGTTCTATAGAAGCCATTAGTGACCTCCTTGTAAAGCAGAAAGTTCCCATAAGAATTGCTGACATAGGTCATGTCACCAAGAGGGACGTGATTGAGGCTTCAGCAGTAAGAGAGAAGGACAGATATTTAGGTGTGATTTTAGCGTTTAATGTTAGGGTCCTAGATGATGCCCTTAGAGAGGCTCAGGAACGCCAAGTCATGATTTTTGACGAAAAAATTATTTATAATCTTGTCAGAAGTTATTTTGATTGGACAGCTTACCAAAAAGATCACCAAGACGTAATCATATTTAATGAAATACCACCAGTTTGCAAATTGCAATTCTTGAAAAACTTTGTATTCAGACGCAACGATCCTGCAGTATTCGGAGCTGAAATACTAGTAGGAAGATTACGACAAAAAATTCCTGTGATCAATCAAGAAGGCAAAAAAATAGGTGTTATCCATCAAATACAGCAAAGCGGGAAGACCATTGAGGAAGCTACTAAGGGGATGCAGGTTGCTCTCTCCATGCGCGGTCCAACCATCGGACGACAAATTAGTGAAGGAGACACTTTCTATACTGACTTGAATGGCAGGCAGGCAAAGTTACTGAATGAACGGTTCATGCAAAGGCTGACTGATGAAGAGAAGGAAGTTCTCAATTACATAGTGACTTTGAAAAGAAAAGGTGACGAGCTGTTTGGTTACATTTAATGTACTTGGGACTGACTCAAGACCAAATTAAAGCTCTCCACCAAGAAATGAAAGTTATGCAAGATTTTCTTCAAAATGTCACTGATACTTCTGAAGCAAACCCTCTAGACCCTTTTCTCCTACCGCCCCTACCGCTCTATCAATGGCTTTGCCGTTCATAAAGATTATGAAGGTCGGTATGGCGTACACGTCATATCTCATGGCCACTCCCTGATTATCGTCCACATTCAGCCTACCGAATGTGACTTTCGGACCGTATTTCTTAGATAGCCTGTCGAAGATAGGCAGCATAAACTGACAGGGCCCGCACCAAGTTGCCCAAAAGTCGACTAATACTGGTTTATTGCCAGATATATTCTCCTCGAAGTTTTTATCGTTCAGCTCCACCAATGCTGGCTTATTTACCTCACTCATGATGATACATCCAATAAAAGTTGTCATACATATTTAAGACTTATCCGATTGATCTAGTTCGGCATTTCGGAAATTCCCAAGTAGGAAAATCTTACTGTACAATATTGAGAAGTCATTTACAAGTCGACCAAGAATGTTGCAATATATTGAGAGCTTAGGCGTTGTATTTTCAACTCGTGGTAGGTAACTGCTTTGATCTCTATCTTATATCCATGCTTGTCATAGCTGACTGCTTCTCCTCCAACGTGTGCCCTAAGTAGATACTTTTTTTCATCAACATTTGAGTAATTTTCAGATATTTCAATGGAGAATCTAGAAAGTACAATCTGTTCGATGAGGATCTTCAACAAGACCTTTTCCAACCAGTCGTACAGAAGATTTTCAAGATCATCGCCATCTGCCGTGATCGTCATAGATTCGCGAATCTCCACCTTATTAATATCAAACATAATGTTAACCAATCCCTTAGCACAATTCTCGAATAATTCCTCCAAACCGCTACCGTAGGCTTGAACAAAAGCGTCTGTGCTGTGCTCCAAATATTTGTACCCTTCGGAGTCCAATTTGGTTAGATGTCAAGGAGGATCGAATAATAATAATGTGTCGAACAAAGAGTAAAATCTAAATGGTCACGAAGGTTGGTCTGTGTTGTGAAATTGAACCTTCCACGTGGAATGAGAGATTTGGACGCTGCCGAATTATCTAATATCAACTATGTCCGAAATCGATTCATACGAACTGCTGATCTGTTTAATTTTAAAATAATTCAGCCTTCTCCATTGGAAATGCTTTCTACCCTCGAAGCAAAAGGGGGTCCTACGATCTCTAATGAAATATATAATTTCAAAGACAAAGGCGGTAGAGAAGTTGCGTTGAGGTTCGATCTCACTGTTGGACTGACCCGTTATATATCTCAGAAAAGAGAAATGAAATTACCTATTAAAGCAGCCGCGTTTGGAGGAGTATGGAGGTACGATGAACCTCAGGCAGGAAGATACAGATATTTTCACCAGTGGGATGTCGAGATATACGATACCTACAACTTAGAACATGAGGCTGAAATAATTCAGCTAACCGCTTCCTTTTTTGACGATTTAGGACTAAAAGTCACGATTGATATTAGTCATAGGGAACTGCTGGAACAGTACATGAAGCAGGAACTCGGTGTGTCTGACCACCACCTAACCTTTGAGGTATTTAGGGCAATAGACAAAGTTCAGAAAAAGGGAGTACAAGCCGTTTATGATGAATATGCGCAAAGAATCAGCCCTACTTTACTCAAGCCCCTGTTAGAACTGTCTAGTCAAGTAGGGACAATAAGCGAAATTGAAGAGCAAGAAAGAAATTTAACTAAACTATCCAGATGGCAAACACTTAGAGAATTGGTAGGCTCACTGTCGGTGCGGGGAGTGACCAACGTAAGAATTAACCTAGGAATAGTCCGAGGGCTTGACTACTATTCAGGAACTGTTTTTGAGATATTTGATTCCACGTCTACTGTAGGCGCGTTAGCAGGTGGTGGTCGGTATGATATATTGACATCGGCGTTTGATCGAAGTGACATAGGAGCCATTGGTGTTGCCGGAGGAGTCGAGCGTATTTTGGCAGCATTATCCCATCATGGATTATTGAAAGTCGAAACCAAACCCTTAGTTTTTGTCGTCTCAGAAAATAATAAAGAATCGGTTTTGAAACTAATTTCAGAATTGAGAGGCGCAGGGATACCTGCAGAATACGATAGTAGAACTCGATCTTTAAGAAAGCAGTTGGATTACGGATTCTCTATAGGGGCGACCGTTTTAGTGAAAGTAGAGCAAAAAGATATTGAAAACAGTATAACGGTAAAGAACCTGGTTACCGGTCAGGAAACGAAAGGAAAAGTAACCCAGGTTCTAGATCTTGTTTCGAATATCCTTCGATCTAGCAATTGAATTGAGACTATATCTCTATCATGCCGGTATTTCTCATTTTAATCATTCCTGAACCTTTTTTTTCATATACGATCCGTATCACTAAATGGGGCGGCTCGTAACTGATATACAAATCATTAACTTCCAGCTCTTGGATGTTATAATTGACCTGTATATGTTCTTCTCTGATCCCGTTTTCCATTAATCTTTTCTTTGAACGATCAATGATCTGTTCATCTGAAGTATTTGGTGCGAAGAAGACCTTGCCTGAATAAGCAATGTGCATCAGGATGTTCTTAAAATTCAACAAGTAAATAAACCTCTGCTCTAGCAATTGGGTTAAGCGATCTCAAAAGCAAAATTAATATCGACTTACTCTGACATTGACAAAGGTATTTATGAGATTTGCAATTCACGATATCATCACTAGAAGGTGTTTTCATGATTGACTGAGGTTCTCTCCTACGATGTTCTAATAATGGGATCTGGTCTAGCAGGACTTCGAGCTGCTATCTCAGCTGCATCAGTGGACAAGAATTTGAGTATAGCTGTGATTTCCAAAGTTCAGGTAATGCGTTCTCACTCTGTTTCTGCAGAGGGAGGAACAGCTGCTGTGCTATTTGAAGAGGAAGGAGACAATAGGGAATCTCATATTTACGATACAATTAGAGGTAGTGATTTTCTTGCTGACCAGGATGTTGCGGAACGACTTGTCTCAGAGGTACCATTCGAAATATATCAGCTAGATCATTGGGGAATGCCATGGTCAAGAAAATCAGATGGACGGATCGATCAGCGGAAATTCGGAGGATACTCGTTCCCTCGTGCAACGTATGCCCAAGATAAAGTTGGATTTTATGAGATGCAGACTTTATACGATACATGCCTGAAACATGAAAACATCCATTTTCTGAACGAATGGTTCTGCACGTCGATTTTATCTGATGGATCTAACTTTCGAGGATTCACGGCCATCGAGATGAAGACCGGTCAATTTATAATCATCAAGTCTTCGGCTGGAATTGTTTGTACCGGCGGTGCAGGCCGAATATATGGCTTTTCTACCTATGCTTATTCCTCAACACCAGATGGCTTGGATATGGCATATAGAAAAGGATTAGCGCTAAAGGATATGGAATTTGTGCAATTTCATCCGAGCGGAATTCTGCCCTCTGGAATCTTGATTACTGAGGGAGCTAGAGGAGAAGGCGGATATCTTGTCAATAATCAAGGAGAGCGATTCATGAAGCGATACGCCCCGGAGAAACTTGAACTTGCACCCCGAGACGTCGTTTCGAGAGCTATGATTCGTGAGATACAGGAAGGGAAGGGCTTCACACACGAGACTGGTATAGATTGTCTTAAGCTCGATCTCTCTCATTTAGGAGGTGAACGCATAAAGGAAAAATTAGCAGGAATTAGGGAAATAGGGATCAAGTTCTCAGGGATAGATGTTATCGATGAACCTATCGAGGTTAGACCTGTTTGCCATTATATGATGGGAGGAATACACACAAATATTGAAGGTGAGACAGAAATGAGTGGCCTTTGGTGTGCTGGGGAAGCGGCTTGTAATAGTACCCACGGTGCGAATAGGTTGGGAGCAAACTCTACATCCGAATGTCTCGTATGGGGGAATATCACAGGGAAACAAGCTGCTAAGTATGCCCAAAAGGCCAGGGATCGAAATATAACAGTGTCTGAACAACAGGTAATCGAAGAGGAGAAGAGGATCTATGATGGAATATTCCACGGCAGAGGCGATTTGAATCCTTACGAAATCAAGAAACGACTTGCTGATTTAATGGATTCCAAGGCGTATGTATTTCGGGACGGAAATACGCTAACCGAAGCATTAAGAGAAGTAAGAGAGTTGAAACGGGCATCTTGGAGGCATGTGGACGACAAGGCCAACGAATACAACACTAATTACATTAATGTCATGGAATTCGATTCAATAGCAAGAATCTCAGAAATTGTCTTAGTAGGAGCATTGAACCGCCAAGAGTCCAGAGGAGCTCACGCAAGAATAGATTATCCAAGTAGAGACGACGTGAATTATCTGAAGCATACACTTGCATACTACACTCATGAAGGACCAGAATTACGTTGGCATCCGGTGAAGATTACTAGGTATGCACCAGTTGAGAGGAAGTATTAATGAAATCATTTAAGGAAGATAAGATTTACTGGGACAGCAATAGACGTGAAAACCGCGAAGGTCTCAAAGCCTGGCTCAATCCTTCAAGGTACGGTTGGGAGAGAATCTCGTATTGGCTCCAGCGTCTCACAGGCGTATTCCTTCTGATATATTTTGTTGGACATGTCATTGAAACCAGCTCACTTGTAGACGGCAAAGATGCTTGGAATGCCATGCTAGAACTGACTCAGACTACATGGGGGCATCTATTCCTGATTTTGGTAATTGGAACAAGTACTTTCCACTCTGCTAATGGGATTCGATTGTTGTTTACTGAGACAGGTAGAGGACTAGGTAAACCGGGCAGACCTGACTATCCATACTCTCCCGTTTCGCTGAATTATCGACAGAAATCAGGAATCTGGATAGCCTTGATTCTGGCGGCGACTGCGATGCTATACGGAGCGAATATCTTGTTTGCAGGAGAATAGACTAATTCGTATTATGGAGATTAGGAGGTTATTGTAAAAACATGTTGATGTTAAAAGAAAGTCAGATAATGAAGATTCATTACATCTCAGGAGTTGCTGCACTCTTTGTTGTCGCAGTGCACATCCTTATTAGACTACCTGTGGTCACAGGTATGCCTTTTTCTATGAGTTTAGAATACGAGAATGTTGTTGCGAATTATCAGAATATTGCATATGCAGTGCTCTTGGAATCTATGCTTGTGCTGATTGCCATTCACGGATTCAATGGGCTGAGAATTATTTTGCTGGAATTTAGACAGAATATAGTTTGGGAAAATGGGGTGACTGTATTTACGCTAGTTGCAATGATTGCGCTTATTGCATATGGCACAAGAACAATACTTATTGCTAACGGTTTGGGTTAATTGTCATCATGATAGCGCTTGTTAACATTAAAAATAGTCGAACGAATTTAGAACATGATCAGAAAAAGGAAAGTGAAATTGCGAGCAACCGGAAGGTGATCCACTTAAGAGTTTACAGGAAGAATCCCAAGCAAGGTAAATCCTCACATTTCGACAAGTTTGAAGTACCTGTTCAGCGCTGGACAACTGTGTTGGATGCCTTGTTGCATGCTAAGGGCTATTTAGACAATAGCATAGCGATACGGTATTCTTGTAGGATGGCATCATGCGGATCCTGCGGCATGAAGATAAATGGAATTCCAAGACTAGCATGTTATACTAAGGTCTCTGAAATTGACGAGAATATCATTACCTGTGAGCCTCTTCCTAATTTTCCAATAATAAGAGACCTGGTCACCGACTTTTCAGATTTTTTTGAGCATCATCGTGCAATGGAGCCTTTTATTCACAATCCAAATGCAGATATTGTAGACAAAAACAGCCTCACAGAA
Organism: Nitrososphaeraceae archaeon; assembly: GCA_009377575.1. Classification (GTDB taxonomy): domain Archaea; phylum Thermoproteota; class Nitrososphaeria; order Nitrososphaerales; family Nitrososphaeraceae; genus TH5896. The sequence goes on along the minus strand of WHTU01000001.1, from coordinate 155,910 downwards.
TTTATACAATCGCCTAAAGACGTCGAGAGGTATTTGCAATCTTCATATTGTATAAAGTGTGGTTTGTGTTACTCTGCATGTCCTTCCGTAGGTACTGATACAAAGTTTCCAGGCCCGCAGGCTTTGGCCCAAGCTTACCGATATTTTGCCGACAACCGAGATGATGCCACTCAGTCCAGATTGGACATTGTAGACACCAAACACGGCATTTGGAGGTGTCATTTTGCAGGTTCTTGTAGTGTGGTGTGTCCTAAAGGAGTCGATCCTGCGCTTGGAATCCAATTGCTCAGAGGACATCTTGTGAGCTTTTCGAAAAATGACAAAAAGTTAGCTGAATCACGAACCAGAAGCTTGGGCAAAATATGAATTCGCCAATTAACCTATTGCATTAGTACTTTGCCGCAGAATGGTTAGACAAGCAAGCAATTTCACAGACAGTTCAAGTTACATAAGAGGTCTAGTGGGTGCATATCCCAATATGCTATCACGATTTTGGAGGCGGGTTGCTTTCATTTACCTGTTTGTTGATCGCTTCTGCCATGAAGTGGTTGCTTACATTCACCTTAACACCTTCAATACCATTCAGCTTGTAAACGTTGTCCCTGACGTCCTGTGCTATCTTGAAACCAAAAACGGCTGGACAGAAGGGGCTTGTAAGATGCAAATCTATATCCACACTACCTTCTTTGATATCGACTTTGTCTATCAACTCCAACTCCATAATTGAAACTCCTATTTCTGGATCTACAATTTTAGTGAGTTCGTCGAATATTTGTCTTTTCACTTGCTGAATGTCCTGATTCATCTCTCCTTTGATTTGGAGCAATCGATATATAACTATTAACGAGCTGCTTACCTGAAATGTGGGGGTCCAATTATTTTTTAGTAGGGTACTTAAATCCATTTCTACCCAAGTCATAATCAGGGATGAGAGCTAGATCCGTATCGATCGTGCGTACATCGGCGATTAAGCCATCCTTAGAAGCATTTTTTTTATCCACGATAGTCTTACATTTTGTAGGTGATTCAGTTAGGAGCACTTCTATGAATGACGTTACCGTGCACAAGAACTGCACTAATGAATGTTTTACGGTCAATGGTATTTTCCATGATTGCAAGGCCACGCGTGACAACTCGTAATTGAAGTTTTTGTCATATTTTTAATCTCCATTTAAGAGATCAGGTCCCTTGATGTGTCAGCAAAATATTAAATCAGGGTACTCTTCGTTTATCCTATGTATAGATCTAGGCCCGGAGGTTCAATCGATCGTGAGATTTTGAATTACCTTTCTTCCCTAAAGGATGACTTTGCAGTTTTATTCTATGACATAATTGGAAGCGAGGCTCATATGATAATGCTGCACGAAATTGGATATTTGTCGAGAGAAGAATTAGCCGAGATCTTGAAAGCTTTGGAGGAAGCAAAACTCCATCCTGAACCGGTCATGAAAAAAAATGAGAATGAAGATGTTCACGAATCTATAGAATCTTTTGTAGTTGAGAAAATAGGGATGGATAAGGGAGGGATGTTGCAGACTGCCAGGTCTAGAAATGATCAGGTTATGACTGATCTTAAGATGAAAGTCAGGGATGACATCAATGAGGTCTGTGTTCTTTTAGGAGACATGATAGAGTCCCTGCTTAAAAGAGCAGATTCCAATAAGGACTCGATAATGGTACTTTACACTCACCTACAACATGCCCAGATTGGAACATTTTCTCATTACCTCCTCTCCTATACGGAGTCCCTCTTTCGTGACTTGGAAAGGCTAGAGGATTCATACAGCAGGATTAATCAATCGCCTCTCGGTTCGTTGGCCATTGGGGGATCCATATTTTCTGTGGATCGAAATCGGACAGCCTCACTATTGGGATTCGACCAATTGAGTACCAATAGCATCGATGCAACAAGTTCTAGAGACGTGATCCTCGAATATCTTTCTTGCCTAAGTATACTTATGATTACTTTGAGTAGGATCGCTGAAGACCTTATTCTTTGGACTACTAATGAATTCGAATATATTGAACTAGCTGATTCTGCCAGTTCGACTTCGAGCGCTATGCCACAAAAGAAAAATCCTGATCCTCTCGAGATATTGCGGTCAAAATCGGGAGTAATTCTTGGAAATCTTACTGCATCAATGGCAATATTGAAAGGCTTACCATCAGGATATAGTAGGGATTTACAAGAGATAAAAAGCCTTGTCTTTGCTTCGACAATAACGACTGAGAATTCAATAAGGATACTTAGATTTGTCATTGATTCCTGCATAGTCCACAAATCTAGAATGTTAGAGGTTGCCACTAAGAGTTTCGCTAATGCAGTTGACGTAGCAGAACTTCTGACTTCTAAAGAGTCCCTAGACTTTAGGTCTGCGCACAAACTCGTAGGCTCTCTTGTTAAATTGGCCCTGAGCAGTGGCAAAAGTACATTGAAAGATCTTGAAGGGAATCAGATTGAGCAGCTGTTACAAGCGTCAGAATATCAGATATCAGTGGAAACATTAAGAGAAATAATTGCAGCATCCAGCACCGAAAAATCTCTGACCTTGAGGAAATCGAAGGGCTCACCAAATCACTCCGAGCAAGTTGAAATGATTCTTCACAATCAGAGGAGGCTACAAAATTTTAGAGAAAGAACGGAAAAAAGAAAGAAGGCAGTTGAGAACGCATACGATGATTTATCCAAAATCGTCAGATCATATTCATTCTCTTCAGGCTCATAGAACATCCATCGATCATTCCTAAAGCTACAGTGACTTAATGACTTAATTTGATATTTAAGGATCAAAAATACATAGCCCGGCCCAGATTCGAACTGGGGTCAAAGGCTCCAAAGGCCTCTATGCTTGGCCACTACATTCGGCGATAATAAAATCCACTCTACCGGGCTTCCGGGCTCCCTCTATTGACGAACTGTAACTTTAATAATGTTACTGGTGAGCTAATATATATCGCATTACTTTCTGGATAGGGTCTTCCATCTTCTCCAAGATGAATTTTGCGTTCTGATTTTGACTGGCACGTCCATGCGGATTTGTGAGAGTCCTTGTAGCAAGTTTCACTAGGTCAGCTGGCTTAGATGCCTTTAAAAGTAGCCCGCTTTTTAACAAGTACCTCTCTACATAGAATGATATAGGAGCTATAGAGATAGCAGGCTTTCCCATAAGACAAGCCTCTGCTGTCATGGTTCCTCCAGCGCCTATGAAGAGGTCGCAAGAATCTATTGCGGATGTACCATCGATAATGTTTCCGACAACGGAAACCTTCTCTTGATATCTTTCATTGACCTTTGTTATCTGATCAGAATATCGGCAGATAACAACAACATTTGCCAAATCGTGGATTGATTTGACTAGACTATCAAGAAACAAGTAACCATTCTTTTTGGCTGGACTTTCAGTCAGGTAAGCAGCTTTTGATTCTTCCAATCTTACTAGAATATTCTTCTTATTTCCCTTCTCATATAGTACATCTGTGATTTTTGAGCGAGGTTGGCCAGGAGTCCGCTTAAGCCACGCTGCGGGGTCTAATGCCTTATATCTTACAATGTTCGTCCTCGATATACCAAACTTATTCCAGGCAGAGTAAGGGATTATCCATGGACAAAACAGTATGTCTGTCAATGGAGCCGTTAGCTTCGACACTGCTATGGCATGTGGGGAATCGCTGAAACAATAATGTTTGATTCCTAGTCCAAAAGACACCCGGGCTCCTTCGGGTGACGAAAAGGTGATTGCTAAATCTGGCTCATATGCTTGTACTAATTCAGCTAATTCGAATACACGGGAAGCGCTTGCTCTTAACTTGTCATATTTACCTTCTCCTCCATGCTTCCCGACCACCTTTATTTCAAAGTCTTTTAATCTCGCAAGCTCAGTCGCTTCCCGGTAATCTCTTGAAGTACAAAGCACATCGTGGCCATCAATTATAAGGGAGTCAACAAGAGGTTTGAAAAACATAACTTGTTTGGGTGTTAAAATATCAAGCCATACTTTCATGGAATATATGGTAGACTACTAACCATGGATAGAAAAGACTTTTCTTTAACTCTTACATAGCACCGTTATCCTATGTTTGAGGGTAGGCGATTCTAGTTTGAGTCTAGGAAAATCATCTGGGCCGGTAGTAGTATACGGACTCAGTACTGAAGGTTACAGAATTGCCTCCGCAATTGCCGTTAGAGGGCATAAGGTGTCCTTGATCGATGAATCCGCACGTATGGCAATAATGCTGAAGCCTGAAATCATTAAAACGTATCCTAGTGTGAGCTCCCTTTTGGAAGACGAGCCATTGCTTGAGCTAGAGCCTGTGGATGTTGCCATTAAGATGGCATCATACGTATTCTTTTCTCCAAAGGTTCGGAAGACAGGTCAAGATGTAAGGGCGGACATATCCTCAAAATTAAGGGATCTCGTAAGGTCGATAAGTCCAGGGACTTCAATTGTGTTTACTCTTCCTACTGGAATCGGAGGTAACACCGAGAATATTGCACTTATTGAACATCTGACAGGGTTTGTGATTGGAAGAGACATTTATTATTACTACATGCCTATTACATCTCATTCTGAACTAGATCAACCAGATCTTTTGGTCGGATCATCATCCTCAAGCAAGAAGGATCTCTATTTGTTAGGCCTTATGCACGATCTACCAGATACAGAGGATTCGAATATCGTTGATATCTATTCAGCTGAACTCGCCCACGTCATCAGAATATTGGAGCACTATACCGGCCTAGCTAGTACTTTAGAGGTATGCAAACAAACACGTTCTTCAGGATTTCCCTCTCAAGTACTTCAGAACAGATATGGCGATTTGTATATAGACGAGATTTCAAATGGACTATACGATCTTCGTGTCGTTGCTTCCTCTCTTTCAGGAGCCGGTCCTTTGGCGTATTTAGTGAATGGGACCATCAAAGGAATTGAGGGATACGTTAAGCATTTGACTGACAGACTTCGATTAGTCCTAAAGAAAGCTGAACTAAAGGCAAGTAGGACAAGGGTAATAATCGCTTGGAACCTAGACCAGAATGAAATGAAGGGAGATAAGATCGAATTGTTCTCCACCATGGAGTCAAGGTTAAAGGACTATATAGGCGACGTAGAACGGCGGCCAGGTTCTTCACTAGATATCTATCCCACGGACAAGAACACAGTCGTCATAGCTTGTTCGAGAGACGACTTTAGTGCTATTGAGAAAACGAAGAATCATAATCTAGATATGATAATCATGAAGGCAAATCCTGTATGTGAAGCTATGGTCAGTGAGTAGGCACAATCTGATCGCACCTGCTAAATGCATGGCCAAAGTCGCTAAAGAATTCATGTTCCACTTGCGGAACATGAATATTTCCAATAATAATTAGATTTCAAACTCTCGAGCCAAACTTTGTGATTTGGATGCATTCTAGTCAATTGAGCCCCAGGAAGAGAAAGACCAATATCCGGAGCGCGACCCACTCAAGCATTGAACATCCGACATATTAACGGAACATCTTTACTTCTGACTTTCTATTTCATCTATTTTTCCGATCAATATGCCAAGGTACACCGTGATCAAGTATCTTGCTAGGTAACTTGGTTTCCCACTCTAGTAGGAATTGCAGATCTTTTTCCCTCTCTCGAAGCTCATCGGGCAGCATGATAGGAATCTCATCTATTATCGGAAAGAACCTTGAGCACCGACTGCAGAACAGAACACCATCTTTGACTATGACATTGTCATAAGAGGTATGATTGTAAGTCGGTTCATCCTGCGTTATTTCTTTCTCGCCTTGTTTATCTATGGAGAATTTATTAGTCGAATGTACATTGATTTCAAAAAGCTCAAGGGGGGTGTGCTTGTCAATTGGACAAGCCAAAATCTCTAGTAATGATTTTCTCATAAAAACCTACTTCCCTTTAAAGTCCAAATATATAGGGGAACCAGTATTGCTAGACAAAATTGCAGATTCAGCTACTTTAGTTACACGAGTTGCCTCAATTGATGATACTAGTGGACAACCGCTATTTTGGGTTCCCGCTACTCCATCAAGGAAGGATGTAATCTCAACTGATAAAGGTTCTTTAAATTCCCTTCTTGGTATCGTAGTCGCGTCCATATCATCTATCCTGATTTCCTGACTAATAAAATCCCCTGTTATAATTCCATCAGTGCAAACGGCACTAAACCTTCGGACTCTTTTAGGTGTGATCCAGTTCGATGCGATAATAGCTACTCTTTGATCCTCGAAACCTAACATTATAGTAGCAAAATCCTCAAAGGAATGAAATTTTTTTCCTGTCCGAGCAAAGACAACGATAGGTTTACTGTCAAAGAGATACATTGCAGTATCGATATCATGAACCGAAGTATCATAAATTATTCCAACGTCAGTAATATGTACAGGCATTCTATTTTCTCTGTGAAATTCCATCATCAATGGATCTCCATATTTCTTGCTCTGGATTATCCTTTTGACATCCTGAACGACAGGATTATACCTTTCTATGTACCCTGCAGTCAAGATTATTTTCTTATTCTGCGCCAATTCAACAAGATTATCACATTCCTTCGAAGAGAACGATAATGGCTTCTCAACGAAGAGATGGATTCCCTTATCGATTATTCTAGTTGCAAGCTTATAATGACTCTTAGTAGGAGTGCATATGAAACAAGCATCCAGATTCTGCTCCTCCTCTAGCATTTGATCTAGGGACGTGTAGCAATTCACGTTGTACTTTTCCGATATTTCTGTGCCACGTTTAACGTCCATATCACAAACGGCTCTTAAAGCTCCGAGATTGCTCAAGACTCTTGCATGGTTCTTTCCCCATCCTCCTACACCTATAACGGCTACATGTAGATTTGCATATTCTGAGGCTACCATACACTAGTTAGCCAACTTGAAAATCTAGGTTCTTCTGCCGTCACAATCCTGGAGTACGCTTGTCGAATGCGCCTAGTAATTTGTCCTTCCCTGCCATCGCCAACAGGATGCCCATCCACACTTAGAATTCCAACTATTTCAGCCGCAGTTCCCGTCAAAAAAAGTTCATCGGCCATGTAGAGCTCCGTTCTTGAGATTGGCCTTTCAACAATAGTATACCCTAGATTGGCAGCAATTTCAAATGTAGTATTTCGTGTAATTCCTTCAAGGGCCGAGTTTCCTATGTAAGGTGTGTAGATCGAGTGATCCCGCACAAGAAAGACATTTTCTCCAGGGGCCTCACTAATGTTACCCTCCTGGTCGAGCATAATAGATTCTTCAAATCCATGTCTTTTACTTTCTTGGGTAGCAAGGACAGAATTAAGATAGTTACCAGCTGCCTTCGCCATTGGAGGAATAGAAGTATCATTTATTCTTCGCCACGACGAAACACCTACCCTAATTCCTTGCTCACTAAAATATCTCGCAAATGGAAATACAATTATTGCACAATATGTTGGAGAATCCAACGTCACATTCAAATCTATTCCATGTAAGCCTACGAAATTAAGAGGTCTAATGTAACACGATTCCTTAATATCGTTCTTCCTCAATAATTCGACCGTAGCATCACAAAGTTCCTTGGCTGAGTAATTTACGTTAATGCAATATACTTGGGCGGACCGGTGAAGTCTCTCCATGTGCTCAGCAAGTCTGAATACATGCAGCTTGTTGTCCCTCGACGAATACGCACGAATTCCCTCAAAGATTGCAGTGCCATAATGTAGCGCATGTGTAAAAATGGGTACTTTTGCATCTTCCCACTTTACAAATTTTCCGTCCAGCCAAATGAATTCTGCGCCTTTCGTTTTCATTCAACGCAACGTCTTACTGTCTAATATAAATATGTTCTATGAGGATAGAAGTCCTTCCTGGGGGAATTTCATCCCGAAAAGTTTTACTGTCCTGTCGTCAGCATCAGCAAACTCTTCAATTACAGCCCAATTTTTATAAATAATCTCAACGACCTGAGGAGGCACATAATGATGCCAAGGCCCTTCTCCATTATTTTTCATTTCAAGATGGTTTCTTGCATCCCTGTATAGAAGGTCTCGCACAAACGTACCAGAAATTTCTAACCTCTTACTTAGCATGGGTTTTAATCCATGTATCTTAAGCATCCAAGATTCGGCTCTATCGCCAGTGTACGAGAAGAAATCATTCTCTACAATGCTTCCCAAAATCTCCTTTCTCATGGTCCATGAGTAGGGAGAGATTAGTGGAGGTAGATACCTCAAAAATGGAGCACGAAACGTATATGCAGAAACTATCTTCACCGAGTCTCCAAATAATTCCTCTACCATGGACTTCCTAGTCTCAAAACTGAAAGGGAAACTCCTAGTGTTTAATTCTCGCCTTTTGTTAACAAATCTGACTGGATATAGATACACTTGATAGTCCTTACTTAAGCGGGAAATTATGTTAGAATGTGATTTTGTTACTGGGTTAAGATGCGCAAGAAAAATCGCAGCATTCTTAGACAAAGCCTTTAAGGATAGTGGAAAAAGCAACAAAAATAACGGAGAGATTAAGAGGCTCTATTTACTTCAATCTCTATTGTTGACACGTTTCTAGTTCTCCCGTCCTCCGACTGCACGGTCTCTGATCCAATTCTTACCTCGCCTATTGTATATCCTGCGTTTTCCATTCTTTTTAGAATGATTTGCGATACATCAACTGCTCTTCCTATACTTAATCCTCTAGCCTTAATGGTTACTTTTGGCTGATTAGCCAATTGTATGAGAGTTGAGGTTACATATGCCATTAACGGCTTCTTCCCAATGTATATCGCGTCCCGAGGTCCTTCTCTATACACTTGTTGATTCGGTTGTGGTTGTGTGTCAGACATCAAATGTGATACACATAAGAGGATATTTAAATCTAGAAGTTGCTAAGTAATTCATGTTTACGGTTGAGTCTAATTTGTTAACCATTGTTGGAGCTCCAATGAGTGGAAAGAACTTTAGCGTTTTTAATCCCTAGACAGTTTACTTTGCTCGATGGGGTCGGCCGGATTCGAACCGGCGAACTCCAGCGCCCGAGGCTGGCATCATACCATGCTAGACAACGACCCCTCCCTTAAAACACGGTTAATATGAACTATCCAGGTTTGATATTTATCTATTGATCGCATTCTCGTATCTCACACATCACAGCCTTGGTAAATTCAGGAGTGGAATTCAACCTGACAGGGTATTCTTCAAAGGACATCTAGAACATTAACGCCAGGAAGAAATAATGGGAAAATCATTTTTTTGCAAATCGAAGCCTTAGCCGGCGTTTCGAATATTTAGTTATGGGAAAATAGGCAATTATGCCAACTTGCAATTGGAACCTCCTTGGGAATAAATGGAATATTAGTTGATTATTAGTCCGTGGAAGGAATCATTTGAACCTCGATGGATACTTGCAGAAGTAATAAATATTTTTATACTTCTTTAAAGTCGAGCTTCATTATCAAAAGGTTTTTGTTGAGACACAACGGATCCGGAGGGCTTCGATCCCTCGATCTGCGGTTCCGAAGACCGCTGCGATATCCTGACTACGCTACGGACCCTAGTAATGCTTAATGATCAGAGGGTTACATAAAAAGTATAGACGCGTCTGATATTCCGATCCCGTTGATAAAGAACCAGCTGTCTACTGAAAAAGACCGCTAATTGTTAATAAATAACATTTTATTTTGGTCAATTTACAGGTACATTGGTAGCTTGAAGATTTCGATGAGGACCAGCGGCGTAGAATATGCTATCAGGGATATCATGCTGCAGGCTAGGGAATACGAGAAACGAGGTAAAGAACTGATCTACCTCAACATAGGAGACCCAGTGAAGTTTGGATTTAGGACACCAGACCATATCAAAAACGCACTAATAGAAGCCGTGAAGTATGACAATAACTACTATGCTGAATCTGAAGGCTTACTCGAGCTAAGGCAAGCAATCGTCGAGAAGGAACGTTCGAAGGGCTTTTGCACTACCGAAGACGATGTATTAGTTACTAATGGAGTTTCAGAGGGCCTTGACATGGTGCTTGCTTCAATCGTTGACTCAAACTCTGAAGTACTGATGCCTGGACCATATTATCCTCCATATTCTTCATATACTAGGTTTTATGGCGGAATACCAGTTGAATTTAGAATCTTTCCTGATGGAACTCCAGATATTGAAGATCTAGTTTCGAAGATCACGCCTAGAAGCATAGCCCTATGTATAATAAGTCCAAACAACCCCACGGGAGAGTTGTTTGATGCGAAGAGCCTCAAAAAGCTTATTGACGTAGCAGCCGAACATGATCTTTATTTTATATGTGACGAGATTTATGACAAGATTGTATTTGAAGAGTCCTTCACTGGCATAGGGAAAGTTGCATCAGACGTTCCGGTAGTACTGCTTAATGGCTTTTCAAAAGCATACTTGATGACCGGTTGGAGGTGTGGCTATGTTTGCATGAACAGTAATACAGAAAAGCTCAACGAGTTACGAGAAAATCTTCCGAAGTTAGCAAGAGTAAGAATATCTTCCAACCTGCCTGTCCAGATAGCTGCTGTACAGGCTTTGCGCGGACCTCAAGATCACATTCGCGTTATGGTTGAACAATTGCGTAGAAGACGCGATTTCATAGTGAAGCGATTGAACGCTATCGATGGTATTTCCTGTTCGGCTCCGAGAGGGGCATTTTACGTATTTCCCAAGCTTGATCTGGTCCCTAGGTGGAGGGATGACAAGAGTTTTGTTTTGGACTTCTTAAGTAAAACCGGTGTTATCAGCGTCTATGGTTCCGGATTTGGTAAGGCCTATGGGTCGAATCATTTCAGGCTAGTATATCTTCCCGACGAGGAAGTACTTGACAAGGCTATGGACAGACTAGAAGGATTTGTTGCCTCTACTAACTGAATTGTATTTGCCAGATGAGAATCAGAATGTTGCCAATATGGGCAAATCGCAACAAAAAAAGGCTTTTTGCTTCTTGACATTTGATTTCACGCTACCAAAGTGCCTATAAGAACTCAATATTTCAAGGATATGACACCTGTGGTCTGTCAAACTTTGTAGTAAAGATGATCCTTCTGTTTTTACACCTGTACTGTCTCTCCAGCTTCGGGCGCATGAGCTTTGAAACCGTATTTTTCTTGAATTTCACGCGCGAAATCAGTACAAGCCTTTCCATCTCCATGTACCGTCAGTACCTCTGGAGATCCTTTAACGGTATTCAGAATTTCAAACAATTCCGCTCTGCTGTTATGGCCGGAAAAGTCAAACTGCCTAACGGCTGCATGGCATTTAGTCAATTTCCCTTGAAAACTGGAAACCCCTCTCTCTAGTAACATTCGCCCAGGAGTCCCTTCCCCTTGATATGATACAATAGCAATACCATTCTTGTCGCTCTTTGATAGTTCCTGCAGATAGTGCACTGCCGATCCACCAACTAACATTCCAGCAGGTGAAATGATTACGCACGGTTCATTCACAACTTTCTTCCTCCGATTCCAGCCTTTTATCCATTCAGCCTGGGTTATAGCCTCTTTAAAGGTATCTGGATCCCTCAAAAAGGAAGGGTGTCTCAGCATTATTTCATTGGCCTTTAAAGCCATCCCATCCATCACCACCCTGTGAGGAAATTTGTGCGCCTGTAGGACACATGCTATTTCTTGAGCTCGTTCGACCGAGAAGGCAGGAATAAAAACTGTCCCCTTATCCTCTATTATCTGATTTGCGAAGCTCAATAAATCGTGTTCTGATTGCTCTCTGGGGGTCTGTTCAGACTGGGAATAAGTACTTTCGATGATCATGAGATCGATTTCGCCGATGTTAAGGTCTGCCGGTCTCAGCAATTTCGAGCCTCTCGTGTTTATGTCACCGGTATAAAAAATTGTCTTGTTTTCATGCGATACTGTTATAGTTGCTCCACCTAAAACATGTCCTGATTCGAATAGGTTAATCTGTACACCGTCCAGCAGATATGGTTCACGATAGGCTAATTCTCTAGAATGGTTTTTCATATTCATAACATCCAAATATTCGAATGGTAAGTAGAATCCTGAAATCTTTATCATATCTTCTATTAGGAGGTAAGACAAATCAAAGGTCGGGGGAGTGCCAAGTGCCTGGAGTCCTATGATATCCGATAGAAATAAGGAAGGCACAAAACCAGAATGGTCCAAATGCGCATGAGTAAGGATAACTGCATCAATTTCTTTTGGCTTAACATGGAGAGGAAAAGCTGGTTCTCGATCTCTCTTAAGGAGCACACCATAATCCATCAGGATTTTCTTGTGTCCTGCGTCAACCAGGAAACCTGATCTTCCTACCTCTTTTGCTGCGCCCAGAACTGTTACTTTCAACTGGGTTAGCTTCGGCAGGTTGAATTTTTAAGTCTTTCATTTTGGCTCAAGCATTTATGGCCAAAATGACCCATGTAGAGCCTTAGCTATATCTAATTTCCCAAAGTTTTTCACGCGAGCCACTGCTCAATGTGGACAATTCTTGAAGGTAACCAAAACCGCATTCATCTAGTACCCCCTCATAGTCATATGTTTCATTCAAATCAGATCGTTCCCCGTTAGCTGCTATAGCTAGATTTCGTTTTATCTTCTCGGAAATGACTTTATCTCTGCTGTAGATGTACCAAAGATTGTGAGCACCCCTGAGGCTGATCAGTCTTTCTAATCCCTTATTCGAAATCTGTGTATAGTATCTATTCATTATCTCGGTGTTTACATCTTCCCACGACGGAGATCTCCACCATGCTACCCGTTCGAAGCCGTGGGCCTCGTACTCGGCTGCTAAACTCAAACCTTGGTCCAACGTGGTAACTATCACCCGTGTATGTTTTGAAATTTCATCTCTGAAATCTGTGCCTGGCTCCATCCAGCCTATAAAGACAATATCAAAATCATGGTCCAACCCCCACTTTGGATCCCAGATCTTGATGTATGAAGGAACAGACATTCCCTTGCAATAGAAAATCTTTGGGTCTAATTCCATGCCTAGGGCGTCCGGAATGTAATACCTTATCTTCCTAAGAAATTCACCGTAGCCACATCCGACGTCTAAGTATAAAGGATTCTGTGCAACTGTCTTGGCTATTGTAACAATCCGTTTCACATCAATCTTACGATAGACGAAAAAAGATCCGCTAAAGAATGGGAAGCTGAATCTCTCATGGTACGGGGAAATAGCCCTTGATCTGAAATTTGCTAAAGATTGCATCGCGTCACGAATCTGTTCTTCATTGTAGGGCACCATGAGCACCTCTCACAGATTAGAAATATCCACGGAAATCTCAATATTAAGGTTAAGATACTGGCTGCCGATCGAGGCTTCGCGAGCCTGATAATTTGCAAAGTATAACGCAAGATGTTAATAAGGCATTCGAGATTTGCCACCTATCTACATGGATCTCGAAGAACGGCTTAGTCTTGTTACCAGAGAGCCTACAGAGGAGATCGTTACAAAGGATGAACTATATAACCTATTTCTTAACGTCTCTGTTCCTAAGCATTACATTGGCATAGAGATTTCAGGATTATTACATCTTGGCAGTCTAATACTCACAGGATTTAAGATTAATGACTTTATCAAAGCTGGCGTCAACTGTACTCTATTTCTAGCCGATTGGCATACATATATCAATAACAAGCTCGGAGGAGACTGGAGTAAGATAAGCCATCTCTCAGACTATTATGCTGAAGCATTCCAGCTCGTCTGTCCTGGCGTCAACATTGTACTAGGGAGCAATATGTATCGAGAAAGAGGCTATGAATATTGGAACGACCTAATCCTATTTGGTAAACACCTGACTCTTGCGAGGACTATGAGATCACTTACAATCATGGGAAGGACTAAAAGAGACAGCCTAGATTTTTCCCAATTGCTTTATCCCTCTATGCAGTCGATTGATATAAGATCACTAGGATCAGACATCGTTCATGCAGGAATGGATCAAAGGAAAATACACATGTTAACACGGGAAATCTTTCCAAAATTAGGTTGGAAGATGCCCGTTGCGGTTCACCATCATTTGCTTCCAGGATTGTCTGAACCGTGCCAGTTGGAAATGTCTAGTTCAACCCCTGGGAACAGGAAGTTGGGAAGCAAAATGAGTAAGAGCAACCCAGGGAGTAGCATACTTGTTCACGACGACGAGCACACCATCAACCGCAAGATTGGAATGGCTTACTGTCCAGCTGGGGTTTCCAAGAATAACCCAATAGTAGAGTTGGTTAGATACATCATTCTTCATGAGTTTTCCGAATTCGAAGTAGAAAGGGCATCCAAATATGGAGGAACGATATCCTACAACAATTACGCTCAACTAGCAATTGATTTCGAGAACCGACTTCTTCATCCAGCTGACCTTAAACGAGCTGTTTCTAACTATTTAAATAAAATAATTGAGCCAGTAAGGCAACATTTCAAGGGACGGGAGCCGATATTGGAAAATTAGCCATTTCGTCAATAATGTTCAAAAGGCGGAAACTATTTTGAAAATAATCTTAAGCCGGCGATGAGATTACCCTTGAATATATAGACCATTCCACTTTTTTCATTTTCTTAATACTCTCTTCTATATACTTACCGTTGTTACTCTACCGCGATGACGATTCAAAATATGTCTCGACAGGAATTTGGCCTCATCTCGACTAAGTTTCAAAAAATCCATTCCATTTCAAAACTATAAGATTGGTACGAATTATAGAGGCAATTCTGAAAGCATCGCTGCAATAGTATGTGCCACTATGCATCTGCGGGAGTGTCATGAACTAATTCATACTTTGATTTGTACCCTCTTGGGTTTATCATAAGATGGCGATATGTGAAGGTCGATGTATTCCCTATGATGATTGTAGTTATCATTCCCATAATTTGCTGATGTTCCGGTTCAAGCAGCCTTTGCAAATCAGTAATTACAACCGTTTGGCTCTCTCGGTAGGCTCCTTTTATTATAGCGACTGGTGTCTTCGGGCTTCGATATTTTAAGAATATTTCTCGAGTGTCTCTTAACTGGTGAACCCTTCTCTTGCTAGTTGGATTATATATGACGGTCACAAAGTCTCCCATCGCTGCGGCTTCCACTCTTTTTATTATGATCTCCCAAGGGACGAGTAAGTCACTCATACTAACTACTGCAAAGTCGGTCATTAGAGGAGAGCCAACTAGTGCCGCACAAGAATTCAGTGACGAAACTCCTGGTACGCACTCCACGTAGATCCCATTATCTCGTTCCCAGTTTCGCTCAGCAAGAATTTCATAGACCAGTCCTATCATGCCATATATTCCAGGATCACCGGAGGATACAAGGGACACTTTTTTACCTCCTTCTGCTGTCCTGATTGCCTGATTGGCTCGATCAACTTCTTGGGTCATCGGATATCGATGAATCTCTTTTCCGACAATTAGATCCTCAATCAACGTGATATAGGTGTCATAACCGATGACAACTTCACTCTCAGCGATGACTTCTTTCGCACGAAAGGTCATTTGGTCATGATCTCCAGGCCCTATCCCCACGACAAACAATTGGCCCCTTTCCATGCTCAACAGCTAATCATTATGACAATTTATCCTTTGCTCGAAGAATGGCTTCAAATAATACCATACGTTTCTAACATCACGAATTGTTGAGATCGAATTCACCATGAATTGTTCTTACCACTTCTACACAATCCATGTCATTCACTACGAAAGCAAGGTTTAGTTCGGAAGATCCTTGAGCAATCATAATTACATTGATATTCTTGTTGCCAACAGCACCAAACACTCTTGCGGCCACCCCCTTAATCCCTCGCATTCCTGAACCAACGACTGCTATAACTGCAACGTCTTCTTTCACATCAATTTTCTTGATCACTCTACCAAGCAGCGACAATTCCAGAGTACTAGTTGCCTTTTGAAGTGCTTCCTTCTTAACAACCATTGAAATGCTTGATTCGGATGGGCTCTGAGAAATCATCATGATGTTTACTTTATTTTTAGCCAGAGTGTCAAAGATCCTTCCGGCTGTCCCTGGAGCACCAACCATTCCAACTCCGCTTACGTCTATTAAGGCTGTGTGTCGGATAGAGCTTATTGCTTTCACTATTTTATGCGAATCCTTACTGGGATTACTTACCACTAAAGTGCCGTCGTCGTTTACCTTCATAAAATTTCTTATCCTCATTGGGATATTAGACTCGATAGCCGGTTCCAATGCTCTTGGATGCATATATTTAGCACCAAACAATGCCATTTCTAAGGCTTCGGCAAATGACGCTTCTCGTATAACTCTTGCATCGCTGACAATTTTCGGATCGGCTGTCATTAATCCATCTACATCGCTCCACAGCCACACCTCATCCGCTCTGGAGCCCGCCGCTATAATCGTTGCTGTATAGTCGGAGCCTCCTCGACCAATGGTGGTTATGTTACCAAATTGATCAGCCCCAATGAAACCAGTGATCACGGGGATAACTTTCTTAGCTAACAAAGGTTTCAACCTATGCGAAACATTAAGTTTCGTAGTATCCATTAACGGGAGTGCCTCTCCAAAATTGGAGTCGGTCACTATACCCGCATCATTGCCCACAAGATATTGTGAGCTTCCCCCAATATCCTCAATCGCCACTGAGACAATAAAGGTGGAGAGCCTCTCTCCAAATGAGAGCAAATAATCGAGCATCTTTGGAGTGACTTCTCGCATAGGCAACATTCCGTGAAGAACATTTTGAATAAGGTCAACAAGCTCACTCACAGTATTCTTTGCCTCTTTCTTTTTAGCTTCATCAAAAATACTACAGTCTATGATAGATAGATGTAGTCGTTTCAGACGGTCGACAAACTGGTTCACAGTTGTTTTGTCTCCCTTTTTTACGCTTTCTGCCACCGCTAATATCTCATCCGTCATCCCTTTCACCGCGGATGTTACCAAAATAACATCAAAACCCATGTTCTGTTGATAATTCAGCGCTAAGTTAGATATGTGTCTAATTCGTTCACCAGATTCGACTGCAGATCCTCCAAATTTCATCACAACAAGCATGTCTAAGAAATCCTTGAGTACATACTCAGAAAGTTATCTGTACGTGTTTACTCATAGGCAACTTTATTATCACTACTTTAATCTTGAACCCTTGGGGCAAGATAAAAATGTATTCTTCCGATGTTTGCGACTCTGAACTCTAGTCGCAATGGCATTTTAGTCGAATATTCAGCTATCACAGATCCGCCAGTGCTTCCTACAGCTTTTATCATCCTTGATAGGTAATCAAGGCTGTATGTGGCATTACTACTTTCTTTGACAGTAATATCTTCTAGCCCCTCGCTGGATTGATCCAAGGTGATATTTGCTTCGCCCGCGTCTCCTTTTCCGGTAAAGACAATTTTTGTTTGCTCTGATCCTAAAGTAATGTATTCAGATACGACTTGGATGTCGGAAAACACTCTATCCAAAGTAGAAGAGTTTAGAACGACTCTTGAGTTAAAATTCAATTTTGGGAGTGGTGTTGAACCTGAGGAACTTTCTATGAGTCGCATTTTATATTCTCTATTGTAGCCGTTCTTGATCCGGATTAGTAATGTAGAGTTCTCTCCGATAGAAACCTCAACCGCATCCTTCTTATCACCTCGTCTTATTAGTTTAGAGAATTCATCAATCCTTACGCCAAATTTAATGGAATCATTGCACTGGAATTTTTGGAATGCTGAGTTGGGCCAGTGAATATCAATAAGCGCGACATGCGAAGGATCCATCCCTCTGAATAGAAGTCCCTCGACATTGGCTTCAAAGGTTGCCTCATCTACTAGGGTTGAGATTGCCGATGTTACCACTTTCCATTCGTCTGGGGAGTTTGTAGTAGCGCTGAATGTCAATATTTATGATTACCGACATCATCTATTAATTTTAAACATTGCTGTCTGACCATCACGTCGACAATCCAAATTAGAAATGGGCCATCGAACCGAATACCTTTAATCATGAGTAATTTCTCCAAGTGTAGCTACATTCAGTACACCTGTAGAACTGTGTAGTCGCCTCATCTGCAGACCTTGTCTGCAACATCCACCAATACGCAGTCATATTTCCACATTTTGTACACTCAATGCTCGTTGTGGGCATGGCATTTGGTGCATCGGAATCCATTACCTTAAGCGAACTTTTTGAGATATTTTCAGATCTTGTTTGTCTGGGTTGCAGCTTTTCTTGATTCTGCAAAGAATATTTATCCTGTTCCGCATATCCACATTTTGGACATTTTACCGTACCCTCTTCAGACATTGGTTTCATACGTGATTCGCAGCTCGGACAGAACTTCAGGTTGGCTATCACCTTCAACTTCTTAGTTGAGTCTTAATACTTGCGCCTAATTCTTCCAAATATTTGCTTGCGTTGGCAGATGCTTCCTTCAATGCCACCGCAGGATCTTCTTTTTTTGTGACAATCCTCATAATATAATCTCTAATAAGTGGGTGTTTAAGAATAACTCCAGCAAAGTCAATATCCTTTTTGCTAAGTAGTTCATGCTGGATGATCAGCATCACGGAAATATCTTCGTCTCTAAGTTTTAGCTCCAAGGTATTGTCATTACTCTCAATTACTTCTGTGAGCATACGATAGAGACAACTACTTATTGAAGATATAAATGATCTCCTGATATTGCCGATACTGAGCAGCCAAGGAAATTTCATTTCGGAGACAAAGTTAGAGGCTGTCCATGAAAGGGAAGAATTTAACACTAGAGGACTGCTAAAACTTACCTTTAGCATAACCGGGACCATCAGAAGTGCTTTCAATCAATTAAGTTGGGAGAAAGCGTACAACAAGCATGACAATTCATTTCGTCTCAAAATAGGCATCGCCTTGAAGATCAATAACCGGACGATCTTTACTGGAGAGTATGTTAGGAAAGCAGTTCTGTTTTGGACCAGAAATCCCAAGATCCCATTTAGGATCTGGATATTTATAGTACAAGAAGATGTTCCACTATATCCGCTTTCAGTTCAAGAGGCACAGTCACTGATGTTTGACGTCGATAAGACAATAGAGGCCAGCAGAGATCAACGCGGAACGTCAGGAACTGAGGATATTCATGCTGAGATTCGAGTTTCATGGGGAAGGCATGATTTTACTGAGCCAGTTGAGTTATCTGCAAGATCCAATTCAATAAGATTAGATTGATTTCATGTTGTGGTGAACTGTCAAAATCAGCGTTTGTAGTAATTAACTGGATTCTGCCTACCCTGTCAAGTAGTTGAGCAAGTGATATGTGATGAACTGGTTTTTTTCTATTCAGGCACCGATTCGCAGACTATACGCCCATTTTCTAGTCTGACAAATAGATATCGGTTATCTTTGAAAATCAACGTTACTTCAGAGTCTGACTGTTCAACATCTAGTAATTCTTGACCTTTTATACCATCAAATTTTGTCATAAGTACTAAGTGTTCTCGACCAGATATATTAAATTAGATCTCATCTGTACAATGATTGGAATGCCCCTGGCACAAACATGGGTCATTGAGAACGGTAGGTTTCGAAATCTTTTCATTATTGCTCATCAAACATTATGCATCTTTGTAGGCGATTGGTTCAGAAATCGATAAGGTGGTTGGGGTCAAAGCTTTGAGGATTTGTGATATAGCATCTGCAGATTACATTGGAAGAGAGGTGACCTTACGTGGTTGGGTGTATAGGTTGAGAAAGCAAAAGGGAAACACATTCGTACTTCTCAGGGATGATCGCGGATCTATCATACAATGTGTTTTCCCTTCCTACAAAATAGACGACATAACAAGGGAGTCATCTGTGCAGATTTCTGGTATAGTAAAGCAGGATGCTCGTGCTCCAGAAGGGGGGATCGAGATTGCTGGAACAAATCTCCAGGTCTTTCAAGTTTCGGAAAAGGACTATCCTCTCGGTGAGTATCAAAGCGCAGAGTTGCTCCTTGATAATAGACACCTAGCATTACGTACACGGAAAATGATAGAAATTGCTAAGATTAGGGCATCGATGTTTAAATTTCTTAGGCAATGGTTTTCTGAGAATGATTGGATGGAAGTAACCCCGCCACTAGTGGTGAAGGGTTCAGTAGAAGGAGGTTCAACTCTCTTCAAGCTAAACTATTTTGACGACGTGGCATTCCTGTCACAGAGTGCACAGCTCTATCTAGAGGCAATGATTTTCTCATTGGGTCCTGTGTGGAGTCTGACTTCCTCGTTTCGGGCGGAACGATCTAGGACTGTTAGGCATTTGGCAGAATTTTCACATCTGGAATGCGAGGCCCCATGGGTGTCCCTTCGAGACCTTCTGCAAATCCAAGAGAATCTTGTTAGGTATACGATTGATAAAACTATTAATGAACGACAGGAATCATTGAAAGTTCTCAAAATAGACTCCAGTCAGTTTAAGGAACTTGCGGAGCCTTTTCGCAAAATGACCTACGATCAAGCCATTGGAGGGCTAATCTCACTCGATTTCCAGGTAACCGAAGTCGACGGAAAAGCTAGAACTATTCGATGGGGGGACGATTTGAATATTGATTCTGAAAGGGAATTAACTAGACAGATGACGACCCCTTTGTTCATTACTGGATACCCTACTAAGGTGAAGCCTTTCTATGTCAAGGAAAACCCAGATCAGTTGGAAACAAGTCTTACCTTTGATCTCTTGGGACCCAGAGGATATGGCGAGTTAAGTAGTGGAGGGATGAGAGAAGATAATCTCCCAGCGCTGTCCAATAGGATTAGACAAGCAGGTCTCAATTCTGTTGATTACGGATGGTATCTTGATTTGAGGAAATATGGATCGGTGGAACATGGAGGATTTGGAATGGGAATCGAGAGGCTGCTGAGGTGGTTTATTGGCATCGAGGATATTAAAGACTGTGTACTATTTCCTAGGACCATGTCCAGAATAAGTCCTTAGCTAGCCCAAATAGATTAATGATTTTGAAAATACGAATTGTATTCAATTTATAGATTTTTAAACCTGGCACCGCTTGTCAAGTTTAAATTTTAGGCGCACGGTCATTGATCGATGCATGGAGAACGCGAAGAGGAAGTCAACTCCTTGTTTTTCGAGTTAGCCGGAGATCTAAGGTACTCTACCCTAATGAAACTTAGAAACAGATCATACCGTCTTTCACAACTTGCTGAAGCGCTAAATGTAACGATGCAAGAGACACATAGAAACATATCGCGACTCGTCTCCTCAAATCTCGTCACAAAGGGGCTTGAGGGAGAGCTTATACTTACCCCGTACGGAGAATCAATTGTTTCTCTAATTCCAAGTTACGCGTTCATGTTTCGAAATAGAGAATATTTCAATGATCATTCATTTGGCGATCTTCCACTAAAATTTATTCTTAGGATAGGTTCTCTCGCTGAATGTGAGGTTGTTAACGGTGTTATGGCTATACTTCAAAGGTGGAAGTATATATTCCTGAATTCAAACAAATACATCAAAGAAATAATTTCGGAAGTACCCGTTGACCTTATTGAGACACTTAGTTCAAGGATTCGAAGTGGCGTAAAATTTTCTTATATATTCCCTCGAGATCCTGTAGTCCCAAAGGGAAGGAGTGAAATCTTGGAAAGAATAGGTTGGCGCAGTTTGATTTCCAAAGGGATGGTTGAGAGACGAATGCTGGATAGCGTCAAGCTGGTCATGATATTTAACGAAAGACATTCCTGTGTTGCATTCCCTAGTTTAAAGGGAAGACCTGACTTGAACATAGTATATTATAGTGATAGTAATGCGTTTCACGAATGGTGTGAAGATTATTTCACTTACCAATGGAACCGTGCTGGAGTTTTCGACGAAAGTAAGCTGCCACATGAGATCTGAACGTAGGGAATGGGAACTGAAATCTAAGTCAGGCGAGTGAATGAAAAAAACTATTGGTCGAGCATTCCATGATTTGTTATTCCGACAATACTGATATTCACGACGTTACGGCCTTTCTATTTTAACGATTCTGTTAAGCAATGTACTTATGTCAGTGAGCACTAGTTCCTAAAGGTGTATTTGCAGGTTCAATCATATTATTCTACGGTAAAAGGTCCACAAAATGAGCATATCTACATGTTTTTATACACCAGCCATGACTATCTAGGTGTATGCCACAGGCCTTTGTACTGATGAATGCAGAATTGGGAAGCGAAGATTCTATTGTTAACGAACTCAATAAACTTGAAGGCGTAAGGGAAGTGTACCAGGTCTATGGAGTGTACGATATTGTGGCACAGGTCGAAGCTGACACAATGGAGAAGGTTAAAGAAACTATTACATGGAAGCTAAGAAAGCTTAATGGCGTCAAATCTACATTAACAATGATAGTGATGGAATAGAGCAGCGGCCTATGAGTCTGCGTGAATTTCTTTCAAGTATCAAGTTCTCGACCCACAAGCATTGGAAGCGGTATTCCATCCAGACAAAAAATAGGCTACACAAGGTTAATGAAGTTGTATTACGTTGTTAAATATCGATTGATCAGATGATCTTTTTCAAAAAGAAGAATGAAGAAGAATTGAATGAATTTAAATGCAAGTATTGTGACATGAAATTTGATGATAAAGAGCGGTTAAAGAGGCATTCTCGAAAAGCCCATTCTGAGAGCGAGGACTTTACGCCTAATCCAAATCCCTTTGGCGGATTTTAGATAATTTCGAATTTATCCGATTCCCTAGTAGCAACAAAATTGTATTAAACCCCAAATGTTCCCAATCCACGATGATACTCAAAGACTGCATGGACGGCCCTATGTCAATTACGGTCTAATTTTTATTAACGTCGTGGTTTTTTTTTGGGGAGTGGTGTTTACGAATTTCTTCATAGATCCTAATGCTACACAGGAATTATTTTATACATACGGTTCTATCCCCCGTTTTGTAATAGCTGGGGATATCGTGTCCATTTTTACTTCAATGTTTATGCATGGCGGAATTGCGCATATAGTGGGCAATATGGTTTTTCTGTTCGTTTTTGGAGATAACATAGAAGATAAATTTGGACATCTGAAATACCTTCTGATATACCTGTTATGGGGAATTCTTGCAGCGTATTCTCACAGCCTGGTTGCGAATCAGGACAGCAGCGCCTTGATCCCGGCTGTCGGAGCATCAGGTGCAATTTCAGGAGTATTGGGAGCATACCTAGTGATGTTCCCAAGAGCCAAGATATTCACAATAGTATTTGCGTTCTTTATCACAACTGTTAGGATTCCAGCAATCGCATTCCTACCAATATGGTTTATTATGCAAATAGTCTTCGGTATTATATTCCCCCCATCTGGGGGTGTAGCATATTTTGCACACATAGGGGGCTTCGTAGCAGGATTGGGCACTGCTTACGTCTGGAAACTATTGGCGCGTAAGAGGGACATCCGCATTCTAGATATCCGTTCTCCTCCAATGAAGAAGATATCATTTAGCCCCCCAGAGAGTCCGTTTGTTAGAACAGAACCAGATATAATCAAAGGACCAGACTTTTATGAAATATTAGTTGAGGTTAAAGGTATTTCGGGACTCGCAGATATTAGGGTGGATTTCGAACCTCAAAACAATTTAGTAAAGATAACCGATCGCAAATCCAATATTTCGCAGGTACTGACCAAGCTACCAGAGGATGCTTCGAAGTATCAATTGCGAGACATTGATTATCTCAACGGCATCATTCGAGTAAGACTAAGTTAACCGTACAACCGGCTCATAAAGGTCTTTAATACAGACAGAGAATTTGAAGACAAAAAATTATGCTATTTCTTTAGCCAAAAGTTTATAGATGCGATTCTTGAGTTCAGTCATGATGTCCCAGCAGAGCCCTCCAAATCTGGGAGGTAAGGTTTCCAGGCGTGATTTCTTGAAATTAATGGCTGCTGCTGGTACTGTCTTAACATTCATACCGTTCGTAGATTGGGGAAAGTTTTTACCTAATCCTGCGGGGCAAGTATCGGCAAGGGCTAAGGTTGAACTACCTGATGGTTCTCAAGCTAACATGAGCTCATTTCCAGTGAACCATTCTGAGGCCGTGATCTATCCCAAGACAGATGATCCTGCATTAAACAAGGAAGCATTTAGAACATGGCAGTTCATTCGGCTACCTGAAGAACTAGGAGGAAATAGTAATGATATTTCATCTTTCAGAATGTATAGCATGGTGTGTTTGCACTTGTGGTGTTTATGGAAGTACTGGCCTGAGCCTGGAAGGAAAAGGGGAGAATGTCCTTGTCATGGAACCCTATATGATCCATTAACAGGGATGGCGTTTGCCGGACCAGCCGCTCTTCAATCGCCTCCTTCAAATGTCTTACCAATGCTTGATTTAGAAGCAGATCAAAATGGAGCAATCTGGGTTAAACCTCCGAATTGGAGTCCAAATGGTAATGGAGTGGTGGGATTTGGGCGCTACATTAAAGAGTGAAAATAGTCTAGTTCAGTTCTGTAAATGGGTCTATGAAGGAGTAGACCGAACTATATTTATGGGAATGAAATTCACAATTCCCTCAAGGTTCGTCAGTCCTCTCGGCTTTCTCGGGATGCTAACCTTTGTCTTGTTCATAATTTTGGGTATAACTGGAGCGCTCCTGATGCTATGGTACGAACCTATTCTAGATAGGGCCTGGGACAGTGTTGAAAGAATTAATGATACTATTCCATTTGGATTCCATTTGCGTAATATTCATTATCATGCTTCCAACGCAATGGTAATGGTAGCGTTGCTTCATATGTACTACCAATATTTTAGTGGTCGTTACAAGATTAGAAATGAGATCCTTTGGGTAACAGGAATTATCTTAGGAGTTCTTACAATACTCGAGGCATTCACAGGATATGACATTATATTTAGTGAGCGTGCTGAACTGGCGATCTCTATTGCGGCATCGCTAACCAATTCTATACCTGTTTTGGGACCGGATATAAGAGAAGCGTTTTTTGGAGGAGGCTTTTCAGATTTTATTTTGAGGTTCTACGCATTCCATGTATTTTGGCTGCCAATTGCTATGCTAGGTCTCATGGTCGTTCACTTTCCAAGGTTCCTGGTCTTTGATGTTCCTATGGTGATGGCTTTTTCTGGAGCTATAATGATCACAGGAGGAGTCTTCCCTGTGGATCTTGGGCTGAAATTTGATCCGAATGTTCCACCAGGGATCACTGTTCCAGAGTGGTACCTTACCGGTATCTATGCCTTCTTGAGAACAATGTATGACAAGTTCGTGACAGGGGTGCTCTGGCCTGGACTCTTCATTTTTACCTTACTGATAATACCTTTCATTGATCGATACAAGAAATTCTCGTGGAAGGACCGACCGATCATTACTGCAGTTGGTATTACAAGTCTAGCCCAGATTATCGTTACAACTTATTGGGGTTTCTATATAGATCCTGATATTCAGAAATCTCTTCTCGAGCGACTTGTAATTGACCCAATTTTCTTTTACATTGTAATGGTCTTATTGGTTCCGCTTTCGTTCGGATTCACCTACATGATGATAAAGCTCGCAAAAAATGCAGAGTCAAAGGCAAAGGCGCAGCCAAAGAAAACTACAGGAAAAGCTCCGATCAACCTTCCTGCAAAATGGGTATATATAATCTTCATCGGCTTGCTAGTATTCCAGATATACCTCAATATTTCAGCATACTTTGCAGTATTAAGTGGAATGAACAACTTTTCGTTGTTCATTATAGGCTTGATGATGCTGGTATTTGCAGGAATGTTCCATATTTACAGACATGGTCGCGCTATGGAAAAAGCTCCTCCACCTTTGCCGCCTAAACCTGCGATTCAGCCTAAAGCACCTTCGCCACTTCCTAAAACGTCTCACGCGGCTTACACTGTCGAACCTAGGGTTGAAAAACCTTTAGCTCCTCAGCAAGAGCAAAAGGTTAAGCCTTCATTAGGTTCATCTCAAAACACTAAATCTTCCTCGCTAAGAAGCGGGGGTCAAACCGATAGTGGCGCTTCACAGAAAGCGGGAACATCGCAAGAGATCGTTTCTTCGGCAGAAGTAGATGATCTGGACAAAGAGGGGAACGCACGCGCAGGATAGTCATCATCAACTTCAACACTAAAGAAACTTTATATGTGAAATGTCTCCCCCCCATAGAAAGCACTGGTAGATGACTAATAATGTTGCAGGGATCAGCATCATGGCCTTTATTGTTTCTGTTGCCATTAGCGTAGGCTACTATCAGTTTGTCTATATCCCACAAGCAACTGCAACTCCCGTGGTACCTGAAGAAGTTCTCAACCCGGCAGAGTCTGTGGAAATCTCCATAGCAGTCGGGTCTGCACAGCCTTCGCAGACAGAAAACTACGTTCCGAAGGAAATAGACGGGGCACTGGGTCTATCTAACAAGTTCATTTGGACTAATGAGGATTCAGTACCTCACACAGTGAGCTCTGATACCGCGTATGTAGATCCTGTCAACGGGGAATTCAATAGTATGGATACTATCGGCCTTATTCCCGCTAATGAACAGTATGAGTTTACCTTTACCGAAGTAGGTGAGTATCCTTATCACTGTGAGCCACATCCATGGATGATCGGAAAGGTTTCTGTAACTGAAGGAAGATTCTGATAATCATAGCATCCCAGCTGTGTTTAGGAAGAACACAAAACAAACGAATTACAGCTTCGATTCAAGTATCATCTGCTAAGAGTGATGTAGGAAATATCACTAGCTATCTCTTTATGTTCTTGGATTATGGATACCCTAAACTTGACCTTAGAGGAAGCATCACGGGGGGTGTAATTGGTCCTCGCTGTGAATGCAATCTTTTTTTGACCTGGAATGTCTTTTTCAAATATAGAAAGCCTTGCGTAAGGATAATCTATCTTTTTTCCATTGAGCTCTACAAATTCAAAAGTACCGCTAGAATCCTCTATCTGTGAATTTATAACAATGGTATCATATCTGGATTCGTAAGACAGGTTGATAATTCCATGGATATCCTGCCCTGAGGACACATGGTCCTCTGTCAGCTTGATAGAGATTGAATTGCTCTTGGAGTTCATTTTTTAGATATTGATTTAATTCGAAATATTTATCTTGCTAGCTATAGAGCCCTGACATTAAGCATAAGCCCGAAGTACAAGATATTAAATTAGGGCTCGTGAATCAAGAGCATGTAATATCGATTGTGAGGCAGGACATTTCTACGAATCTGGTTCATATGGATGAATACACTATACGATATCTATCGGGTAATGATTTCAATCCAGATAGTGCTAGAATACTGGTCCTATTGCATGGAATAGGCGCCTCTGCCGAGAGATGGGCACCTGTATTTCCTAGGTTATCTGAGAAATTTGAGGTAATAATTCCTGATATAATTGGTTTCGGATATAGTGATAAACCGACAGTAGAATATACGATGGATTTCTTTGTAGAGTTCCTAGATAGATTCATGAAAGCCCTTTACATCAAGCAGGCTAGTTTTATTGGATGGTCATTCGGAGGTTTTCTGGCCACAGAATTCACGATGAAATTCCCTAGTCAGGTAAACAAACTAGTTCTCGTTTCTCCAGCAGGGACTATGCGGACGTCGACTCAAACTCTCGATGAATATATAATGGCCGCGCTTTATCCCACATATGAAAACGTTGCAAAAGCCTTTTCACATATGACTTACAATTCAGAAATCGTTCCGGAGTCCACGATACGCGATTTCATTAATCGAATGAGACTTCCGAACGCAAAGTATGCATTCATGTCGACCTTATTGGGGATAAGAGATTCTCCTAATCTTGCTGGTCGGTTATCAAAAATAAAGGTTCCAACCTTATGTATATGGGGAGAACACGATCAAATGATTCCCTTCCAATATTCTGCTGCCTATGGAGATATCCCAAGCTGTACTACTAAGGTGATGAAGGGATGTGGGCATACTCCACCCATTGAAAACCCTGAGGATTTTACAAAAATTGTCCTAGATTTTTTGCAGTAATCTAACTTGAGGCTTTCGGTGATAATATTAAATAAATGTAGCGAACTGATTCATATCAATGACCGAAAGCGATAGTAACTCTTTCGATGCTTTAAGAAAAGCAGTTGAACAAGGAAATGAGGCTCAACGGGAATTTATGAAAAAGTTGACCTCGGTCCAACAAGATGCAATGAACAATTATATCTCAACTATGCAAAATGCCTTGCATTTTAATGCAATGTTCAAAACTACTGTTCAGAGTGGAGGTAGGATTTCAATTCCGGAGGCAGAGAGGATCGCCTTAAACATAGAGGAAGGTGATCTGGTCCAAGTGATCGTGACACCGATACTGAGAAAGAAGAAAGGCACTGAGTAGGTTTGTCAAATACCATTGTGCCTAGTAACTCTCCCTCTCCTCACCTTAAATGCAATCATCTCTATTGACCTGTTCGAAAACAAATCGCCTGTCTCCCAGATGACTTTCAGCAAATAACATCATAGAACCTAAATTTATCGCAAGACATAACTAACTCGGCATCTTGCGTACAGTTGATTCCAACCTTTCATGCAAATCCATCACTGATTTGCGCAAGTCATGTAGATCCTTGGATATCGTATCCAATTCCTTCCTTGTAGGGAGATTTAGTATTCCTAGTGTCCTTTGAGACGAGGCTTGGATTTGACTTAGTAAGTCCATCTGTTTGTCCAACAAATCTCGATAAGTAAGCGCAAATTCCTTAGAGTTAAATAACCTAGTAAACTCTTCCTCAAAGGAATCAATCATTATTTTTCTGTAATCATCTAGATCCTTTTTGGTTTTGATATCTAGTAACGAAGAAGAGGTCTTCTCATTAATTCTTAAAGCT
Source organism: Nitrososphaeraceae archaeon (assembly GCA_009377575.1). GTDB lineage: Archaea > Thermoproteota > Nitrososphaeria > Nitrososphaerales > Nitrososphaeraceae > TH5896. Next base: position 127,167 of record WHTU01000001.1, on the reverse strand, counting down.
GCATTAACGTATGCCTGGTTAACCTGCTTCCAATACTGGCCAAGGGTAATCTGAGATTTCATTATTGTTTCCGCCAAATTGGCAACTTGAGCGTTCTTATCCTTGATATTACCAAAATACGAAAATAACGGGCCTATTGTTGGTAGTTTAAAAATTTCCTCCCAAATTCCCAGCATACTTTTTCCGAGCTCATCATTTTCTCCAATACCTCGCCTCATTTCGTCTCCACCTGTTCGTCTGACGCCATATTCAATAGTACTACTGTTTTAGCCCGAATTTGTAGCTATTGAAATTGAGTATTCAATAGAACTCCCCCTTTAACAAAAACTAAGAATTTTATAAGGAGTGGAGCTTGAAAATTAAGAAGCGGAAGAATACCACTGGGTATTTACTCAAGAATTCGTTTACGTTGGGCTCGTAGCTCAGCTTGGATAGAGCGCCTGCCTTCTAAACCTAGTGAAGAAAGCCGGAAGTCGAGGGATCGAAGCCCTCCGGGCCCGCTAGACCTTGTGATCCTAAAAGGGGCCAGAATATCCGTCATTTATTATAAACAATTTTAAGTAGGCTTCCTTCAAATGTTGCTGACCAACTTGGTAACCGATAGGCATCTGCGAGAGTTGATAAAACAAGCTAGGGATCGCTTGGATAAGCGACACTTCACGCAGTCAGCTGAATTGACGCTTATATTGAAGGATATTGACGTGAAAAAGGGATTTGGTCTGAACGAAGTAATAAGTTTACCACATAAATCAAATGATGAATCTGCGATCTGCCTAATCGGCTCTGGAGACTTGGCAATGAGAGCCAGGAAAGTAGGCATTCAAACTATACTAGAACCTCAAGAGCTCGACAGATTGGGAACTAATAAAAGGGAGGCAAGAAAATTGGTTAGGAAGCATGATTTTTTCTTATCCGATACTTCTTTAATGTCGTCAGTAGGACGGTCTATCGGACAGTTTCTGGGTCCCAAAGGGAAGATGCCCACTCCATTACCCTACGGCGCTCCTCTTGAATCGATTGTCAATCGATTTCAAGGCTCGATAAGACTGAGAATTAAAAATCAATTGAGTGTTTCTGCTAAAGTTGGAGATGAGGGGATGGACGATTCCTCATTGGCTAACAATGCCGTCGCGGTAGTCTCAGCACTTGAAAAGAAGCTTCCTCAAGGAGAGAAGAATATTCGTAGCGCTGTCTTCAAATTCTCAATGAGTAGGCCAGCAAAGTCAGGTGCGTTGAAAGGGGAATCGGTGGGATAATAACTTTGGTCGGATCTGAAATTATGGATGGTAGCAGAAAGAACTACCCCAAGAAAAAGAGGCTTATGTATCAGGAGATGATGAAATTTCCTAAGGAATACAGTGCCGTAGCAATTTCTAATCTGAATAAAGTTAGAGCAAATCAATTAATGCAGCTCAGAAAAAAATTTCGCACTGATATGAAATTGAGGGTCGTGAAGAACAAAGTGGTACAGAGAGCGTTTGAAAAGATCGACGATATTCCTCGGCTACCCGAATTCAGCAAGATGCTGGAAGGACAATGTTTGCTTCTGTTTACCAACGCCAATCCTTTTCGACTTAATATAATTTTCGATAAAAGCAAGATATTTCTACCTGCAAAGGGCGGAGATATTGCACCTACCGATATCATTGTTCACGCTGGAAACACCGGGATTACTCCAGGGCCAGTCCTTTCAGAGTTCAAAGAAGCCAATGTTCCAACTAAAATTGACCAGGGAAGTATTTGGGTGGTAAAGGACACTCTTGTCACCAAGCCCGGCGACGAAATATCTCAGAAATTAGCTTCCCTTTTAAGCAAATTAGACGTAAAGCCTATTGAAGCAGGTATATCAGTAACTTGTGCTCTTGCAGATGGTCTACTCTTTACGGAAGATGATCTAAGAATTGATTTGGACGTCTATTCTAAGGAACTGGCGAGGGGCGCATTCGAAGGCCAGAATTTGGCCATTTTATGCGGTTACCTTGCCCCCGAAACAGTTAGGCCGTTGATACTACAAGCAGGACAAGAAGCATTGAATTTGTCAGTTTCGACAGGTTACATAAACAAAGACACTATCAAACCTATTCTATTGAACGCTCACGCTCAATCCTTAAGTATTTCCAACATCATCAAAGAAAAGGGCTATAAGATAGCCTGAATAAATATTTTTAACGAATCCCTTAAAGTATTCCCAACATCATCAAAGAAAAGGGCTATAAGATAGCCTCAAAAAATATTTCAAAGTACTCCGACGCATATTAGAAATTCAAGATTGTGTCCAATTATCCAAAGAGCGCCGACAATCCTTCCAATGCTTCTTCCTCCTTCTTTTCCTCCTTCTTTTCCTCCTCTTTTGATTCAGCAGGCTGAGGAGAGGTTGCAGCTGGCGATGTTACAGGTCCTTGTACGGAAACTGGACTGCTCTTTAGGGCTTCGTCAATATTTACCTCGCTCAAGGCGGTAACGAGAGATTTGATTCGCACATCATCTGGAGCAACCCCAGTAGCCTTTATGACATTCCTTACATTATCCTCGTTTATATCCTGTTTCAGTTTGTGTAACAATAAAGCCGCATACATATATTCCATTGTAGAATTTGGTCTATGCTTGACCATAATATAAAACTTTCAATAGCTTTAGAGGATCCGCGAACTCCTCGCGACTGCATAAACATGTTCCTTTAAATCTCTTTCATAAAGAGAATTCATTTTCTCCAGGAGGACAGTCCTAGCATATTGTCTTTCCTCTTCTGTTGATGCTCTAAATATATGCGAGAATAGATCTGGAAGATTCTCGCGTATCCAGCCGTCGAGTACGTAGTACCTTTTTTCGTTTATCCAAGTAGTCTTTGTATTGTCTAAATCAATTTCATCGCTGAACGCCCCACTTTCTACCCGATCTATGAGCATAAAAATACAGTTATCTGGGTCTGGATCCTGAAGTACTTGTGCAGGCCTACCTTGCAGCACCCCCGATTTAACTCTCTCCATCAAGCCAACCGGACGGATAAATGAGCCAAGGACCGATAGCTTTTTCCCGTTAATTTCATGGACTCTACCTATGACTAGAATGTGATAATCATTTTCGTTCTGTACAGCAAATACATAATCTCCACGTTTTATGCGCCCACGTCCAAACAATATTTATACAAAAACACCGGTGAAATTATAGTTTTTGTTCGTGATAATCTTGCTCTGAGATCTGAAATCTAGCCTGTTAATTTACTAGCTTAGGTTTCCGTTATCTCCCAATCTTTAGTATGAAATATTCGAAAAAACTACATTTATTAATCAGATCGCCTGCAGTATAATTATAAAACGTGCAAAGATTCGACGACTTAGATATGAAGATCTTGACAGAGCTCACACGTGACGCTAGCATTTCGGTTCCTCGACTTAGTAAAAAATTGAATGTAAATGCGTCCGTTTTGTATAGTAGGATCAAGCGGTTGTCCAAACGCGATCTTATTCAGAAATTTACTGTCATTATAAACGAAGGTATGCTGGGTATTAGTGTTAGAGCCATAGTCGGGATAAATAGAGACCCGAAGCAAAAGGAGAGGATTCACGCAGAGCTTCTAAAAATTCCTGAAATTCGTTCAATTTCGGAGGTTACAGGAAGGTTTGATATGGTCGTCAGTGTAAATGCCAGGACCCTAGAGGAATTGCATAATGTCGTAATAGAGCTGGTTGGGAAAATTGAGGGAATTCAGAATACTGAAACCTTTGTAGAGATGCAGAGGACTGACAAAGACCCCGCATACGGATTGCAACAACAAATAGTAAGGTAATAGTTAGCATTGGTAGGTTTAGCTTTCTTCTGCGCTATCTTCAAATAGCCGAATCCAATGTGTATTATTGAAAATAAATGGCCGTGGTGCAACGAAAGTTTACAGAGATAATACAGACTTTAAGGTTGGCGAAGAAGACGAGTAAGGATGACTATGTAACCCATATGCGTTTGGTCTTGCTTGGCTTAGGCTTCGTAGGCGGAATCGCTTTTGTCATCAAGTTGATTGCTGAATTTATTACGTTTGGCGGCAACCAGTAACCCGATCTATCACCTGTTGCTTTCGAAAATGAATTATGACCAGGGAATATTCGGCGTCGCTCCGTAAAAAGAAAGTAAAGACCATTGCGATAGAGTCAGTTCTGATTTAGTAGTACTTCTTCTCGAAGTGTTTTAATCACCCTCTGCCCTATTAGTTGGGTATTATTGCTGAGTCGAGATTTGAGGATTGCAACTATCGGTTCTCATTGTGCATTGCAATTGATGAAGGGAGCAAAAGATGAAGGATTCAAAACAGTTCTAATTTGTAAAAAGGAAAGAAAATCTCTGTATAGGCGATTCAAGTTTGTAGATGAAATTTTCGAAATTGAACAAAATTCTGAGACAATATCCAGCGAATGTCAGGAATACCTTAAAGAAAAAAGTTGTATATTGATCCCGCACGGATCACTCATAGCATACTCAGATATTGACTACATTGAACAGCTTTCTATACCTATTTTTGGTAACAAATGGATATTGAGGTGGGAAGCAGACAGAAATTTAAAACAAGAATTGATGTCAAGTGCTGGATTGACTACCCCTCAACCCGTAAAATCGAAGCATGACATCGATCGGCTGTGTATTGTGAAGTTGCACGGAGCCGCTGGAGGAAGAGGATATTTCTTAGCTTGGAACAGGGAAACTTTTGAAAAAGGGGCGCTTGATTTACTTAAGCAGGATGTGATCAAGAGTGAGGATGATCTTTACATCCAGGAATATGTAAGGGGAGTTCCGGTCTATCTTCATTATTTCTATTCTGCAATCAACAATGAGATAGAGTTCCTTGGTGCGGACAGGAGATACGAAACTGATATAGATGGACTTGGAAGGATCCCTGCGAGCCACCAATTGGGGATAGGAATCCAGACATCGTCGTATAATGTAATCGGAAATTTCCCTCTCGTTCTAAGAGAGTCTCTCCTGGGAAAAGTGTTTTCAATGGGTGAGGATTTTGTGCGAGCAGCCAAGCAGTTAGTACCTCCAGGGATGATTGGTCCATTTTGCCTTGAAGGAGTCTGCGATGCGCTAGGGAATTTCGTTACTTTTGAATTCTCAGCGCGGATTGTTGCGGGTACCAATCTGTACATAATGGGGTCGCCCTATTCTAGCCTCATCTATGATGATCCTATGAGCATGGGCAGAAGGATTGCTTTGGAAATAAAAAATGCTCAGAATAATGCAGATATGAAAAATATTCTAACTTAGCCTAACTTGGATATCTTTCATCAATAAAAAATCAAGGAGCTCATCCACCTGTCAGCCTAGAGAATTTTCCTTTCCTTTTCATACTGGAGATATAGTCTAGATTGGCAAGAGCGATTTTCACTGATTCACGAACCTCCTGGCTTTCATCTGATAGTGCGTGCTCGAGAGGGTCTCTTCCTTGCTCCGAGCCGATCACACCCATTGCAATGGCCGCTTCGTGCCTCACGAACAAGCTAGGATCAGAGTTGATTGCATGGGATAACGCGTTCAATGCGTCAGTGAATCCAAGCTGTCCCAGCGCGAATGCTGCTTCGTGTCTGACCAAAGAGTCTTTATCATTCTCCAATGTGTCGCCTATGGCATCTACGACTTTTTTGCCACCTATCTCTGCTAGTATGCAAACTGTCCTTGTTCTGATCACATTGTCTTCATGATTAAGCAACTGTTTGAAGTATTCCACATCGTTCTTATCGAAATGCTTCTCCATTTTATGGAGTAACCCAACACGTAACTGCGCGTCAAATTCAGTATTTTGATTGTCGTTCAACTACTGTGAAGGATTAATCAGGGGGTATCCATATATATTGTCACAGAGGAATTAAGTTGAATGAAGTTAAATTGCATGAAATAGTAGCGGTCTTCTTGACAGTCCTTTTCCGATTTTGAATTAATATTCAAAAATTCAAATTATTTGCAAGATGAATTGTTGGGTCCGATCACTTATTTCTATTGAGCTATGAACCTCAATGAATGGCTGGAATAATGTCAAAATAGGCTCTAATGCATAAAATAGCTCTAAAAACACCCGGCTTCTGATCTTTGTCTCTCATTGCCCCACAAATATTAAAGACTTGGGCTGCGATTTTAGAGGTGTTAATCTTGATTAGTTCCCAAGACGTACTTTAAGCCATTGATTCATTCGATCAAAGGAATCTCAATTTTTTCTATTAGTTGTCAAAAAAAAGAAGAAACGTGCGGTAGCTATCTGTTATTTGACTCTACCATGCGGCTTGGTCAACGTCATCACATTATTATAACGAACTAATAGCAAATTCCAACATGCGGATTAGGTATTGGCGACTTACAGTAGAAGACTTATCTTTGGCAACTTACCCTTCAGAAAGGGTAAACCATTGGGAAATTAAATGCTTACAAGGAGAGTACGAGCATTTCGGAGTCTACTGGTTTAGATATGGGACACCTTATGACAAGGAGCCAGTTCATGGTTTGGCTATTTATTATAATGACATTGCACAGAACAAAGTAGATGAATTGACTGGAATGTTGCACAGCAGCTTCGGAGGAGAAATCTTGCGGCGGCAGGCCAGAGTGTTCCTGAATGGTTCAAAGGAATTCGCGGATCCTCGTGTAATAGCAAAGTTAGCTAGCGATATTAGTGTTCGATTCAAAGGCCCAGTTGAAATCACCTTAGAATTCGAAGAAATATCTGAGGACGATAGGCAAGAGAATCTCATCAACCTCCCTCCATCTAAGTTATTGGAGATCCCAGGAATCAATTAACGAAATGCACAACTCATTATGTCTATACCTTGCTGTCTTACTCCAATGTGAAATCTCATTCTTTGATAACAACTGTAAAACTAGTCTGGGACGCTTATTGGAGAGACTATCTGTTGCATATGTCCTCTGACATTCAAGGGATTGTTACGACTTTCCTGAGGAATAAGAGAATTAGTGAATTCAATGAATGGCGATTGAAAAATTTGACACTAAAACTCAAACTAGATGGAATCGATTTATCAGGTCTTGATTTATCAGGTGTTTTTTTGAATGGAGCATCATGCGTTGGCAGTAATTTCTGTAAGACCAACTTAAGTCGAGCTAATCTTGTGCAATCAGATTTATCAATGGCCAACTTCGAGAAGTCAAATCTAAATTCCGCCTTGGTGATGTATTCTGACTTAAGCAGGTGTAACTTGTCTCGAGCAGATTTAACAGGGACAAATTTGATGTGGTCAAATTTGAGTCATTCTGATCTCTCTTATTGCATTATTGCAAAAACGATACTTGTGGAATCGAATCTGTCACAAGCCAACTTCACAGGTGTCGACATGTCTACTGCATTTCTAAAATATGCCAAAATGGATAACAATTTAAAAAATATGGCAGTGTAGATCTTATAATGAAGTTGTAGTCTTCTTGAGTCCGAATCTAGTTTATTCATGTGTGTTATTATACTGCAGGTTTCTCACTTACGCGGACAAGACTTTTAACCGCATGAATTTCCTTCCTTGATCTAACTATTAAGTTGCATATTCTTCCAATTCCAAGTTGATACGGGACTGGCATACCGTTATCTATTTCTACTATTGTGGGTGAGAGGTGTTTGCCAGTAATGCCTTGACCAAGGAATAATAACCCTGTGTATTGCCCAATTAATTGATTAGTGATGACGAGTTCTGAGTCGGTTGCTGTTCGAAATATTCATGAAAATTACGATTTTATTGGAAAACGTTCCTAATTCTAGAGATCCTATTTTAGGGCAAGGATGAAAAATCGGCCTAAAGTGATACAAATTTGTCACCCTAAATTACTGTTCAATGTGATGTTTCTCAAATAGGTAACAAACGGCGAGAGTTCATGGTCCTGACCTTTGACAAACAACCTTGAATCTTAGCACTTTCTCTATTTTTTGCGAAAGTTTTGCTTGCTGATTCCAAACATCTTGCATGCTTTAAGTGCAAGTGAAGTTTCTCTGACATGGTGAGTCCTCAATATGTTCGCACCACCGAGTGAGCATTTTAGTTCCGAGACGAGAGCAGGAATTAACCTATCATTAAGCTTCAATTTGAAGAGTTCTCCTAAAAAGGATTTACCAGAAACACCAATTGAGATAGGCTTAGCGAGACATTGAAGTTTATCTAAATTCTTTATTATCTCTTGGTCACGATTGTACCAAGACAAATTTGTCATCCTGGTACTGAAGTCATTTGTAACTTCCCTTCTAAAGAAGCCAATAGATGGGTCCACTATGATTTTGCTATCAGCAATTCCTGCTCTTTTGGCTAATTCCAGACTTTCACGTAAAGCCCTAAGAGTGGAAGATAGAGTTCCAGAAATTCGAACTTTGCTATATGCTCCAACTATAACCGGAATTCCATAACCGGAGATAATACCAGCCATATTCTTATCATACTTTAACCCTGTTACGTCGTTAACGAGTGAAGCACCTCTTTTTATTGCCTCTCTAGCGACTTCTGCTCTTGGTGTATCAACAGATATAGGCAAAGTACAGCATCTTTTAACTAGAGTAACTGCTTCCGATACTCGCTTTGTTTCCTCCATAGCTGAAATGTATGTCCTTAGGTATGGAGCTGTGGACATGCCACCGATATCAATAAGGCTTGCACCGTTGGCCTCCATACCCTTCACAGTCTTTTCAATATCATATCTGGACGTTTGTACTGATCTTTTGTAAAAGGATTCAGGGCTTACATTGAGTACGCCCATTATCCTAGTAGATGATCTTTTATCAATATGCAGTGTATCGATGACAACCAAAGTATCATTCCCGTAGAATCATTCAATTAACCCAAATTTCTCTCTTTAGTAATAGACAAAAAGAATTTCACCTATTTCCATCCCACATGTCTGAAGACTAGGTCCTGGCTATCAAGATCCAATGAACAATGCACAGGAGTATCTGTAACTAATTTTGTCTTTGAATACTTTTATATGCTCTAACACTTCGAACTAGTTCTATTCGGGGATAATCGAGCATGGCTAGAACATTGGACAAAACACATACTTTGCTCTCTTATATTGAAGGAAGTTTAAAGAATGTGACTATAGTCACGGGCGAAGACAAATTCAATGGGTTTATCTTTTCCCTACTAAATCCTCCAGTCCCTTTGGGAGGAAATGTTGTATCCCTTGACATATACGTCGATGAGGTGCCTTATCCAAAGAAATCTATTTTTGTAGCAACTACAGAAGACATGGTGAATGCAGCGTCAATTTCAGAGAATCGACCACTTCCATTTAGACCCTTCCAGAGTGCCAGATTTCTTGTTATGAGTAAAGAGGGTTTGTCGGAAGGGAAAAAACATAAGATCGTCATCTTGAGTAAACTAGAAGGTTTCGAGCAAATAATTATCCCCTTTACACTCATTGACTATGTTGGTGAACAAAGAGATAAAATACTTATTCCCTCAAATATATTGGAAGATCTCATATACGATACCAATAATGAAGATACCATCTTCAAAAATTTCACATCCCCTCTTATTCTTTCTGGAAAGAAGGCATATATTGTTTGTTCTTCCAATGGGTCAGTTTCTGCAAATTGGACTTGGATGGGAGTCAGGTATGACAATGGAGGCTTGTACGTGCCTCCCGTACGAGCATTTGGTAGAATTATTGTAGAGCTTTCGATTGAAGATCAAGTAAGAAAAAGGCTTCCTAATTTTGTTGCCTCCTCAAGACATGAAAAAGGCATCCTATCAACAAGACACGAGTTGGCCGGGCTTCAAGTGAAAAGGAAATTGTTTGTCCCAACTGAACGAAAAGGATTCGTGACAATTCTTGAATTGATTGACAGAAGTATAGATCTCCCAAGATTGAGTCCTAGAAAGAGATCTCTTAAGGCAAAGCGTAAGGTACGCATTCATTTTATTATAGATGGAAATATTACCAGCTATGGGCTAGCAGCTATCTCCCAGAGCAATTCTTCTAGATTCATCGAGAGCGAAAATTGTCTGCAGGTTCAGACTGCGGCAAGGAAAGGAATCGCCCATTACTTTGGAATTATTGGTATTGCTCCTAAAGAATTGAAACCATCTAGAATCTTGGTCGATACCTTTGATAACGATTTAGAACTATCATATGATATAGAAATTCCTACCGGAGGAACAAGTGAAATCGCTTTAGTCGCTTCAGGAAGTTTTAACAGTTCTAGAGAATGCCTTGATGAATTTCTGACTATTAGAGATAACTATAAGTTACTTTTGCTAGACACCCAGCACCATTTCGACTCTGTTTCATCAAATACTCTAGATATACAACCAAATTCTAAGCAAAACCCGACGATTGTAAAAATTGTTAAAGCTTTTGAGAAAGCAAAAACAGGTATGGAGTATCTCAAAGCAGAATACGACGAGCTTGGTCCGGGAATCTGTGCGGGGTTGCCTAGATTTCCAAACTATTGGGCTAGGGATACAGGTTGGTCATTAAAGGGCTACCTGTCACTAGGCGATTATGAATTTGTATTGTCTGTTTTGGAGAATTTTTTAAAACATCAGGCTAGGAGAACAACAAAAACTACAATTAAAGGTGAGCTACCTATGATTATTAGCGGAAAAGCATTTCTCCATAATACGACGTATGGATCGGCTGACTCTACTTTTCTTTTTCCTTGGAGTATCCGAGAATATGTATATTCAACTGGAAACATTAGTTACCTTAAGAAAAGGTGGAAAAATATAGTTGATCTGATTAACTGCGGGTTCAGTAAAGACGTTGACGGTGATGGCTTGATTGAACATGGTTTTACCGGTGTGGCAGAAAAACTACCAATTCAGGATTCTACTTGGATGGATCACATAGATAGAAGGAAAAGTGCCAATGATGTGCAGGCTCTCTTCTACGAAAGTTTGCACATAGGTATCGATCTGGCAAAAATCATGGATGACAAATTCCATCTCAAGAGGTGGGAAAAGGGTGCACTTAACCTAAGGCAAAAGATACAGTCAGAATATTGGGAAAACAAAGAGGGGTTTTATTTTGATACCATACGAAAAAACGGTACTAAAGATGCTAGTATAAGACCGAACGCACTTGTCATGTTATTGACTGGAGTTACGGACGTAAGGAGTCAAGCGGAATCTGTGCTTAGAAGGATTGAAAAAAGTGACATTACTACACCATGGGGGGTAAGAACGCTCAGCTCTCTTGATCCAAAATATCACCCAAGTCTCTATCATGACGGGGCAGTCTGGCCTCTTGTCACCGGCTGGGCGGCCACCGTTGAGACCAAATACGGACGTAAGGAACAAGCGCTGTACTATATCGAATCTATGGCGGAGCGGATACTGTCTGAAAATGGGATGTTCGCAGAGACCTATAGAGGGGATAGGCCAGAACCATTCAATTCGTGTATTTTACAAGCATGGTCGTTGGCAATGTACGTATACGCTGTCCGCGAGCTATTTCTGGGGATGCATATCAATTTAGTTGATAACCAAATAATCTTTGATCCTCAGGTCCCAGATTCTATAAGAAGCAATTCAGTACCTATACGCTTTCAACACAAATTCTACATCGGGGGGTCGCCACAAGATTCCGAGATTATCCTTGATCCATATCGTGAGACAGTGAAAGTGCTATTTAGGAATTTACCAAATGAACAGGTTTTTCGTCCAGAAATTACGAGCAATACTTACTCAATTGATATGAGCCATTAGCATTTGACTTCATTTTGCATATATAAAAAGGAAAAAGTGATGCTCCTCTACTACACCCGTCGTCCTCTTCTACCACCAGGCTTTCTGGTAGTATCATGGGGAATAGGTGTCACGTCATCTATTCTTCCGATTCGGAAACCTGCTCTTGCTAAAGCTCTAATTGCCGCCTGCGCCCCCGGACCCGGAATCCTCGGTCCCACTCCACCCACGGCCCTTACCCTAATATGGAGAGCGTTAATCCCTTTTGTTTTGGCCATATCGGCCGCGGCCACCGCAGACTTCATCGCGGCATAGGGTGATGATTCATATCGATCAGCAGTAACATGTCTACCGCCCGAACTGAACGAGATCGTTTCAGCCCCACTAAGATCCGTAATATGCACTAAAGTATTATTATAACTACTGAAAATATGTGCAACGCCCCATTTATGTTGGACTATTTCATTAGTTTGATCGCTCATCGTTCGGAAGATATCGTTTTGCAGTTCTATATGAATGTAGTGTGTCGGATCTTGTATATGAATTGGTTTTGGCTACACCTGCTTCAGTTTTTCTTCGCTCTTAGCATTAAACAATAATAAAATTCGCTAAAGACGAATCAACTTCCAAATTCGACACTTTATGTTTAGGTAACGGAGCCGACCTTCTACCTTAGTTTTATAAGTGGATACATCACCTTAATTTATTATATCTTGATTGAACTGATCTCACAAATCCGAATAGCCTCTGTTCTCCAATTCCTCCGGAATATCGCCATTCCTAGTCAAGAAGACCTTTCCAGATCCCTTCGATACCTTCCCAATTTCAATTAATTTCAGCCTTTCGGATGCTGCTATCTGCCGTGCCCTCCTCAACCGTCCTAATGGAATTGTTCCAACAATTTCAAATTCCTCACCTCCATACATTACCAGTTCCTCACTGCCGATCCCATTATCAGTGGCGAACTCAGCTATCCCAGGAGCTATGGGAATCCTTTCAACCTGAAAATTTACATTGCTCCTGATCGCTAGTCGATACAAAGAACTGGCAAGCCCATCACTAGAATCAATAGATGACGAAAGATATTTCCTAAGATGTATCCCAAATTTTAGTCTTGGTTTAGGAACCATCACGGAGGAAGTAAATTTGGCTTTGATCTGCCTTTTTGCCATTGCATTGTTCAATACTATCATAAGACCAGCTGCAGTTTGTCCAAAGACTCCTGAAGTAACAATTATGTCTCCGGGTTTTGCTCCGCTCTGAGCTGGTATTGCAGAAATTGGAAGGTTAGAATGACCAAACATCGAACAGTCTATGGTAAATTCGTTGCTATGATTAGTATCGCCACCTATGAAATTAATTCTAAACTCTTTGGAGGCCCTTCTAAATCCATGAGCCAACTCTTTGATAGTGTGTAACGAGATTGATCTGGGAAGTCCTAACGAAAGCATGCACGCTGACGGTACTAGGCCTTTTGCTGCGAAATCGCTTACACACGATACTATACTTTTTCTTGCGACTTGCCATGGGCTCATAGATGGAGGAATGTCAGTACTTCCAACAAGCATATCGCACTTTAGGGCCAGTAGTCGAGGTCGGTTCGCCTTACCCAAATCGATGAGCGCCACGTCGTCAAGGGGAAAGGGCTGCCTGTGAAGACGAAGCTGGGCGGATAGAATATTAATAATCTGCTGTTCCCTTGATTCTCTCATTGATGGCGAGTACCCTGGCCTTTACGAACTCGAACAAATCATGGGTTTTGTTTCTGGTCGACTCCACTGAAATCCTTAGAATATCCTCTGTATTTGATGGTCTTACTAGAATCCATGAATTCTCATCTAAGAGTGCCTTTACACCATCGTCGAGAATGGTTTCAGTAGCAATCTTTCTCAGAGGCTCAACTAATTCGTCGACAATCTTGAATTTCGCTGAATTGGTGACATAAACCTTAGATCTTTGCTGCTTGTAAGTTCGTATGAAGCGAAGATATTCTTCTTGTTTTTCTTCCTCTAAGCTCGAGATCAAGGCACTTGCTAACAATCCGTCTCTACACATATTAAAATTGGGAGATATATAGCCAGCGCTGCTACCTTCGCCCCCTGCATCAGCCCCTGTCTCTATCATTTTACTAACAACATTTGCCTCTCCTACTTTAGAGTACACGATCTCGCCCCCAGAATATTCAATAAGCTTCTCTAGAGCGAGACTAGTGTCCAAACTCACTACAAATTTCCGGGCACCTTGTTCGATTGCTGCACCAACACACAGTAACAGCGTCGCGTCTGGCTCCATTTTTCTACCGTATCTATCTACTACAACTACCCTGTCCCCATCCAAGTCAAAAGCAAATCCGAGCGACAATCCATTCTTCGTTACCAACGACCCTAGCTCGTTTAAGTCTTCAACTGTTGGATCGGTTCCTCTTGAGGATATCCCGTACGCATCATTAATACCTAAATATCCATGGCCTAATTCATGAAATAACGTGTTTATGTATCCAGAAGCGGCGCCACCACCTGGATCTAGTCCTATCCTTTTTTTATGGGAATGATCTCTGTTAGATATAAAGTTCAAAGCGTCATCCACGTATGTGGAAGTAATTTCAAATACTGATCCTGGTTTGCATGGCAGATGCTCTTTAACTGCAAGTATACCTTCTAGGTCTTGCTCAGATATTCCTTTTCCATTCAAGATGAATTTCAGACCATTCCATTCTATAGGATTATGTGAAGCTGTTATCATTATTCCCCCTTTATTTCTCCTTGCTTCCCTGAATGCGATAGGAGTAGGGGCAATATCAAGATAAAATACTTCGACTCCTTGTTCCAACAACGCGGCTAACGTTACAAATGCTAAGATTTGACCTGATGGCCGTGTATCCCTCGAGACAATACAGGAATTTTTGCTCTTTATTAATGTCGCTGCAAAAGATCTCGTGAATCTACTAACATCGGAAGATAGCAGATCCCTTCCATATTGGCCTCTGATTCCTGAAATGGATACTTTCATGATAGAGCTTTATCTATCAACTATTTATTCGTGTTCCAGTGATCAGTCGTCACAGTTTATAGAGGTGAAGGATTAAATAAAAATGTCCTTGTCATAAATTTAGAGCCCTAGTAGCTCAGCTGGCAGAGCGAGGGTTTCGTAAACCCTAGGCCATGGGTTCAAATCCCATCTAGGGCTCTCATCTCTTAGCACACTCAGTTAATTTTTCTACTCCTCGTGATGGTTACAATAAGCGAAATATTCTAATTTTTATCAATTCTTTGACCTCAGTGAGCAATGATCCAATGAACAATGAAATTATACCCATACGCCCTCATGACTTTAATTTGATCTATAGAAGCCTACTTTCAGCAGCGTCACATCGAACTTTACCTCTAGTCGAAATTTAGTGATGACGTTTTTTTATGAGTGAAGGGGGCATATCCCCTAATATTACCCTACGCCCAGCAAAAACATATTCATTCCATTAGTTGGAGTCGTTCAATGTGCCTGAGTCTCCTATAGGGATTACCTCGTCTGAAGATGTCGTCATCTCCTGTGGTAAATGTCGGGGCAGCTTTTTTGGTAGAATTCCCACAGATATATTGGCTTACTTTTGGTATTTTGGAGACCAGGAACTTAACTGTAAATCGGACAAACCAATATCTGCTTGGTATCCTTTGAAATACACCTGTGGGTTCTCTTATCAGTAATATAAGATTTCTTAGTTCAGTGCACCCTCTTCTGTTACCTTTGTAGGTATATTAGGCTTGATCTAGTATCATTAATTTGAGAGTTAAAAATAAGTTCCTTCCTTCATTTTCATAATTCGGACATTCAGATGCGAAGTATAAATACGACACAAGGCGGAATCAAATTTTACTTTTCATGCCCCAACCATCGTTCAATGACCGTTTCCGAATTTATACTATGTCTTTTGTTGCATTCGCAGGTTTTCCTGCCGTTAAAGAATAATGTCACGAACAACACTCTGATCGAAATTCCAGTGATAAACGATATTAATGTATTACATCTGTTATGGGATACATCGCTTCTCGGTAAAGGTTAAATCTAGTTCGTTGATTATTGAGACTGTTTGAAATCTAAGAACGTTATTGAAATCGCTTCGTCCAGGATTGCACAGGCGGGATCATCATCGGTAGTTCAAACCAAAAGCAAAGCTAAAATCAACTTTAGTAGAAAAGCTGAGTCCGAGTTCTTCGTGGATAATTCTGCTTTAGCAGGATTTACAGGAGAGCGAATTTTGTATATGGCTATAAGAGAACTCATCGAGAATTCACTCGATTCATGCGAGACCGATCGGATCTTGCCAAAAATTGCAGTTTCGCTCAAACTGATAGACCCTCTAAATGATCTGTGGTCGATTTCATGTGAGGATAATGGGATTGGGATCCGTTCGGACAAGGTATCGATTGCTGTCTGTTCATTCCTTACCTCAGGTAAATATGTTGAACTACAACAGCGAGGGTTGTTTGGTGTCGGTCTAAAAATGATAGCAGCGTTTTCTACAAAAGATACGGATCATCCTCTTCGAGTATGGTCAAAATCAGCTGAAGAGGCCACTGAATATTATTTTGAGTTACGCACAGACATCGGTACCAATAAACCAATAGTACTGACAAGACGTGATGCTAAACCTAAGGAATCTCTTTTCAGAGGAAACTCCGGTTTTCGAATAGAGGCAGTTTTAAGAGGACGACTTTCCCCCATAACCAAGAATAAGATATATGATTATATAAGTCAGACTAGCATTGTAAATCCTTATGCTGTGATATCCTTTTCAACGGATGACGGAAAGATCACATTTGATAGGCGGACCACTATTATGCCTGAACCTGCCAAGGAGGTTCTTCCACATCCCTCAGACATGGATTTAAAGACACTCAAGAAGGCAATCGGAAATCATGCTCTTCAAAAGACGACGATACAGGGGATATTATGCAATTCTTTTCAAAAGTTATCTTCTGATAAGGCCAAAGAAATCATTAGAAATGCCGGCATTGAAGTAAAACAGGCTGATAAATATAGTGAACATGAGCTTATCAAGATTGTAAATATTTGCAGGCAGACTAAATTTCAATCCCCTAATGTAGACCATTTGAGCCCAATTGGAGAACGAATCTTTACAGTTGGAATGAATACTGAGAGAGCTATCTTTACTAGGAAAGATAGCTTGATTTCAGACGACCACTCACAACCAAGAATATCAACAAAAGAGATGAAACCAACACTAACGGGGTATTCGTCCCGTGCATGTATAATTAATAACAGGCCAACGATAGTAGAATGCGGACTTGCTTATGGGGGTAATCTTTCCTATTTTAAACTCTATCGATTTGCGAACAAGATACCACTACTTTATGATGAAGGATCTGATGTCGCCAGAGAAGTAATTTCAGAAGTAGAACTTAACAAGATGGGTGTATCCAAAAAACAGGTTAAAGAACAATTTAGCGGTCTCGATTCTCGCTCAGATCGTGCGATAGATCTCTTGCCTATTCACATATTTTTTCATATATGCTCTACAAAGATTCCATACAAGACTGCAGGAAAAGAAAGTATCGCATCAGAAGGTGAACTGAAAAAATACATGAAAGCCTGTCTGAGCGACCTTTACAGGAAGGTAAGTAAGCAGATACGACGCGAAATGCATTTAAAGGATGCAGAGAACAGGCTCAAATTGTATAAGTATTATATACCTTTGATAGTAAATGCAATTTCTGAATCTATTGACATTAGCACGGAGGATCTGACCAATAGTTTTTTGACTTTGGTTGATAAACATGTCAAAAGGGAAGCTTCTAACCCGCGGACACCTAACACCAAAGTTGAGGTTCCCAAGGCGCCCGAACAGAACCATCATGTTCAAGGACCACATAAAGATTCGAGGACCAAAGAAACATCTCTTGTTGCCAAGTCAAATAAATCATTAAAATTGAAACATGTACGCAGTACACAGGAGAAAATCGAGAATTTCATGACATCTTCGGAGGAATTGGATTAATCATGGCAGCTATAGCCAAACGCCATAAAGAGACGATAGGAAAGATAAAGCTAATCATGAAGGACATTTGCAAGGATGTTCTTTCTGAAAAAAAAATGCCTTCCCTAGACATAACAAAGATTGGCTATGATAACACAGTTTGGTCTGAAGAGAAAAGAATGCTTACGATAGGAACGAAGACGGTCCACATTAGTCCTGATACCACCAAAAAAATCCCAACCTTCTCACAATACATTGTGATGTCTAATGCTGTTAGGAAATTGTTGGATGAAGAAATGGAAAGTACTATTAGAGGGATGTACTACGCTACCCTTAGCACGGTAGGAGATGAAGGGAATAAGCAAAAATTCTGGACAAGCCAAGATGCATCTGACGATGCTATCAAAGCCGTTGAATTATTGACTGGAGTTCCACGGGAAGAGTTTTCTGTTACCTCGAAGCCGAAGGGAATGATTTCTGGCCCCATCCTTCTCCGCGTCGGAGGTGATATAATCGATTGCAATCTAGGAAGTCGCGCAACATCACAGTTGATTCCTACAAATATCATGGACGTTGAGATAGTCGATGTAAAGGCTGACTTTGTTATGGTTGTGGAGAAAGACACTGTTCTGAATAATATTAGAAAATCTGGATTCATCCAAAAATACAATGCCATTTTGATGACTGGGTCTGGGGAGCCTGATAGGGCTACCAGGATGATGGTGAAGACCTTAAATGAAGTGTGGAAAAAACCAGTGGTGGTATTTGCAGATGCAGACCCTTGGGGATTAGGGATAGCATTGAGGTACAAAATTGGCAGTGAATCTTTGAGCTACGATAGCGATAGACTAGTCACTCCAGATGCCAAGGTACTGGGCATGATGTTTTCTGATATATACGACTATAATATCCCTGAAGTCGCTCGACTTGCGGCATCTGAAGAGGATCTGAACAGGGCCATCGACATGAAAAAGAAGCAATGGCTGAAGGACAAGAAATGGCAAAAAGAATTGAGTCTGTTTCTGAAGAATAAGGAAAAATGTGAACTTGATGCATTCTTTAAGCATGGTTTCAGATATTTAGCTGAAACATACCTTCCTCAAAAACTACGGGAGTCAGGGATCTTGTAATAGCCCTTACGCAAATAATCAATTTGCTCCTGTGTAGTTCAAAATGTTTGTTTGTTTGAAATGAATTGGACATTCTTTGGAAATCCAAGAGATGAATGTTTAAGTTGATTCAAAAATTACTGATACCTTCATCCCTACAATTCTATCTACTTGACGAGATTTCGAGAGAAATTCTTCTATGCGCATTCAGACAGTGCCAGTGAAACTTTTACCTCACTGTAGGAGAACAGAGCATATAACAACTAGAACATTTTCCAATGCATGAATAGGTATTAAAATTGTGAGCCTCACGACAGAATGGACAGATTGGGCGAGTATCTGACTGGTCTCAATAATAGTAGAATACACAGGTTTCATTATCTGGGAGCCGCTGATAATGCGAGTTTCAGATGTTCCTATTATCCCCTAGTAACTTAGGAACAGATACCTTAATCCATACCAATCCATTCACTCAATTCTTATCACTATGACAATATCATGGCACCTAACTGGCCTGTTCTCCAAGTATGAAACCGGTACGACTTGGAGATATTATAGGTTTCACGAGACAATATTACATGGTCGATGACTTGGCGATAGTCAGAATATCATAATTTATTCTACTTGCAGTTGCCAGCGGATGTATAAATACATCTGCCTTGTCGAATTCCTGCTTACCTTGTTGCATCATGCTTCAAAGGATGCTGTTGGAGGCTATAAGGGGCTTCTTAATGCGTCCTTGCGCAAAAGATATCGAGCTGTTCGTAGGCCCATTTGATACCCATGTCTACCATGTAATTTCCTAAACGTGGTCCTTTCTCCACATTAATCAATATTTTATAGAGCATTTTGAAATATCCCTTTGGTTGCAGTCCTCTTCTTTGCGCGATCGAGAATATCTCAGATTGGATAGTCATAGCAAGTTCATCCTTATCAACTGTAGTGTCTATATTTTTTAGATATTTAATCAGTTCAAGCAATGCTTCTTGTTCTGTCCTGGAAACATCGAGGTTTATACTCACAAGCCTTGATGATAGGTAGTCATTTGACCAGTTCGATGCCATTTGAATCTTCATAATCAGCGAATTGGTCCTTTCCTTCACTAACCCATACTTTACCAATCGATCATACACTTTGTTTAATTGGTTTTCATCTTCTCTGAACAAAAGAGCCTGTTGCGCTAATATTCTGTACGGTACGTGCAGGGAAGGGCTTGTGGGAGGCTTCAGTTGGTGAATGTATTCATAAATCCCTCTTAGTTTTGTACGCTTGGCAGTATTATCCTCTTTAACGACACCAAAGAAAACATCTTCATAGAAATCGTATTCGTCCATCAGATTTGGAACATCATCTACACCTATATGTCGAGTGCCCGAGATGCGTTTGTATAATAACAAGAGGAGAGATTCTGGAGTTCCGTATTTTAACCATGTCTGAGGAGTCAAAACGTTTCCCGACGACTTGCTAATTTTCTTTCCCCCTTTATCCAGGAACATTTCATATTTAATATGCATGGGGTGCGGAAACTGCAAAATCTCATCAGATATCCAATCATTTATTCTTACTGAATCCAAAATATCCTTTCCATATGCCTCAAATCTGATGTCAAACGCCTGCCAACGAGCGGCAAATTCCATCTTCCAAGGCAATTTGCCATTTCCCTCTTCGAGGAATGTTTCGCCATGGTAACCACAACCTTCTATGTGAGCATCTCCTATCCTGGTCCCCACACAGTGGTAATCTATCATACGTTTATCAGAAAAATACTCTCTCGATGATGCAACATATACTCTTCCACATTTATCACAGATGGGAAAGTACGGAAGGGATCGCGCATACTTTTCCTGTCCAACAATTTTGGCTATCTTCTTTCCAATTCTATCATGATTCTTGAGAATCGTGTCGACCTGATTTACAAGAAGCCCGCTTTTGTAAGTCGTCTGGCCGCTAACATGGGTATATTTTATTCCCAA
Source organism: Nitrososphaeraceae archaeon (assembly GCA_009377575.1). GTDB lineage: Archaea > Thermoproteota > Nitrososphaeria > Nitrososphaerales > Nitrososphaeraceae > TH5896. The sequence goes on along the minus strand of WHTU01000001.1, from coordinate 106,439 downwards.
CCTATCTAAAGCGTCAAGCAGGAGTCCGGTCATATGGGCACCATATGAAGCATGACAAGATCCGAACGGATCAGGGATGATTGATACCGGTTTCGCTATGTATGAGGCCAAATCCTTCGATAGACCAGAAGGGACTTTACGAAGCCCATCCATATCATCCGAATATGCTAGGAGCTGAGAGTCATAACCCATACTTTTTAACGCGATTGCGATGCCGTACGCCCTAACAGCATCCCCTAAACTTCCCAAGTGGGGTATTCCTGATGCCCCGAGGCCACTCTCAACTTTGACTGTGACAAGGCTTCTGTTCAGTCTTTTCTCCCTCTCAATCAACCCGTGTGCAACCTTGTCAAGCCACGTTCCTTTTCCTATGAATACTTCTGAATCCAAAAATTTCACTTCAGTAATTTAGTAACATAATGTCCGTCCTGCTTATAACCCAGCTTTTCATAGTATTTCCTTGTTCCTACCGCACTAATCACTGATAAGGCGTCCACACCAAATTCGGATTTAGCTATTTGCTCTGCTTCGGCCATTAGCAATCTACCTAGACCTCTATGTTGCCATGAATGATTGTTTGCTTTCCTTCCAACATTGAGCATCTGCCCATAAACGTGGAGCTCTCTTACAACGGCTACAACTTGAGTGTGGTTATCATCACATACATATGAATGGAGTTCCGAGTCAACGGATCCAACAACCTTTCTTAATCTCAGAAAACCCATTAACGCCGAACCATCGTCTGTTTCATAAGACAAGAAAATTTCTTGACCACCTGCTGCCGTATAATCCAGTCTGGTTAACTTAGCGGAATTTTTATCAATGCTGCCTTTGCGCCTTAAGCCTATTTCTCTGCATCTGATGCATTTGCATGTATAACCTTCTGTGGACAATCTTTCTAAGGCTATTTGTCTAAGGTTACCCTCCTTAGGACCAGCTACTATATCCTTTGCTTCTATCTCCCTCTGGATCCTCATTATCCTAATCCATGGAGGAATTCTTTTTTTCAGATTAACAAGTATTTTTAACATCTCTTCATCAGTATATGGAGTAAACTGCCCATTACAGTGTAGCTTATGTAATCCAGTATTTCTTAATACCAACGTAGGGTATATTTTTAGCATGTCAGGTTTGTAACGAGGATCGTACAGAAGTTGGTGTAGGTCTTCTAAGTCTTTTTTAGGAGATGAACCGGGTAGGCCAGGCATCATATGTGCAACTATTTTTAATCCTGCATTCCTTGCAGTTTTGAATGATTCTATTACATCATCTATGCTATGCCCTCGGTTAGTTAATCTAAAAACTTCATTTCGTAGCGACTGCACTCCAATTTCTACTCTTGTTACTCCTAGGTGTAGCATCGTTTCAATATGGCTTCGTTTGCAGTAATCAGGTTTTGTTTCGATTGTTAATCCGACACATTTGTGTTTCGATGTTTCATTGGCACTCATAGCTTCTTGCAGAGTGGAAGATCTTTTTGGCTTCAAATCAGAATTTAGTCCATCGTAACAAGCCTTTACAAAATCCTGTTGATACTTTTCTTTCATAAATGGAAAAGTCCCGCCTATTATGATTAGTTCTATCTTGCCAGTATCATGACCATTTATCTCGAAAGTATTCAACTTAGTTGTTATCTGCTCAAAGGGATCGTATGAATGAGCTTGAGCTATTTTAGTGGCAGGTTCAGATCCTACATAACTCAAAGGAGTGTTGAACTCAACCCCGCCTGGACAATATATGCATCTTCCTTGGGGACATGGATGAGGCATAGCCATCACGGTTACGACAGTAACTCCTGACGCCGTTTTTATGGGCCTTAACTTTAATGTATTTCGCCAAGTACAGTTCTCTGGCAAATATTTCAGGAAATCATGGCGTCGAGGGAGATGTTTCAAATGAAATTCTGACGAAACTTGCCTTAAAATATTTGGAATGATGGTTAATTTGGATTCGTCCCCTTCGCTTATTCTCTTTGCTATTTCCTTGCAAGCTAGATCGTACTGAAGTGAATATTCTGCTTCTGGGATTTCGATTAGTTTCGACCTGATCAATGGTGGTGTAACAACCTAGTCGACTATGGGAATATTAATTGTTGTCTCATTTGAGATTTTGTCTAATTTTGCCATTCTGAACGTAAAGCGATTGAATCTCTCAAATTCATCATAGCATTGTATGTTTGTTCTGAACTTCACATGAAACTTCCCCGGAACCGGGCTTCTCTATGATACCGACTTTCAACGCCTTCATCCTGTACTTTTCGAACGCCGATGTTATAGATTCAATGGAGGCGCGAGGCGCCACTATACACATTCCGATTCCCATATTAAATGTTCTATACATTTCAGCGAATCCAATCTTCCCTTGAAGCTGTATCAATTTGAAAATCTCTGGCGGATCAGGCATACTACTTAATCGATAGTTAACCTTATCGTTGATTCTACGCAATTTCGTAAAAGAACCACCTGTTATATGTGCAACGCCATGGACCTCTACACCCGAACTCAACAAATCGATCATTGGCCGTACGTAAATCCTCGTTGGCGTGAGTAGCTCATCGCCCAATGATCTTTCTAAATTTCCTACTTTTTTTTGAAAATTGTGTTTTGACAAAGCTTCCCTTGCTAGAGTGAAGCCATTTGAATGCAGGCCACTGCTTTCCACTCCCAGTATGATATCTCCTTTCACGATCCTATTTCCTAAAACAAGTTCGGATCTTTTTTTGACAAACCCTAACGCCGTTCCTGAAAGTTCAATAGAATTCTGGTTGTTACCATTTGATAGCAAGCCAGGTACTATAGCTGTTTCACCGCCTATAATTGCAACCCCTGCTTCTTCTCCTCCCTTTACGAGGCCTTCAGCTATTCTACGGAGTATATATGGATCTGGATTCGCAGTAGCTATATAGTCCACGAAGGCAAAGGGAGTACTCCCCACGCAGATAAGGTCATTTACGTTCATAGCTATACAATCTTTACCAACTGTGCTGAAATCGTTCATCGCCTGAGCAATTAATAACTTCGTGCCTACCCCGTCGCAATGAAGAGCCAATATACAGGATCCGATATCGACCAATCCAGCATAGTGACCGAAACCGGACAAGACTTGCCCCTTATTTGGATTTTTGTGGGTTCGTTGAATGAGGCGGCCAATTAGATGGTGTGCAAAGTTGACCTGTTTGATATCTACTCCAGACTTTGCATATGTTAATCCTTTACGACGCATTCAAAAGTCTATAAATAGGAACTCTTATTAAGTTTGAGATAGGTCCACATTTTAGTGAGGATTTATCTGGATTAATTATCTCTTCATTATGACCTTGAGATAGTTACATTTTGGAGCGGATGCATTTTAATAACCCCTATGACAAGAGTGCTGGTATTAGGTAGAACCGTTCTTTCATCACTAGTATTAAAAAGTACTATATCTGTAATTGCTGGCGTATAGCTATTTTTTGTAGAGTTTTGTTGGATATCAAAGTTGTAAAGACACATGTAGCCTGGCCTAGAAAGATCTTTCTCGATACTCAAGTTGGCAGGCTGTAATTTTGGTATTTGACCTACTAGCAACCTTAGATGGGTACTGTTATCAGAATCACAAGGAAGTTTAGCCGATACGGATCCCTCAGCTATGACGAAAGGATAGGTGTCGTAAAGATGAATGAAATCCTTTGCGGGTATTATTTGATGTGAAAGTATTATGTTCTCTCCCCTCGAGTATAAGTCTGCCTCATTATCATCGAAACTTGTGTCAGAAGTATTGGTGTTTCTTACCTTGTCTAGGACTGAATCCATCAAATTGTCTGGGGATCCGATGGATTCTAACAGTCCCTCTGGGTCATTTGCCATATCAGGTGACCTAAGATTAGTTCCGTCATCTAGTTGCGCTATCCCATCGGAAGGCACATCGATATCAGTCTCTATTAAGGGAACAAGCGAGAAAATTAAGGCACTAAAGGCAAGGAGTGCAATGGCATACTGAAAGCAAGATCCCAGAATATTCATATGTGCTAAAAACATAAAACTTTCTAAAAAAGACGCCATGTCATTTTTTTTTGATAATTACATGATCGTATTTCGCATGGGTGCGGTTTTGAGCTCCGACCCATCAGCATGAGACTAGTGCTCTAATGTATATGGGCACATTAGGATACCTAGAAGTAGGGCTATAGATGGAGGCCTGAAAGCAAGAGTTCCTATTCTCATTTCAAGTATGGTCTTCGCGGATACGACATTAGTTACACGCCCACTACCATTCTTCTTAGAAGATATATTGAGCTTAAAGCATGAATAATTCGTGTTTAAGGGAACTCAAAAATTCGTATTCGTGTTCTAGAATTGATGCAAATTGAAGGGCAGTTTGAAATTATCTAAATTAATTAGTTTCTGCACGTGGAGTTGTTAATCGGATAATTTGTTAGAAGGCATATATGCATAAGTGAGTATTCTCCTCCAATTGAATGATTATCGAGCATGTAGGATATGTGGATGCAGTAAGCATAGATGGATAGGATGTATAATGCATTGGATGAAGCATACGAGAGGAAGAGATGGTTTTTGTGTTCAAAGGGACTAATGAGAAGCGAAGATAGTCACTTAATCTCGTACAAGGCTATTGACAATTTTACGGCAAATCTTTCGTCGGTATTTTGAGCGATTGGAATCACATATTTTTCGGTTTCTTCCCTATACCTAAATGCCTTTTCACGCTGACTAACAGTTCTCATATACCTAGCGTTGTCTAGCCTATCTGCTAGCATTACATATCTAGTAGTCTTAGAACTAGACGCAATTTTCTCAAAATAGGGCTGTAGATTTTCAACCCTTCTATCTTCCGGGCTATTACGTGATAGTGTAATTATGATATCACCGACACCCTTACCAAAGTCTGTTAACAGCTTCACCGAATCGTAGCTTGGATCTCTCGTCTTCTCGAAGACATCGTGCAAAAGAGCTGCACATAATGCATTGATATCTCGACAACAAATCTCTTCACTTAAGATAAGCGACACTCTTAGGCAATGATTAATGTATGGATCATTTTTATTGTTGTTTCTAGAAAGACCGGCGTGTAGATTGAATGCAACACTGAACGCTCTTGTTAACTTGTATATGTCATCAGGAGAATTTTCAAATGGCCTCATTAGTTTAGACAAGCCTACTTTCGTGAATTCATTCAAGTAATTATCCATAATTATCTGATCTACACAAATGTCAATCCCATATGATATTATCATTGTTGCGGACCAGTCAACTAACGGTACAGGTTCCATCAATTCAATTGGCCATCAACTGTTAAATTAGTGTATCAAGTTGTACGGCCACACAAAAACAGCAATCTATTCTGCCTTTAATCTAGCGAGTTCATCGAACGCCTCATCTAATTCTTTCAGCATATTAATTCGAAATCGGGAAAATTTATCATCTTCTGACAGCACATTGAACATTCTAGCTTCTTCGTGGTTCAATTCGCCCGTATGAATTAAACCTTTTTTTTTAAATATGCTCAAGTAGTGGGAATATAATCGTGTTAATCTGATTCCAAGATAGAATGCGAATGCTTTAATATCTAGTTCAAGTAATTTCGAATACCTCTCTTTTTCTTCAGACATCTTTGAAGATCTAATTATTTCGATAGTACGTTTTGTGGTAACGCAGCATTTATGCAAGTACTCGGATATTATAGTTAGAACTGTTGGACTCCAATTTTTCACAGTATTTTCATTAACATATTGGAATAATAATAGCCTTAGGATAATATTTTCACAGTATTTCGAGAGTAGATAGCCAGTAAAAATCTGTTTCTCACTCAAAATGTAGAATAATCCACAAGTGGTTAATGCGTAGTTTAGGCCACCTCTCCTAAACCTGTTCCCGTGAATCACCTCTATAAGGTTACGGTCGAGAAGAGTAGCAAGGTGCTTTTCATCCTCAGAGTCTAGTGGTGGCTGCTTTTTGAACCATAAATACGAATGAATGCCTTCGTTCCTATTATATAATTCGATGTGCTTTAGCAGTGACGATCTTTCTGGGCCATTCAGCTCAGCCGGAGTACAAATGATCAATTGGGATATGTACTCAGCATAACTCATGTTATTGGATAGTATAAAACTCAACTTGCTATATATAGCGATCTTATAACCACTATGTAGAGTAGTCTAGTATGCATGAAATTGAGATTTGTGTGTTTTCAGCTTTCTGAATGTGGAAAATGTATCAAAACATTTGTCGCATCTCCACTGATTTGCTCTAGCATCTTTATATCGAATATGGTTTTCTGATTCGGTATTATACATGCCTAATTGCACATCGTAATTTATTGGATTATAATTAATCCTATACTTTAATTTCGTCAGGTTGACCCTCAACGTTGGATGCGTAAAGTTACAAGATTTAAAGATGGTAGTTAGCTTAATGGATACATTTGCAAAATGAAATTTATCATGATACAAGCTTAATCAAGCCTTAATAAGCACAATAAAAGATATCATTTATTCGAATAGTGAATATGGACTTTGATATTAGCTTTTTAACATTCTAACGCTGAAGGATCTGAGATATGGAAATAGAGCGTCATTACCACGATGTGACTAACTATTTTTTTAGCTAATATCTAAATCCCTGTATTCATTGCTAAATTCTAAATCACCATCATACTTTCATGACTTTGGTATGAGGATCACAACCACTACTACACTATCTCAATTCTTAAGAACGCAAAAAACAAGCTGATTTCTTTCGATTAGCTAGATCACAATTACTAAATGTTTCTAAGCGGGTCGTCATATCCACCATTAAGCTTCTAATGATTGGTGTTCATTTTCTGCCTATCCCATACCCCTTCCTAATTATTGAATATTGAGCGATGCCAATCGCTACCTGCGCTTATTGCCACTTTAAAAAGTGATCTAGTCTTCAGAGACAAACTTCTTGTATCTTCTCGAAATCCAGATATAACTGTGACTTTGAAATATCTGTCATATGGAAGATGGAACCTCTTCGACGCAGAATACTGTTCCTTTCCCGACATTGACCATACTATACTTGCCAATGGAAGCTGAGACTATCGTGGCGGAGATTGGTCAGAAATACAATAACATGACCGCCGAAGATTGCACCGGATATTTTGCAGGGGGAGCAGAGAGGCGATTCAAGAAGGTGACCATTTGGAGCCAAGGAATTGATAGCCTTTGGTTTAATGCAATCGTGGCTAGAATCAAAGAGTTATCTGATCTGACTAAGATTCCTATTGTTTCGGGTGGTATAATGTATTGCATCTAGCTCCGTGATTGATTGGTTAGAATTATTCAAGGCCTTTTCTCGTGCACGAAAAAATATGTAGACAGAGACAATCCGACCCAATCGAATAAGGATAGCAAATATATGGTTTGACATGTAGCAATTTTTACGAATAGCTGATTTGGTTGGAGTTGTTGTAGCGAAATTCGGTGGAAGCGCTCTTGGCTTACATGGATCTTTACTTCCATCAGTTGTAGACCGGATAGGTCAACTTAAGGCAAACGCAAAAGTACTTGCTGTTTTTTCTGCACCCATCATTGAATACGATTCAAAGAAAGTTTCAATGACCGACGTAGCTTTGAGCAAAGGCAAGAGCTATGCGGCTTCGCGACTTGTTGATCTACAAGTGCTTAGAAAAATCTACGATGATTTATCATCAAAATATCTTAACTCTCTCTACAAACATGAATTCATGGATCTATTAAACTCTTTTTTTCATGAGGTGACTATATCGCTTAAACAAGCTACAGAAAATAAGCGCTTTGTGGATGTTGTTAGATCAAGGACATTGGCATACAGTGGTGAAATTCCCATGTCTTACTTAATGGATTATGTCTTAAGGAGTAGAGGCTTTAAATCTGGACACGTCAATATCACACAATGGCCTATTATTACGGATGATAATTTCGAAGGGGCAAACTTCAGCTTGGAAGATTCTAGAAGAAACATCTCTTACTTGCTAGATCTAGTAGAACATAATGAAGTTGTGACCATGGGAGGTTTTATAGGAAAGACAATCGATGGGCTTGAAACTACATACGAACGCGGCGGCTCTGATAGAACAGCTGCAGATATTGCTATCCTTCTTAATGACAAATATGACATCCGATTAGATTTCGAGAAAGACAGTGCAGTGCAAAGCGCTGACCCCCGGGTTGTCAAAAACGACTTGCATTACGTCACTCATTTATCTTATAACGAAGCTAGGTTAGCAGGGATGTTTGGTATGAAGATTCTAGATCCAGTGGCGATAAAGGAGATCGACGACACCGGACTCGATATCCCAATCACGGTAACCGATATGTCATTTCCTTCTCGATTCACGATCATAAAAAGGACATTGCCAGATGGTGGGGACGAGAATCTCATCAAGATCGTTACCGGTAAAAAAAACTGTGCTATCGTGAGAATGGATTCAATCTCTGCTTCACATTTGTTAGCAATGCTTGAGAAAGTAAGAGAGTATCATGAATTCGTGAAACTGTCTCCTTACCGAGTCGACGACCTAGAGATCTCAAGAATCCTCTTTTTGGATGCGGATTTTATAAGAAGAAATGAGCGGTACTTCAGAGCTTATAATTCAAGAATGGAAATAATTTATCAAAGAGGTGTGGTTACAATGATAGGAGACAATATGTGGAAGAGTCCTCGAATTGCATCTTTGGTAAGTAGCACTGTAGGTGAGCATGGTATTAACATTCTCAATCTAGATGCACAAGAGGAAACGTCGAGAATATTAATAGTTGTAGAAGATTCCGGGAACAACGTGAATAGCGCAATCAGCGCTATACATTCACAAAGACCTAGGTTTCATGGAAGGTGATGAAAATAATTCAGATATACAAAACATTGCACTCTTGCCTTTCAGGAACCAGGATGTATACAGACGTGTTATAACGACATCCTCTCATTGATGTCAAGGTTTTGTCCAATAACTTGTAGCTTGTGGGAACATGAGGGAATGTCTAAGTACAGTTCGTAGATCTTTTAGGCGGAATTGGTCTAATGTATGGAGCCAAAAAAATTCTACACTTGCGACAAATTATGCCGTTGGAACAATAAAGTGTTCGACAGAGGAATCACTCCGATGGTAGTTCTTGAAACACATCTGTCGTGTTGATAATCCTACGCGATTTGAGGACATTCTCTGCAAGCTCTTAATCAATCGGCAAACATGCAGCTTTATAACGGCTGATATAAAAATTGGAAGCAAGATCAGAATGCTAGACCAATTTATATATGACTTGAATCCACTGCGGTGGCTTTCCAAATTTCGGCGCACATCGATCCCATATTTGTTGTTAATGTTCGGTTTTTATCATTCTTTAGGTCTTATTGGTGCCCTTGCTGGTACGATGTTGATTCAAACAACTATTCCCGGTTACGTCGAACCTAATATTCCTCGATATCTGGATTCTGTAGTGTTAGCTGGTCCCATAGAGGAGTCATTATTTTTTGGGATACCTTTGTACGGTTTAGCGAATGGAAACGCAGCTCTGGTTGGCGGATTAGTTTGGACCTTCCTTCATCTCATTAATACTGAAAATTTATCCGTTTCGAGCCTAGCGTATACCAATTGGCTTTTTGTAATTCCATCATTTTTTTTCAGTTTTCGCGTGTGGATTACTGGAAAAGGTTGGCTTGCAGTGGTATCTCATTCCGTTTGGAATTGCTTCTTCTTTCTCGCAGGCTGCTACGCTGGCGAATATGAATGCATGTCCTATGAAAATCCGAGTGCACTACTGAGTAGCATCTTTCTAGCTACGTTGCTTGTTCTAATTACCTACTGGTTATATCAGAGGAGAAGCTACCTAGTTGAAAAAAAAGTTTAGAAGAGTAAATTCAGAGCCAGCTAGCATAGCAAGCCTTGTAGATTTGTTTTACGCAGTAATCATGAACACCCAATTACAACCACAGATTCAATGAATTCGAGCGTTACAGTCAAATATTAGTCCTGGCTTACTGATCCACACAGCTCGGAAGCCCGGTCGAGCACGTCAGAAACGTGCGCCGAATCTAGTGGCCAAACTTACTTGAGGGCTAGGGATTTCAGGCTCTGGATCTAAATGAAAAGAAACCTGAGGACAGCAGTTCGAATCTGCTCCGGGCTACTTTAAATTTACTGTACTCTAGGACCTGCATTTATGATTTCCATCGGCATACTTCCAAATTTCTCGAAGTTTTTTACAAACAAAGAAGCGAGTCTTTTAGCCGATTCCATATATTTCTGTTTATCAGACCATGTGTTAATCGGATCAAGGATATGGTCTGGAACACCTGGACATGAGATTGGAATCTCTACATTGAAAATTTCGTGCCTTGTATAGGAAACTTTCTCTAAATCGCCATTGACTGCTGCTTTCACCATGGACCTAGTCTGTTGAAGATTCATCCTGCGTCCAACTCCATATGGTCCCCCCACCCATCCCGTGTTTATCAAATAAACCCTTGACTCATGTTCGCCAATTCTTTTTCCAAGCATATCGGCGTATACTCCTGGTTTCAGCATCATGAAAGGTGCACCAAAACAATGAGAAAATGTCTCCTGTGGTTCAGTGATGCCCCTCTCTGTGCCAGCCAATTTGCTAGTGTAACCGGACATGAAGTGATACATAGCTTGTTCTCTTGACAATCTTCCAATCGGAGGGAGTACCCCGAATGCATCAGCTGCTAGGAAAATTATAACATCCGGATGATTCCCTACACTTGGTAAAACAGTGTTTGGTATGAATTCAATCGGGTAAGCAACCCGGGTGTTTTCTGTTAGCGACTCGTCACCAAAATCGGGTTCACGATTTTGGTCGAGGATGACGTTCTCCATAACCGAACCAAATTTTATTGCATTCCAGATCTGTGGTTCCATGGATCTTTGGAGGTTTATACATTTTGCGTAACAACCACCTTCAAAGTTGAAGATGCCATTGTTTGACCATCCGTGTTCATCATCCCCAATTAACCGTCTCTCAGGATCAGCCGAGAGTGTCGTTTTTCCAGTACCTGACAAGCCAAATAAAAGAGCGGTCATTCCATCTCTACCTATGTTCGCAGAGCAATGCATAGGAAAAATACCTTTGAAAGGAAGGAGATAATTCATTACAGAAAACATTGATTTTTTTATTTCCCCCGCATAGGAAGTAGAGCCAATTAACACAAGACGTTTAGTAAGATTGAGGATAATGAAGGTCTCACTTTTTGTTCCGTCTTCTTCTGGACGGGCTTGGAAATCAATTATAGATAGTACAGTGAACGATGGATTATGACTTAGAAGTTCTGGCAGAGTTGGACGGATGAATATCTGCATCGCAAAGAGATTCTGCCACGCGTTGTCTGTTATTGTCCTAATTGAGAGCCTGCTCTCTTTCTCTGCTCCGATGTATCCATCGAAGACAAATACATCCTTTCCCTCGAGGGATCTTTTCATCCTATTGAGAATTCGATCAAATTTCTCAGGAGACAGCGGATGATTTATTTTTCCCCAATCAACTGAATCATGTGTTAAGACATCGTCCACTATATAACGGTCATCGGGTGATCTGCCCGTAAACTTGCCGGTTCTAACGGAAAGTGCCCCTGTTGTAGATAATTCCCCTTCGCGCCTACGAATGGCAGCTTCAATCAATGATGGAGGGGGCAGGTTTCTGTGCAGCTTGGAAATTCTGAAACCCGCCTCTTGCAACTGAACGATACAACTAAGGTCTGATCCTGATAAGCTGTCATTCATCGATTCGTTCTATGCAAGTTTTTGCATATTTATTTGATTTCCTCGAAATGTGAGGGAAGAATCTGCCACAAATGAAATAAGAGTGGCAAGAGCAGCGCTAAGGTGGAGCTCTCCAGAGGATATTTTGAAGAAGTGGCCACACAAGAATGATTATTTATGGGTCTGTCTGATTATCAAGTCGTGTCCGATTACTATGACATACTGAACCTGCATCGATCGGCATCCCACGAAGATATTAAACGATCCTTTAGGCAGCTCGCGTTAAGGCATCATCCAGACAAGAACAGAAATTCAGAAGATTCCAGAAAAAAGTTTATGGAGGTAGTGGAAGCCTATGAAATTCTATCGGATGATCAATCAAGGAAAGAATACGATCGGACTTACAAGTATAAGGAGTTCCGTGTGAATCGAGAATGGGCACCCCCTGCTGATTGGCAACAAGTCTACAGCTATGAACATTTGAAGAAAGAATACGACCGATCTCATTTAGCGGGGGGTATGTGGGATATTAGCGACAGAGCTAGCGGGAGTTTGTGGAAGGCTACATTGTTTTTATTTGTGTGTCTATTAGGTTTGGTTGCATTCATATTGTGGACTAGGTAAGATTTGTCAACATGCTGTGCAAAGTAGCGACTCACTATAGTTTTGGAAATCATATTTCCTAAAGCTTGGGATTGTATTCTCTTTTGATGATGCCTTAACTAACTCTACCGCAGAAGGAATAAAAGGGGAACTGTAGCAGTCTTTTTGATCAAAGTTGCGAGTAGTTGCTGTGGGTAGTAGGGTCTTCGTTACCAGCTTTCAATTGGCAGGTGTAGAAGGTGTAAAAGCAAACTCTGCAGAAGATGTTTTGAACGAGATCGGCCGTATTAGCAATAGTGATGATGTTGGACTCATTCTCGTTAGTGATGATTATGGGAAGCAGATACGTTACCAGTTAACTGAATTGCGATCTAAAAAGCCAATTCCACTGGTCTTTGAGCTTCCATCACCCGGAAGCACCAAAGAAACTGTAGATTATCGCGCTTTACTCAAACAGATTCTTGGTGTATAGTCGGAATATTAGACTTGTGCTCAGGACTATGTAATGCCTCGTCACTCGCACCATGTTGAGCTTTCCTTCCAAAAATAAGATAGGTAGTATGACCTATCATCCTCATCGCCGGACGTGTTTTTCCTGACCTAGCCTCGATGGTCCTCATCATCAACTCCATAGAGTCGACGAAGACAAAACCGAACTCGGTGAGAGTTGAGGACATTTTTTCTAATTGATTCATAGTAGGACATATCGCCAAGAGGGTCCCACTTGGTCTCAGTGATTCATACGTCTTTTCGATCATCGTCCAAGGGTCTCCAATATCAACAACAACTATATCTACCGCACCACAGTTTGCCTCATCGAACCGCGTATGATCATGAAACGTTACAAAATTAGAAAGGTTAGCCTTTCTGATATTTTTCTTGGCAATAGCACTAAATTTAGGATTCACGTCAAACGTATATACATGTCCTGAAGGCCTAACGATACTTGCTATGTATGTTGTTAATCCTCCACTGCCTGTACCCACTTCTAGAACCCGTGAACCACTTGTGAGCCCACTGCGTATCCCTATATACGCTAAATCCTTGGGGTATACAATCTGAGTTAGCCTTTCTGATTTCATCACGAAATCATATATCAGTGGTTCTAGTAAAACGATCTTCTTTCCTTTAGAAGATACGAGATGTGAACCATATTCCAAACCTACTGCTTCTCCTATTTCGAGCACGCCTAAATGTGTATGGAACTTCTTTCCAGAATTTACCTCGATCAACCAAGTTTTTTGAGGAGAGTGGTAAAGAAGTACGTAAGATCCTTCTTCAATAGTCATGAGTTAACCTTCTAGAATGGATGATAAAAATTGATCTCGTCCTCTGAACTACGTTACCACTTTGCTAACTCGTGGGGATGCCTACTAATAGAAAAAAATGTATTGCAATTGGTTGAATTACATCCTGACGATATCGGTAGTCATTGGAAAAAGTCATTTCACGGCCTCACCGAAATACCTCATTTGATTTATACAGTGACAATCTGTATACTTCAAAGCAGCGATCGCTTTGACAGTGTGGATCATACTGCACATTTATGCGTCGGTTGTACATGCCACTTTCTTATAAACTCTGGAAATGTCCGAATTAGTAATAAATGGTGTTTGTCCATATGAAGCGGTCTTTTTCACCAAAAACATTTCTTGAATTTGGTTGAATGTCTGAATGTTATTTTGTGAGGTGAGGTAGTGAAGACGAAAAGTCCATAATATCTGCCTTGACATCTAGAATATGAGCTCAAGGAAGGCAGTTTGCATACTTAGTGGTGGGTTAGACTCTGTGGTTTCGGCATTTTATGTGAAGCAAGTTAAGAATCTTTCACCATATACGATTACGTTTCACTATGGCCAAAGATCGACAGAGGAAATGAGAAGGGCACGGTTATTTTCTAGGTTGTTAGGGTCTGAAGATCATAAGGAGATCGATATGGGTTTCATGAAAGATCTTTACGGCAATGATAATGCACTGACTGGAGAAAATACCATTATTCCAGAAAAATTTCATCACTCGATTGTTGTTCCACACAGAAACTCAATTTTTTTGACAATAAGCGCGGCGTGGGCCGCTAGCCTCAAGATTGGTGTCATAGTATACGGAGCACATGCTGACGATCAGAATTATCCTGATTGTCGACCAAAGTTCGTTAGCTCTCTTGCGGACATGTTGTACGAATCTGACCTTGACGCCATAGACCTTGGTTTACGAAAGCGGATCGAGATCTGGTGTCCGGCGAAAGAGGACATCCACAAGGATGAGCTGATCAGAATAGGGTACGATCTTCTTGGGGATAAGATATTCGATACCTGGAGCTGCTATTCCGATGAAGCATTAAATAGTCTAAATAATCCAGTACACTGCGGTGCGTGCGAGTCGTGTATCAATCGAAGAGCTAGCTTTAACATTGCGAATATCCAAGATAAAACAATATATGCTACATGAACCCGTCTCACGACTTGTCATATTCCATTGTTTTGGAGACCAAATATTTCTGTCAGGAGAGTAAGAATAATATCTGAACAAATGTGTACTGGTTATGGAGTCCTATAGTAAGATATTGTTACAGGAAAGGGAGAAGGGTAGAACCATAAACAAAAAGAGAGTTGAAAAGATTTTAAGAAAACTATTGATAGAATTAGGTGAAAACCCAGACAGAGAAGGCTTGATCGGAACGCCAAGAAGGATGGCAGAAGCGTTTGAAGAGATATTTGCCGGTTATACTATGAGTTCCGGACTCGATGTGAGCTTCTCTGAGGAAACTGATGCTATAATTGCCAAAGATATTCAGTTTTATAGTATGTGCGAACATCACATGCTGCCCTTCTATGGCAAAGTTCACATTGCATATTTGCCTGAAGGAAAGGTATTTGGCATATCAAAACTAACTCGTCTCGTAGAAAAGTATTCGCGTAGGATGCAAATACAGGAGAGATTGACAAGGCAGATCGCGGACGAGATAACTAAAATGGGAGTTCGAGGGGTAGTCGTCATAGCTGAGGGCGAGCACTTGTGCATGAAAATGCGAGGAGTCAGAAACCATAGCCTTGTTGTCACAATGGCACACCGAGGTTTAATGGAGCAAAAAGAGCTCCGAGAAAATATTCTTACACTCATTTCTAACTCGAAACCGGGCTTAAGATCTTTCTAAACATGTCAGGACGGTGAATTTGTGTAATAATCACAAAGGCTTATAAAAAAGAGTATTTTCTATAGGTAAGAAGAATGGCAGGCACGATTTTTCGAGTCCAGTCTCACAAGTTCAGCCAAGATAATATTCAAACTACCTTGGTTTGTTCTAAATGTGACCAAGTTTTCTCAAAGGATTTTTTATTAGACTTGGAAGGTCAGACAATCGAATTCAAGTGTCCTGTCTGTGGTACAGTTGGTGAAACTGATCTGCCATATAAAAGCGCAGAAGAGAGAGAAGAGCTCGACGAAGACATTGAGGACATTGAAGAAGAAGGAGAGGAAGCCTTTGAAGAGGAATATTAGAGTGGAAAGGCATTCATCTACTCGAGTTCTTAAACACAACGCATGCTAACAGTATTTCAAACCTAGTGAATAGATCTTACAATGTCCGGCTGGATTAGCCATTTTAGAGAAGATGTATATTCTCAAGTAAAATATCTCCGGGGACTTCGGCTTCCTAAACCCATGAAAATTAGAAGCGGGTTATTTGTGGGCGCAGGTGACTCGTATATTTGCGCTCTTCTAATTGAATATCTATCCAGGCATTCAGTACTTGCCTATCATCCTTCAGAAATACTCCGTAGCCCAGAAATGCTATTGGATCATGAGATTTTCTTCGTTTCAGCATCTGGTAGAACGCAGTCGAACATTGAGGCTGCCAAGATAGCTCAAAGATTTGGGCTTAAAACTACTGCTATAACTGCCCGCCCCAAGAGTATCCTTGAAGAGGTATGTAGAAAGACACTCAATCTAGATTACTTGCATAACGTTCAATCGTCAAATACTGGAATTTTGGATTTCACGGCGACGGTAATAACCTGTATGGCGTTGATAGGCATTAAAATCAACATGAATATCTTAAGCAGAATAATGAGTGATGCTCGCGAACAGATCCATCAGTACGGTATCGACTTGCCAAGAAAATTCCAGTCGATCTTATTTCTTGGAAACGGAACGTCATATCCAATCGCGAGTTATGGGGCATTCAAAATGCATGAGTTTTTTGGAGCCAAGTCATTTGGATATCTTCTTGATGACTACTATCACTCGCCTATTTTCAGCTTGAAAAAGTCTGATCATGTCTTCATTCTTGGCCACGAAAATGCCAAAGATCCGATATCTGCGGAATTTCATTGCAGATTGCAAAAAATACATCCTCGATCCTATTATTTTCAGCCTAAGGTAGGTCGATCTAGTTTTGAACAGGTAATATTTTCTATTTTTATTATTCAGGTCCTTGTCCTTAGTATGGCAGAAAATTTGAGAATAGACAAACCCCATTATCTGTCAAACAAAAGGATGCTTAATTTGAGCTCGAGTCTTATCTATTGACGACAAGTCTGATGTAGGATCATTGTTATTATGACTAATCCTGTTCGAGCCGAGTCGTGTATATGAACAAAATACATAGTTGATTTAATGAAGAACCACCTTAATTATTAAATGTTGGATTGAGATTTGTTTTCAAGCTCTAATAACCAGAAGATTGTTTTCCTTATTTTCCATAAACACTAGTTCATAATTATCTTCGTAGTCTTCATCGCTATTTCGGCAGATGATTCAGTCATCATTCACTAAAACTTGATGGAACGCGAATGTAAACAGTATATATAGTTCTCCTTTATAAAGGCTGAATAGGGTATGCCTCAGACTAAACCTATCGTTAGCATAGAGAATGTAGTAGCGTCAGCCACGGTTAGCCAAACAGTAAATCTTAATTTGATTACTCAGATTTTTCCAGATGTGGAATATCATCCAGATCAATTCCCCGGATTAGTTTTTAGATTGAAATCGCCCAAGACTGCCACCCTAATCTTTAGTTCAGGCAAGATGGTATGTACCGGAGCTAAATCTGAGGACCAGGCAATTAAAGCGGTAAAGAATGTAGTCCAAAAATTGAAAAAAGGAGGCATTGCTATCGAGCACGACCCATTCATTGAAATACAGAATATAGTTGCATCAGCAAGTTTGGGCGGGAAAATTCATCTCGAGCTCGCAGCTAGGGTACTTCCCAGGAGCATGTATGAGCCAGAACAATTTCCAGGTCTGATCCACCGAATGCTGGATCCGAAGACGGTGATCTTATTATTCGCTTCCGGGAAATTAGTTTGCACAGGGGCAAAGAAAGAGACTGAAGTATACAGAGCTGTGCATAATCTCCACAATCTCTTGGAAGAAAAGAATCTGATGATATACGAAGGTTGATTTCTCTATACTAATCTGATTTATGTCAATCGAAAACAAACTCTATTTTACGTCTAGAAAGCATAGGAGATTCCAAAGTTCTTTGACATTAATTAAAGACCAGACAATATATCGGCCAAGGCATTCTTCTTTAGCTGATTCTGTGCACGTTGGAGCAACCATCAGTTTCCTCTGAATTAATCTGTTACCATTTGGCTATCTCTTCTGCAAGATTCTTGGCTGAATTGAACCTACCCATTGCCTATAGTAACGGATGATATCCGTCTTTGCGTAACTTCGACATTTTTTAGTAGTAGCGCCTCAATTTAGAATTGAGGAGATTCATAGAGAATGCATGGATATTACGTAGATCAATATTTATGATGCATCACATAGTGTTGTGTGTGGATTATTTGGCATTTCAAGAAATTGTTTCATCAGATAGAACTGCCTTTCCTAGGAATAATCAGTTTTTGACTTATCTAATCTCGGGATCGAGCTATCCAGGGTGATGCTGATACAGTATGCCTGAGCTGTGGCTAAAATACGGCCAAACTTCTGTGGTATTGGACATCAAGTATGAAAATCTACAGGCTCACATTTATCCAGCTCCATCTGTAGATTACTTGGCTGAACCACGAATAGAGGATGAACTGTCAAATATCGACATCACTGATAATACGATCATAGTTGTCTTATCGGTTTCAAAGGCAGTTTTAGATTTGGTAGATCAAATCTCTCAGAGAGCTGTCCTTAAACGCTATGATCGTATTGCTTTTACCTCTAGTACGGATCTTTTGAAGATGCTGAAGAATTCATTGCGGAAACAACCCTTTCCTGTATATGATTCGACAAATACGTCACTATTCCCATTGTTAAGCAAATACAAGAATATGCTATGCATCTCCCAAGCTAGATATGATCCTTTGTTCGGTTATGGTGGAAGCCCCACTTTGCTACTGCGACAATTTTACCCAGTGGAAATGAACGAAGCATTCTACGTACGATCAAATAACTTGCCTAACCCCCACAATAAATTTTCACCATTAGAAGTTGCCTTGCGCACGGTCGACAACTTGAACGCTAATTCGATCGAAATAGTAGGCAGTCCAAGGATCTTGAGCTTGCACCATGGAACCATTTCTCAGTCATTTGAAAGTGCCATTCGCTCACTAGATCTGGGTAAAAAAACTACCAAGGAGAAGTGCCAAACTACATTGATAAGTCCCGGTGACGACCTCGAATCACACCTTACTTTGTCTTCTTCACTCAACTCACTCTGGAACGTAATGGAGTCTATCAAGGAAGGTGGATTGGTAGTGCTGCTTTCGGAAAATGAAATGGGCCTCGGTTGCAAAGCATTAGAAATGTACGTCCAAGAGAGACTGGATCTACAGAAACACCTGCAAGAGAAGCTTCAATACTTGGAAGGGTTAGAGCATGTTCTATTCCTGCAGGAGTTAACAAAAAATTATGATTTAGGAATAATATCAACTTTACCTGAATATTATCTACTAAAATTAGGACTCGTTCCCTTCAAATCCATCAAGGAATGTTACCATAAAGCTTTGTCGAAGTTTGGAAGATTACAAAAAATACTCGTGATCACAGGTGCAGATATCCTCTCTCTAGCCGATTAGTCCCAATATTTTGGGATCAGCGGTAGATATCGTCGCCTTCAGGAATCATTGAAAAGTCTAAAGAGCACTCTACTGAACGAATGATTTAGAAACTGAACGTATGCCTGAAAAATGAGAAATTTAGTCAAATTCTGGTGCAGAAATTTTCAGACCAGATAAAGATATACCTATATATCGAGGAGGAGTGAGGTGTATCAGAATTTGTATTGCATATTGCATCCATTTATACAATTACTCAGTACAGGAGATAGTCAAGTATTTGTCAACTGAGAAGAGGATTGTCAAAATAACTGATCATATTTATCAACCCAAGCATGAAATTCTGCCTAGACCCGAAGCCGGCGAAGTCCTGAAGCGATACAACGCTAAACCAAGCCAGCTCCCGTATATAATGTTAAGCGATAAAGGTTTACAGGACCTTGACGTTAGGCCTGGCGATATCATAAAGATCACTCGTAAAAGTGCTACTGCAGGTGAAAGTGTATATTACCGGTATGTGGTAGAGGGATAGGAATAATTTAGGTGGTGGTTGTTCGTTATGTGGCCTATTATAAATGACATTTTGAGAAAGGAAGGAGTAGCAAGGCAACATTTGAATTCCTATAATGAATTCATGGAGAAAGGGATTCAAAGCATTATCGATGAAGTTTCGGAAATAGAGATAGAGACCTCAGAGTATCCTTATAAAATAAAGCTTGGAAAGATAAAACTGCAGCAGCCGAGAATTATGGAGCTCGACGGCTCAATTACCCATGTAGCGCCTATGGAGGCACGTTTGAGAAACTTGACATACGCATCACCGATCATGTTAGAATGCAGTATCGTAGAAGATGGTAAGATATTGGAATCGAGGTTTATTCATATAGGAGATATGCCTGTGATGGTAAAATCTAATGCTTGCATATTGCATAATATGCCAGAGCATAAGCTAATTGAGTTGGCTGAAGATCCACGAGATCCGGGTGGATATTTTGTCATCAATGGTTCAGAGAGAGTCATTGTAGGTTTGGAAGATCTTTCATATAACAAGATTATAGTCGATATGGAAGAAGCCACTGGTACTCTCTTGTACAAGGCAAAAGTATACTCTTCTATTGTTGGCTATAGAGCAAAGTTGGAACTAATAATGAGACCAGATGGATCTGTAGTAGCGAAGATACCTGGATCTCCGGTGGATGTGCCCTTAATCACATTGGTGCGAGCTCTTGGACTAGAAACCGATAAGGACATAGCAAATGGGGTATCTTTGAATATCCTCATCCAAGACGAGCTCGAACCTTCTTTTGAAAAATCAAGTGATGTTATCACAAGTCGGGATGCAATAATCTATATCAGTAAGCGTATTGCTCCGGGTATGCTTGAAGAATTTCAGATCAAGAGAGCTGAAACCCTTCTTGATTGGGGACTTTTACCTCACTTAGGAAAAAACCCTGATAACAGGCACGAAAAAGCACTATTCCTAGGTGAAGCAGCGAGTAAGTTGATCGAACTTAAACTTGGTTGGATTGATGCAGACGACAAAGATCATTATGGTAATAAAGTAATAAAATTCGCCGGGCAAATGCTCGCAGATTTATTCCGTACAGCATTCCGGAACTTAATTCGCGATATGAAGTACCAACTCGAACGGTCAGGTCAGAAGCGAGGAATTAACGCTGTTGCTGCTGCTGTCCGGCCTGGGATAATATCAGATAAACTGAATAATGCGATAGCAACGGGAAACTGGGGAAGAGGTCGGGTCGGAGTAACCCAGCTCCTAGACAGGACGAACTATATGTCTACCGTAAGCCATTTGCGTCGTATTCAATCTCCTCTGAGTAGGAGTCAGCCTAATTTTGAAGCAAGGGATCTCCACGCAACTCATTTTGGTCGCATTTGCCCTGCCGAAACACCAGAAGGCTCTAACTGCGGATTGGTCAAAAACCTGGCTCTATCCGCCATAATATCGGTGAGCGTATCTTCGGCAGAGATTGTCGAAAAACTCTTTGAATTAGGGGTTGAACATGTGGACGAAGCGAATGAGAACCTAAGGAGGATAGGAGCTAGAGTATTTGTTGATGGGCAGCTTGTTGGATATGTAGAGGATGGTGGCCATCTGGCTAACACGTTAAGGACAATGAGGAGATCTGGTAAGATTCATCCCCACGTAGGTGTATATCTCTACAGTTCATTAAACGATAATGCAACAAGACGTCTTTACATTAGCTGCAATTCTGGTCGTGTGCTGAGACCTTTGATTATTGTAAGAGATGGACGATCCTTGATCACCGATGAAATAATTGAAAAGATTCAAAAGAAATTCCTTTCATGGACTGATCTTTTGCACACAGGCATTTTGGAATTAGTCGACGCGAACGAAGAGGAGAATTGTTACGTTGACATAGCGGCTGATATTATAGACCCTTCACACACCCATTTGGAGGTTTTCCCTTCCTCCATTTTGGGAGTTGGAGCATCCATCATCCCGTACCCAGAACACAATCAATCTCCCCGAAACACCTATGAGAGCGCAATGGCAAAACAAAGTCTCGGCTTCTCTACGCCGTTGATGAATGCGAGCACATACGTAAGACAACATTTAATGCTTTATCCTCAAACTCCAATGGTTAGCACCAAGGCGATAAACTTGCTAGGCCTTGACGAGAGACCAACCGGGCAGAATGCAATTGTGGCAGTCCTTCCATATGAAGGGTATAACATAGAAGATGCTGTAGTATTTAACAAATCTGCAGTTGATAGAGGGTTTGGAAGGACCTTTTTTTATAGAGTGTACGAAGCGGAGGCAAAGCAGTATCCAGGTGGCATGAAAGATAACTTCGAATTACCTTCATCCGACGAGAATATACGCGGTTACAGAGGGGAAAAGGCATATCGACTTTTGGAACAGGACGGTGCTATAATGCATGAAGCGGTGGTCGTAGGTGGGGATATTCTGATTGGTCGTACCTCACCTCCTAGATTCATGGAGGAGTATAGAGAATTTGAGGTCAAAGGACCATATAGGAGGGATACTTCTATAGGGGTTAGACCTTCTGAGAATGGGGTTGTTGACACCGTTATAATGACCCAGTCTGTGGAGGGTGGCAAAATGTTTAAGATACGCGTTCGCGATATGCGAATTCCTGAAATTGGCGACAAATTCGCATCAAGACACGGGCAGAAGGGTGTTGTTGGAATGCTAGTTAGCCAAGAGGATTTACCCTACTCGGAGAACGGGATAGTTCCTGATGTCATGATCAATCCCCACGCATTCCCATCTCGTATGACAGTAGGCCAGTTTCTGGAATCACTGGGGGGTAAAGCAGCTGCACTTAGAGGAAGAATTGTAGATGGATCAGCATTCCTAGGAGAAAAACTAGATCAACTTAAGGACGTGCTCCAAGATTATGGTTTCAAATTTACCGGGAAAGAAGTAATGTATGATGGCAGAACTGGAAAAAAATTCCCAGCCGATGTTTATGTGGGTGTAGTCTATTATCAGAAACTCCATCATATGGTAGCAGATAAAATCCACAGCAGGGCCAGAGGGCAAGTACAAATGCTTACCAAGCAGCCAACAGAGGGTCGAGCAAGAGGAGGTGGTTTAAGATTCGGTGAAATGGAACGAGATTGCCTCATTGCTTACGGTGCTTCAATGATGCTCAAGGACCGGCTCCTAGAAGAGTCAGACAAAGCTGAAATAAACGTATGCGAGCGATGCGGCCTTTTGGCTTATTATGACATTAAACAGCGCAGATACATTTGTAGAGTGTGTGGTGATAAAGCAAAAATCTCATCTGTCATTATTGCGTACGCCTTTAAATTATTGTTGCAGGAGATGATGAGTTTGAATGTTGCGCCACGCCTACTGGCTAAGGACAAGGTTTAGGAGGAGATTACGATTTGATAGAAGAATCTATGAAAGTATTAGGGGGAATAAAATTTAGCGTCTGGTCACCAATAGAAGTGCGCAAATTTAGCGTTGCTGAAATTACTGCTCCAGAAACCTACGACGAAGACGGTATGCCTGTTCAGGGAGGTTTGATGGATAATAGGCTTGGAACACTGGAACCTGGCCAAAAATGCGGAACCTGTGGGAACACATCAGCAAGATGCCCTGGCCACTTCGGGCATATTGAGCTCGCGGAGCCAGTGCTGCATATCGCATTCGTAGATGATATCCACAAATTGCTTATCACCTGCTGCAGATCATGTAGCAGAGTGAAACTAGGCCACGGTGATATTGAAAAATATCGTACCTTGCGGAACGCAAAAGCTGCATATTCCGTAATAACCTTGGAGAACATTAAGGATGAAATAATAGAGAAGGCAAAGAAAGTTAAAGTCTGTCCACATTGCGAGAAGGAACAGTACGAATTGGTGTTCACGAAACCAACAATTTTTGTAGAAAAGACTGAAGCCGGAGAGAACCGGTTGCTTCCAATTACCATTAGGGAAAGGATGATGAATATCCCTGATGACGATCTTCTCTTGCTTGGATACGATCCTAAAACAGCTAGACCAGAATGGTTTGTGCTACAGGTTCTTCCTGTGCCCCCGGTCACTGTGAGACCTTCCATAATACTGGAAACAGGTATAAGATCAGAAGACGATTTAACCCACAAGTTAGTAGATATCATACGCGTTAATCAAAGGTTGAAGGAGAGTAAAGAGGCCGGTACACCCCCGTTGATAGTTCAGGATTTGGTAGATCTATTACAGTATCATGTTACTACGTACTTCGATAATGAGGTCTCGGGTATTCCACAAGCACATCACCGTTCTGGAAGGCCTTTGAAGACACTTACCCAAAGATTGAAAGGAAAGGAAGGTAGATTTAGAGGATCTCTGTCTGGGAAGAGGGTAGATTTCTCCAGTAGAACCGTAATTTCACCAGATCCCAATTTGACAATTTCAAGTGTGGGTGTGCCTGTTGACGTAGCAAAGAAGCTTACCATTCCAGAGACAGTCTCCCAATGGAATCTTGACCGTCTGAAAACACTTGTTGTTAATGGACCCAACATATATCCAGGAGCAAATTACATTATTAGGCCAGATGGTGTCAAAATAAGGCTCGATTATGTGAGCGATAGGGAGATGGTTGCCGAATCTCTTGCGTCAAACTATGTTGTAGAGAGGCATCTTTCAGACGGCGATATCGTGATTTTTAATCGTCAACCATCACTTCATAGAATGTCCATTATGGCACATTACGTTAGAGTTCTTCCTTATCGCACATTTAGATTGCACCCAGCTGTGTGTCCTCCTTATAATGCAGATTTTGATGGAGATGAAATGAATTTGCATGTACCTCAAAGTGAAGAAGCTCGAGCTGAGGCCGCGTTGCTGATGAGAGTTCAAGATCAATTGATATCTCCCAGATACGGAGGGCCAATTATTGGTGGCATCAGAGATTTCATCACCGGGGCTTACATTCTCACCTCAAAGGAAACATTTCTGAATAGAGAAGAATTCGCTAACATGGCTTTAAGTGGCGGTTATAGTGGTGTGCTTCCACAGGCAGATTCAAAAGATGGAGATTATCAGCCCTATACTGGCAAACAGCTCTTTTCACTATTCTTCCCTGATGATTTTAATTTTGTTATCACTTCCAAGTGGAACAAAGCATCCAAAGGCGAGGGCAAAGATGTCATAATCAGAAACGGTCAACTCCTAGGGGGAGTTATAGACAAAGCATCGATTGGTGCTGAAGAGCCAGATAGTGTTCTTCACCGCATAGCAAAGGACTACGGAAACGATACAGCAAGAAAATTCTTGGACTCGATCCTCATTATACTTAAGACCTATTTGACTCAACGTGGGTTCTCCTATGGGTATTCGGATTTATGGCTGAATGATGAAACAAGGAAAGAAATTAGCACTATTATACAACGGGCTTATGACAAGGTGGATGAGTTAATAAAGCAATATAAAGACGGGACTCTCCCACTTACCCGAGGCTTGTCTCCGGAGGAAGCTTTAGAGCTTTATGTAGTTAATGAATTATCTAGGGCCAGGGATAGGGCGGGAAAAACAGCCGATCGAGCTTTTCCTGATGATAATTCTGGTGTGATTATGGCGTCCACTGGCGCAAGAGGTTCGACCTTGAACATAGGTCAGATGACTGCGGCTTTGGGACAGCAATCTATTAGAGGGAAGCGCATCAACAAGGGTTATCATAACAGATCTCTACCCCATTTTAGGATAAATGACACCAATCCTGACGCGAAGGGATTTGTCAAATCCAATTATAGGGACGGGTTGAGTCCATTGGAGTTCTTCTTCCACGCGATGGGCGGTCGTGAAGGCTTGGTAGATACCGCCGTAAGGACCCAACAGTCAGGATACATGCAAAGGAGATTGATAAATGCACTAGAGCATCTGAAGATCGAATATGACCTGACTGTGAGGGATCCTCATGGAAATATCATCCAGTATTTGTACGGGGAAGACGGTATCGATCCTGCGAAGAGCGACCATGGGGAGGCTGTTAATATACTTAGATTGATAGAAGGTGAATCAATTGTAGATGAAGGTGAGAAAGCGACCGACCTTGAAATTGCAAACATACTCGATTCATACGGCGCTAATCTCAACGTAAAAGTAATGTCTAATTTAGAGACGACATTATTGAATAACCGACTTAGCAAGGCAGGAGTAGAAAAGGTAGTTAGAAAAATTGTAGATTTCACAGAGAAAGCCATGGCAGAACCAGGTGAGGCTGTTGGCGTGGTCACAGCACAATCCATAGGTGAACCCGGTACACAAATGACTCTCCGAACCTTCCACTTTGCCGGCGTCAAAGAAAGAAATGTCACGTTAGGATTACCCCGCTTGATTGAACTTGTAGACGCACGGAAGAAACCAGTTACGCCCACCATGGATATCTACTTGGATGAAGAACACAAAGTTAGTAGGGAAAAGGCCTTACAAGTAGCTAAAGAGATCATTTTCACTCGAGTTTCTGATCTAATAGAAAAAACTGATATCGACTATAGTGGAATTCTAAACTTTTACTTCTCTGAATCACAACTTGCTGAACGCGGATGTGAACTTGAACAGGTATTTGATGTACTAAAAGGTTCAAAGAAGAAATACGACATTAGTATGAAAGACAAGCCGTACCAAATACGCGTCTCAATTCCAGACGACCCAGACGCCCAAACGATCTTGACCTTGAAGAACAAACTTTTGAATGCTAGGGTTAAAGGTGTGCCTGATATCGAAAGAGTTACCATTGTAAAGCAAGATGAAGAATGGGTTATACAAACGTCAGGATCGAACCTATCCAAGGTGGTTCTAATTCCTGGTGTAGACACTCGAAGGGTTTCGACTAATAATGTCTACGAGATCTGGCAGACATTAGGAATAGAGGCTGCGAGGACCGCATTGGTGAAAGAGATCACAAACACTTTGGAGGAACAAGGACTGGAGGTCGATCTCCGCCATATCATGTTGGTGGCTGATTTGATGTCCTCTAAAGGGTACCTGCAACAGATAGGAAGGCATGGAATAGCCGGAACAAAAACCTCTGTACTGGCAAGGGCAGCATTTGAAATTACAGTTCCCACCATTGCGAGAGCTTCCCTCGAAGGGCAGGTAGAGACCCTGAGGGGAGTCACAGAAAACGTTATAGTAGGAGCTACTGTACCCGTAGGTACTGGCATGGTTGATCTTTATATGAAAGTAAAGGAGGAGAGTGCTGATGAAAGCGCTAGAGAAACTGATTAAGGAAGCAGTAGCGAGTGGCAAGTACAAGAAAGGAACTAAGGAGGTAATGAGATTCGCTAAAGGATCAAAACTGATACTTGTATCCGATTCAGTTAGTGATAAGAATAGAGTCAGTATTGAAGATCAAGCAAAAGCTAGTGGTATTCCAGTGCTTAAATTTCGTGGAACATCCGTCATGTTAGGGAGGGCTTGCAATCGATCACATAGGATATCCATGCTTTCCATACGGACTGGCTCTGAAGAAGAGATTCAAAACATTCTATCTCAAAAGTGAACTGTTTATACGCTTTCAATTACATGCGATATGATGCTGTGGCTTGTTACACATTGTAATTTGGCGATTTCATTATACGCTCTCTTTTCAAGCAATTACCCTACTGTTCTAGATTTGTGCAGTAATAGTCATATTATACATGACATGGAAGACTTAAATTGGCGATAATGAATCAGATGGATGATTCACGAATTGCGTGCATGGTCTTTTTGCAGTTATGGTAATAAGAGGATTTAAGATTTGACGGAAAAAATCAAGTTGACTTCCGATGAATTGCGACTTATGTCTCTATTTCAGAGCATTACGAGCGTAACGGCTAGGGATTGCGTGGTCGATGATAAGATGGATCGTGTTATTTTCATTGTCAATAAGGGCCAGATGGGCCTGGCTATAGGGAAGGGAGGTATGACTATCAGACAATTACAAAATGTTGTGGCTAAAAAAGTAGAATTGGTCGAATATTCTGATGATGCAATCGATTTCGTCCGCAATATACTGAACCCCCAGATGGTAAATGATGTAAAAATCACCCAGAGAACAGACGGCTCCAAGCAAGCGGTAGTTCTGGTGGACGCAAAGCGGAAAGGAGTAGTAGTAGGGAAGGAGGGGAGGAATGCTGAGAAGGCTAGATTGCTGGCTAAGAGGTACTTTCGAATATCCAATGTTCTGATAACAAGTGCATCTGAAAGAATGATTGGAAATGAGGTTATGGATTAGTTGGCTAAATCACCGTTAGGTTTGTTCGCAGGGCGTGTGCTTAAGACAAAGAGAAAGCGCTCTCGCTGGTCAAACAAGTATTACAAGAGGCGAATGTTGATGCTGGACAAGAAAGCTAATCCCCTTGAAGGATCTCCTCAGGCAAAAGGAATTGTTCTTGAAAAAGTCGGAATAGAATCGAAACAACCGAATTCAGCCGTGAGGAAATGTGTGCGTGTACAACTGATAAAGAATGGAAAAACCATAACTGCTTTCTTACCAAAGGATGGGGCATTGAATTTCGTAGATGAACACGACGAGGTAATGCTCGAAGGTATTGGAGGTGCAATGGGGGGAGCAATGGGCGATATCCCTGGAGTGAGATGGAAAGTCTTCAAGGTAAATGGCGTCTCCCTAAATGAGTTAGTCTTAGGCCGGAAGGAAAAACCAAGGAGGTAATTGATATGAGTGGAAAGGAACAGGCAAATTTGCTTCTATTCAACAAGTGGGACACAAGAAAGATAGAAATCGGAGATATTGGCCTTCAGAAAGTCATCTCGCTGAAGCCCTCTGTTATTCCAATTACCTTTGGACGGCATGAACATCAGCGATTAAAGAAGTCGGAGGTTAACATTGTCGAAAGGCTTGCCAACAAGTTAATGCATTTTGGAAAAAGATATGCGAAAAATACTGGTCGGATGGGCGGCAAGAAAGCAAAATCTCTGAATGTGTTGAAGACGGCCTTTGAAATAATACACCTAGAAACTAGCAAGAATCCCTTAGAAGTATTTGTGAAAGCTGTCGAGAATGCATCTCCAAACGAAGATACCACCCGAATCGTTTACGGAGGTGTAGTCTACCACGTCTCTGTTGACGTAGCTCCTCTAAGACGAGTTGATCTTGCTCTCCGTTTTATAGCTGAAGGAGTTAGAGAATCAACGTATTCTAACCCACAAGCCATAGAGGAAGCTCTTGCAAGGGAACTTGTTTTAGCTTCCAATAACGAAATGGCTAGCCATGCTATAAAAAAGAAAAATGAGCAAGAAAGAGTAGCAATGGCATCACGATAGTCAATTGTAACGCTAGTCCAGGAAAGTAACAACTATCAAGACTGCATGTGCAACTTATTGTTTAGGCTGAAACTTAAATAACAAGGTTCTAGTGAAAATTAATATAAATGAATGGTAAAGATGAATTCCTATTCAAGAAAAGCACCTTAATGAGTACGAGAGCCGGACGGGATATAATCAAGCAGGCTCTATTGAGAGAAAAGGGATACAAGCAGTTTAGTAAATACAGTCGTGAAACAGAAGAACAATTTCAGGACTTTACCAAACGATACTTGCTCTCACTACACAAGTTGATCATCTCTGATCAAAATCCATCTGCTTCTCTTAGGAAATTCGCAGAAGAGATTGGGTCTTCAGAGATGGTTCTTGATGACTCTAAAATACAAGATGTCATGGCCAGAATTTCTAGACCAGAAATTCTTGCAGACAGAGTAGAGCGTATCTTAAATTCTAATTTCGTCTTGATGACTTTCCCTGTTCTGAACGCATTGTTTGATGGGGCGGCTGCATACTTTCAAGAAAGTATTAGTTCTGAGGTTAGAACAACGATCATAGATGGACACATTATTGCGATCGATCTCAGCGAACCCATGGACAGAATCATTGACAAAGATGAGGATTTAGATTATCTAGATGATTATAAATTAATGAATCCGTATATACTTGAGGCTGCAAGACAAAAGATTTCCGTCGGAGGAGACACAGTACTTAGGTCATTTGAAGAAGGTTTTAAGGACGCTAGAGTAGGACAGTATATTGATCAGCGGCTGAAGGCTAAGCCTGAGTCTATTACAGATGAGAATATGATGGGTTGCTATAAGAAGTATCGTGCTATTATGGGCACGGCAGCAAGAAATATGGCACTTGATAGGAAACCACTTGGTGAAATCTATCACCTGGGTATGGCAAAGGCCAGTGAAGGTGTGGGTTGTGGAAACGAGATCCAGGACGCAATTAGAAACGGATCTATAAAAATTCCATCTTGGCCGTTGTACTATAGCATTATCACTGGCGACGTGCAGAAAGCATTCGAACTAACGATGAGAAAAAGCTCGACGTACTTAGATGAGGCGAGAATCGCATTAGATATGCTGCCTCATGAATATGGCTTCAGACCGTTCTTAGAATTCCTTTTTCAGTATGTCAGTCATTACAATCAATATTGGTTCAATGAATTGAATAAGAGAGACCTCTATGCACTGTTACAGAAGAACCTAACATTGAGCGAACTACATAGAAGATGAATGTGGCGTGCCTTGTCCTTCCTCTATTATTAAGAAGATTTATTATTCTAACCATCAATCTATCTTCAAACAGAAATGTCTAGCGAGTACGAGAAGAACGTGGTAAGGCTAATCCAAGAAAAACTTGACAAGTTAGAATATTTGAAAAAGGCAGAGAATTGGGATAAGTCTCAGGTACAGAGATTGGTAAACGAAATAGAAACTCTAGAGAGCTTATTTGAAAATTATAACTTAGGAATGAATTATTTTCGGAGGGCGAGAGGGGGAAGATCAGGACTAAGAGAATGAGAATTTCACTTTGATAAACCCACAAGGTATTTTTAGTAGGTTGAATTTTGAGTATTCAACTTAATGGTCATGCTTCTTCTAGGTCGCCGTTTTACGAAGGGTTAACTAACCAAAATGTCTATAAATACGCAAAAAGCACTTCGTAATTATTTATATACCTAATTCTTGGCATATCACTCAGGTCATGCACGAGGATAAAATAAAGAGATTATATCAAATCAAAAAGCTATCCGAGGAAGGCGGCGGGCCGGAGAGGATCTCCGCCCAACATGCCAAGGGTAAGCTAACAGCGAGAGAAAGAATTAGCCTACTGTTAGATGCGGATTCCTTCGTCGAAATTGACAAGTACGTGATCCACAGAAATGATGATCCTTCGACCAAGACGTATTTTGGAGACGGGGTATTAACAGGATTTGGCACCATTGATGGACGAAAGGTGTTTGTTTACGTTTACGACTTTACTGTGCTCGGAGGCTCGTTAGGTGAAATGGCAGGAAAAAAGATCGTAAAGGTTATGGATCATGCGCTTAAGGTCGGCGTTCCTATCATAGGAATTCTGGATTCAGGTGGCGCGAGAATTCAGGAAGGGGTAATGAGCCTAGATGGGTACGGGGACATTTTCTATAGAAACACTCTAGCATCGGGAGTGATTCCGCAGATAACTGCAAGTATTGGTCCTTGTGCTGGAGGTGCTGTTTACTCCCCTGCCATGACTGACTTTATCGTCATGGTGGAACGTATAGGGCAAATGTTTGTTACAGGACCGGAAGTAGTCCATGAGGTACTAGGCCAGGAAGTTTCGTTTGAGGAGCTGGGAGGCGCAATAACGCATGCCAGCAAATCTGGCGTGGCTCATTTTGTAGCAAAAGACGAATACGCATGTATCGACAAAATAAAAAAACTCCTTTCTTATATTCCGCAAAACAATAGTGAATTTCCTCCAATAGTACAATCCGGAGATGACCCAAATAGGATTGATTCTGCCCTTGCATCTGTTCTCCCCGAAAATCCGTATGAACAATATGATATGAAGCAAATCGTTAAATCGATTGTTGATGATGAAGATTTTTTTGAGATACATGAACTCTTTGCAGAAAACGTTCTCGTAGGCTTTGCAAGAATGGGGGGGAGATCTGTGGGCATTGTTGCCAACCAGCCTCTGTATCTTGCTGGAGCATTGGATATAAATTCTTCCAACAAAGCTGCGAGGTTTATTAGGTTTTGCGATTGCTATAACATTCCCATAATTACCTTGGTAGATACTCCTGGGTACTTGCCAGGTGCGGATCAGGAACACAACGGGATAATTCGGCATGGAAGTAAGTTGCTGTACGCTTATTGCGAGGCTTCTGTACCTAAGATCACATGTATAATAGGGAAAGCGTATGGCGGCGCTTACATCGCCATGGGTAGCAAAAACCTTCGAGCTGACATGAATTTTGCATGGCCAACTGCTGAAATAGCCGTACTTGGGCCCGAGGCAGCAATTACGATAACCCATCGCAGAGATCTCAAGAAATCTGAGGACTTGGCAAAAACAAAGAAGGCTCTTGCAAAAGAATTTAGAGAAAAGTTTGCCAATCCCTATATTGCAGCAGAGAAAGGAATTATTGATTTGGTTATAGATCCAATGGAAACAAGACCTATGATTATTAGGGCACTTGATGCTTTATCCACTAAGAGGGAAACACATCCATGGAAAAAACATGGAAACATAAATTTATAGAGGTGAATATATTACGACCAAGGCAATAAGCAAAATTCTGATTGCAAATAGAGGCGAGATCGCTCTCCGGGTCGTACGTGCATGTAAAGAACTGGGAATAAAGTCTGTAGCAGTATTTTCTGACGAAGATACCCGATCCGTACATGTAAAAAGAGCTGACGAAGCATACAACATAGGACCAGCAGCGGCCACAGAAAGTTACCTGAACATGAAGCGAATAATTGAGATTGCAAAGCAATCAGGGTCAGATGCTATACATCCAGGATATGGGTTTTTGTCTGAGAACGAAGCATTTGCAAAGACTTGCAAGAAGAACGGGATAATATTCATAGGGCCTGGAAGTGAAGCCATGGAAGTCACCGGTGACAAGATGAAGTGCAAAGAAGTGATGAAAGAGGCAGGAGTTCCATTGGTGCCGGGAGGTGACGGCGTAGTGGAGGATCTAGATGAAGCAGTTGCGATAGCAAAAGAGTCTGGATTTCCTGTTCTGCTCAAATCTGCATTTGGTGGAGGTGGACGAGGAATTCGCTTGGCAAAAGATGAAAAAGAACTACGGCAAGAATATGAAATGGCCTCCGCCGAATCAAAGGCAGCATTTGGGAAGGCTGCGCTATATGTTGAAAAATGCCTTGAGGGCATACGTCATATTGAATACCAACTCCTTAGGGATACCCACGGTAATAGTAGACACCTATTCGAACGTGAATGTTCTATTCAAAGAAGGCATCAGAAGCTCATCGAAATGTCTCCTTCTCCCGTTCTAGATGCTAAAACTCGCAGTAAAATAGGAGAAATCGCAGTTAGAGCTGTTGACGCCGTAGATTACGTCAACGCCGGGACCGCAGAATTTTTGAGGGACAACAAGGGAAATTTTTACTTTATAGAAGTTAATTCCAGATTGCAGGTGGAACACCCAGTCACAGAATTTGTAACGGGGCTAGATCTTGTGAAATTGCAAATTTCTATAGCACAAGGAGAAAAAATTCCATTTAAGCAGGAAGAGTTGGAATTAAGAGGAGCGGCGATCGAATGCCGTATAAACGCTGAAGATCCATTTAATGAGTTTTCGCCCTCAGTCGGACTAGTTCCTTCCTGCAATTTGCCTTACGGGCCTGGCGTGCGCGTGGATTCATACCTATACCCTGGTTGTAAGGTGTCAGGATATTATGATTCCCTTGTGGCAAAGCTCATTACTTGGGGCAACCATTTCGAAGAAGCTAGAAGCAGGATGATTAATGCGTTAAATGAATTTGAAGTGGAGGGAGTAAATACAACTATACCTCTCTACAAGACGATAATGAAGGAGGAGCACTTTATTAGAGGGGAATTGTCAACTGACTATCTAGAGCGATATGACCTAATGAACAAGCTGCTCAAAGATGCCAAGGGGGTGTCAGCGCAGACTCAGGTTCCTGCTGTAGCTGCACTTTTACTTTATTCAGAGTTTATGCGGACACCTTCGGTCAGGCGTGGCAATGTCCAGAAGTCCGAACACATGCCGGCATGGATCAGACAGGGAGGAAACTTTTGATGGAATTTAAGATAGCGCATCTGGAACAGCCCGTGAACGCGGAGCTACTTAGCACGCTGGGAGACTCTGAGGCCATGGTCAAGATAAATCAGACAGATTATCGCCTCAAGGTCCTGAGGTTTTCTACAAATATTCTTGAATTTATGATAAATAATTCATACCACTACGCGAAGATCCTGAGCTCTAGTACCTTTGAGGTGAAGCTGCTAATCGATGGGACTGAAATGAAAATAACCAAGCATTCCAAGCTGTCAGAAATTTTGGAAAAGTCATTGTCAAAGATCTCATTGGGGACTGCAATAAACAATTTGACAAGTCAAATTCCTGGAAGAGTTGTTAGCGTATTAGGGAAGCAAGGTGACACTGTAAACAAAGGAGACTCCATAGTGGTCCTAGAATCCATGAAAATGCAGGTTGCAGTAAAGTCACATAAAGATGGTAAGATAAAGGAAATAAAAGTCAAGCAGGGGAATGCTGTGTCCAGGAATGACGTAATTGCTATTATAGAGTAGTAAAACATAAGAAGGCAACTTTCATTTATTTATTTTCATTTTCGCATTCATCACCAGGGCGCAAACCCACACATTTAACAAATTATACCTTATGGAGTGGAATTGCCTAACTATTTTCCAATGAAGATCTTATCTCGTCGTAATTCGGCTCTACCAATGGATTGTCGGATACCCATCTATACCTGACTATACCGTTTTCGTCAAGCACGAACACTGAACGCTTAGCTGCATTATAGCCTTCTAGCGAACCCAAGTTGGCCATTACTATGCCATACTTGTTTATGACCTCGCGCTTGTAATCGCTAAGAATGGGAAAATTAAGGTGTCGGTTCTCCGTAAAAATCTTGTTAGCAAATGGTCCATCAACTGAGATGCCAACAACCTGGGCTCCCAAGGATTTTAACGCAGCTAGCGAGTCTCTCAGCGCACACATCTCAGTAGTACATACAGGTGATTCTGCAGCAGGAAAAAAAGCAATAACAAGCTTCTTACCCCTAAATTCCTCAAGGCTTCGACTCTTCATCTCAATATCCGGCAGCTGAAAACTCGGTGCTTCTTGTCCTATATTAGGAACTGAAATTGTTGACGTTGAAGGCATGGACAAAGCTACACTTTGGGACAATAAATTAATTTCGGAAAATTAGTCATTTGAAAAGCCGGAATGTCTGCGTAACTCCCTAATTATCTCTTCTAGCGCTAAAACTACCTTTTCGACCTCAAATTTTGTGTTTTGATGACCAAGTGTTAGACGAAGAGAACCTTCAATTTCCAATAGAGATAGCCCCATTGCTTGGAGTACATGGGAAGCTTTAGCCTTGTTGGATGAGCATGCAGCACCAGTAGACGCCGCAACCCCATACTCGTTCAATTTGACTATTATGTCTTCGCCCTTAACCCCTGGAAAGCTAAAGTGGGCGTTGTTGGGAAGTCTTTGATTCAATGAACCATTGACATAGGATCGAGGTATCGTCGATAATACCTGATCA
This sequence comes from Nitrososphaeraceae archaeon, assembly GCA_009377575.1. GTDB lineage: Archaea > Thermoproteota > Nitrososphaeria > Nitrososphaerales > Nitrososphaeraceae > TH5896. The sequence continues at coordinate 71,065 of WHTU01000001.1, read as the reverse complement.
ATGAGATGGTCCCTGAGATTCTTGACATTTCTGTAATTTTCTGTTAAGTTCACTGCAGCGATCCTGCAGGCCTCGCCAAAGCCTACGATACCATGTACGTTTTCAGTACCTGATCTTAAGGACTTTTCTTGACCTCCCCCGTCGATCAGAGGTCTTAGTTGGTCCCTGTCGCGAGAATATATGGCCCCAATTCCTTTTGGCCCGTATATCTTGTGGGAGGATAGAGATAGCAAATCTATATCAAGGTGCCTTACATCGATTGGAATTTTCCCCAGAGCTTGGACAACATCACAATGGAAAAGGGCGTCGGAATTTTCATGCGTAATTTTTGCTAGGTCTTTTATTGGCTGAATGGTTCCCACTTCATTATTTGCTAACATGATGCTTACGAGGATTACCTTTTCTTTTCTTAGGATTTCAAGTAAGGATTCCAGCTTAACGATTCCTTCCTTGTTTACTTCGACAAATTTAACATTGAATCCCAGAGCCTTTAAAGAATTGAATGGTTGAAGTACTGAGTCATGTTCTATGCTACTTGAAATAAGAACAACACTCTTGCTATCACCGTTGATACTTAATCTGGATACACTGCCCTTAATGGCTAGGTTATTTGCTTCTGTTCCACCAGAGGTAAACGTTATTTCATTAGGACTGCTTCCTATAAGGCAAGCTACATGTCTCCTGGCTTCCTCTATTGCTCTTAAACTTTTAAAGCCAAACGCATGCTGTGAGGATGGGTTACCATAATAATTTCCAAGATAAGGAACCATTTCTTGGATCACCTCAGAAAGAACAGGAGTAGTCGCAGCGTTGTCAAAGTAGATCAAGTCACGTTGACCAATATCTGCATTCATCATTACTATTTCCCTATTTCACAACAACTAGACTTCCCTGTCTATATCCTTTCATGTCGACCGAAACGTATCTGAAACCAAGTTCTTTGATCATCTGGTCAGCTTCTCCCAACTTTCTAACGTCAAACAACCTATGAAGTTCATCAATTCCTACTTCAATCCGGGCAAGCTCACCATGATCTCTAACTCTGACTTGTGCTACGCCGAAGATCGTCTTTACTATGGATTCGGCCTTCTCAATCCTAGAAATCAATGAATGCGTTATTTCCCTTCCGTGCGGGATTCTGGAAGCTAAGCAAGAATTTGCGGGTTTACCAGAGACGGATAGGTTGAAGTATTCAGCGATTTTTCGAATATCCGATTTATCTAGGCCGACTTCCAGCAGAGGATGTCGTACACCTGCCTCCTGCAAAGCTATGATTCCGGGTCTATGATCCCCTAGATCATCCACATGTGTCCCGTCGACAATACTTTTGGCCCCATTTTCCTTTCCTTTGGCAACCAAATGGAGCGCCAAGTCTTTTCGACAGTGATAACATCGAGCATTGTCGTTTCTTGTGAAATTTTGATTCGAGAGCACATTGTACTCAACTATTTCATGCCTAATCCCTAATTCCTTAGCTACTAGAATAGCACTCTTCAATTCCTCTTCCGAGGTAGTAGTACAATTTGCTGTTACCGCCATAGCTTTCTGGCCCAATTTCATCTGAGCAGCTAATGCAACAACGGCGCTATCTACTCCGCCAGAAAGGGCAACAACTACTTTGTCATTGATCGCGTCGAACCATCTGAGCAACAGATCGTATTTCTGACCTGACCCTTCAAGCTCGCGTATGGAATTTATCTCCAAACCTAATTTGAATCTCAGATAAAGCTAACTGATTTGCCACTCTTAAAGGTATTCTTAATACTCTGGAGATTTTCCTAACGTCCTCAAACTCTGGTTTGGCATTCACCATATTTCCGTCAGAGTCTTTAGAAACCTTCACGTGTATACTAAATTCAACATTCAATATCTTGCATTTCATGCTTACTGTATCTCTGCTTAATACTATCCTATTCGTTTCTTGAATCCGTACGCCCAAAGTCCCAGTTTCCATAAAGAGAATATCTAATATAGTATCCAAGTGGGTGTAATCAGTAATGATTCTAATCGTATAATTCGGTCTGTTCTTCTTAGAAAGGCCAGGTATGACAGTTACATCCTTTGTCTCAGTCATGCTCAAACGTTCGATTAAAGCTCCTAGGTTCTCTCCTGTGATATCATCTACATTCGTTTCCACTACAATCACAGTATCATTCCCATACTTGAATGATGAATGGGAGGTTCCCATCACAAATCTTGTCACATTTGCAATCTGTCCAAGATCTTTAGAACCTGCACCGAATCCGATTCTTTCAGGCTGCAAATCTGGGTATCTACTTACACTCCCTTTACAAAGATTTGCGAGTAGAGTAGCACCAGTAGGAGTCGTTGTTTCGGTATCCGAGTACCCAGCTGTAAGAATAAATGGTCTGCCCAAAAAGATTTGTAATACCGCGTTGGTTGGATTTTGGACAATTCCGTGCGAGAAATGTGTCAAACCGCTACCTGTTGCGATCGCCGTTGAGTAGACATTCGAAGAGAAGAGATCAAGACTTCTAGCAGCAATGCCTGATCCTACTAAGTCGACCAATGTGTCGATATTTGATGTTTCGTGGAGGTTAACCGCCTCAACACTCTGACCGTGAATTTTAGATTCGGCAAGAACCAGAGTTTTCATAGAATTCTGAATATATGAACTAGTTTGTCGATCTAAATCCAAGTGCGCGCAACAGCGAGAGGCAGCAGTAATAAGTTCACTCCCTTTTCTACTGGTTTTACTATCTGTAGTTTTGAGAAAAAATCGGGTTGCTTTGATCCCCCTCGATTTTACCTTTTCAAATCTTGCTTCCAAGATCCTGACACCTTCCAAGAACCCCTCACATGCATAGATTGAGTCAAGAACTCCTTTTCTCTCCGACCCTGCATCAATGAGGGATGAAAGAAACATATCACCCGATATACCTGAAATTTGTGAATCAAACACTGCAATTTTTGGCAAGGACTAATTCTAATAATAAGGACAAATGTATATTTATTTTGTATTCGTGTCAGTGCTTGTAGGAAAGGATTAAAAGACTTTTATTAGCGACATGGGGCGTATTTTTGAACAATAGATGAATATAACTGTTGTCGGGTCGGGTAAAGTCGGGGCGTCTGCAGCATTGAACTCTTGTCTGCGAAAGTTAGGAGATGTTCTTTTATTGGATATCGTCAAGGGACTTCCCCAGGGCGAGGCTCTGGACATAAATCATCAGTTGTCTGAATTAGGGATCGATTGCAGTGTGAGAGGTTCAAACGAGTACGCGGACATGAAAGGCTCGGACATCATCGTATTGGTCGCAGGGGTAGGCAGAAAACCCGGAATGACTAGAATGGACCTCCTGACAACGAATGCAAATATCATTAAAGAGATAGCTACCAAGATACGATCGTTGGTTAGTCGAGCAATTGTGATCGTTGTCACAAATCCTGTTGACCCAATGACGTATTTGACCTTAAAACTTCTTGGAACAGGCAGGAGTAGGGTAATGGGAATGGGTAACATGCTTGATCTTTCGAGATTCAAGAGTTTCATTCACGAGATCACTGGATTTTCGAGGGGTTCCATTAGCGCGATGGTGATCGGAGAACATGGCGAGAACATGCTTCCTCTTCCTAGGTTTTCTTCAGCAGCAGGAATTCCGCTAACCACATTCTTGTCACCCGAACAAATCTTGACCACCTTGGAATCTACCAGGAAGATTGCTGCTGAAGTTATCTCGCTAAAAGGTGCAACAATTCACGCCCCTGGTAATGCCATTGCAGCAATGATTGAATCTATTGTAAGAGATAGAAAAAGTCTCATACCTGTCTCGGCCCTTTTGGACGGAGAATATGGTGCTTCAGATGTTTGTCTTGGGGTTCCAGTTATACTCGGTGCAAATGGTATCGAGAAGATAGTCGAGCTAGAACTTGACAGTTTGGAAAAAGACATGTTTGATAGAGGAGTAAGAAGCGTCAAAACTGCAATTAACGAGTTGCATGTGTAATGCTTTTATCATCGAGAGGCCCAGTGGTTACGAATGGATCTGAGCCGGTTGATGAAAAAATATTCCAATGGCGAAATCGGAATTAACGAAATTCAAAGAGAAATTTCTATTGAAAACATTGGATACATAGGGGAGAACATAGCACGTCTTGACGTACAAAGGGAGACACGAAGGGGTTGTCCAGAGGTTATCCTTGCATTAAATAAGCAATACAATGATCTGTATGAAATTACACTAATGACGTTGCAGAAAACTGGCCTGGCCCTCATTACAAAGGCATCCCAGGAAGTCTTTACCAAACTCTCCACTCAGTTGAAGCAGGAAGGGTATATGACTGAGACAGCGAGGCGTGGGACCACCATTCTGGTTTCGGCGAAAGAACTCACACTCGCTGAAAATAGTCCTCAAATTGGGATTATTTGCGCGGGGACCTCGGACATCCCTATCGCAGAGGAGGCGAGAATGATGGCCAAAGCTATGGGCTGCGTTGCTGATCTGTCCTATGACGTTGGAATAGCGGGACTCCATCGGCTGCTTCCGGCCTTAAGAAGCATAATAGAAAAAAACGTAGAGGCTGTCGTAGTAGTAGCTGGAATGGAAGGGGCGCTTCCATCAGTCATTTCAGCGTTGGTGGATGTCCCGGTCATAGGAGTGCCTACATCAATCGGCTACGGGATGGGGTCTGGAGGCATCGGAGCTTTGACATCAATGCTACAGACCTGCACATTTGGATTGGCCGTCATGAATATCGATAATGGCATCGGTGCAGGAGCGTTTGCAGCTCTAATCTGCAAAAGGATGTCCATGATTCATCCCAGAAAAGATGATTCGCTTCGTACTTGTTCTCATGGAGTTGTAAGCTAGGAGGCTTTCTCAAACGTTTATAAAGGCTTTTCAGTCGTTGGTTATAATTACTTGAAAGGTGTAAGATGATAATATAATGGGTTATATTGCAACACTCAAGAGGATTAGAAATGGTCGAACCAATTACAGGAAGAGGGCCGCACTCCTTCTCTCGAGAAGAAAATTTGTTACCATAACCGTCAGCGACGAGAACGTTCAAGCTCAGATCGCATACCCGATGTCGAAGGGGGATGTTACTATCACATCGTCTCATAGCAGAGAACTTACAAGATTCGGTTGGAACGGTTCTCTAAATTCTCTCCCCGCATGTTATTTGACAGGCCTGTTATTGGGCAAGAAGTCGCTGCGAAAGAAGGTAGACGAGGCTATCCTCTATACCGGAAAGAATCCATTTACGTCTCGGGTCGCTGCCTGTCTTAAAGGTATAATTGATTCTGGGATGAAAGTTCCTGCATCCGATTCTTCATTTCCACCAGAAGAACGCCTGGTGGGAAATCACATTGCAGAATATGCCCGAAATCTACAAGATGAGAATAAAGACGCTTACAATAGCCGTTTTTCAAAATTAATCGCTAATAACTTTGATCCTACTCAGTATAGTAGCTATGTACACAAAGTTAAGGATGCTATTGCTTCAACAGACGGAATAGATTCAGTAGCAGGCAAAGAGAAGTGAGTTGGAGTAGGTTGAAATGAGCCGACAGAATCAGCAAAATTCTGAGTGGATACCTAGGACATCCTTGGGCTTGTTGGTGGCCAGTGGGAAGATAAACTCGATGGACGAAGTCTACGAAAATGGACTCAGGATACAAGAATCAGAGATTATAAAGCGCCTTCTTCCAGACATTCGAAGTCAGGTTGTACACGTTGGGATTGTGCAGAAACAGACGGATGCTGGAGAAATGACAAGATTTAATGCTGTTGTAGCAGTTGGGAACGAAGCAGGATGGTTTGGGATTGGAAAGGGTAAGGCATCTCAGATGCGGATTGCAATAGATAAAGCGACTAATACGGCCTTCTTGAACGTCATCCCAGTGAAGCGTGGTTGTGGAAGTTGGGAGTGTCGGTGTGATCAAAGCCATTCTATTCCCTTCAAGGTAAGAGGTAGAGGTGGGAGTGTAACTATAGAAATTATTCCGGGGCCAAGAGGCCTTGGGCTTGTAGCTGGGGAGCATATACGGAGTTTATTAAAACTCGCCGGCTTAACTGATGCATGGACGAAATCATTTGGATCAACTAGTACAATGTCTTCGACTACAAAGGCTATATTTGACGCTCTGCGGAGCACATATAGTAAAGGATAGGGAGTGCTGTAAGAATAATGGCTTACTTGGTTGTTAGGATGCGCGGTACGGTTAATGTGCCATATTGGGCCAATACTACATTAGAAAGTCTTAATCTTTCAAAGAAATTCAGAGCGACAATTGTGCCAGAAAGTACAGAATATTCAGGTATGTTAAATAGAATAAGGCAACTTGTGACGTGGTGTCGCGTTGATAATGAGACAGTGAAAGATCTCCTAGATAAGAAAGGTAGGAAGACTGCATCTCAGCCATTGAGAGAATCTGATTTACCCAAAGAATATGGCAATTTGGACAAACTTGCGATTGATATAGCAAACGATGCAGTAGTCCTCTCCAAACTCAATGGTATAAAACCATGGTTCGCATTGAATCCACCTCGAGGTGGGTTCAAGAAGTCTGTCAAGAAGCAAACAACTCAAAATGGAATACTTGGAGAGAACATATTGTTGATCGATCTTGTTAAGAAAATGATGTGAGAGAGTTGTGGAGCAAGACTTATTTAAGGTTAGACCCATTTCCAACACCAAGTCGTTGAGTTTGAGCGTGGGAGAGAAGTAACTGATTATGGCTACTAGATTCAGAAAGAGTCGAAGACAAAGGGGGAGTAGGTTTTGTGGCTGGGGACAGATAGGACAACATAGGCAATCTGGTAGCCGAGGTGGAATTGGCGGCGCGGGGAAACACAAACACTTTTGGATTAGAACCGTCATTGAAGAACCTGATCATTTTGGACACGATTCTACAAAGTCAACAAGGCAAAATAGATTAAATCGGTGGGTTAATTTGAGAGACGTAAACGATTTGGCGTCGCGGTTCGGCACTACGAACGAGCATGGAAAGTTAGTCTTAGATCTGAGATCGATTGGCTATGACAAGCTCTTGGGAGGAGGAACGCTCCTGAAACCTATCGTAGTACGTGTAGCTAAAGTCTCTGCGACTGCAAAGCAAAAGATCGAATTAGCTGGAGGCGATATAGTACTGAATGAAGAAATCAGTTGAGAAAAGCGAGAGTATTTTTCGGCGCGTTGTAAAGAGCGTATCTACTTACATACCTCAGGTCGAGAAGCCCAAGAAGAAGCTAACCCTTACTGAGAAGTTTGTATGGTGTGGCATTGCTCTCTTTATATATCTGATTATGGGGCAAGTCCCACTTTACGGTGTCACCGATGATCCTGCATTTGATTTCCTTGCTTTCGCTAGAGTAATCTTTGCTGCTCAGCAGGGAACATTATTAGAATTAGGCATAGGACCAATAGTCACAGCAGGTCTGTTAATGCAGCTTCTTAAGGGATCCCAGATAATTAATCTTAACTTCAAGAATCCTGATGATAGAGCTTTATTCACCTCGGCTACAAAACTTGTTACCATTATTGTTATTGTAGCGGAAGGGGTGCTTTACGGAGCAAGTGTGTACGGCGGGTTAGTTGCACAGCCTGAATTTGTCGCAATCGTTATTGCTCAGCTGATAGGTGCTAGCTTGATAGTTATGCTGCTAGATGAGCTAGTGCAAAAGGGATGGGGTTTAGGATCGGGCTTAAGCCTTTTCATTATGGCAGGAGTTGCTCAAGGCATATGGTGGGCGGTAATCAGTCCGATTCCAGCACCAGATGGCGGAAGCGTTGGTGTTATTCCTTTCATGGTGGAATCAGCTATGAACGGGAATTTAGAGGACGCGCTATTCAGATCAGGCCAGCTACCGAGCATCTTTAGTTTAATAATCACTGCTTTAGTGATAGCAAGTATAGTATACGTTCAGGGAATTCACATAGACATTCCTATCATCTCAACTAAGTACAGAGGATTTAAGGCTGTCTATCCCATCAAGCTGCTGTATACTTCGGTCATTCCCGTAATTTTGGCATCCGCGTTATCAGCCAATGCGATTTTTATGGGCCAAATGTTGTGGGCAAATTATAATCCTCAGAATTCGAATCCTGCATTTAATTTAGTAGCGCAGTACAATCCTGAAGATCCCCAAAGTCCAATTGGAGGAATACTGTATTACATGACCCCCCCTAGAAGCCTTGAGGCTACAGTTCAAGATCCCGTACGGGCGGTCGTGTATATTATCTTTCTCACTACAATTGTAACAGTATTTGCTAAACTATGGGTTGAACTTGGTGGTCTGTCTCCCAAAGCTGCGGCTAAGAATTTACTTGATGCAGACGTTCAAGTACCAGGATTTAGACGTTCAGAAGGATCTGTTGAGACCTTGCTTAATCGGTATATTCCTTCAGTAACAATAATTGGAGGTGTAGTAATAGGTCTACTTGCGGCTACTTCTGATGTATTGAATGTTTTCGGTACTGGGATAGGAGTACTTTTAATGGTAGATATCATGGTCAATTACCATAATCTTCTCGTAAAAGAGCAAGTCGAAATTCACATGCCAAAATTGGCGGCCCTACTTGGAAGAAAATAGCAATTCTTTTTTCTGTCGTATGGTCATCGTTGGAATTCCTGGTGTAGGCAAAACTACCGTTATCAGTAAGGCTGTCGAATCCCTAAGTAAAAGAGGATTAATGACTCAAGTGATAGTATTTGGTTCGGCGATGTTAGATGAGGCCAGCAAGCTAGGTGTTAAAGATAGGGATGAGATGCGAAGACTACCGGTACAGAAGCAAAGAAGTCTTCAAGTATTGGCGGCCAATAGTATCAAAGCAGTCCAAAATCGCAATGTATTGATCGATACTCATCTTTTTATAAATACAAAGGAGGGGAGGTACCCCGGTTTGCCCAAGAATCTGTTGGAGATATTGTCTCCTACACATTTAGTAATGATAACCGCGGATCCTGAAGATATATTCAGGCGAAGAACGCAAGACGGTACTAGAAACAGGGATTTGATTTCTGTAGACGGGATTAAAGCAGATCTCGATGTTTCGGCTATCATGATTGCTTCGACATCTGTGCTGATCGGTGCACCTTTCAAATTCATATACAATTCTTACGATAAGATAGATGAAGCCGTCAAAGACTTAGTAAATATGGTATATGGGAGTAGTGACATGAAATGATCCCTCCAAATGTTTTTGAATCAATACTGATGCAGCTGCCCGGATTGACGCCTCACTACACGAAGGATCCTCTCTTCCCGGACATGGTCTCGGCAATGTTGGTAGCGGCGCTGATCGCAATTGCTATGAACTTTGGCATGGCTCTGCTCAGGAAGAGGACCACAGATATGAACAAGATGAATAGAGTTATGAAGGAAACCAACGAATGGCGGAAACAGTATACAGATGCCATCAGGAAACGTGATAAGGCTAGAGTAGAGGAATTGAAGAAGAAGCAGGGCTCTGTAAACAAGATGACGATGGAGATGCAACAACAACAGATGAGGCCAATGTTAATCTATATGATGCCTTCGCTCATGATCTGGATTTTTGTGTTTCCTGCCGTATTCGGCCAGACAACCGCACTCTCTCCGATACAAATTCCTTGGATTACCTGTAGCGAAGAAAACGTTCAATTGGACCAGGAAATAGATACAGATGGCACACCAAAAGGTGCTTGTTCTGTTCCGGGAGAACTCTTTTTATGGGGCTGGTTTCTGATTACATCCTTTGCATTTAGCGGCATAATTTCTAAGGTAACCAAGACGAATATGCCTAGCCTTACAGGAAATTGAGCTTAAAAAACACGAAGGTGAATGAATCCGTTCATCATGGAAATATCGATGTTAGTAACGCAGTGTACGAAAGAAGGCGTAACAAGGCACAAACTCTCTCGATAATAGTTTCAGGTTGGCCGGCGGTTGGTAAGACGACTGTTGCCGCAGAGCTGGCCGATGAATTTGGCCTTACGCTTCACAACGGTGGTGATATCCTCAAGCAGATCGCTACTAATTTGGGTTATCGAACATCCGGTACCGATTGGTGGGATAGTGAAGAGGGCAGACAATTCATGGAGAAAAGGAAGAGCGATCATACTTCCGATATAGAAGTCGATAATAAGTTGAAAGATATTCTAAAAAAAGGGAATTCAGTAGTCACGAGTTATACTCTTCCATGGTTGGTAGAGGATAAATGTGTCAAATTATGGCTTCAAGGATCCCCCAAGAATAGAGCTATTCGAATGGCCAAAAGAGACAACATCAGTATTGCTGAGGCCGCAGAAATCGTTAAGGAAAGAGATCGTAAAAACAAGCAAATCTATCAGGAACTTTACGGTTTCGAATTCGGTAACGATCTTTCAGTATTTGATTTCTCATTGAATACGGATATGATGAATCTTGAGTGTCTTATAGAGATATCTAAGGATATTATACGGAAGGTAAAAAATAGGCTTGCCTGAAAGTCACTAAGTTCGCTATTTCGCAAGAGCTCTCTGGAGTCATTTTCTGGCCTGAACACAACGAGCAGCGATATTGCAATAATCGACCTATTGCAGATCTTGATCTATACTGTGATCATGTTCTAAATTATTGAGCTATTCAAAACGGAGACTACCTAGGTATCCGGTACTATACGGGCATTCAAATGTAATTGTATGCCTACTACCTCCATTACACATATGTCCAACGACCCCCTAACTCATCTTACTGCGATACAAATCAATTCAAGTTTAATGATTTGCACCGTTAGCTGCAATAGACATCCGAAGCTTCGAACAACATAAAACGGCAGGCTATACACCATCTTGACGCCTGCTTTGAGAAGTAAACCTTGGGCTTTGGAGAGGCTCTTATCAGTGGAGATAAGAGCAGCTATAAATCCCAAAAGATTGTTACCTCAGCAGGGAAATAGAGACACCAAATTGCAATGCCTCTTCTGCCAAACTAATATTCAAGGAGACGACACATGAGTTTTGCCATAGTTATGGACATTGGCACTGTTCTTTTGCTTTCGTATATAACGCGTAAGAGCAAGGCCATTCCATATACCGACAATAAGGGAATGTTGTTTGTCGGATCCGAAACCCTTTCATCTGCTTGCTAAAAATTTAGCTCGGAAACCCAAAGTCAGCTTAGTCTTCCCCCTAGTAACGGGATCCTGGCACTGGGTAGGATGATTACCCAAAGATCGACCGTTCCTTCTTACTATTTTTCTCCTGTATCGCCCCTATTTGCATTTTCATTACGCCCTCGATGAATCTTTGATCTTCTTCTTTCGTCTGTTCGTCAACGAGTCGAACCTGTTGAACTCCATAATCTTGACTGGAACTAAAGTGCTCTTGTGGTCGTATCAGTCTGCTAGATTGTTGATCTGGTCGTCTCCACTTTTTCTCATCATCTTCAATTAACATTGCCAAGGGTTCCGGTTCTTCACTTGATATATCGGACGCCGTACTTTTGATATGAAGCAATGCGATATCGATGGGTGGTGGTGGTGCAGTTGGAGTCATGCTTGAAAACATTTCGCAATTTGAACTGGACGATTTGGCGAAATCATCTTGTCCAAGTTCTTTCCGCGACGGCTTTTCTTCTTGCCCGTCGTAGCGTTCGTCATTCTTTCCTTCAATTCTAGATAATAACCTGGAAACAACTCTTGGTTTGTCGTCTATACTTAATAGTTCTGTTTTAGGATTGTTTGCTTGAGAGACCTTGATTCCTCCAGCTATGATCTGCATGAGCTCCTCGTCTACCACATCAAGATTGCGTTTCCTCGCTTCCATACATTTGATGAAATTGTAAGTAAATTCAGCTTGTGCTTCAGCTAGTTTCGCTAATATATCCTGAAATTGACGAACGCTTAAATCATTTTGGTTAGAAGCTAAAGATTCATTTTCCCTGTTTGTAAATTCACATGTAATCGAAATGCTTCCCTCCCTATCGATTGTCATCACTGGAGTTAATCTTCCAGTTGCCATTTGGTTGGATATTTCGCTCATTATATCGAAGCCTAAGATTCCGCCCATTCTCTTCCGGATCTCAGTTTCCCTGATTTTCCAAGCGGTTTGATAGCCTTCAAATAGCTGGCGGGAATAAATTCTTTCACTTTCTCTACGCTTGGTCGCTAACTCTTCTTGCCTATCTTCTTCGTACCGCCTCAACAACATACTTTCTATCGGTGTATTGTAGAAAGGCGTAGCTGAACTGTACGCTGTATGGGGGCTGAAGACACCAGCTGTATACGGATTATTCCTTGTCAGTAGATGTTTCCAGCCTGGGACCCACCAATCATGGTTCGTATTCCCATTCGTATGGTTCGGAATATTCGCTGAATAGTGTGCCTGTCTTATTGGGTTTGCTGCTCCACTTAGTTCCGGATGTCTTCTGTCAATATGTATCATCAAATTCCAACGTCTAGAGCATGTTTGGGTGCATCTTGAGCAAGGGTATTTTTCTCTCTTCTCTCTCAAGCACATTCACCTCTTGAGAAATTCATTTGAGTCGAGTTTGTTAGGTTACCTGAAATCGTTTTTGTAGTCACTGCATGACTTACTGCAGTTAATGTTAATCCCATTGAATTATATCCTGAAATTTTTCTTTATAAAGCTGCAACAGTTAGTGGGCAAAATAAAATTGAACAAAATGGGTAGAGCTTGGTTGTCCAGAGGCCAGGAAGGTCAGGAAACCTTTAAATCCAGTCTTAGAGGTTTCTGAGCATAAGGAAATGACTAAGATTAGCAAGTCAGTGGAAATAAAGGCTCCCCTAAGTGAGGTTTTTACGTATTTCGCAAGACCTGAACATATGGCTGATCAATTCCCTGAAAATATGGGATTAAACATTATACCTTTGGAGGTTAAGAACGGATTTGGGGTTGGGACCATATTTAGGATAAGCGGAGATTTTGATGGAAAGAAGCTAGAATGGGATTGTGAAACAATAGATTACATCCCGCACCGTAGGATCGTAGCTAAGATGATCGATGGCCCTTTCAAGAGATGGGAAATAATAGTTGAATTTGAGGAGGTTACTACTAATGCTACTAAAATCAGCATGCGAGTTGACTATGATATGCCCTTAGGACCTCTTGGCGGCTTAATGGATAAAGTCAAATTAAAGAAAGTCGCCGAGCGAGGTATGGAAAACGGATTATATAGGGTAAAGGCGTTGTTAGAGGGAACAGGCTCTATTCCAGTCTACATAACCCTTGATGCATATAGACGTGTATTAAAAGAGAAGGAGAGGCTCCACTGTTCGGTTTCGGATGCTATTGTAACCTTACTAAAAGAGCGTGATCAGAACCAAATAGCAACCAATGTGCCGGCATAATCACTGATTTTGACTATCGCATTTTTTATAGAAGATTAGCCCTCGTACAAGAGTGCACCTTTTGCTTTTGTAGAGTACAAAGAATTAGACCTATATTAGATTTAAATATCTGCATACCTTGAAGTTTCACCTGATGGGTTCGTAGCTCAGCCAGGTAGAGCGTCTGGCTCTTAACCAGTCAGTGTGAATTGGGTTAAAATGTCGTGGGTCCGAATCCCACCGAACCCGCTTCAATCTTGACCATTTATTTAGACCCAACCGAATAATACTATCAACAACAGTATGGATTTGAATTCCACTCCGTTGGCGTTATTCATGTAGATCTTCATAGATATCAAATTAGATAGTGGAGTCGAGAAATTGATCTCTGTATACAGCGTACACAGTCGGGAAAATTTTTAATGTCACAATTTTTAATTTTGATTGAACAAAATTGAACGGTATTTTGAACGTCAGCTGAATGCCCCATAAGGTAAATCTTTTAGAACATTTTGAACGTTTTAAGCGTTCATTTACAGGAACATAGTGGTTATGGCCAAGCAATTGACTATTATGGAGATGATGAAGTTGGTCGATGCCAAGAATGGGCAGATGATCTGGATTTAGCAGTAGAGATATATAATGCACTTTTCGAGGCAAACTTGTCTAATCCGGATAGTACCTTTGACACAAGAAATTTAGAAGCCAGTATGGAGGTACAAGTGGGTGCTGAGATAGATAGGCATAACGCGTTCTGTGCTTCTAGCTAACAATGCTAGCGGAATGTTGACTCTCTGTGGTCCCAGAATAATATTCAAGATTTACGAAAGAAGAGAGTCGGGACTCAAAAATATGTCAAATTTGACTTAACACCGAGCCCGCATCAATCCTGTCCCTTTTTATCCCCCCCGCCACTTAGTGATACTAGTGATTGGGTGAGGATGTCACGCTCAGGTGTTGAAGAATATGAAAAAAGTCTGAGGTTCAGTCTCCTATTGCTTCGTTCATGTATGTGTTGAAATCAACTGAAGCAAGACGGTAGTACCCTGGACGATTAGCGCTCTTATTTGATTTTCTCAGACTTCCGCGGATTCTGGTCAGCAAGCCTTCACGTTCTTAGAAAGTATACGAAAAGACCCTTCTTGCAAGTGAAATACCTACTCAGATTCTTTGATTTTCACCTTGAAAGGGTGAGACGAAAAGAACTTGCAGCAGGAACGGTTCGGAACTATTTTAGAGCGATTAAGCTCTTTTGCGAGATGAATGGTGCAGCTCTTAATTGGAAGAAGATAACTCGTGGAATTTCCAAAAGCAAAAAGCGCGAATGATAGGTCACCCACTGACCAAGAGCTCAGAAAGTCGACCATAGAATCCAATAAGGGTCTTACAGGGAAACAAGCAATACAGTTTTGCGATGGGTTTGAGGTCGTTTGAATTGCAACAAAACATTTCAATTGTTATAATTCCAAGCCACAAACAAAGCGGATTCAGACTATCATTTAAGTAATTTCTTCTATGTTGTCTAATACTACTTCTCCTGGAGCCCCTGTGAGTTTGAATATCTTCTCTAAATTGCCTTCATACCCTTCTTCTTTCAATTTCTCTCGTATTGGATATGGGTACCGGCAGGCATTATTCCCATACAATTTTTCTAACTTGATTAGAAGATCCGTTAACACAACATCTATTATGAATTCGTTCACACTTCCATGATTGTACCTTATTGCCATGTCCCGTAACCATGACATTTGATACTTCTTGAACTGTAGGCCGTTGACAGTTACCAATTCTGGCTCTTTTATTGATTTTGTCTCCTCCCAATTCATTTTTGTGCATAAGTTCTCATGGTAAGCTAAATAGTTTCCTATTGCGTTTCATGAAATTAACGAATATTAGAACATGTTCCCCCCATTGCTATAGCCTGTTGTTTCGTTTTCCTTACTTTTGTGTTACAGGAATTTGAATCCCTTTGAGACCAATCGTTTGTTTAGCCACCAGTATGTCTTCGATATCTGACTTTGACAGCAAGGAAGTGGAACACCTTTAATTAATTCGTTGAATACTCAAACTCTAATTTTCTGGCAATAGGTGCAATGAGTACCCCACTAACAAAACCCCTTGGGTGTATCCAAAGACTTTTCACCAGAAATTAGTTTATCTGCTTAGGTCAATAATAATAGGGTCTTTACATTGGCAACAAAAAATTGGCAAGCCCCCCTTTCCCTCCTTCACATATGCACTTAATTCATTTGGCTGACCTCGTGCCTAAAATCATTTGCAAGATAGCGATTTGTTCTTGGCTGTTATAATGAAAGTACTTAAGTACATCCACAGACTCAAATTGACATGCCAAATGGCCTGTGGCCTTGGTAACACAAATTCAATGGCTACCAGAGGTCTGGCAGCCCCTCAAATATAGAAAAGAAGGCTGGGGAAAACTTGGCTTACCTTTTCTAAATCTCTAAGGAACAGTTCGTGGGCGGCTCGCTCGACTCGATAAAATCAATTCGTGTCTAACTGGAAAAGTATCAATCGCACTACAAGGACAAATAAGTTTGAATGTTAATCTGTACATAAAGTCCCAACTGGTATTGGTTTGCTCGAATGCTTGGTTAATTACTTGAATTATTCCTCAGATTTTACTCCTCCCAGTTCCTGTAAGTAATTATCGGGATCTGGAATTCAGCTCTCGTAGGAGCTTGATCCCGAGGCATTGATTCGTATGATCTTGCAATTATGGCCATTTTGTGTTCCATTAGATCGATTTTGCCATAACTAATTATGAAGGATAATTTTCCTGTTTATTTTAAAGTAATATTATTAATTACTGTTCATATAGTCTATCATCAGATTCAGTGTTGACAAGTGACAGCATTTCCATCTGTAAATCAGGGTGAAGACGTTCGGCTTAAAACGCAAGTAACTGGACTTTACGACCCGAACCAACTCAAGGATAGCTGCTATCATCAATGCACAAGGTGTGCAGTATTATTTAGCTGTGAGTATGACCAAACTCGTTTTGAGACAAGTTTAAGGAAAGTATGTGGAAACCCGTTTTATTACGGTAAGTGTAGGACTTGCAAGAGGAATTAACACCCCCTACTAAATTAAAAATGGGCGCCAGACGGCATTAAAGACATTGATCGATCAGTACGACAAGAAATGTTTTTGTAATCTTTGTAATAATGTTGTTTTATCATATTGGCTAGGTTGCTCATCTCGCTCAAGTCGTTAAAATCATTCCTGTTGTTAACCTTTAATCCTAAAGAACGTAGCTCATTCAACCACCATTCATTTTTTTCATGTAATTCGTGTACAACAGTCATTGGCCCTCTTCACCTTAGTAATAATTGATTGCATTTAATAAACATGAGAGTACGAATTAGATTGACACAGACATAAATTCAATACTTCGTATTACGCCAAAAAAACCCTACGTGCCCACGAATTGAACGGGTTACAGATCTAGAAAATAGTGTCAGACCTCATTTCAAGTTTTACGAATAACTGCGGAGAGAATGATCCGATCTATTGAGTCTTAATAATTCAGATAAAGGTTAGCTTTGGGATTCGATGGAACCATTTGGAGTTCGATCAATCAATCCTTCTTCCTTCTATCCTCGAATCTCTTCACGACAATTGTTTGACTCTGTTCTTTCAGAAACTGACCCAAATAATATGTTCCACCGGTTCCCTTTCCCGTCGTTCCCGAAGATTTCCAACCACCAAATGACTGACAGCCCACCATTGCCCCAGTTGTGGCACCCAAAGTTCTGTTTACATATACCACTCCTGCTTGAATATCCTGAAGGAAGATCTTGATCTCTTTTTCGCTGTCGCTATAAATACCGGCTGTCAAACCGTATTCAGAGTTATTACACTGTTCCAATGCCTCATAAAATTTACTGTATTCTGCTATACATAAAATCGGAACAAATAGCTCCTCTTCTAGCATGCGATTGCCTTTTGACAAACCTTCGACGATCATAGGTTCAACGTAAAAGCCGTATTTTAAATCACCATCTCTCCTTATTTTTCCTCCCACCAAAACCTTTCCGTAACGAGAAGCTAGTTTCGAGAATTTTTGATATTTAAGATAAGCAGCGGAATTGATAAGGGGCCCCATGAAGATCTTAGCACTGACTGGATTTCCAACAGACAATTCATTTGTTCTCTGGATCAATCGTTCTGTAAAATTTTTCTTGATACTTTTCTGAACATATACGCGTGAAGAAGCACTACACTTTTGACCTGAGTATCCAAATGCTGCTCGTATGATGCCTTCTACTGCGTCATCCAGGTCTGCATTCTCTGTGACTACTACTGGATTCTTTCCACCCAATTCTGCAATTATGATCCGTGACTTCATCTTGTGGGATTCGGCTAATATCCTGTCACCGACGACCTTAGAGCCCGTAAAAGCAATTCCGGACACCATCCTGTTTTGTACAATAGCCTCCCCGATTGTGGTACCGCTACCAGTTATGAAGTTCAGAGCTCCTGCAGGCAATCCCGCCTGCATCATGATCTCAGCGAATAGATACCCAGTTATTGGAGTGTCGCTGGCAGGTTTTAAGACCACTGTATTCCCTGTAAGTAGAGCTCCAGTACACATACCTATCGTGAGGGCAGCAGGAAAATTAAAAGGGGAAATTACTCCCCAGACGCCATAAGGTTTCATCACACTCTTACTTCTTTCGTCGGGATGGGCACTTCTTGTATCAACAATATAGCCTCTGTTCGCTTCCATTCCAATAGTGTAATATCTCATAAAGTCAATTGCCTCGTCGATATCCGATACAGCTTCAAATCGGTTCCACTTTCAAATGTTATCCAAGCTGATAGTTCAAACTTTCTGGCTACAATTATCTCTACAGCAGAAGCAAAAATCTTTATGCGCTTCTGGTAGTCTGCTTTTCTCCAATTCTCAAATGCCTTGAAGGCTGATGATATTGCTCTGTTTACATGTTTCAAATTCCCCTTAGGGAAGTATCCTAGGACTATTCGAGTGTCTAAGGGGGAAGTATGTTCAAATGACCTTACCGAGCTGACATGCTTGCCGTCAATTAATAGCGCATATTTTCTACCAAACTGGGATTTAATCACTTCAATCGCATCATCATATTTCTTATGAAAGATTGACTCTCTATTTGACCTCAATAGCTTCCTAAAAGTATTTTCATTCTCGAATCTCATCAAATCAATTCTGAATGACGAGGGTTAAAAATCATGGAGTATGGTCGCAATGTCAGACCATGGACTTCGTTGATCCAGATAACTATAAAACTACCGCACCTGCAGCTGCAGGCCAATATGATTATGACGCAGTGTTACGACGAATCATGTGAACCCATTTGTGCCATCGATATGCTTACAAAGTTTAAAATTGACTAGCAATTTCTTTCGATAGGTAAAGACCCCGTCCTTGTTCTCCGAATTAATTCGTTTCATCTCATGCATGATTGTTCACGAATTTTATGTGCGCTGCTAGCGGAAATTCTGCGTCAAATGGTAATCCCCAAGAAAATAGAGGAACCCTAACAAACTATGTTTCACCAGTCAGATAATTCAACTAACGCTAAATAATTCGTGGAGCAAATATGCATGAATAATGGCTTTGCAAAACTATTTGGTATACAACAAAATCATTCTTTTAGGTACTTCCAATAATAGAAGAGGTCTAGGGATTCAATCCGATAGTAAGAACAGATATTCATCTACAAGGGACAATTTGAAATTTTTCTTCATCACCATTACTGATATTAGTTTAACTAGTGCCTATTTATCGCGCCAATCCAAAAAGGGCCCGCTTCCTCGTTGTCCTTATTCCGGCTTAGCTGGACATAGTTTTCATTCCCTCGAAGCTCAACTGGGTGAGTGTTAAATTGATTCTTGAAAAAATTCTCAAATGTAAATGATATACTGCGATATCAAGGCCAGCACAGAGATTTTGCATGCTCTGAAAAGGTGGTTAGCTAGAAATAAGAGGGAAGTAGGGTATTCCCAGAAACCTAAGAAGACTACATTCTCTTTAGTTAGTTCCGATGTATTCGTACAGGTAGTCAATAAATCGATATGACTAAAACTTTATCAGTATTATTGTGGTTTCTGTCATGGTGCGTGAGCAGGATTCAAGGAAGATGTATTCGGAGAGCGCCTCCCATCAAATGCTTATCACAATTACCATGGCAAGTTACAAAACTGCACGCCCGTTGGGTAACTAAATGATAAAGGGACGTACCATTTACTCAAAATGTCAAATTCCCAACAAATTTAGGTACTGCTAAACAACGATAATTCCTAACGTACTTTTCTGACCTTACAATTTTTCATTTTATCGTCACTGCCACATGCACTGGAAAGTTGTATAACCTAGGACTCCGTAGATACTTGGGAATGAATGAAGCGGTTTTAGCATAAGATGTCAGGTATTGGGGTGGTAGGTTACAGCTGGTTAACGGGTATCCAAGGATGCCAGCACTCTAATTGACCGGAACTACTATTGCCGACAAATTCAACCGATTTGAACTTGTGAAGTTAAGAATATGATCTACCAGAGTCTATTTTTTTCTTAGCAACATGCAGCAATGTAGATGAGTTCATTGCAGCTTATTTCAGACCTGATAGTCCTGGGAACTTGATGCGCTATACTCACCTTCCATCAAATAAAGAATATTTAAATCCTCACTGCGCAGTATTATGTAGGCAGGGTATCTTGCAATGTTGCAGCAATTAACCAATTTGATCATGGTGGTTGGATTTGAATGGATAATTATTATCGTTGTAATCGTAATCCTATTTTTCGGAGTGAAGAAGATACCACAATTAGCTAGATCATTTGGAAAAGCTTCAGCGGAATTCCGGAAATCCAAACTGGAAGCAGATCGAGACTTAGCACTTTTGAAAGATCAAACAGACGTCTCTAATATAGATAGGGAAAAATTGGAAACGATCGCTGATACACTGGGGATCGATTACAGTAATAAGAATGATGATGAGCTCAGAAACGCAATTAACAAGGAAGTAACCAAGGAAAAGAAATGATGCGGTTGTATTTATGAAGTCGTTTAAAGCAAATTGGCGCAAATCGATTGAGATAACTAAGAGATCACGCACAAATCTAATATCCTTGGTTAGTCTAAAATCGTTTTACTCGCTCTAAATTAGCGAGGATCATCAGTTATACTTCTTTGGAAAAATCTCTCTTTCTCATCTGATTCTTCAAGTTTCCCCACCGCATGAGTCTTCGGATCCACTGATTTATCTAGAGTGCAAAACTTACAGGCTTGGGGGTTAGTACCGTGTCAGAATCCCAATTTGGTGTATATTTATCCTCTGATATTCTGTTACTCCTTCCCTGAGTTTGTACTCCCATTGCATGTCATATCGAAAATCCTTCAGAACTAATGATCCGGATTATCTCATATTATTTAGGAAAGTCCTTTGCTAGATCTAGTTTGGCCAAAAAATATGTCTCTGGAGTAGATACGTAATAATCAAATCTCATTTAGTCCTACGATTCATCGTCGATCCATATGCTTGAGGTGAGTCAAGCCAAGTCAACTACATTTCGAGGCTTCAAATCTAATGGATATTCAATATTCTGTCGCGTTGGAATGTTCTACATACGGTTTTTCCATGCATAGAAATCTTAATTTTTGAGAAATATACTTTTTCCACAACAATAAATCAACAATAAATCCTATCTAGATACCAGCCGATCCTTAAAGAAATAAACATGTCCCACTAGGATTTTTTCTGCAGATTTATTACTCGTTGAATCCTTGAATCTTTCATGTGTGCCAAGACATCCGCTGGGGCTGGTTCGATGTCTAACACTAAGTCTGATTCTAGCTAGATCTTGGGCATGATCAGGTACGAATATTCAATATTGTAACTTCTCAACCCTCTATAAGAGATTTAATGACTAGTCCTGTCTTTTTCTGGTTCTGCTAGTAGGTAGATTGAGTATCGTAATGACTAATGATGGGTTGACCATGAGTCAGAGGTTAACCACTATAGTCTTTTTGTCAAATGATTACCGAAGGAGGGAGAGAACAAAAGTGATCATAGGAACACAACAAATTTGAATGAAATCTATGAAATCCGTTCTATTTATTTTCCTCACATTTCTCATTCCTCAAATCATAAATCACTTTTTCTTGTTCATTGTTCTACGTAATTATGTGAAGAACACAAATATTGAAGGCATACATCTGACGGGAATGGGACTTAAACACGAACCATTTTAAAAAATCTAATACTGTCCAGAGGATTGGCCGTACAGACTTATTTCATACTCTTGATTGATATTTTCGGATGATGATTGCGTTTATCGTAGAATTGATCGGTTCTCAGATATTGTTTCTATCTAAGGAACAAATGATATTACCTTCAACTTCCTGATTCCTAGAATGATCAAAGGTATATTAGTTTAAAGTAATTGATTTTACAGGCTCCTCTCTATTAATTTCGGTCCTTACATCATGTTATGATACTTGGTGTGTGGCAAATGAAATGCGTTACAAGTAGGAAAGTGACAAAGACTTGTTGGCATCAAAGCTTGTATGCCCATAACGGTTTCAACACATTGATGAGAAGTTAGAGCATGATTATGGCCATGGATCTGGATCTAGTAAGGAATAGCTCAAGTAGAAAGAATCATCGGTCTTGCTGATATCCTTCCAATAGTCTAAGTTTTACCTAATCCTGAAAATTAAAGCTTTAAAGCCAGAATTTGATATTGATGAAATGGTTAGACTGCTCCTAAAATCTTGTTGCCTTCCAAACGCTGAATTCCTTCTCGACTTTTTTTCTAAACCAACGTAACTTCCCATACTTATCTCTCGAACGGTTACTATTTTTTTAGCAATTCGCAATATTTCAGCGTCCTGCAGACATATCGAATCATATTCCATTTGACTTAAGACAAATAATCGATGGGGAGCAACGTTTCTAAAGTTGGTATCGAGAAAAATATATATAAGTACCTAATGCTAGATCAAAATTAGATGCCGTCATCAACAAAAAAGAAAACTGCAGTTAGTTCAAAGAAAAAGAGCTCAACTGCAACGGGAACAAAGGCAGCAAAGAAAGGTAAGAAATCCAAAAGCAAGTAACATGTGGTAGACAACTCTTTTTTTGCTTCATGCAAAGAGTAGAGTATTTAATGGAATATGATACTCTTTTGCAATATTTTTTCTATTTGTCTAGCTAAGTACTTTTGCAGTAGCTATTAGACAACATTAGATTCTACCAACTGTCTGCCAGCTAACGCAATTACCCTGCGATGATAGCCAGCTAATTTGCTTTCGAATTAAATATGATTGGTTGTAGAGAGAAAACGGCTTGGATTAAGTCGAGTATAATCATCACAGTCAACCATAAATATGAAGTATAGCTTGGCTCTGTTATCTGGCCTGAGACCGAAGAACATGTCCCCTTTATTGATTCGGCCCACAGCCATTTGATGACCGTTAGCTAATACTTTGGTACAAAGAATAGTGAAGAAATAATTTTCAAACGAATCTTGGAACATAGTTTAGGAGTACACCTTCTCATTATCATATTCTTTACATGCGATCCATTACCAACTTGAATAACCACAATCAAAGGTTTAGTGGTGTTATTGGCATGTTAGAACGCACCACCACCGTTTAGAAGGTCAATTTTGTGACAACATCTTGGATCTTCGATTAGCTTTATGAGCAGAAGCTGGATAGAAAGAATCTTGCTCATTATAATTTTAGCCATACTTGTATCTGACTTTTCTTTTTTTGATTTGACAGTTGTAGGGTAAGACTATTTATCGACTCTGGTTCACTATTTAAACAATACAACAGATCTGAAGCTAGTAAGATTTACTTTATCAAAAACCTTCAAGCGGCCTAAAGTTGAGGAAATGGTGATAAATTGTTCATTGTTTGTTTAAGTGACTTAAAGTTCTGTTAACGGTAACGCACATTCTGATTAGCTTTAGTTTAAGGAATTTACGGTTTCAACATATTCAATATCTTATACTCATTATTTGATTCGGATGAGCACTTTAGGTACTTTTGACACAATATCAAGGTTCTTCGTAATGGTACCAATGACTCATAGGGCCGGAATACGAAGACATGGCTTGGTGAACCCGAACATTGTCCTATCAAATAGGGTATCTTTTTTGATTTGACCAACGTTCAATCGAGGATCCAATTCTGCACCGACACAATGCAAATGCACCAGTCGGTGATTATTTGTTAAAGACACCTTGAATTCTATTGCTCACTAGGATAGGCTAATGTTGATCACGGGGGTCAAGTATTCAACGTCTATACTTTCAAGTAATCCATTGTCCCCAAATTGGGACAAATAAGGCCATAATATCATAGCAAGATTATCTGTTTATTGAGGCTGATAAACAGAAACCGATTTTCAAGTAATCCTAAAATTTAGGTATCAATTCTGATCATATCATCATTGCCTAACGAACAAGAATTGATTGAAGGATTTGCGACTGAGAAAGGTACTTCTCGATATGTGAGATATGCTGTCAATGAAAAAGGCAAACCTGAAAGCCATTTTCGCATTTTTGATGGTCTAAATCTATCAAGCCTTGGTATGGGAACCTATTTGGGAGATGTTACAGATTACGAAGATGAGGCAATCGAAAACGCGATCTATGAATCCATCAAATCTGGGGCAATGAATGTGATCGATACTGCGATCAACTATCGAGCCATGAAATCGGAGAAGTCAATTGGAAGGGCATTGTTGCGTCTTATAAGAGATCGCATTATTTCAAGAGATCAGATATTCATCTCAACTAAGAACGGTTACATCACAAATGACGGAGATTTTCCTGGTATAGGGATGATGGAATACATGCAGAAGATGTACATATCTCCTGGACTGATAAGTCAGAGCGATATAAGCGCTAGCTACAATGTATTAAATCCTACGTACATTGAGAGATGCATCGATAGGTCACTGTACAATATGAAGCTAAGTACCATTGATCTGGTGTATGTGCATAATTCATTTGAAAGTTGGTATCAGGATGTCACCAAGGAGGAATACATTGAAATGCTTAGGAAGGTTTTTCAGGTTTATGAGATGTATCGGTCGAAAAACAAAATACGTTACTACGGAATGGCGACCTGGACTTGCTTTAGGGTACCTTATGGTAGTAGTGAATACTTATCACTTGAAGAGATTGTAAAGCTAGCTCAAAGTGTCAACGAAGGTAAATCAAATGATCATGGTTTTCGGTTTATCCAACTACCCTACAACCTAGCATACAGTGAAGCGTTGCTTCTAAAAAATCAAAACGTTGGTGACGAGAAGAATCTATCAATTTTAGAAGCTGCGTCAAAGTTAAATATCGGAGTCTTTACTAGCATTCCTCTTTTTCAAGGAAGGCTTCTTCACGCCAATATCCCTAGCTACAATTCAGAGTTAACCGATCCAGTTGCGAAGCTAGTTCAAGTGGTACGTTCAACTCCTTCGGTTATAGCACCCCTGTTAGGTCAAAAAAAGCCAGAACATGTAGAGCAGAATCTGAAGATAGCTGATACGCCGCCGATG
The DNA here is from genome assembly GCA_009377575.1 of Nitrososphaeraceae archaeon. GTDB lineage: Archaea > Thermoproteota > Nitrososphaeria > Nitrososphaerales > Nitrososphaeraceae > TH5896. The sequence goes on along the minus strand of WHTU01000001.1, from coordinate 46,222 downwards.
CAAGTTGAGGAGTTTAGGAGCGCGATTAAAGTTCTGTTAGGCAAGACATAGATGCGGATCCAAACAATCCGATATTATTGCGAAAAAAAGGATGATGACTATCACAATTAGGTTTTAACATTTTCGACGCCAATCAGATTGCTTGCGTAAATGTACGTCTATTCTCTCCTCCAAAAAGTTGAACGGCATTCCTTTATGTTCTGTTGAGACCAAATTGGATTTCTTATTGCTGTCAGTACATGATCGTCGCCAATATAGCATCGATGCGCCTAGTATTTTTTTCGACGAGATTGGCGGTCAAAAAAGAGCCCCCTTTTTCAAGTTCAGTGCAAACTGCTAACATACGTTATCAGCATTGCATACTGAACCTCAGAACGATTCTGAAGCAAAATGTCTGCAAATATCGATGGTAAGACCTACATCACTTAGATATTAATCCCGGTTTCGTCAATTCAAGGAATAGTTCCTAGCAATCTGCCACGTAGCCTTAATCGAGCTAGTCAGATCAAATAATTCCAATGGAATTTGGTTGAACATTCTATACGTCAACGACGATAATTTAATAAAATTATGATCTTCATGGAAAGTACACGTGGTTAGACGCATTCATTTGATAGACAAATGTGTCCAAAAAATGTCCAAGTTGACTTTGCTTTAATGCATTGTATTTAATGACAACGTACGATCTTACTATAGTGATTTGAACTTGCAACCTTCAAACTCTGAATGATTATGGTGGCAGATATTCCAAATAGAGCGGCAGATGAAAATCCGATCTATTCGTAAAGATTGTTCCGTGTGTTTATATCCTCATAATGTCAGAACATCGCTCTTGCTTGGTATATCTCTTTCTGTTAATACATCCAATGCACATAATTTTGCGTAATTAATTAATTATTTTTTGATACTTCTATAGATCGAAAATACAGACATACACGTGGAAGCAGTTCGGATAAAGTCGTAATATTTCGCCAGGAAAATTAACTGAAAAATTAGACGTGAGGAGGCTTAAACAATAGGAAATGAGACCCATTACCATCTAAGATGTCGAAATTCAAACTATCGTATTGCTTTACCGCGAATATTCTATTACACTATTGTTGATTTTTCCAGAAAGTATTCGAATTATCCCAGCATCTTTTGCAAAGCTGGCCATCAATCTTCCACTTAGGTTTGGGGTTGTACCGAAAGAAGGACATTTTATTACCACATACTGCACAATAGTTGATTCTCTTTTCGTATTCTTTGCTCTTCAAGGAATAACATCGCCTGCAAAGGATTAGGTTTGTGTCCAGGTTCCATTGCCATTTTGGTCTAAAATGTTCTGAGCCAGAGCCAATGTCACTATTACATCCTCCACACTTTGGAGATGTCTCTTTCTCATCTTCTATAAGGTCCTGCCGTTTTTTATCTCCACTGGTTTCACTGTGTCCTGAATATTCCATGGATTTCATGACGTGACAATCTCCGCAGAGCATACCGTGAATATTCCATTCGTTCCTTGGTCTGTATCTAAATTTTAATAACTCCTTATTACAAACTGCACAATTCTCCTTAATTCTGTTCCGTGTCAGCAGGGGAAACCACATCAGTTATTGTCTAGATCTTTCCAGTATCTAACTCTTATTAATTAGATTCACTCGCACTGATGAATGTTATTCGGTCGAAGTCAGATTCGATCTGTTCAGGGCCGGAATTGTAGAGCTCAAAATTTTTAGAGCTTCATTGCTTATTGGTTGCTGGCTGGGTAATCTCTCGAGATTTGCAATTGGAACTGTAAAGCTTTTTTAGGCAGTTCGAATCAGATTCTAAATCTTACTTGTAGTATAGATATGTTTGTGTGAAGAGGTGTAGATTTCGCTTATAATCTTGTACATCAATCTGATTCTGTAACAATGTCTTGTCCTTAGATGAAAATTGAGTGTACGGTTCGAACTTGATTAAATAGTAATGATAAAAAAAGATAATCCACCTGACAGTTAATGCTTGTGTTCGTGTGACGCACCTCTGCCCGTAAGCGTTCCAGTATAGTCTCCTGTCACTTCCAACACATTTTCATCATTACTTATCTCTTGCAGTTTTTCCAAACTCAATCTTTGATTGGTCACATAATGAGTGCCTTTATCGTAGATGGATGGAACCATCCCCGTGCTTTGGTAAATCTTATCTTTCATTAGATCGGAATCCGTCCCATCTTTTGTAAAAATTTCTACCATGTAGAATGGTGTATGCTCTGATTTTTCTTGCTCGCGAACTAGCAAATCATGGATAAGAAGTGGGTCTACCTTGGGCAAATATGTTTCATATAACGTTTGCAACCCGCGAAAAACGGATCTTATCTCTCTCAATTCATATGACGCCAAATTCTCAATATGATAATAGAATAACTTATTCTTATAATTTCTCAATTGTTGCCATTAAATTCCAGAATTAGAAAAACGAAACTACTACTTACATCCTACCCACATCAGTCAACCCCAAATTGATAAGACCATCGTTGTTTCATGCTTGTTTTTTCGGGTCTAAATATGCCTTGCCTGTAGCCTTCGACCCATTTGAACACGAGAAGAGAGTGGCGCTGATTCAAAATTCATTTAAAATCTCGTATGGTATGTTTGGCTCTACTTTGTATTCATATAAGGGTCTACAAGCTTCTATAGGTTGATGAATTGTCACCTTCCATTGCTTTGTCTGGTCTTCATGCAATAATTATGCTAAGGAAATATAAGATGATCAGGTGCCTAAAATTACAATCACTGTCTAGTTCACTCTACGGACCCTTGTCATTCAAACAAAATATCGCAGAGTAGTTAGGCACGGCCGAAGGACGAAGATAGTAGCGATAGATTATATGCAAATTAAAATTGAGCCGAAGCTTATGCAGAGTCGCCGGCTTGATACTAATTTCTCATCTATGTGACCATCTGAGAAATCTCATCAGCAAACCGATAGAACACACAAAGATCCCTATCAAAACGACTGCAGATCCATTTGTGGTCCATTCGACATTACTATACATGAATGAAGAAGGAGGACCCAAGAGGCTTCTACTTTGAGCAACGAAGACAAGGCCAAACCCAATGATGATACCACCTATGAATAAAATCAAGATCGCTAAATTTTTGGGTTCAGATACCACTGAATTTATGCAACCATCCATAGTCACATATATTTCTTCTAATACTCTGCCAAAATGGTGCATACTTATTCAACTATAAGTAAAAAATTCAGTAGTAGATATCCTAGCAACATTTACTTCGCTAATTTCAAAATTATATAGCAAAAGGCAATGCCCCTCAAATAGAACAAGACTGAGTTAGAAAGTCAACAGGGCAATTCAATTCAGATAGTCTACAATTCCACTTTGATCCAATGTTAATGTGACGTCCCCGAACTGGCCTTCCCAAAAATCAATTTCCAAGGAATAAATGCATTAGATGAACACAATTTATGATAAATATTTGAACCTCAGATTATTTTCGTTCATAATGTCAATATGTGTATTCCGATTCATCATGCAATTCAGATAGCAATCGTCTACTTCAGAAAGCCTCTGAGGCTTTTCATAAGAATTAGTGTCTCATATTCATGAGATTGATGATGCATAATTTACAGAAGAGGCAACATAATGCTACCCGATATAGGGATGAGGATAAACGCCGGACCGGAAGACTTTATTTAGCTAATCTTCTAGGCAGGCTTAAAATCTTCTAACGTTCCTATGGAACGAAGATACTTTAAGTTCCGTTAGCCGCGTTACCGTGTGGTAATGGTTAAAAGTTGACAACACCTAATTCAAATTATGTCACATCTTGAACCCAGCAGCAAGATCGTCGTTGCCGAAATTAGTTTAGTTCCCCTCGTGAAAGGTAAAGTAAGCATGAGTGATGAGATCGCTATAGCGTTTCTGGCTATTAAGAAGACAAAAGGGTTGAAAGTTACCCTTACTGGCATGGGAACACAAGTAGAGTCATCAAACTTAAAGAGTATTTTGACCGCCGTCGAGGCTGCACATGAAGCAGTAGAAAAGGTTGGCGCATCTCGCATCATCACTACCATTCGAATAGATCAAAGAATGGACAAAATCCATACATTGAAAGATAGAGTCCAAAATGTGAAAAGTAAATTATATGGACATTAACTTACATCCTATGATGGTTCCGAAAAACCAACAAGAATTGCTCTACCGATAAACTTGTACGGAGCTTCCACTTATTTTAACCTCTAATTGCAGAGAAAAAGCCAAAGTTATTCTGTTGAATCGAACAGGCTCCCGAAAAGTAATCCGTATATTTTATTAGCAGTTTCTAATCATTTGTTAATATACTTTCTATATTTTCCACAAATAACTGGGTAGAATAACTATCGTTAATCCCTTCTCTTCTAGCGTAGTGTTTGGCCCTCAACATAAAGAGCTGATACTCCCTCTCCAATCTCTGTTTCACCCGTGTAAAGTGGATTCTGCTCTCATGAATTTTTGAAGCTTGGAGGTAGGCAAATGATGTCAGTATAATTATCGCTGCGATGGCAGATGCAAGAGTCACCATTGGGTTGTTAACATTCTGGTTATTCAAACCCAAAGCTAGCGCATTTAGAATTGCCACAAACAAAGCAGATGATATTATTACAACCTTCCAGATGTTGAATTTCATTGAATTTGATCTGGCTTTATTTTGATACCAGTACAAAGTTGGGATGAACCGTCTTTCTATATACTCTGAAAGCGTCGGTGATAGCGGGATAGTACCGTTATTCGACGTGGACCTTTCATAGTAGTGAAAAGTTTCGGGCCCTCCAGATCGAGAACCTTGCACCAATTTTTCCTGAGCTTGATTGCTCCTATCTTGTCGCTTTCTCAAATCAACTACCATCTCCAACGGTATTTTCAGGTATTCCGCGACAGAATTGAGTCCCATATTTTTTACTATTTCTTCACTTCTCCTTAACTTTTAACATTCGTTTGTTAAATAAAATCTCCAAAGTGCACAACAATAGTTATTCCAGAATATAGTCAAATACAGACCTATGTTTCACATCTCACCCTGAAGATATCAGTATTCTCAAAGCGATGAAAAAATTTATCCTCTCAAACCATTTGCTGTTTTCAGACCGGCTTCAAGCTGTAGGTAGTTTGTTGCCTTTACTACGTACACAATCATTTTACTAAACAGGTATTCTAAGTCAGTTATATTATTGCGATCCAAAAGATGTGGATTAGGCGTAAATATTCGTGCTGGCCTATTCTGTTAGAAATTCTATAAACAATATAAGGCGGCAGCACCAGAAATTCAAATTTAATGCATACCGTGACACATGAAGACGTCCAATCAGTGTATTAGAAGAATTGTAGCCGTATTGAGATATGCTAACTCTCAGTATTCCTTCAACTATTGGCGCTTGCCAGGACTATTTTCAGATAAACATTTGTGGGCATTTGAGAAAAGTTGTCGATTGGAACGCTAAAATATGCAAACATTATCAGTGAAAGGGGAGTCACAACTAATCTCATTTTGATACATATACCCTTTCGTGTCAGGTTTGAAAAATTGCGGTTTAGGGTTCAACGTTGCCGACTTAAATAATATTAAGAATACTTCTATATTGGGGAACCGACCTCTTATCCAAAAGATCTATCTGCATAGAATAATTTGACAAAAGATTCGATCTTTTTAATCTTAAAAGGGTATATAGTAATGTGCGAGTATGCAAGTACACAATATTCTATGGCCAAACACGAGGACGGGACCCTGGCGTCACATCCCTTGCGAGACGAAAACCTTTTCCCAGATAAAGAAGACATAGACGAAGCCGACAGAAACAGTTATCCATCTGATTTAAAGGTGAGTTGGGACTCGATATCTGAGTTAGGAATTCTAGCGAAGACGGGCGATGGCATGTCATGCGGTAAAGTCATATGTAATTACAAGGACAATATAGTAGTCATAGACTTCGGTAGATTCAGATTACTTAATGAGTACATAATTCCAATTTCGAGAATAAAAGGGTATGATGGAAAGTACATCTACCTCAGTGTTCCTAACGAAACAAATCTTCTGCCCTATATGTATTAGTACGACCAGTTACTTTAGATCAAGACCATTTCTCATTGGGAGAACTAAAAAATGTAAGCTGAGTGAAAAGGTTTGATACCTTTACTAATTTTCATTTATTTGACTAGAGGATTCCTGCTAGAGATAACCTGGTCTTAGTCATCACCTAAAATAATTGACTGATTCTTTGTTCAAAAGACGAGAGATTGATAATTATTACCTCCCTCCAAGATCGACATCGTTAGTGCAAAATTAGAAATTCTTCACTTGACCATGAATCCGGTCTAACTCTGTCAGTATTGCAATCCTAGATTCCAACATGAGTGGAGTATCCTCATTATTTTTCTTATTGCTCCTGAATCACTGAAGATAAAAGTATAACATTACAAAGTACAAAATATAATTGCCCGTGACAAGACTCAAGGTCGATAGGGGAATGGTTAAATTTCAACTTTCGATCATTGCTTTGTGAGACTCTATTGAAACGCGATCATGACAAATTAGAAGGGAAAATAGTACTTATCACTGGCGCTTCTCGTGGTATCGGTAAACAAACAGCAATGGATTTTGCATCGAAGGGAGTGGGGGTAATAATCCTTGTCGCGCGAACGCAGTCAAAGCTTGTTGAATTGGAGAGTATTATCAGGGGAGGCACAGAATTGCGGCAAGTGAACGTTGTTTCTTATCGATGTGATGTGTCAAATAGGCGGGAAGTAGGTGAGCTGGCCCAAAAAGTCATTGATAAGTTCGGGTATGTTGATATTCTAATAAACAACGCAGGCGTTGGAATCTATGGCAATTTAGAAAAACAAACTGCAGAAGATTTAGAATTGGTTATGCGAACTAACTTCCTAGGAACTGCATATTGTACCAAAGCGTTTCTTGGATCTATGCTGAAAAGACGATCTGGTCACATAGTAAATGTAGCTTCCGTAGCTGGAAGTTTTGGAGTTGCAGGAATGGCCTGTTATTCTGCTTCAAAGTATGCGATATTAGGATTTTCCGAGTCCTTGTATCATGAACTACATGGCACAGGGGTTGAAATCACGGTTGTGAGTCCAATCGGTGTAAAAACCGAGTTTTTCAATCACGTCTCATTTGGTTGGAAGAAACCAAATTATGCTGGTTTTTTCTTGGAACCGCAGACCGTTTCTAAAGCAATCCTCAAAGCATCTTGCTCCAGCCGCCTTGAAATAATGGTCCCTTTTTATATCCGTGCAGGAGTGTGGCTCAAACAGACCTTCCCATACTTTCTAAACCCTCTAGTAGGTTGGCTGTTTAGGCGGCAACTAAACAAAACAAAAAGCGCTTCAAATGATATGAGCAGATAACGCGATGAGGAATCATCCTTAAAGCTTGAGTTTAATCCTTCCCGAAGCGCAGTGTCCTGACCAGATAGAGTCCAGGTATTCCTAAAGTAATCCTAAGGATGAACTGCAGGAATAGAAATGTCGTAAGAACGATCTATTGAGTATCAGACATTAGTCTCCTGAGCTGTTGTTCCAAAATGTTGGATAAATCAACTCCTTTTGCTTGCGCCTGTCGTAGGAGCTCTGAATTAATATTCACTGTAACTTCTTTGACAGTCGCTTGAAAAACCACCGGTTCGGGATCTGAAAAACGATCGTTTTCGGGGAGATTATCTTCTGCGCCCTGTAATTGCTCTGTTTCAACTGATCCTTTCTTAGAATTTCCAGGTTCTGTTTTTTCGGCAGTGAATGAGTGATCCATTTTTTCCAGTTCGCTCTCAGGCTGTTGTTGTTCTGGCTTAATCATGTTCTCTACATCGCTTACACCATTCTCTACCTGCTTTTTCTTCTTCTTGAAAAAAGACCCAAATACCACTTTTTATCCTCTACCTCTATTCTTTCATAAAGAAATACATCATATTTAAGTAAATTGCGAAATTTAGGTAGTTAAAAAATAACAATCATGTGAGCTAGGATAATACTTGCTGTTGTTATTATTTTTTATTTTCCGTCATCTGCAGGACCTTGAAAAAAGGCAAAATAGCGAGAATTATCTTGTTTCTCTTCTCGCGCTGTCAATTATTTTTGAATGATCAGCGTCCACTTCAGTGGTTATATAAAGAATGTGTTCTTCATCCAATGGCATCGTTATTCTTTTGATCTTCTCGTATTCCGCCAAAACGTATTTACCCTTACCTATTTTGGACTGAAGAGTGCTCCTTGTCTTCCAAGCGTTGACAGCCAGTTCCAAGGATTTTTTACTTTCCTCCGATGACAGCATATTCTCGACTCCCACTCGATGATCGGAGTGCATTATTTTTCCGTTCAAGTCGCATATAGTGACCAACCTAATTCTAGGATCCAGATTCATTATTCTTTCATGAATAGATTTATAATCCATTATCCAATGGTGCGAAGATGCATCTAATAAGATTTCTTAACTATTTAACTATGTATGCCTGTGCTTTAGATTTGGGTGAGAATACTTTGAATTCCTCGGATGTTTTTCTCCAATTACTCTGCCCCAAGCAATCCCAGCAGGTCAAATTCTTCTGCATCTGATGCTGCAGATGCAGTTCTATTATTAAGTTGTGCAATCGAGATCAAATGACCATCAGGATCCTCAATTATCGCATGCTTGCCAAAGGGTTCGTCTCTGGGCTCCTTGAAGAATCGAATGTTATTCTCCTTCAGAAATTGAACCGTAGAGTCAATATCGCTCACCATGAAGCCTACCAGGGTTCCAGTTCCCAACTTTGTGTCCTTGCTGCCGGCACTGTCACCAACCTTGCCCCTCTTTATTGCGTGCAAGGATAAGGTCGTTTCCCGGTTAAAAAATTCAACCCAATCCGGAGATTGCGTTTTCGTCTTTACTGGCAACCCGAGCAATTCGTTATAAAATTTTACTGATCTCTCCATATCCGACACCAGAAGTATCACGGTTCCAACTTTAGTAAATAGCATTAATTCACCTAAGCCCCCTTATTTTTCCTTAAATTCAACTGAGTTATAATTTTATCCTTTAGGGTCACTCCAATAATGAGGTTTAGACCAATATTCCTGGTTTTTTATTGTGTTCATTAGCCATTAACAGAAAGTGCAAAAGAAAACTTGTTCTAGGATAACACAGGATATTAACAATAGTTTCAACAATTAGCTTAGTCATAAAGTTCATGGAGGCTTATCTTATTCTACAGTACGTACCTACGCTCAGGTATAAAGAGGGGTACTACAAATGAATGATGGAGCAATTCGTTGCCATTTAGTGCTGGCGCTAAGAGAGAACCAAAAATAAGGGCAGATTATCGCAGTTTTGCTGTATTGATTCGATCACACGGGATTATGAAGAATTTCCGTCATATCAAGTACGGTCCTGCAAATTTTCATTGCAATGAGCCTAACATAGAAAGCCTTAACATTTCTGGTTTCTCCTACCCTCTACTAGAGCCAGCTAGGATTCATTAACATCTTCCATGTGTCTTAGTCGATTATTCTGTTTCTTATTTTAGTCTGTACTTCGGATTTCTAGGCTTTCCTCTATTTGATATCCACCTCAGCGAAAGCTTAACCTGCTCCATTCGAGAAATAACCCATTCTGCCTTGCACATGGCGCTTTTTCCCATACAATTTCTAATAGCACATTGCGGTACTTTTCCAAATGTGAGGTTCCTATATTCATCCACAAGGAGTGGGTACAAGTCATCGAACCTTAATGGCCTCTTAACAATTACCAGGGTACCACTGTGAAATAGAAAGCTTTTCATTTCAACAGGGTCTTTGTTCAAAGTAGTCAAAGTAAAAGTCCATTAAAAATTGATTGGTCAGACTATTACAATAGTTGCAAAGTATAGTTGTCAAATTAATTAACTGGGCAACTTGGGTGAAACTTTTTTGGACGAGAGGTGCATGCAGAGTGATCGTCTTATTTATAATAATATTCTGGAGATACCGGTGAGAATGTGTCATTTTCATGAGCGCCTTGGACATTTAGCAGCATTTTTTGCGCTCTTTTTCATCAGTTCAGTTCTCATAGATCCTAATCTAGGGATGGCTCAGAATAACCAAGAGCAAAATTATCCATATCAGACACCCCTTTTTTCATCTCTAGACGATAGGGAGGTTGGTAATGCTAATCTGCAGAGTGAGGGAACAGCTATGATCCTTCAAAACGCCACCATAGCGCAAGCACCTTCCTCATCATCTGATGCCCAAAAGGTGTTAGCTGAGCAAGTTGTTAGTGCAAGTAACTCCACCCGGGCGTTTGATGATTCCCAAAATATTGAATCTTACGACCCTTCTCTCAGTTCTGATTCTATCATGCTTGACGATGTCCAGTTCAAACATTATAGAAACGAAGTAAATGGCATTACAATGCATTATGTGATGGGCGGAAAAGGAGACGCAGTAGTGTTGTTGCATGGTTGGCCCCAAACATGGTACGAATGGAGAGATGTGATGCCGATGCTAGCAGAGAATAACTATACTGTAATAGTACCCGATTTGAGAGGCCTGGGCGACAGTTCAAAACCCGCAATTGGATTTGATGGAAACACAACTGCTTCTGACATTTATCAGCTAGTATCTGATTTAGGTTTTAACACTACTCACTTAATAGGTCATGACATCGGAGCTCAAACAGGTTATTCGTATGCGACAGCCCATCCAAACAATGTAAGCAAACTTGTTGTGATAGATTATGTCTTTCCCGGCTTACTATCCAACCTATCGTTTGCTGAACCTTGGTGGTTTTCATTCCATAGAACATTGGACCTGCCAGAAGCCCTCGTCGCTGGCAATGAACGTGAGTATTTGTCGTGGTTCTACCGTCAATTGGCGTACAATCCATATTCTGTCAGCGAAGAGGCCATTGACGAATATGTGAGGCAATATTCGGCCCCGGGGGGAATGCGTTCAGGATTTGAATACTTTAGGGCTTCCGCAAATGATGCAACTATGAATAATGAAACATCAAGGGATAAGCTTGCAATGCCAATTTTGGCAGTATCTGGGGAAGTATCTCCTTTTGGAGGAGGTGACGCTAAACCGAATTATAGCTTAGAATCGGCAAAACGATTAGCAAACAACGTGTCAGAGATCATAATGCCTTTCTCTGGTCACTGGATCCCTGAAGAGCAACCAGGACCTTTGGCAGACTTGCTTGTCAAATTTTTCAGCGATAAGTCTCAACATCCCTCGTCCAACGAGACCGGAACAGGAACATCCCAGGCAATTGAGGATCTAATCAAAACGATTGATAATGATAGCCTAATAGCTTCTAACGCTTCCCATGCCGATAATCTAAGTAGTGTTGTATCTACAGAACAAACCACCCCAATCTTGTCAGCAAATCTTTCAACTGGGCCAGCACAGGATACGCCAGTACAAACATCAATGCCTTTGGCGGGTCCTGCCAGTGACGAAACTTTAAGTAATATGTCCATATCTCGCAATGTATCAAGCGATCAGAGAACTAGTGTTAATACAACTGAGAAACAAACTGATGGGCTGTTGGCAAACCAAATGACAGTACTTGGAAATGGATCTTCTAACGAGTCGGCTAGAGACATGGAAGGTCAGGTTTCTCAAAACCAATCTGAAGATAACATGGCGGGGCAGGAATCAATAGCGGATCAGGGGACTCCCCTATCAGAGGCAATTGAGGCAATTTCTAAATTATTTGAAAGCAAAAATGGCGGTTGACAGAATCTCATTTGCTATTTCTAAAATTCCGCACCACTATTGAATTCGTTTCATTCTTGTATAGGATTTTGATGTATACCTCTAAATATTAATGTGATAGCGTATTAGAGGATCTGTCAGTGTCTATAACTAAACGCAAAACGCATTCAAAAATTGTGAGTAGAGTGCCAATGCCCAATGCATGGTTAAGATGCACTATTTGTTGTGGAACAGGCTACGTCTTTTCGTCCTCGGGGGTGAGCAAGAAGGATAAGATATGTGGAATTATTGCGTCGATGACCGATGACAAATGTGAGAGCTGCTTGGGGATTGGATTTATTCCATATCTAGATCCTTGAAGACTATAGTTGACCAAGTATTATTTCCGTGATATTAAGGGCAACATGGCAGAATTCAATTGACGAGTGACAACTGCCGCCCTTGTTCCAAGTCATCTTTCCCGACTGGCATTACTCCACAATTACGAGTAATCATGTCGAAAATTAGGAACGGAGCATCGACGAGTGTTTATATTTTGTTGGGTCGCTCTCTTGGCTCTAGATTCTCTTTAGATCTCATACCTGCCAACCCGATTATACGGTAGAGTTTTGTCTACCTCAGCTTTCTGAATAAGCCAAATCTCAATTATGTACTTGTAAACTTCTATAGGCTAGCTTTGCTCAGATATGACATCATTTTCTGAAGTAAGAAACATGTAATTATTCCACGTGTTTATTCCTCTGCATGTCAAAGAATTGTCCTAAATGCGAGGGAATATTGGAAGAAGAAACCCAACCAGTTCCAAAGAAAGTACCGTTGCCAATTCCATTAAAGCCGACCATGTCGATAGAAAAGTACCTTCCAAGTATTATGAAGAAGTACAGTAACTACACTATCTTTATCTGTTCATTGTGCGGCTATATGGAGGTTTTTTTTAAGCGTTAGCTTTGCTCTGAACATGCGCCTGTTTCGAGGGTTTTAACCCTGTGGGGTATAGGGAGGCATTTTGAAACAAGATTCAGTTCACCTTCTTAACAAATTTTCTTGATACATGGTAAAATTAAGTGAGTATGTGACAGAACTTTACTCGTAATGTCTTTCTTCGATAGATGGAGTGGATCAGAAAAGAAAAAGAGTAAATCCTCAGGTGACCTTAAGAACAAGATCAGGGAGAGCTTGAGATCAGCGGAACCTCTGAAACCTCGACTAGAGCAAGCACACCGGAAGCTCCAGATACAAATCTCCAAAATGGAATCGTTTTCTGGAAGACTAAAACAACGCGACCAACAGATCTTTAACAATGTTGTAGAAGCGGTACAGAGCCATGAAACAAATTATGCAAAATCGCTTTCAAGCGAACTCTCTCAGATACGAAAGATAAACAAAGTTGTCAAATCAACTATGCTGACAACAGAACAAGTAAGACTGAGACTTGAAACGGTTACTGAATTAGGAGATGTTGCATCTACATTAACTCCTACCACTTCCGTAATTAAGGATTTACGAGGTGGCCTTTCTTCAGTTATTCCCACGGCAGACCATTCTCTTTCCCAAATTTCTGAATCCCTTGGAGATATACTAAATAGTACCTATTCTGACTCATCGTTGCAAGGAAACGGGATATCTAGTCTCGATCCGATAGGAACCGATGGTGTAGAAATTACGAAAATCATGGAAGAAGCCTCAGCAGTAGTCGAAGTGAATATGGAAGACAAATTACCTGATCTGGCACCATCTAAGACCAGACAAAAGGGCAGATCTGAGGACACTGGAGAAATATTTCCATTCTAGTTCTACTATGAGTATGGAAGATAGAGTATGACACGTGCTAATGTATAATTTATCTTTATTCCATTCAGAAAAGCTATTTACTCCGATTCTATAGAATGGGTAACATTCTGAATTGCTTTCATCAATTCTTTAATTTTTAATTACCTTAGGTTATAATATGTGTCTGCTAATTTTTCAAAGAAATGTTCATAATTATCTGTCCTCCATTCGGAGCACCACCTGTTCCCCAAACATTGCAGTTCGAAGGTGTGCATTGTCAGAATAGAATCCATTGACCTCGGACATCCAACTAAAGTCATCCCACACCACTCATTTCCAATCACGAATCATGCTTGATGATTTGCGTATTCAAAATGTCGAGTCTGCAATACATAAATATGCTTAGCCAATTTTTAATCACAGTTCAGCTCCTTCATAAGAGGGACTCTAATGGAACAGATTTGATGTGTGATACCCAGACGTTAAATCATATCTCCATGGACTATACAAGCAATAGCAAATTTCATATAATGCTTGCTGATTACTGCAATTCAGAGTATATACGGTCTTGATATTGATGCTTTCGACTTGGCTCAGTCAAAAATTAGGCCATTACTCTGTCACTCCTCTACATATTCCAGAAGGTAAACTAAGCTCACAGTAATTACCTTCGTATGTATTATTTGTGATATCATTAGACAAGCCGTTTGCACTGTTAATATCGATAATATTGCGCAAGAAATTAAACGAGATGTCATTTAAAAAACTAGACGGATCGGTGAAGATGCCATTTTGGCTTCCATTTATATAGTTTAAAGAAATGGATGAATCTCCAGTATTGATAAATGAAATTCCAGCCAATGAATTATCATAAAAATAGTTTTCATTGGACAATATATCCCTGCTGGAATGCGTTGCTATTCCTAATTCGTTGTTCCTCATCATGTTATATTCAAGGGTTGAATTAGTGGCACCAGTCAAGTAGACGCCTATTCGATTGTCGTCAAGAAAGATCGAAGATACACCTACCTTGTTCGAACCTGTTGCAAAAATGCCTGATTGGAAGGCAACTATACGTCCTGGACCATAAACTGTTACATTATCAAGGTCAGGGACAATTATTCCAGACTTTGTACTTTGTATTCCCGGGCCGATTATGGAATATCCATTCATTGCAATCGATATGTCTGAAGCATTCACTATAATTCCATGATCATTACATACGAGATTCGCTGAAAGCTCAGTTGATTTATTAATTAAACTTCCACAGCTTGCGCCCAATACTCCATGTACTGAAATAGAGTTACTCACTTGTGTCTCTGTCAGCACAATAGTAAGGCAATTACTTAGAGTAAGTGCAAGTAGAGTAAGCAGAATAAATCTCAAGTTGAGATCCCACTTATGACATTGACGGGCCAATTCTAGTCTCCCCCTCATGTGAGCTGTCTAATTACATATTTCTTTGAGTATATATTCATATGATTCAGTATTGAATTTGCCCTATTTGTGATGAAATCGCAGCTGCCATTCATGTTTTGAATGTTGTTTATTCAATTGATAATAAAATCTTCCAGGTACGAGAGGTGACCAAACCATAAAATACGCTCCCAGGAATTCGAGTGCAAATATTGGTTGGGCTAGGACTACATGGCTTTCTGGAATTGTTACTTGAGGTTCCGGTAATTAGATATATTGGACAAATGGAAAAATGTACTGACAATAATCATGATGGCAGTGCTTTATTTCTGCTACAAAAGAAATTCTCAATTAGACGTCCCAGGTTCAAAGGCAATTAGAGAACCTTCGCCCCTTGTCGAGGAGAGAGTGGGGTTAGAGACTAACTTGCCTGTAGGCACAAAAAGCATACCGTTTGCAATAGATGGACCTACTGGGGCTATAGGCGCATTTACATTAAATTCCCATAGTTTACTTCCAGTCTGTTTGTCCAGAGCTAGAATTATGCCTGATTTTGATTTTCCATCATATGGAATATAGCCAGTAAAAAGTATATCATTAGTAACTAAAGGTGATACTCTAGGTGGAAACTCTGTATCAAGTTTCCATTTAATTTCACCGGTGAGAATATCAATCGCATATATTGTGCCATTTTTTAATCCTTGCTCGATGGTGTCTGGAGCTGCTTTCTTATGACCACTTATTCCATCGGTAAAGAAATTCAAACCTCGGTTTGTAGCAGTAATATAGAGCGTGTTTGTGTCGTCCACAGCATGGTAATTATAAACGCCGTATGCCCAAATAAGGCCAGTACCGTTTGCTGAGGGAATTTTATTGATGTTGATTGGTTTTCCCAATGTCTTCCACCATATCTCGTCACCGGTTTTACCATCCATCGCAATTACATTACCCATCTTATCGTGTCCTACTACGATCTTCTTTTGAGTACCATTTTGTAGTGATACCTTAGTAATGCTACTACCCCAAGATGTATCCCAATCGTGAGTATCTGGAACCACAACATGATTTAGGACGGTACCATGTGCTATAAATGGCGTAGCCCATATAATATCCCCTGAAGTAACGTTCACAGCTATCATATGATTCGAATAGAGGTTTGGTGTTTGTCTAGTAGAAGCGTTAAAGTTTGGGGAAGCACTTCCTAATGGAACATATAAAATACCTTCTTCAGGATCAAATGAACCCCCAGACCATGCCGTCGCCCCTCCGTTTGGTGGGGTCTTCCCTTTTTTGACCCATTCACCTGTAGTTGTTGCAAGATTCCACAGGACACTACCGTCTGTACGGTTAAGTGCCGTAACGTTCCCTTTTACCATGCCAGGCCCTGGTGGCAATCCACTCCCCCCTGATCCCGCAACTACATAATCTTTCCATACTATAGGGAAGGAATCTATACTATAGCCCACTGATGTATCACCGAGAGTTTGAGATTCCCATTTCCTGCTACCATCTGTTGCGTTTATTGCAACAACGGTCCCATTCGATGCAGTACTCGAAAAAATTAATCCATTGTCGTAGCTCAGACCCATTGTTGGTCCATAACCTACACGCACATTCCATAGAACTCGTCCGTTTTCTATATTAAAAGCAAACACATTTCCAGCATAATCTTGAACGTAACCGACGGTGCCAATGATTATGGGTGAATCCTGTATTTCAAAATTATTTACAATCTGCCACTTGATTCTTAAAGAATCCACATTCTCCTCATTAATGATGGTTTGATTACTACTTCTTGTACCATAGAAATCATGATTAACAGTTACCCATTCGTCATCACTACCATTTGGTATATTGTTACCAGTTATTGTAGCGTGTGCCATTATGACATAGGGCGATAGCGCAATAGCGTATTTATTCTCAGAAACGTAGTATTCAAAAATTAGATCTGATCCTTGTATGGTGATGAAAGCTAGAAATGAAAAAATGCACAAATAATGTATAGAACATCCAGGATGTCTGATTTCTATGGTGTTCACTAGTAGTCAAATTGGTTGATAGATAATTATATCTTATATATTTATTCCTGTGCTCCTCAGGGTTGAATTCTGAAGACAATGCTATAAAGAGCAAAATCAGAAAATGCGCCTTGCCCAAGTCTAAAAATAATGTATACCTCGTATCGTATATCGAATGATAAACAGATTAATCGCTTCCGAAGTTGAATACTAGCACTCCTTATCTGACTGACTCAACATACCCGTCCACGGGAGTGGTAACACCTGGGACAATTGGATTCTGCGCAATTTGAACATTCATTAGAAATGGCAGTGACAGGCTACCGAATTACTGAGAGTACGGTGATTGGGCGTTATCCTACATGACTTAAATGAAATATCCCAGCGCCACTAGCAGCTGATTCCATCTTGACGGCAAGTTTGTCGTACGTTTTTCATCTTCGGAATTCCTAATTGTACGTTTATGCACATTCTTCGATCCAAGTTTTTCACACTTTTCCAAATTATATCGAGTTAATCGCCGCATTCACTAACAGCTTGAGTCTCAGAGAATGCCCCGTTCTGGCAAGCTGGTGTAGCCGTAGACTTTGTCAGTCGGTAGTGATGTAGGAACGGAATATGTGTATGATTAGATCCTTCATATAATGGATCATTATCCCTGCTGTCACTGCTATCAAGATTTACTAATTCGATCTCGGATCTTGGAAGGATCTGTGCGCTCAAATTTTGTCGAGCATAAATTATTAGTCCACTTTTCACTATGTTTAGTTCTAAAGACACCCAAAAAACTATAAAGTGTTTACAGTAAGACAATAGATGATGAAGAAAGAATTTATAGTCTCACGCATTGAAGCCACCCAAGACGGTAGCCCGTACATATATCTTAGCTTTAGCGATCCTTCTTCTACCAGCGAAAACAGACAGCGATCTCCCCAGAGTCCTTTTGGTGCTCATGCATTTGCATTCACGTCTCCTGAAGACATGATGAAGAATCTACCTAAAGCATTTTCTAACATGATGGGAGGCGTGGGGATTTCTGAATCTCCTACCATAAAGTTGAGTATGAGGGAGTACGAGGACATGAGTTTAAAAGTAGGAGACAGAGTAACTCTTGAAATCAAGAAGGTAGATACTGTGGGAATATGACTAAATCTTGGAAATATGGTACCCCATCTACCTCTACCATTATTTTTGAGCCCCATCATAACTACCCTTAGCTGATTTGAAAACCCACTTGATAGGTCTACGTGGGAGAATTAGGCAACCAATCTAAGCATATATTTTTAAATACACATTTTGTTTTGACGCATTATTCATGGGAAAGAGTATTAGCATTACTATGATAAAATAGGTCGCTAAGTATGTTACTTTTGTGGCCACTCCTTTAACAATGGGGCTAATCTGTTAGCTCCTTTCATACTATAAAATACATCGACAGCCAATAATAGAGTAGCTAAGTTGAACACTAGTCTTTTCTCGTCGCGAATGAGTTTAGATAGATAGACTAGTCCGCTGTGTGGTACTTCGTAGACTGAAACTTAATCTAAGAAAAAAGTGGTTGTCTTAGTACAATAAATATGTCAGATGTTTTGGGGACTTTAGGGATATCGCCTTTTGTGGCTATCGCTTTTGTTTTTTTAATATTTCCTTTCGGGCTTGATTCGGTTTTTGCTCAGGGGCAGCTTAATGATCCAAGCCTCACAATTCAAGTTATGGTTGACGGATTAGCTTCCCCAACCAGTCTTATTTTTCTTGATAATAACAATATCTTACTGTTAGAAAAGGGAGGGAATGTCAGATTGATTTCAAACGGAGTATTGCAACCAGAACCAGTGTTACAGATTGAAGATATTGAAAGTAATAACGAGCGTGGTTTATTGGGGATAGCTTACGACGGTGTTAAAGTATACCTTTTTGTCACTGAAAATGGCGCCCCGGTAGAGGGAATTTCTACCGAAAACGAAGTCCGGAATAGAGTATATAGCTATGCTTGGGACGGCTCCTCTCTAACTGACCCGCAGTTACTTTTAGACCTTCCAGCCACACCCGGCACAAATCATCAAGGAGGCAAGCTAAAGGTTGGCCCTGATAAGCAACTATATGTCATAGTTGGAGAAATGCAAAGAGAAGGGCAGCTTCAAAACTTCCAAAATGGACCGCCGCCAGATGATAGTGGCGTAATACTTAGAGTAAACCCCATTAATGGATCAGCTTCTGTGAATAATCCATTTGCTGCCAAAGGCGATGAAGTTGGCAGATATTATGCCTACGGCATTAGAAACAGCTACGGTTTTGATTTTGACCCTGTAACAGGAAAGCTCTGGGACGCAGAAAATGGCGAAGATGTATTCGATGAAATTAATGTAGTTGAGCCTGGATTCAATAGTGGATGGAAATCGGCCATGGGTCCGATGAGCGCCAACGCAGGCGTATCTGAATCTAGTTTGACTAGTATTCCAGGATCCTATTATGCTGACCCTGTCTTCAGTTGGGCAGAATCGCGAGGGATAACTGACATTGAGTTTCTCAATTCGACGGCATTTAGATCAAATTACGAAAATGGCGTCTTCGCAGGAGATATAACTTCGGGGACGCTTTACTATTTCTAGCCTAACGCTGATAGAACAGGGATAAGTTTGGAAAAGGACTCACCCTTGGGCGATCTGGTCGCAGATAGCGATGAAGAGCTATCAGCTGTGACGATTGGAACTGGTTTTGCAGGATTACGGAAATAGAAACTGGGCCTGATGGCAATTTGTACCTTCTGACATTCGATAGGGAAAATGATGGTCAGGGAAGTCTCCTCAAGATTCTTCCAACTTCTCTATTAAAAAACGATTCCTCATCTCAAAATGGTATTAGCGAACAAGAAAATTGATTAATTGAAGTGAATACATTCGGGTCGGATATGAATTGAATTTCTATCGGAGACGAAGTTCAAGAAGATGAAATGGGACCTCAAGATGGAGATGAATCAAACGAGGAAAATGGGGAGAACGAAATTCCATCCATCCTCAGGCGATGAAAGCAATTCAGGTACAATAACCAAGACTGAATTCTTAATCGCTGTGCCTTTGAACAGAAGAGGTGAATGCGACCTTAAATATTGCTACGATTTGCGTCTAGCAAATTCATAGAATAGGTTGTCATGACCCAATTAGGCCATGAAAGCCTTTAAGGGCTCAAACCATATATTGTGTTGATAATCAAGGAATGAACACTTTCGAATGCGTAGTATCCAAACTTGAAGTACGGGAATTTATGAGGAAAGAGGTTGAATCAGAAATAAAGCGAAGAATTCTCGAATCTGCTAGACAAACAGGTTCAGGTTTGAACCTGCAACACTGGCGCTTTGTCCTCGTTGAAGACAAGAAAAATCTGAGCCAGCTGGCTCTGGACAGTACTAGCGGAGGATGGATTGCAGGTGCAGATTTTGCAATAATTATTCTGACGAATCCAACACTGCGCTTCCATTTAATCGATGCAGGGAGAGTTGCTCAAAGCATGCAACTTACTGCATGGAACGAAGGAGTAGTTTCCGGGCTGTTTACAGGAATAAAAGAAGGAAATCTTCGAAATGACTTTAGAATCCCAAACGATTTGACTCCTTCTATTATCCTAGGTTTCGGTTATCCCCTCAAACCATTGACCGGAAAGAAAAAGAATCGTCTCCCTCTTAGCCAATTGGTATATAGAGAACAATATGGCACCAACTAAAAAGTAATTTGAGCTGCGTTCCTACTTATTGATATTTATGATATTCATAAATTATGAATTGCTTCGAGTACAATGCTATGCCGATGAATGTAATCATCTCTTACAGGGATGTTTGCGATATCCTGTAAGAATTAATTTGAATCATCTGTCTTTTAGTTCGGCTTAGCACAAATATAGTGGTTAACGTCGTATGGCCTGACCACACAAGATAATGATATCGAGGATGCTATTAATCTTTACTGGATTCCCATATATTACGAATTAAGCAGCTGTAACTCTACTGCAAAATAATCGGGTTCAGCTAATCTATCTGATATTCACTCATTAAAACTATATTACTATTTTTGCGAACACTTTCATACAGGACAACAATAATGATATATTTTTGAGCCTACGTAAAACTCTTGACACACTTCGAATCGGCAGAATTAGAATATTTTGCTGATGAAATCGATTGAGGAGATGTTTTTGGTTAAAATGAGAGACAAAATCGAACTTCAAATCTTCGAACCTCTGACTATCAGTTATGATGTATTTGTGATTCTTGTTTCCGTAGGTACAGAAAGTGAAGCTCTGAGAATACTCCCAGCATTTTGAACATACCAAACACTTGTTTCGGAAGCCATGAGCCTCTCCAACAATACAGTTCTTTGCGTCCTGGACATCCAGATTGGGATTATTCGTACATCCTAGTCGCAATGCAAGAGACCATTGT
The DNA here is from genome assembly GCA_009377575.1 of Nitrososphaeraceae archaeon. Classification (GTDB taxonomy): domain Archaea; phylum Thermoproteota; class Nitrososphaeria; order Nitrososphaerales; family Nitrososphaeraceae; genus TH5896. The sequence continues at coordinate 24,888 of WHTU01000001.1, read as the reverse complement.
GGACAGATCTCCTCAAATGAAAAAAATCCACTACGTATCTTTTGAATCTCTTTGTTTAGATTCTGCCCTTTCTTCTCAATACTGAAAAGCCGCTTAGAGATATGTTTCTGCAACTCCTCAAATATACGACTAGGTTATTATTATATTTTCTTGAGTGAATGCCGATGTGGTATGAAAATACACTAATAGTTACAAAAGATTGTAATAATTATACATTTCTATTATTAGTATGTAAAACCTGATCAGTTTACATTTATCCTTGATCCTTATAACAATAGATAGTATCAAAGATAGCATTGAGACCTTTATGCAAATCCCTATTTCTTTCGTAAGATATTGGTGCTTCAATTAGCCATACTATTGATCGGTGGGTTAGGTCCAATCCTAAATTCACATCAATAGAAGTAAATCTCTTGGATAGGAGAAGTACAGTCATTTACATTTTGATGCTCTTCTAAATGAGGAACGTTGACAACGTCAACTTTACCTTTTGAACCTGGGCGTTTTTTGAGAACAAGGAAACATTAACAGACTTAGTGACAGTCATTAAAGTTCGAAAAGCGGATAATGATGCTAAATTATATTATGTTTTATTATTGGAAATCTCGTTACCTATTGGGGTATAGTTTAATTTGCAACCAAAATAATGAAACTTTCAAAAATCCTAGTCAGTCTCAATTATTAAATGTGCAGCTTGAGTCTAAAGTTTCAAAACCTAAATTAATGCAAAGAGAGTCAGTTGAACTAATCGAAGATAGATCTGACATCTCCTTCAAGAACGCCTGCATCAAATTCATTATGAAATCTGTCCATATGTTTTGAAAGGCCTTCAGTGGTATCAAATGGTGACTGACAATATGGACATAGGTAATTTACTTTACTCTTATCTTTGATGTATGTGACAGATTTCGAATTCACAATGCACACTGGTGTCCCACTTATTGCCAAATTTTCAGTCGATAGAGAAATTTCCTCCATCCTCCTATAGATTTGTTCTCTAGATATCACTCCAATTATTGCGTTAAAGGCATGAAGAAATATTTGTCTGACATTTCGTTTCGCCATCCTGGATAACGCCTCCTCTACGGTCGCATTAGGGCGTATGGTCAGCACAGGACTAGACATTATTTCCCGAAGCTTTACCTTAGAGGGATCTCTGTTTTGAGACATTACTTTGAATAAAATGTCTGTTTTGCTAACCACGCCAACGATATCCCCCCTTGCAGATACAAGAACACTCGTAGAATTCTTTTCTTTCATGAGACGGCTCGCATCGTCAACAGTACTATTTGCTTCGAGGATGATCACATCAGAATTAGAAATGGACCCAACAGTCGACGAAAGATACGATGCAATAGTGTTAGATTGTTGCTTGTTCTGATCCTTCTCCTCTTGCACAATCAATCAACGCACATCAATTATTTATCTCTTATCTCGCGAACATGTTGAGTCCATATTGTATATATGTAAACGGACAATTACGAGTGTTTTACAAATTCATCAATGCTGTATACTTTGGTAATTTCGAATGCTGGACTATCAGATGAACTTCTAGGAATAGTCTAGCAAACTTTCATCCTCATACGCCTCAAAATTAGGCATTTAATCGCTTCTTGGAAAGTACCTGTGTAGGTTATTATGAATTTCATTTTAGCTGCGGTAAAAATCACCTGTCTATTAGCACAATACAAAGCGATCTTTAAGACGGTACTATTCTTAACGATCTTCTGTTCATTTAAACATCATATATTTTACGCTAACAATTAATGCTAGAAACCCCTTAATTTCACTTCTGATATTATAGATGCACGGGCAGCTTTCTAAAATGGAGATTATCCTGGCATTTACAGCACGCAGATATGCTAGCTAAACCTATCAAAATAGGAAACGATGAACAGCAAAGTTAAAATCTTAATTCTTGCCTACTAAAGAGGGACATGAAAGAGTAACTATGTCGGCAGCTCAAGCTCCAGTATTCTGCAGTGAATGCAAAAAAGTGATAAATCTGGACTCCCTCGGGAGTGTGTACGTGGTAGCCAATACAGGAAATGAAACAGAGTACTACCATCTACAGTGTTTTGAAGGATGGAAGGGAAAAAGAACTTGATTCTGCATTGTTCGTGAGATTAAGTCGAAGCTACTCCAATAATCTAGAAAAACACGACATCGCCTGGATGTGTTCTAGTGGCCAAAATTGAACAATTTCCATTTTGCCTATCTTGCCTATTACGAGTAAGGGGGGGTGATTCAGTGGAGACCGTGCAATAATTATAAACTTACTAAATATTTAGTGATAGGTTCCAATAACTTCTGGACGGTTCGAAGTCATAAAAATACATATGTATTACATAATACTAGTTTTTGCAAGAAGAATATTATAGTATGGAATACCGTAAGTATGCAATATAACCTAAACTGATAACCTCTTTTCGATTCTGATAAATAACTTCATCTTGCATAGCAATTCATATCATGAAAAATAGGGGCAGACAGGACATAAATGCGATGATTTTGGAAGCAGCAATAGCTGCAGAAAACAAGACAAAGATTATGTATAAGGCATATCTTTCTCACAATCAACTTTGTGCCCATTTGACGGAGTTACAAGATAATGGATTGCTAGAATATAGGTTGGGTGAACAGACATATATTACTACCCAAAAAGGAAAGAGATACTTGGAAATTTACAATACTATGAATGAATTAACCTCTATTTCAGAAGAAGAAAGCTCGGCAGTATAACAGCCTGAATAGTTCGGAGGTAAGAGCGACGATCTAAGAACAAATCCTGTTTGTTTGTTCGTTTAAAAGTATCAGAACTGTCAGGACAACTCTTGTATTGAGAACACAATAAAATAATGGAGGAAGGCAGTTTCCGCCTTTCTAGGACTTTAGTCTTGTGAAATACAGAAGCCCAAAGGCTCTCCCTTGGTTGATACTATTGCGATTCCCCAACCATTAAATGATTTTGTATCATATATTTGGGTTGTTAGTGAAAAGTGATCAATTTAGTCCTCTTACTTATTATTCTTACAGTCGAATTGACCAGAAATCCTGGTTGCAGTTAAGTTCAATAACAGTCATGAAGCACTTCGCTTCAAATTACAGGTTAGGCTCACCTAGTTTAGTATTCTCTCTACTTGGATTTAAGATGGTTAGACAGATTGTTTTCCTCTATTGTCCGTATTGTGCCAATGGGAAGGAGATAAAATATTACATTTGAATATTCACATGGTTTTACTCCATAAGAGAATCATTTTCAAGATTTATCCTAATAATGAATATTGGACAGTATTTAAGTTGAGGTTGGCTTAGAATGTGTAGGTTTAGGTTTATTACTTCCATAAATTGTTAATAACATATTTAAAGTCCTATATTGTCATTACAAGACGGAGTATGTTCTCAAGTCTTGAAATCGTTAGAACCTTTACAGTTGAGATGCTGTCTCATTGAATCGAATAAATTGTGTTTCTGCAGATCAGAACGTATATTGGACATTCCCTTTAATAGATTGAGTGACAATAATTTTGGTATAGTAAAGTAATCAAATTCAATGTGATTCTTGTATATGCCTTTTGGACTGCAGATTATTTCTTTTTAACTACCAAGCATCTTTCCCGCCTTATTTTCTGACCTGCGGACCCAATGGAGTTCAAATTTGTCAAACTTTTTTTCGAGGACCCAAACCTGAGAGGCTAGACTTCTCAATTTTTGATTGTTTATTCCATATTTGTGATTTATTTGATTAACCACCAATTGGCTGTCCGACAGTATTATAATGTGATTATCTTTGTCAATGACACCGTTAAGCGCAGTGATGATAGCCAAGTATTCCGCCTCATTATTAGTAATACCTTCATGAGATTCCATATGAGATTCCCCAGTCTCGTCAATTAGATAACCATATCTGGGGTTAGGACTACCGCTACCATCTACATAAATATGTAGAACCATCTAAATCGTTCATTCGAATAGGTCAGATGCGATATATACTTATGTTTGACCCCAAATTACTTGTAGAGGAGTTGGTTTAAAGGATCTATTCGCAGATTAAATACAGGACCCAAATTCTGGATTTGTTTGTTGCATAGGAATGGCTAGCTTCTAGTTATCTGCCAAGAGAATTTGCGAGCTCATTTAGTATGCAGACCCTGTGATAAACAGATTGTTTTAACAAAATATGACGATAACTTAATAGCCAATTTATTCTATTCTGCATCATGAATTCCAAATCAGACATACAACATCTTAGACAAAAAATTTTGAACCCCAATGAATTTCTCGTATTGCCCGGGGTATTTGACGCTTTGAGCGCCCGAATCACTGAGATCACTGGCTTCGACGCCATTTTTCAAACCGGTTATGGTTCTGCAGCTACCATATTAGGTATGCCAGATTATGGCTTTTTGAACGCTGGAGAAACTATGGATAATGCACGAAAAATTGTACGAGCGGTGAATATACCTGTCATAGTAGATATCGATACTGGATATGGTAATCCCCTTAGCGTGTGGCGCATTGTAAAAGACCTTGAAGCGATGGGTGCTTCCGGAATATTTTTAGAGGATCAGGTATGGCCTAAGCGCTGTGGCCACATGGCAGGAAAGGATATAATTTCAGTCGATGAATATTTGCTGAAGTTAAGAGCTGCGATCGACGCTCGTGACGACAATGACTTTATTGTAGTTGCGAGGACTGATGCTCGTGCCACATCTGGCTTGGATGAAGCCATAGAACGTGGCAGAGAATATTTCAAATCTGGCGCAGATGTCATTTTTGTCGAAGCTCCTAGATCGATAGACGAGCTAAAGGAAATAGGCAGCAAGATTGATGCCCCATTGGTCGCTAACATGATCGAGGGAGGCATCACACCAAACCTGACAGCGCCAGAGCTTCATGACCTAGGTTTCAGGATCGGTGTTTTTCCCCTCTCCGGTCTATTCGCTTCAGCATTTGCCATGAAACAAGTCTTTGAGGAGCTCCATAGATCTGGTAGTACCTCCAGAGAAAGGGAGAAGATGATCACATTTGAAGAATTCAATCGGCTTGTAAACCTGCAAAAGTACATAGATCTAGAACGCAAATACACTACGCATTAGGAACCCAAAACCTTAGTTCTAGCTGTGATAATGGTGTTGTGGTCCAGTCTGCCTTCGGAGTATAATTGAGGTTGCCTTAAAATGAGAATTGCACATGTAAATAATACCGCCGGAATCGCGTCTATTCTGAGCAAACATCAACGATTTTTAGGAAACGAAGCCGACGTATTTGTTTTCAATAAATACTTGCACCGGCAGTTCGGAGGAGAAAAGGTAAATTACTATTTTCCAATATCAAGATGGAAATTCTTGAGGAAACTGAAGGGATACGATATCTGGCATTATCACTATCCTTATGGGTCTCTCAGGAGGATTCTAGAAAAACGAAAAGAAAACAGGACCTACTTAAAGCATTACCACGGAGATGATCTAAGGGGAAAAATTGATAATGATTTTTGTCTAGTTTCTACGCCTGATCTATTGGAATTTGCTCCTAACGGCGAGTGGTTTCCTACTCCCGTGGATCTAGAACACCTTGTTTATACTCCAAGCTATTCAGACAAATTCTCTCCTTCTCGGAAGCCAATTGTTGCCCACTATCCTCATTACAGGTTGTACCAGAAGTATGCAGATTTATACTCAAACACACTTCAAGAGTTGGAGAAGGAAGGCAAGTGTAAAATAGTGACTTTATTTGACATTCCGCGCAGCGAGGTTTTGACAATCCTTTCCTCGTGCGATCTCGTTGTTGGGAAAATACTACCCCAAATTGGATGGTTCGGGAAATTCGAGCTAGAGGCTATGGCAATAGGTAAACCAGTTGTCGCTTACGTCAGTTCGCAGCTATTTCAACGTTATAATCCCCCGATTTACAGAACAACTAAGGATACACTCAAGAGCGATTTAGAGTCCATTCTAAGTGACATCGAGGAGCAGCGGAAGTTATCAAAAGCAGGAAGACTATATGTTGAAAAATATCATACAGTAAGCAGTCTTGTAAAGCAACTAGAACGCGCGTATTCACGGAGCTAACAATAATAAATACCATCTTCCATAATGGACTTGAAATAGAGAATACTAATCAAATGAACCTTCTTCCTTTGCTGACTCTCCGGTACGACCCGATGAACATTTATGTTCCTACTTTCAGATTAAGAGATGTATCTGTTCTAGATATCGTCAAATCTTATGCAAAAAAGAACTCAGTTTCTGTTCGTATTCTTGAGACCAAAATTAGATCTGCGATTAGAAGAGAAGTAGATAAATTTACCCAAAATAAGGTGTGTGTCGCATTGAGTGCTGGTGTGGACTCTAACCTAATCTTATGTCTGTTGCGCGAAGAATATCCTGAGTTAGAGCTGGAATGTATCAACGTCAGTTTTGATGAAAAGAACGAGGCCTTTGAAGCCAAGAATTTTGCAGAACAGAAAGGTGCAGGTTTCCAGCAAGTCTACGTGGAAAATCCCCTACGTGACTTGCCTGCGATGATAAATATCATAAAAGAACCAAGGTGGAACGTCTATCAGTACTACTTTATAAAGAAAGCAAAATCTATTTCTAATCTGTTGTTCACGGGAGATGGAGGTGATGAAATCTTTGCCGGCTATACCTTTCGATACAAGAAATTTCTGCAAAGTTGCGAACAAAATACAAACTCCTTTGAAAGAGTCAAGATATATCTATCTTGCCATGAAAGGGATTGGGTCCCCGATCAGCATGAAATGTTTGCCAACAAGTTAAAGTTCGACTGGTCCTCGATCTATTCTCTTCTCACTTCATATTTCAACAATGACCTAAATCCATTGGACCAGGTGCTATTGGCCGATTATAATGGTAAGCTCATGCACGATTTTGTACCAACCAACGATAAATATTTCCGTTTCTTTAAACTGCAAGGATTTTCACCTCTGTTAGATAATGATGTCGTAGAGGTTGGATTCGATATGCCATCAGAGATGAAATACAGTATGGAGTACAACATAGGAAAACTTCCATTACGTGAAATTCTAAGAATCTATGCCCAAGATTCTGACAGGAAAATGAATGTGAAGGTTGGATATGGCATGGACCTTGTAAGCCTTTGGAATAGCTCCGGCAGGGAAACGGTGACCTTGCTTTTGGATAAAGGACGTGTTTTCGAGGATGATCTAATAGATAAAAATTGGTACCTGAGATCACTTAAGCGAGTTGACGAAAATCTTGATCTTAGATATATTAGCAAGCTCTTGCAGATTCTAAGCCTAGAGGTGTGGTACAGGATTTTTGTGACTTCTGAAATGAATCCCTTACACCATATATGAAGTGTCATTATGTATTTGCAACCACAACTTGAAAAGATGTCCAAAAAGATGACAAGTCCAACCCAAGAGCGGTTTATTTGAATTTACATAATTCTTTATTGGAAAACTATCTTTCGTTGCGTGCAGTTAGGATCTTTTCTCGAAAAGATCTTGTTCTTTACCTGATAGTTTTCTTCTCCGCTACAGCCTTAAAGACTGTTACTGAATTAATTGCTTATCCATATCCGATAGGCTATGATGTCATTAATTACTATATCCCAATGTTGCATAACTTTGAAAATGAATGGCATACAATTTTAAGAGATTATCCATTCTATACGTATGTACTTCACCTCATACAGAATTTAACAGGTTTATCAGTTCAAACTACCATCTCTACTGTTGCAATTCTTATATTCGGTCTTTTCGCAGTATCAATCCTCTCATTGGGAAAGGCGATAGTTAGAAATAGTAATCTCTTTGCTGTGTTAATTACACTATTTGTTATTATCCAAATCTCAGTTTTAAGAACGAGCTGGGATTTACACAGGGACATGTTCTCTCTTACCATGATGTTTTTTGCAATTTCGATGCTAATACAATTAAGAAAAAATCACCCAAGCACGTACCCTTTTCCATCCCTCGTATCTTGCCTAACATTTACGGTATTGTCCGTTGTCTCTGATAGAATGGTTGGTGCATGGCTTATCGTGATCTATTGTATCTGTACCATACTCTATAGAGAGAGGACCGTAGCATTAAGTCTGGTGGTAGCTTTAGCATCATTTTTCACGCTTTTAACTGTTACCGATGATGGATATTCAATTATAAGTTCCTCGATCCGTAGTGTAGCAAACGCAGGTCTGGATGCTCAAATATCTGGCGAACAAGGAAAGTTGAATGACAGCTACAATCAGGTCAATCTTTTTTCCTATTTCATAGCTCTTAATATTTTGCTTATTCCTCTGGCTGTTGTCGGTTATGTACGATTGAAAGAGCCGTTATTACAGATTAGCCTAATCGTTGCCTTTATAGGCTCAATGACCTGGCTAGTGTTTCCTCACGCAAGGGAACTTGTTGCAGATAGGTGGATCTTGCTATTTGGTATATCCTTTTCGATCTTTGCGGGCTACGGATTTATCAAGACCATTCAAATAATTTCAAAATGGCTAAGAAATACTTATATACTTGTTGCAGTCTCGGCATTAATTTTTTCTATTTTTGCCCAATTTGGTTTCACATATGCTTTACTTCCAAATGATGCACAGGTTTCAGTTATTGGTCTCTTTGATATGAACATCAAAAAATTTGTATCAAAATCTATGCAATTTAATTCGGTCACAGTCGAGCAATCTCCTATTATTATAGACGTAATCCATTGGGTAAATGAAAACACATCTACCGAATCGAAAATCATTGGAAGTAATGACTGGAGAGGATGGTTCATTTCAGGTTTGTCCGGAAACAGAAGTTTTAGCAGCTATGAAAGTCTAGGGAATTTATTTAAAGATACGACCTATGAACGTGACGATCATGCATATCTGGTTGACGCGGATGGAGGCGATGATTCTGTTCGTCACAAGACGGATTCCGCATCTGAGCTTGTAAAAGTTCATTCAAACGACTTGTTTACCGTTTACCGGATATTGGAAATCCCAAGAAATATGAGCTTAGTTCATTAGGAAGGAGTATTGCCTAATTGAATTTGTCACTGTCGAGATACGCAATGTATTTTAACGGTATTCTGCCCAATATTAGTGTGGATTCTAAATCCCTGATGAAATCTTTGGCCAGTAATTGGACTAGAAGGAGATGGCTAGATTTTCGGAATGGCCATAGTATTTATCTAATATTCTTGATGACATTTGCAAATTTTGTTACGATACAATATGGCCTTCTTATTGACCAGGTGCCTTATCTAAAGAGTCTATTCGAAAGCATTTGGATTTTCGCAGTAATCTTTGTTTCAGCATATGTACCCATAGCAATCGTCATTGGGTATTGGCACCGCAAAACTCAGTGGAGGGTAGAGCAGCAAGCCCTGTTCAAGGAGAATGAAATAGGGGCTACCATGTGGTTGTTTGTCATCGATCTTATTGACGGTAAGATTTCTGAAGAGGAGAAACAGCAAATGAGGGATATGCTACACAAGATTGTACGAAAGCCACCTAGACCGACTGAACAAACCGGAAATCAGAAGCAGGATCCCATTGATCGACCTACCGACGTCGGCTCTGACTACAAGGAACCGCGAATAGAACAAGGGCAGAAATAAAAGCTTTCTTTTTAGACCGCCAACCTCGTCCATCTCAACCCGAGAATGTAACCTTCAAAAATGATCCTTTTGATCGCAGATAGGGCCAGTTTTACCACCAGATTCCAGTCAGACATCAATAAGACATTCAGACCTTAATGAGCACATTTACCATTACAAACCCCTTAACTCCCAGCTACAGAACATCTCGGCGTTTAAGAATATGGTGCAAACCTATGGAATTGAACTCTCGTCACTAAGAGCTATTCGTAGTAGATTTATTAATTGAATCCAATATTGAGCATCCATGCATTTGAGGGTGCTACACGTCTCTCACGAAAGCCTTCCAGATTGGCGAGTAGAAAAATCTGCAATCACCGGACTCAAGCTTGGTTATAGGGTTAGTTTTGCAGGTAAACCAGGAAATAATACCAACGGAACTAAATTTGCAACTATCTATGAGATGGAATGGAATAGCAAGGCACGATTGGGTATCCCCTATTACTGGGAAAGAGTGAAAAAGCAGCTAAAGAAAATTTTGAAACAAGAAGCTCCAGACATAGTTCATTCACACAATCTGTATTCTGCTAAGCTAATTTCAGAACTAGGTGTGCCCTTTGTCTTCGATGACCATGAATATTGGTCGATGTCATCGAAAATACTGCTGGAGATGGATTATCAACCATTCCAATCTAGCATTAGAACACAAAAAATGGGAAAATCTGAGATGTCCAAAATTACGTTTAAGGGGAGGATGGGTAGGATAAGAAGGCGTCTGATTGATAGATATGCGATTCGGATATGGACTGCATGGGAGAAAGAACTCATTTCTACTACCCCTGTTATTGTCGTTTCTGAAACGATTGCAAAGGACTACGAGCGTCAACGGAACGCCAGGCCGTTTCTCGTTCCAAATTACCCTATATGGTCAGAAATAGAAGCAGTAGGCTCTCCCACGTATCAAGCCCCGGTCGATTGCATTTATTCAGGAGGTGACGGCAATGATAAGGTCATGTATCCTCAGAGGCAAATGGATGGACTCTTCGAGATATTTGAGAATAACAAAAGATACCCTTTGACAATTGCAGGTTGGTCGGATCCCTCATTTTCGAATCTGAGATTTGTCGGGTTCTTGTCACGTCCCGAAATGTTCGATGAAATGTCAAGACACACTGTAGGTCTCTTGCCTTGGAAGAAGCACTGGGCTCACTATTATACGAATCCAAACAAACCATATGAATACGCACATGCTGGGTTGGTAGTGATGTGTACTTCCTCAATCCATCCTGTAATAGAATCGCTTCAAGATTGCTGCGTAACGTTTGAAGACTATCCAGATTTAATGAAGAAGCTAGACTATTTGCAAGGGCATCCAGAAGAGCTGTATAATTTGCGTAAAAGAACACGAGAGTTAGCAAGAGAAAAGTTGACATGGGAGAAACACGAAGATCAAATTATAAGTGCATACAAGTGCTGCTGATGGTTTCACAACCATTTATCGTCGATTCCTAAAATTGTCAACCGGGCTTGTGGCTTAGTTCCTTCAATAAGAAGAGGGAAGTGGCCTTCATTCCCGATTGATAGGACTTTAATTAGCCCTCCATCGACCCTCTTGTATGGGTACGTATTTCGCGATCGTTACATGTAGGAACTCCGAGGACGATATTCACGCTGCCCTAATGTCATTAAAAAAACAGATTTTAGCTCCACAATATGTGATTGTAGTGGATGATGGGTCGACGGACAAAACTTCTAAGATCTTGACACAGACAAGACAAAACTGGCAATCTCTTCATGTCATAACAAACAATGATTTGGGTTATGATATTGGCAGAGTAGTCAAGAACTGGAACGAAGCCATCGCATACTCGAGGAACAAGAAGCTTGCACATGCAACCTATCACATGATAGCAACGGATGATACAACTTATCCACCTGAGTATGCTCGCGATTTGGTCGATTTTATGGATGCTAACTCAAGTATTGCTGTAGCATCAGGCAATTACACAAAGTACGTGCCTGAGAAGCCGCATGGTGCAGGGAGATTTGTGCGTAACTCTTTTTTTGAACAGACTCAATGGGGAGGAGTATACCCTGAATTAATGGGTTACGAGTCAGCAATTCTCTATGAGTCAGAACGGCTGGGATACAGCTACGCGACACTGACTGAAGCTAGGTTTCAACACTCTAGACCTCTGGGAAAGCATCACAAGTTCTATGAATTTGGTGCGAGCATGAAGACACTAGGATATCACCCGATCTTTGTATGGGGCAGATTTGCGAAATATCTAGCAACTGGAGAGGTAACAGGGAGAATTGGAGCGTTCAATATGTTATATTACTACCTCTCGTACAAACCAAAAATGGTCGGATACGATCGGTTATACGACGACCAGCTTCGAAGATTCGTTAGGGAAATTCAAAAAAGGAGAATGCTCTCTGCTATTTCAGGCAAGCGGCATCGAATAATTCACTAATAAGAATGCAATGATGCAACATTGATAGCGATTCACAGCAATTCGTCGGCTTGAACTAGAGTGCATTTACAAATCTGTTCATTTTGGCCAGACTGACCTCAAACCCAAATCGATCCTCTTCCCTTTTCATATTTTGGTACATATTCATCATCAGTTTAAAGTGCTTTATCATATTCAATGAAGACGCCATTTTAAGTCGTATTATTCGGTAAACGTCGTCATAATATCTGAACCGTTTGAGGACTTTGCTAGAGTAATGCTTGAAGTCAAACCCCTTTCCGAAATTATTGCTTCTGGTAAGCTCATGCAAGAAAATATCACTGCATATTAAAGATGGGATAATTCCCTCTCCAAGCATTGGAAATACACAGCCGATAGACTCTCCAACACCTACGACATTGTTCCAATAGAATGGTTGCATTCTTCGCGGTGGAGCAAGGCGTATCGGCCTTCCTATCTTTTTCCTAATGTTGCATTCTGGGTGTCTAGCCAAAAACTCTGAAATTCCATAGTATTTCCTGTCCAAATCTCCCGCACCGACAAATGCCTCTCCTTTGCTTAAGGGAAAGCACCAAAAATAGCCTCGAGCGCCTTTGTATCCAATCACGTAAAAATCTTCCATGTCTTTAAGATTTTCAACTAGGTATTCGTAAGCAGGTATTATAAAGTCCTCCTCAGATTTTGGCAGCAGCGATCGATGGAACCCCGTGCAGTCAATTACTAAATCATATTCAGACAATAATGGGCTTTCCAAATTGCATTTCCTTCCATAGGAAACCCTGACTCCTCGAAGTAAATCTGATTCCCATTTGCGTTTGTTATAGGTGACCAATCCCTTTAGCTCCAAGTATTCCACCTTATTCCCAGGAAGATCAATTCTTAGTGTCCGTCCAGTATGATTGATATACTCGTTGAATTCAAGGCCTGCTTGCTGTGAGAATTTTGCAAGCATATTCTTCGATCCTCCCCATGCGCATATTGGCCAATGTGCTCCCTCTCCATTTGTTTCATAAACTTCAATTTCGTGCCCCATCTTTGATATCATACATGCTAGGTAGCTTCCTGCAACACCAGCACCAACGATCGCAATACGCATAGAATTGATCTTCCTTTGTTGCATCTAAAAACCTATTCCCATGAATTTGCTATCTCGATAGAAGAAGATAATAGTGAAATACTGTGAGGTTCAACGGATCGGCATATTAGTTACTGCTAGGATAAATTGCGACGATATGATTGAGCTAGGAGTGGTTTCACATCCTTGTTATCTTTTTGTGCTTGCAACATAAGAACAATAACATAAACAGATACTTATATTCGATAGACAAGAAGCAGAGATTGAGTACATATCGGAGTTTCGCATATATAGTATATCTGCTAGCGTTTTTTGAATGAAACCAACTATTGTGTCATACATGGTAGCAACAATTCTGTCACTAATGGCGATTGGAGGCGTAACAATGCCCTCATTGTCAATAATGGCACAAGTGCAACCGGTAGCAACTAACGCAGCATGCGGGCAAGTTGTCAGCGGATTGGTAAACCTTACAGCAAATCTTGACTGCAGTGGAGACGGTCTCATTATTGGTGGTGATAATACAGTGATAAACATGAACGGATACTCAATCACTGGGCCAGGGCCTGATAGCTCAAAAGTAGGAATAATGGTTCCCAATAATGATAATATCGTCATTAATGGGCCAGGTTCCATAAGTAACTTCCAAGCTGGTGTACTCGTTACGGGTGCGAACGGAATGAAGATGTCATCACTAATACTAGACAGTAATCAAATTGGAGTATTTATGACAGGTTCTGAGAATACTGAGATACAACAGAACATCGTCAAACAAAACAGTCTTGGTGTGGCTACACATTCTAGTTCAGGAGCTACATTGACTTCCAACCTAATGAGCGGAAATTTGCTTGCAGGAATTACTTTTGTGAATACCCAACAATCTGAGGTCTCGATGAACAACATTGATGGGAGCCAAAACGGCGCATTCTTTGATGCACAGAGCTCAGGAAACAGCATCGTAGCAAATAACGTTCTACAAAATGTCCTTGATGTAAACAATGCCAATGGTCTACCACCTAACATCAACAACAACCAGTTTACGGACAACAACTGCCAAGTAAGCAATCCAAGCGGGATCTGTATAGGAAGATAAGCAAAATCTGCCAGCTGACCGAAAAGGTGATCGATCTCACCATAACTTTTTTTTATGATATTTTGACTATTCAGGGGGGTTAGAGCATATTATTCTAACTGTACTTTCCCATAGAATAGAAGGTAGAAATAAATAAATCCAATGACAAATGTTGTTCATCAATGAACAAATTTGCGAACAGGTCGATCATGATGACATTTATGGGTTTTGCTATTTTAGCTATAGGTTCGAGCTTGCCGCTCATGCAAGGTCTAAACGTATCAAATGCTAATGCACAGCAGTTTCCGGTAGCTTCCCCGTCAAATTCTACAAATGTTTCTCCATTATCCAACTTGAGTATGACTAATCAAACAGGAGAGTCTCTGGTAGAGTCTTTCGGTTCACCTCAGTCTCTAATGGAAGCGGTAATTAGGGAAGCAGAAAACACTAACGCGACTGATTTTGCAGCTCGTCAGCTGATTCAAACAACTACTAGTAATATGTCAGGTAATCTGTCCAACGCCACTGGCTTGACTGGAGCAGATAACATGACAGGAGATACGACAAATGACACTGCTATGAAAGCCGTAATTGAACAGACCGTAAATACAAATGCAACGGGGTTTGCAGCAGATAACGTGATAAATATGACAAGTCCTCAATCGACCAGTCCCCGAGACTACTCATGAGTGCGAGATGTTATTAGGCTAACCCAATATAAGGTGACATCAGGAGTATCAGATAACAAATAACGTCAGTGCTTTTGTATCGTTCTCAGGTGGTCATAAGCACGCCAGTCGGCTATTCCACTTTTTTGATTACGATTTCCCATTCTTTGATTACGATTTCCCATTCTTTGACGTACATGTAGTTAGGTGGTGGTAGTAAGCCAGTCCTAATTAGTTGAATACCTTTCAGGGACCCTGTACCGTATGTATTTATCATCTGGAGAATATCGAGGCGGATGTGGATTGATAGTTATAGACCCACATGCAGGACAATCTAGTTTCAAGGTGTACCTAGCACAGCTTCTGCACAGCCTCATGAGATGTTTTTTCATATCTGCGAGTGGACCTTCCTGGATTGGTCTCTCCTAAATTCGAAGTTTCCCTTTTCCTGATTGATCGCACTTTTGATTTTCTCTAGTGCGTTATTCATAATCTTTTCTGCACTCTTGAAATTATCTGCTTTAACCACCATTCTGTATTTAGGAGCTGAAATATAGGTAATACTGATCGCAGTGTTGGCTTTTGAAATTTCTACAGAGCCAAGTAGATTCTTTATCCTTTCTATACCGTCCTCTTTGTTTAGAGATATCTCGAGGATTCCCATTATTTCTACGTGAGGGATCTGGATCTTATTACTCTCTATCTCTATTAAATTCATAATTTCTTCGGAGAGGCCAAGACTACGAATAGATTCGATCCCCTTCCTTGAAACAGTCTCAAACAAGTCATAGACGAGATCAAATTTCTCTAGAATTTCATCTTCCAGGCTTGTCATCTCAGAGTCTGATAAATTTGCCTTTTTCCTTACGATATCCATGAAAGCCGAAGCTTTTTCATTTTTCTTAACCTCTATCAACTTCGATTTCCTTTCGTCGCCGTTAACCTGCTTAAGCGACAAATCGACTTCAGCCCTTGACTTGTTTACTCGTATAACCTTTAAAACGGTCTTCTGTTTAGGCCGAATGTATCTTTCAATATTTCTGATCCATCCAGTAGCTATCTCGGAAATATGAAGAAAGCCTATCGTTTCGTCGTATTCGTCAAGAGTTATATACGCTCCATGACCCGTTACCTCCTTTATCGTCACTAGAACGATTTCCCCTTCTTCAGGAAGCCGTCTAACCTCGGCAGTCATCATTTATAACGGTAAACGCCACACTTCGGCTACTTTAACGTTGCCATTAGGGCTACTGACAGCGTGAATTGAGCATAAATTCAGATCTATTCATACATCCTGCAGTCTTGCCCATAGTCGAGGTAATAGAGCCTCGAAGATGATTTTTTTTTGAAAGCAGGGGTAAGCAACCCCTGCTTCTGGTCTTAGTAGAGCCTAATTTGGGGTCCGAAAATATGGCTACCCGATGTGTCCAGAATCTAATAGTCAATACCCTTCATTGCTTTTACTCCATTTCTAAATGGATGTTTTATTTCTTTCATTTCTGTAACCATGTCCGCAACTTCTATTAATCTGGTTGGTGCATAGTTTCCTGTTAGGATTACTGAGGTCCGCCTCGCCTTGCACTTCAAAAGATCAAGGGCGTCTTCTATAACGATGAGCTTTAGTTTCAATGCATAATTAATCTCATCTAAAATCACTACATCATAGTCGCCAGAGCTGACTTTCTTCTTTGCGATATCTATAGCTAGCTTTGCCGCCGCTTGATGCTCTTCCAAGGGAAGATCGTCATCGATGATACCAACAAACCCCCTGCCTGATACTACCATGTCAAATTCAGGTTCGAGCCTTTTTGAGCTTGTTAGCTCCCCGTAATACCACTCTCCCTTGATGAATTGAATCATCGCTACCCGTTGACCATGTCCAACTGATCTCAAAACAATCCCTAGCGCTGCACTTGTCTTTCCTTTTCCCTTTCCAGTAAAGATCACAACTATTCCTTCTCCTTTAGACATAGCAGTTTGTTACCCGTACTCGACGGCATTGCTATATATTTGATATTAATAGTCACGATTTTGCTCATTCCATGCTTGAATCGGTAAAATTCTTTCCTTCTTTGAATCGCATTTCCATAAAAGATTATACAATATTAATGCTGGTTAATAATGACAACTGGGTGATGAAAAAAACACTGGATTCCTTACAGACGGTTGCGGGTAAAATATGCGAGTTTGTCCTTCCAATACGGTTATCTTATGCGATGGGAAATGGCGAAACAATTGCTATCTGCACACTCTCAGACATGAGCCTTCTGAAGGAAATTGTCTCCCGTAATGATATTATGCGCAAGCTATTTCTTGTCGGTAGGCTTCTTTCGGAAAATCGAGGAATCGATAATGTCCTTGAGACTGTTCACAATTACCCGCACTTGAGATATCTTATTCTGTGTGGAAGAGAAGGCAAGGGACATCTACCTGGACAAGCCCTGATTTCGCTCTACAACCATGGAACAAGAAAGGACGGGTATATAGTAGGCGCAAGAGGTAGTAATCCCAAATTAAAATCGACCAAAGAAGTGATTTCATCCTTTAGGACTAATATTGAAATTGTCGACATGATAGGCAGTAGAGATATCTTGCAATTAGAACTTTTGATAGATAAGTTGAGTGGACAATAAATGCAGGGTATTATTATAAACCTCCCGCGACCATCAATGTGAGCGATTAGAGTTTATTAAAGTCGATGATCCTAAAATCGCGACGCGATCAAATCTCAAGGCCTAGTATTTAAAGCAGGTCGTATCTCATGGAGGTTTCATGTACCCTAAAACCGGCCTTCTGATAAAAACTGATGTTGCTGTCTGAACAATCCAATACTACCTTGTAGCAACCGACCGTCCTTGCAAAATGTAATGCGTGGTTAATAAGTGCAGAGCCTATGCCAAGGCCCTCGAATCCCTTGCGAGTCACAACGTCCTCAATATGACCTGCCTTTCCCCCACCATGAATAAATTTCTGCTCGACAAGAAGTGTGGTTGCTCCGATTATCTCAGAAGACTGTTTGTCTATCGCAACAAATATTCTGTGAAGTGGATTTGCATTGATATTGTTCAATATCTGTTCTGCTTTCTCTCTATTCCCTTCGACGTTTCCCAAATCAGACAAATTCTTAAGCGTAGAGAAGTATCCATTTTTTAAATCTCCTAATTCAATTTCTCTTACCTCGAATTTTAGATCTTCCTTGCTCATGCTCATAATACTTCCTCCAACAGTATCAGTCTTGAATCAAAGGCATATCTTGACAAGAGATCGTTCCTCACCTTCAATGAGCCCTACTTCGCTTATGTTTTTTGCTTTGAAGATATGCTAGCTTCATTTCCTTCACCCATGCATTTTTCTTCTTATAAATCCTCTTTCGCTGACGAGGCTTACACTCAGACATAATGAATGCTACCAAGATGGGAAAATAAACTGATGAATCTCCGTAAACTATCACATTTCCATCATGAGCAGACTTGATTTTTCCCCAACTTTTACCCTCTTGCAGTGTCGCGCCAGATAAACCCCCAGTATCTGGACGAGCATCTGTGAATTGGACGAGATAGTCCTGTCCTCCTTCCTTCAACTTAAGAATCTGGAACAAAGCGGGGCCGGTCTGTTGGAAAAAGTTTTTGGGAACCCCTCCTCCTAATTCAATTCCTCCAGAAATCTTATTCTTCCAAAGAATTGCCGCTGATTCCGCGACATCCAAAATCACGTTAGGGCTAACTGGTTTGTTTTCAAGGAGAAGAGGGAGCATATTTAGTCCAATCGAAGAATCAGCTACAGCCGGTAAGTAAATCGGCACGTCATTTTCATATGCACATACCGAGAAGGATCTTTCAGGATATGCAGAGTTTTTTTTCGCAGACATGCCTAAAATATTGCACAGGTCGGCTGTTGAGGAATTGTCAAGCAAACTCTGCCTGTCGGTCTCTATAGCTGCCTTGACTATCTCATCTTGTTTCTGTAATGTCCCAATTTCCTTGATAAATACATCATAGATACGCACGATCTGTTTCGAGTAGAGAATATTGTCATCCACATCGAAATACCCTTGTCTTACGGGAAGGTCGTAAGCAAAGTGAAGATCATGATAAACATTGGCCCCGGTAGACACAATCCAATCTATGAATCCGCGCTCTATCAAGGCCGAAATTGCTCTTCCCAGCCCAATTGGAGCAAGTGCACCTGCTAATGTTAAGCAAACGCAAGCCCCTTCGTTTATCATCTGCTTAGTGATCTGTAAAGCCTCATAAAGTCGCCGCGCATTGAAACCAGTTGCGCCAAAATATTCTACTAAATCGCGAACGTCCATATTGCCTGAAATGGAGGGAGGGTCTATTTTGCGCCCAGAAAAATTGTGAAATTTGTTCACTCTTTAAAGAAGTCATGATAATCACTTTAAAATGTATATGCCAAGGTATGAACGAGCCGGACTTCGGTATGAGGTGACGTTGGTTCGGCAATGCTTAAAAATATCAATAGTATTGTTGAGAGTATGCTAGACTCAAACAACACTGACGACAAGGAGCATCCCCATGCCAAAGATAACTATTATGCCGGATATTTTTTCAGCAACAGTAGTCTTCCCGGAAGAAAGACTGACGAGGAGCTTCGATCACTTGTAGCAGCGAAGTTAAAGAGCATATCTCACATTGACACAAGCAAGGTCGTAATCAACGTTGTTGACCAGGTGGTATCTATCACAGGATCGGTACAAACTTATGAACACAAACGCCGAATTGGGGAAGAAATTTGGAAAATAGAAGGTGTTGTCAAGGTTGTTAATGAACTACATGTTACTGAACCTTCCACAGCAGGGCCAATATGAAGAGATTAGGAGGTAAGTTCTGAAATCGCCTACTTATCTGATCAAATGAGAAAAATTTCATTTGACATTCCCTTCAAGAATCTTAATCGAGTCACTGAGCGCCTCAGGCTTGATGGCATGGTATTTGTTGTTTTTCGTTGGAATAGAATTGATCCCATGAAAGGTATTTTATACGTCTGAAGTAATGAGAAGCGTGGGCAGCATCAAGAAGATAAATCATCCCAAGACAAGAACTGGATCGCGGCAAAACCCAAAAGGCAAGAAGCCCAGAAAATTGAGTCCTTCGAATGATTTGTTAACGAGACCCATACGCGACTACGACTCGTACTGCAAATCAGACATGGCCGAGTTGGTTGAAAGGATGATGAATTCGGGAGGTTTTGAGGCAGTTAACCTCGCTAACGGCATTGAAATCCTGAAAGCAATGAACAGCGACGGAAACTGCGTAAAGTTCATCTCCTTTGTAGGTTCAATTATTTCAACAGGTACCAGGGGAATTATACGTGAGTTGATAAAGGAACATGCTTTTGATTGTATTGTAACAACCTGTGGCGCTTTAGATCACGATATTGCACGCACCTCTGCCAGTTATTATGCTGGAGATTTTAGACTAAACGACTCTTCCCTCTTGAAAGAGGGTATACATAGGTTAGGCAATGTGCTCATACCCTTTGCAAACTATGGAGCGGTGATTGAGAAGAAGGTACGAGCCTGTCTAGACGAATTGTATTATGACCATAATAAGAAATTCATTGCACCCTCTGAGATCATGGATTTCATAGGTAGCAAGTTGAACGATTCATCGTTCCTGTATTGGGCCAATAAGAATAACATACCTGTAATAGTTCCTGGGATAGTCGACGGAGCTGTGGGTAGCCAACTCTGGATGTTCCATCAGGAACACAGAGACTTTGGTCTCGATCTCCTCAAAGATCAGACCACCATTTCAGACATCGTTTATGATGACAAGCGAAGTGGTGCGTTCATGATCGGGGGAGGCATTTCTAAACATCACACCCTTTGGTGGAATCAATTCAAAGGGGGATTGGATTATGCAGTATATTTGACTACCAGTCCAGAATGGGACGGAAGTCTAAGTGGAGCCCTCGTCGAAGAAGCTGTATCATGGGGAAAGATAACTGCAAAAGCATCTCGTGTCACGATTCACGGCGAAGCCACTACATTATTGCCGTTTATTTACGCTGCCCTACACGAGAAGGGCTGATTGCAACCTCAGTAAATTTTGTTTACGCACACACACAACGTGCCAATTGGTCAGATATGTCGAATACCAAATTCTTGGGCTGACATTGAAACTAAAGCTACAGAGAAAACTTGGCACAGAAATTCGAATACACTAGACTGCAATACTGTTCCAATTCTTTAAGATAGGCAGCAGATTCTTTCACCATTTTTCGTACATCGATTTTCTCAGAAACCACCTCTGACTTGTAGGTTCTTAACCAAGACTGTATCATCTTATCGGTTACTTCCAAATGGAATTGAATTCCAATTAGAGAACCTACAGCAAAAGCCTCTGGATAAAGTTTGGAACGAGCCAAAATTCTTGCCGTTTTAGGGAGGGAGAAGGTGTCTCCATGCCACTGAAAAACCATCGGTCTAGAATTTTGAAACCCAGAAAATAGATCCTCATTTCCAGAGCTTTCAATCATAATTTCATGCCAACCAATTTCCTTTTTTGGGCCTTTGAATACAGTTCCTCCAGAGGATCGCGCGATAATTTGTGAGCCTAAGCATATTCCCAGTAATGGTGTCTTCTTCTTACTGGATATCCTAGCGAGACTGATTTGGTCCCTTATGAACCCGCTGTTTTCATAAACTGACATAGGACCGCCTAAAATAACTATTGCACTATATGGGGTTGGATCTATTGGAACCCTCTGTGTCGTCGCGTTAACTTTCTCAATATCAAATCCATCATTCAAAAATAACCCCTCGAAGGTACCTAGGGTCTCACATGGTATATTTTGAAGACATAGGATAGGTTTTGTCATCTATTCTGTATTCCTAAATTTTCTTCACTATTCACGTATACATATAAAACTGATACTCTGAACATAATAAAGGCGTTGACGGTGAGCTGCCAATCCGATTATCCTTCAACAAGGTGTGTCAATTTTTCTGAATAAGACGACATTAATAACAAAAGATTCAACATGCTAATTTTTAGTAAACATTAAGTACTAATACTTCCACTTTTTTGTATGGAATTTTTCGACACCAGCATTGTCGAACAAATTGAAATGAAAATGATAAGATCTTCTCAATTTGCTGTGCGAGCTAGATTTCAGCGTATGTCAGATGACGATCACTGTCTAATCACAAGCATTAGGGAACACGGACTTTTACAACCGATTCTAATTCGACCTTTCTCCCATGGTTTTGAAATAGTTGCTGGTCATCGCAGATTTCATGCATGCAGATCTTTGCGTTGGCGATTCATTCCTTGCAAGATTAGAGAACTGGCTGACAAAGAGGCATATGAAATTCAGTTAACTGAAAATATACAACGAAAATCTATGGATCCAATAGAGGAGGCAGAATCGTTTCGAAGATACGTCGTTGATTTTGGGTGGGGAGGAGTCACCGAGCTGGCCGCAAAAATTGGAAAGAGCGAAGAATATGTTTCGCACCGGATCCAACTCCTAAAACTTCCAGAAGAAGTAAAACAACACGTAATTGAGAACAGTCTTAATGTGAGCTCCGCATTGGAATTAACAAGCATTCCCTCTGAGAAGCAGAACATGATTGTGCAACAAATTAACTCAAGCGACCTAACAGTGAGACAAATTAGAGAAATGAAGTCGTTGATGAAAACTGATACCTTTGCCAATAATTCAGGGGCCGATCAGATCAGCCAGTCAACTCCGAGATTACTAAACAGGAAATCACATGTATTGAAACTTACAAAAAAGACTATTCTGGCACTCCGCATAACTCTAGCAAGGATAGATAACCTGATCGACGAAGTCCATTCAACTGTAGAACCTTCCGAAAGAGCGGAGATCGTTAGCTTTCTAATGGGAACTAGACTTAGAATTCATTCCTTGATTGATGAGACAATTAGGTACAAGAACACAAATACACGAAAGGAAGATCCTAGATTGTAAGAGAGCGCCCGAGGAAGGGAGGAATCCACTCCTCCAGAAACCTCTTGTATTCTTCTGGAGTATGTGTGAGCGAGTGGTATGATGGCTCCTTCATTGGAATAAAATCATACACCTCGTAAGATTGTATGATGTCTCCAAAGAGGTTGCGGTATATATCACTCTCTTCATCAGCCATCTCTTCATTAAGAAATGACTGGACGCAGATCCAGTCGTATCCTCCACGTGTACGTCCTGAGAAAAGCACAAAAGGTGCATCAGCTAGGTATTTCTTGAGTCCTTCAATTCTGCTTGCCAGATGCTGCGAAAACTTGAATCTAACCAATGCTACCCGAATAATTCGACGACGGATCTTTTTGGTGTTTACAGAAATGGTGTAACCAGTTATCACTTGGTCATCTTCTAATCTCAAGATTCTTGACTCTATCTCATCTTCGCTTAAATTATAACCATGATCTCGAAGGAAATCCCATATTTCTCTTGTGTCTTGTTTGGAATCTTTACTAAGAGCAGAAAGTATTAGTTCATCAATATTGTCAATCATCAAAATTAATATGCGTCTTAAATGCTAAAGCCGTTATTAAATATAATCTCTAATATACGTAGAATACGCAAATAACACAGATTAATCTTCGTCGAGGCCGAATTCTTTCATATCGAGGAGAAATCTGGAACGGACGTTATTTTGTATGTATTCCTTTATATACTTTAGAAATGGCGATCTAATACTTGACCTCGATCCTATCTGAGGGTATCGGATATGTCATACTTCTTGGTGTTGGATTAGTAATGGCAATTGCAGTTACTTTGCTAGTTAGGGTCGAACACAAATGGCTTGGAACAAGAAAAACATTCGAATGGTTTTACACCGCGGGCAGAAATGTGAAGACTGGACTAATAGCGGCTTCTCTAGTCTCCGCATGGACTTGGGCGGCTACTCTTTTGCAATCCTCTACTGTGGCATATCAGTTCGGCATTAGTGGGCCATTTTGGTATGCAGCCGGGGCATCCAGATGGTTCTGTTTGGTATTCTCGTGATCGAGCTGAAGAGAAAGGCGCCATCATCTCATACCTTTCCCGAGATCATAAACGCAAGATTCGGAGTAAGTGCCCATAAGGTTTTCCTTTTCTTCGCGCTTATGACCAATACAATAGTAACAGCCATGCTTGTTCTGGGAGGAGCAGCCGTGATACATTCTTTGACAGGAGTTAATATTTACCTCGCATCGTTTCTTATTCCAGTTGGGGTAATAGTGTATACCTTCTTTGGGGGACTGAAGGCGACCTTCTTCGCAGAATATCTCAATGCGGCGTTCATCTTTGGAGTTGTCCTTGTCTTCGTTACATCAATCTACTTTCTGAATCCAGATTTGGGAGGGATAGAAGGAATGTATGAAAAATTGACAGAGGCTGCTTCACTGAGACCTGTCGCCGGTAATTCATCGGGTGCATACCTTACGATGGCTTCTACAGGTGCTTTAGCCTTTGGTATAATCAATATCGTTGGCAATTTCGGTACTATCTTTGTTGACCAGGCATATTGGCAAAAGGCAATCGCTGCGAGGCCAAGATCAGCTGTAAAGGGATTTCTTATCGGTGGTCTTGCATGGTTTGCCATTCCATTCGCACTGGCTACTACTCTCGGACTGGCTGCTGTGGCCACTAACGTTTCCTTAACTCCAGAGCAAATTGAGAGCGGACTCGTCGCCCCAGCGGCCGCTACCCTTATCTTAGGAGATGCTGGAGCAATATTACTTTTATCGGTGCTATTCACCGCAGTAACGGCCGCAGGTTCAGCTGAATTAGTGTCGGTATCATCGTTGGTTACCTATGATGTCTATCGTACTTACGTAAAACCTTGAGCTACAGGTCGGCAGCTAATGCGAGTGTCTAGGTTTACAATAATCGGATTTGGCTTAGGAATGGGTATACTCTCATCATTTTTGTTGCAACTAGGAGCAAGTTTGCAATATATCTATTTGGCAATGGGTATTCTAATTGGCCCAGCCGTTGTTCCGATTGCCTTGACTGTGTCATGGAAGAAAACGAACAAAAACGCAGCAATACT
>WHTU01000019.1:22099-52641 GCA_009377575.1 Nitrososphaeraceae archaeon | reverse complement strand
TACCCGCCGCATGGCAACCGACCAAACTATGATAGCCGAAGACATCAGAAAATATTTGTCAAGCAATCATGTAAATCCTCTTAGAAATTCCAGCTACTTTGAAAATCGACGGCGCTTGACGAAATTTTCCGTTTCCTTCTAAACTCCCCTACCTTCCCTTTATCTTAATGTAATTCCTGAAACTCGAATCAAGAATGGAACTCAATTCTTTTCTACTAACTAAAATGGGGGTACTGATAGGACATGGGAGAGTTCCAGTTCTCACCATTCTTGCCCTACTTCCACTTGTCCTTCTGACTCCGACGTGCGCTAGCGCGGCACAGAGCAATGGGACAGGGGCTTACATCGACGGTGTTAGATTCATTCAGTATCTAGACGACAATGTAGCTTTAGAGGAATTAAAATCAGGAAATCTGGATACTTATTATTTTAGAATTCCTCTAGAAGCGGCTTCTGAAATTAAGAATATTCCAAGCCTAAAAGAGTATGACAAACTTTCTGGATCTTTTGGCTTACTTTTGAACCCTGCGCCATCAAATGACTCTGGCACGCTGAATCCCTTTTCATTAAGGGACGTCAGATACGCAATGAACTATCTAATTGACAGGGAATTTGTGGTAGATGAAATCCTAAAAGGCTTGGGCACACCTCTGGTGGGCCCGTATGGAATTTTTTCACCAGAATACTTTAATGTAATCGACTCATTGGAGTCTTCCGGACTGAGGTACAATCCTAGACTCGCCGACCAGATTATCACAGCCGCAATGACTAAAGCTGGTGCCCTAAAGGAAAATGGGAAATGGTTCCTAAATGGGAAACCAGTGGGCATTTCAATTTTAATTAGAAGTGACAACCAGCCTCTAAAATCGGTTGGAGAGACGGTGGCCTCAGAGATGGAAAAGGCAGGATTTACCGTGAAGCGGGACTATGGCGACTTGAACAAAGCAAATACCGTAGTTTACGGCTCTGATCCGCAAGATCTTGGATGGAACATCTATACTGAAGCATTCGGCGGCACTGGCGGTTTTGTGCAATACAATCCCGTGATACCTGCACAAATGTACGCTCCATATTTTGGAAATATGCCGGGTCAGCAAAACCCTGCTAATTGGAATTATAAAAATGAAAGTATTGACAAGATAACGCAGAGAATTCAGTTCCTTAATTTTACTTCGGAAAAGGAGAGAAATTCACTTGTTCGAAATGCCACGGATTTAGGAGTACAGGAGGCCGTTAGAATTTTCATTGCGCAATTAATCGATCCTTATGTTGCTTCATCTGATCTTACAGGTCTTGTTAATGATTTTGGTGCAGGCATATCTAGTAAATTCTCACTGATAAATGCCAGGACTCAAGATCCGTCAAATGCATTGGACATTGGCGTCAAACAGATATACCAGGGAGCATGGAATGCAGTGGGGGGTTGCTCTGACCAGTATTGCAGAGACATCTCCTCAACATTATCCGACCCCGGCACCTTTCGAGATCCGTATACTGGAGAGGTAATACCAATGAGAACCCCTTGGGTCAATATAACTACAAAAGGACCATTGGAAAAATTGGTTGTACCCAATAATTCGATGAATTGGGATCCAATTTCTCAGCAATGGAATGGCCCTGGGAAGAATAATTCTGCGTTCACAGTTGTCAAATACGGGACCCTATATTCAAACTGGCATCATGGAATTCCGATGGCGCCTGCAGACCTGCTTTATCCTCAATACTTTGTGTTTGAGTGGGGAAAGGACACCGGCGATCCTGCGGATTTAACAAAGGATCCCGAATTCATGGCGGGCGTACAGCCTGGTCTACCTCTAATAAAGGGAATAAGATTCCTCGATAATCAGATGGTGGAATCCTATATAGACCAATGGCATTTTGACGACAAGGAGCTAGCAGGGACAGCGTCGCCTTGGCCAGGAGAGCCTTGGGAGATCACTGCTGCCACTGAGAGACTCGTTTCATCTGGAAAAGCTGCTTTTTCGCGAGGTGAAGCTTCATCGAAAAACGTACCATGGCTCTCGTTGATTGTCCCCTCCCATGCAGCAATGATAAGAAATGAATTGGTTGCCATGAAAGCTGAGGGATTTATCCCTGCACCGCTTCGAGATTTTGTAAATTCTGAGGAGGCTATCAAGAGATATGATGCGAGTATCAAATGGATTGACACCCACAAGCATGCCATAATAGGTAACGGGCCATTCTACCTTGACTCATATAATCCAGAAGGGAGAGTGATAACGCTGAAGGCCTTTAGAGACAGCTCTTACCCGTTCGAGAAGGGTCACTGGTCTCTGTACGAAACTCCTAAGGTCGCGTCGATTGATAATGTAGCTGCGCCGAGGACCATAGTCGCTGGTCAGAGTCCATACAAAGCAGATGTGACTGTCAGCGTTGAGGGTAAGCCGGCTCAAAATGCCTCTGTCTTTTACTTTATCTCTGATAAAGATGGTAGAACTGTAATATCAGGCAATACCACTGTTTCAGAAGGCAATGGAAAGTATTCAATAGAGATACCCGCTAACAAGACGGCGCTTTTACCAACTGGCCCCAGCATCATGAAGATTTTCGCTGTAAACGATTCTGCATATAGACCTGATATCCAATCAACGACGCTCATTGCTGTCAATCCACTGTCCGGACCTCGACAGCAACAAGGGTAGCAAAAGATATGCAATTATTATTGCTCGCTCTGTGTATCTTTCGCAAAAATAGTGCCTTATCCGATTCCTTGCTAATCGCAGGTCAGGAAGACAGATTAAGATAGGAAGAAATGACAACGGAATTTTTTTGGGTCTGTGAACTGTTCGATGATGCACCGGCCGCAACCCCAACAGAATCAGCTACACCATTTATAGATACATCAACTCCAATTAGCCAGATGTTTGGTGGATGACAGATTTTCTCTTCTTTGTCGCCAAGACAACTGCTTACAGGATTTTAGTTGTAGTTATTACTGTAATTATCACTCTGATTCTTCTTGGTTCTGAAATGGACAAGTTATTGACCGCTAGAACCAGAGCGGAAGTAGTAGAAGCGGCTGCTCAGGATATAGTTCAATTCAGAA
Organism: Nitrososphaeraceae archaeon; assembly: GCA_009377575.1. GTDB lineage: Archaea > Thermoproteota > Nitrososphaeria > Nitrososphaerales > Nitrososphaeraceae > TH5896. Next base: position 49,574 of record WHTU01000019.1, on the reverse strand, counting down.
CACTTTCTGAACGTCAGGCTTACATAGATGATCAATTTAGGTTAAAGACAAAAGATCTTGGGCTAGATGAACCGTGGCATTCCCCTAAAAAATTTGTAAATACACTCTTTGAAGTACTCACCTTTAATTTAGGCCGATCAAACTTCTTTACATCAGATAGCGGCTCATCTAATGTCAGCGACATACTCATAGAGAGAGTGCCTAAGACAGTATTGCTCTTTACGACGTCTACTGTAATCATTGTCATAATTGGTCTGTTTTTGGGGACATACATGGCAGAGAAAAGGGGGTCGGTCCTTGACAAAAGCGTGTCATTTGTTGCAGTTGTCAGCACTAGCTTTCCGACTTTCTGGGTAGGAATGTTGATGATACTGCTATTTTCATTTACACTTGATATCTTCCCAGCTCGATCTACACCATTGACTTCGCCTGGAGATCCATTTTACGTTGTAGATCTATTGTATCACATGATTCTTCCTTTGATCACATTAGTTCTGTTGGGCTTTACGGTTTGGTCATTTGTCGTTCGTTACTTCGTATCCCGCGTTTTGGATGAAGATTATATTCAAGCAAAACGCGTAATGGGAATTCCAAAAAGAAAAATACTATACTCCCATGCACTGAAAAACGCAGCCCCCCCCATCTTAATTGGAATAGTCACTGCCCTCATTGCTTCAATAAGTGGTAGTTTCATAGTAGAGGCAGTATTTGATTGGCCTGGAGTTGGGAAACTACTTTACGATTCGATTATAGTAATGGACATTCCTCTTATCTTGGGAAGCACATACGTATTTACATTAATTTATGTGATGACGATGTTGATCGCCGACCTCCTTTATGCATATTTTGATCCAAGAGTAAAGATGTCGTCATGACAGCCTCACAATCTGCAAGCAATTTCAATCTCTTAGTTCGACGGATCTTGCATACCAAGGCCGCCATATCGGGCTTCTTCGTTCTTGGAATCTTGACGGCAATGGCAATCTACGCGTTAATCGCTGTGCCATTGGACTCCTTTAGTCAGTGGAATGACCCCGGATTTTGGATAGATTATCCAAGATCTGCTGCACCCTCTTGGGTAAACTCGCTGCAGCCAGGGAGTAATCTACCTGATCACATAATTCTCGGACCTACCGATGCGAAGACACAGAACAGCTCCCTCGGTGGCATTCCGACCAATTCGTTCCTGTTTAATCTCGACTTCAATTATAATACATATCCCACAGATTTTATTGTTGGCTATTGTCTAAGATATGGCGAGATCCCCCCAGTGATTCAGGTGGATATCACCAGACCTGATGGTAAGAGCTTTATGATTTACAATTCTCCACTTCCTTCAGGTGCTCAATCTGAAGACACATCTAGCTTGCCTGAATACTGCTCTAGGATTTTCTCTACTGATGATTCTATAACGGGCAATCTGCAATTATACACCAGCCTTTTCGATTACAGTCCTGACTTATCTTCGCCTCAAAAGATGATATTTTCTCAGTTAGATGAGGAAGTGGTACTTAGGGGACAATATCAGTTTAATCTTACGTACTACCTTTTTGATACAGCGGACAGGGTAGAAAATACAAAAGTAATTTTGGGTGGAAAGGTCTACGGCCTAATGGGGACTGATGATTTACGCAGAGACTTGAGCATCGGTATTTTTTGGGGAGCCCCAGTAGCATTATTTGTAGGTTTAACAGTGGCCTTCTCTTCTGTTACCATTGGCATGCTATATGGACTTCTTGCCGGTTACAAGGGAGGAAGATTTGATGAGGCTTTGATGAGGGTCAACGACCTAGTGATATCACTGCCTACATTTGTTTTCCTCGTTATACTTTCTATCACTATTGGTAGTAGCATTTACCTTATCACCCTTTTCCTCGTCATCTTTGGTTGGAGTGGGATTGCGAGAGTGGCCAGGAGCCTCGCGTTGCAAATCAAGAACTTACAATATGTTGAAGCCTCGAAGCTCATGGGCGAGAGAGATATCAAGGTCATACTGCGGCACATCTTACCGCAGCTCATACCGCTTACATTCGCAAGTATCGCGTTAGCAGTACCTGCTGCGATATTGACTGAAGCAACATTGAGTTTCATAGGGTTAGGAGACCCCTCTATCCCTACATGGGGAAGCATCCTCCGCGATGCAAATACTGCTTCTGCAGCTGCCAGAGGACTTTGGTGGTGGATTCTGCCCCCCGGCATCATGATAGCTTCTGCAGGAGTATCCTTTGCATTGATTGGCCGTGCTATTGAATCGGTAACCAATCCCAGAGGAGCGGGCAACCAATCAAAAGTGAGATTCACCTAGAGATATGAAAAGTGTAGATAGGAGCGAATTATAATACTCGAAAGTTGGTTGACCAAAGTAAATTTTTTTTGGGTCAGCCGCAGACCGCTTGACAATACTCGGATGAGTTATGATATGGTTAACGCAAGAGATTTTCCATTTCGATCAAATGCACCAATACAGTTGTCATCATAAGGAAAACTGACGATGATGGAGACCAATCCAAAGAAATTGTTCAGGTCCTGCAGCGATGGACGATTCGATCCACCAGGATGTGAGTGAGCCGTCCCGATGTATGAAAGGTCAAATGGCAAGTCGTAATTTGGAAAACCTGAGTAGTATGGTCCGTGTGACGCAAAAGGAGGTACGACCAACCCATCAATGCGTACCTGGCCTTTTTTATGTAGATGTTGCCCTCTTAGTATTAATATTCCTTCATTTGGATGCCAGCTCTTTGCAAAAGTAATAATACCATCTGCCGATTCCCGAGTAAGAACTACCGTACGATTAACCTTTAACGGTTTTTTTTCCTCCTGCTTTTGGGGGATTTGGTTTTGGTTTTTATTATCGTTATGTTTCAGTAGCCTCTTAAAAAATGACAACTAGTTCTATTGTTAAAGATCCCTCCAACCAGATTTAAGCATTGTCAGAACCCCTTCTCTTTCTGTCTATTGCATGATACATCGCATTGAAGGGGGGGATGTTTTCAAGGAAGTAGCTAATGACGTAGAAATAAAAGTTCTGAAGATGTCCATGACAATCAAATGAGTGAGGAAGTTGAAGACGATGATGCTAATCTGGTTTGATGTTATTCAAGCAATTGGTTAATGGTCATTGATCTACAAATGATTAAATAACTTTCTACTCAAGATTAAATGCCGGTCCGAAATGCTGAGGTTAAGGGATAGAAAAATTGATTCCAATTCTTTCATATTACGTAGGGGTTTTGTGAGTAACGATCTGGATGGAACACCGCTCTTGATTAATTTCAAGGGTGAAGGATTTCGGGTTAGTGACACAGCCGTCTCCCTCTGGAACATGTGCGACGGAATATCGTTCCAAGATTTGGTTTATGAAGTACTATCTATCTCCAGCGACAAAGAATCTAGGGTGAGGGACTCCCTAAGAACTATGCTAACTCAGATGAACAAGGCCTCAATAGTCAAGATCAAGAATGAATCGATGTTTGGCATATGAAAAACACATATCTGAAATGTATAGAATAACCTGTAATGTAAGGTAGACCGCGTCAGTAATAGCTTTTAGCTCTGATGTCCTGCAGAAGAAAGTAGAAAAAGTGGGGGTATTATGCTTTCTATTAATAAGATCGACATAGTAAGGGATAGAACAAGAGAAGTGCCAAAAGAATTTACTCCTTGGTAGCGCGATCTCCAGTCGTCCCTCTCACTACTAACTACCTCATTGTGTTGATAGGTAGAATATCCCCAATATAGGGCATGAAACCTCCAGCAGAAGCGACTGTTATGAAATTCCTGAATGCGACGGATCTGATATGTTTTTAATATCCCCGTGTACCTCACACTCATTGTAGATAACTAGATGTCGGATGGTAAATGTTCGGTTATATTATGCGAACTTGGAATCATCCTTGTAGATGAAGAAGATAACATATCAGGTTCGACTAAGTTCGTAAATCCAGTTGAGTCCTATCGATTAATCAAGAATGGAGGCAGGCTTGCTGGTTTAGGACAGATTATTGGTAAGATTGGCAATTACTCAAACGTAAGAGCTAATGACCAGAGCTTGAATTTCTTTCTTCAGCAGAATGGTATTAGCAGCACACTGATGAACGATGATGAACTCAGATTGGTATTATTGCAAAAGGAGGAGATCTTAGAAAAGGCAAAGTTTGTTTCTAATAGGACACAGGCTCGGCGCGAGCTCCGTAAATTTGCAATTGATTTATCTTCATCCAAAATAAAAGAAACTTCAGAGCAGCTTGATTTGCATGTCATCCAAGCCGTAGGCGCTCTAGATGAATTGGACAAAATCATCAATACTATCGGGACAAGAATGAGGGAATGGTATGGTCTACATTTTCCTGAGCTAGATAATCTTATCCAGAGTCTGTCCTTGTACGCAAATATTGTTAGAGAAGCTGGATTTAGGACTAGCATAACAAGGGAACTACTTGAAAGGTTGGGGTTGGACGAAAAAAGGACACAAATAATAATTCAAGCTGCCGAAAGGAGCAGAGGTGGGGATGTCACCACGGAAAATCTGGCAATCATAAAGCAGCTCGCCTACCAGGTGATACTCCAGACAGAACTTAGAAGAATCATTGCCGACCACATCGAAGGGACTATGGAGAAGATTGCCCCCAATACGAAGGAACTTTTGAGCCCGTTGGTGGGAGCTAGGATGATAGCCAAAGCAGGAAGTCTAGAAAAGTTTGCATTCCTTTCGTCCAGCACTGTCCAAGTGTTAGGTGCAGAAAAAGCTTTATTCCGATCCTTAAAGACAGGATCTGCTACCCCCAAGCACGGTATTCTTTTTCAGCATCCTCTCATTCATTCTGCCCCAAAATGGCAAAGAGGAAAAATAGCAAGATCTGTGGCCTCCAAGGCTTCCATTGCTGCCAGGATTGACCTTTACAGAAGGGGTGAAAAAGATCTCTCTCTTTCTGACAAATTAAAATTGAGAATAAGCGAAATTCAACAGAAATATAGTCAGCCTCCTCCAGAACGACCCAGTCGAAACTTAAGAAACCGACCTTTTGAAAGGTTCGGTCCAGGACCAAGAGGAAGGGGTGGAGGAGGAGGAGGAAGAGGAAGCGGAAGAGAGGGAGGAGGAAGCTATCCAGACAACAGAAACAGAGGTTATGGTAGGGGAATGAAATATAGAAGTAATAAGAAGAAAAGGAGGAGGCAGGATTAAAAATGCTCGAATTTGAATTATATGTGGTCCAAATCATTCGTAAGGCCATGCCGATAATTATCTCTACGGAGTTAGGATTAGGATAACATGACTAACAGCATTAACAGTTTCTGGATATACGTTGATGGACAGAAGTGCTTAGCCACACCGAATTTGGACAAAGGGAATAATGTATACGGGGAGCGGCTCGTACAGGATAATCACAAAGAATTCAGGCAATGGGACGTTTATAGGAGTAAATTGGCTGCTGCTATCCAGAAAGGGATACAGAATTTTCCCTTCGCAGCTGGGAGTAGGGTGTTATACCTTGGCGCTTCGACTGGTACGACTGTAAGTCATATATCAGATATAATTGGAGATGAAGGCATCTTATTTGCAGTAGAGCCTGCAGTCAGAGTTGCACGAGAGCTTTTAGAAAATGTGGCGACGCGGAGATACAATATCATTCCAATTGTTGAAGATGGTCGAAGACCAAAGTCATACTATTCTATATTTGGGACGGTAGAAACTGTCTACTGTGATATAGCTCAACCTGACCAGACTGACATTGCTATCGAGAACTGCAAGGTGTACCTACAAAATGGAGGAGTGTTACTGTTAGTGGTAAAGTCTAGAAGCATAGATGTGGTTAAAGACCCAAAGGTAGTGATAAAAGAGGAAGCAAAGAAACTCGAATCAAGTGGATTCAGCATAAAGCAGATCATAGACTTAGAGCCTTTTGACAAAGACCATGGGATGATCTATGCAACCTATACGCAGAAGAGTGTGTGATTTCAAGGGCTAAATTAGCATGTATTTTCTTCCACTTGGTGGTGATTCTTCCGTCATTTCTATTCAGTCTAATATTCCTGACTAAGTATTAGTTGTCTTTGCTGTCTTTCCGATAGTAACCTCTTAACCGGTAGCCAAGAACTTCTGACAAATGGAGGAGGCGCACCAACTTCGTCAATCCAAGATTTAATGAACTTAACCGTCTTCTTATCAGATGGGTATCCACTACCGATGCCTTGATGGATCCGCTTAATGTTACCAAGCTCTTCCTCTCGGATTACCTTTGCTACTATTGAAGCAGCTGAGACAGCTAGATGCAAGCTATCTGCATGATGGAATGAAAAAATATCCAGCTTTCCCCTTCTTATTCGAAGTCTTCTCTTGAGATAGCTTAGAATATGAGCCTTAAATTTTTCTTGGTTTACATCGCAACAATCTACAAATATGTTATCAGCCTTCATGTTATCGATAACCTGGGCCATGGCCGAGGCTTCCAGATGATTTAGTCTATTAAAGGATACATGATCATCTATTTCTGTAGTTTGTACTACGCAGATACAGATTGATCTTGCTATTCCTACAACTTGTCCATATATTGAGGCTCTTTCTTTTCTGGAAAGCTCTTTTGAATCTCTTACTCTAATTCTTTCCAACTCACGCATGTCTTTTTCTCTAAAACTTACGCCCGCAACAACCATTGGGCCAATCACTGCTCCTCTACCCGCCTCATCTATACCGCCAAGGATTCTGTTAGTCGGATTTCCAGCTTGATATTGGAAGGCACCAAGCTTTGAAATCGGCTCAACCTTCAATCCTAAATGAAAATGGTTATCAACTATCGATCCTTTTATTCGCCTAGCCACTTGGTATTGTGAGTAGGAAATGTCCTTTCTTACTTATAGTTTTCATCCAAATAACACTGATAAGGGTCAGTGCAACTTCAATTAAATCAATATACTTATCACAAGGCTATCAATTGTTAGGCTGCCTGTGCCTACGTCCTGGTATCATTGTCGATATTTCCTAACTGTTGCCATGATTTGAAGCCCCCTCTCTCTCACCCTAGTTTGTATGATTCCCATGGTTTTTCGAAACATGTAATATACCATTTATCTACCTAGATTTCGTACGTAAAGGATGGAATTGGACGGACATTGTTAGACGATGAAGAAGGTCGAGACTTTGACAAAAGCGACAACCACAACTATGAAATTGAACGACAGTTGACTGAAGAATTCAGTCTAATGCGTGAAGGTAGTACTACTCTACTGGTACCTTCAGAATCTCTTCAGACAAAAGTTCCCCCAAGGACTCCAGCGTTTTTCAACCCCGCTGCAAAGCTGAGCAGAGACATATCTACTCTGGTATACAGTTCTTTTATTAGACTGAATGGATGTCTATTCAAAAAGGTACCGATTACTCTCGCTGATGCGTTCAGTGGCGTAGGTGCTAGATCTATCAGAGTGGCTAATGAAATTCCAACCGTAGACAAAGTGATTCTAAATGACCTTAATCCGGTAGCCATAACTGCTGCCAAAAAGTCAGCCATGACTAATGGTGTTGAAGAAAAATGTTTATTCTCTCGAAAAGACGTACACGTATTTCTGAACGAACGACGGTCCATTAAGAAAGAGAGATATGTGATCGTTGACCTTGACCCTTTTGGCAGCCCCTCCCCATATGCGGATTCCCTAGTAAGAGCAGTGACAGATGGAGGCCTCATTTCTGTCACTGCAACTGATACTGCAGTACTCTTTGGAAAATATCCAAAGGTTTGTTGGAGAAAATACTATAGTAAACCCATCAACTGCACATATTCAAATGAGATTGCGGTTCGAATTTTGATATCATTTCTTGGGTTAATAGCTGGAAGGATGGACCTTTCAATAGAGCCTGTGTTTGCCCATTCCCATCGTCATTATTCCCGTGTGTATGTAAGAGTTCATGTGAGCAGTAACGAAGCGAACAAATTAGTTGATAACCTGGGCTATATTACTCACTGCTTCGATTGCGGCGATAGAAGGTGTCATCCGCTTGTGTTTCCATCACCACCACCACTTTCATGTTGTATTTGTGGCGGCGGCAACAATAATGATAGTAAAAAAAAATTAAGCGTCGCAGGTCCATTGTGGGTTAAACCTATATTTAGTAAACAGCTAATTTCTGATATACTATGCATTGACGGAAATAATTATGGTGCTAAAAGCGATGATTTTCTAAATCGGGTAGGCGGCCATGCACCAGCCCCCGAGGACCACAACAGTGATCCTATGTTAGACAATCACAAGATCGGCGTATCCAATTCAAAGGGATCGTTACTATCGTTGTCGCCAAGTTCAGATGACTCTGTCCAAGTGCCGTACCAAAAATACTTTCGACAAATATTTCAGCTGCTCCATACGGCTGGCCTAGAACTTGACGACCAGCCTTACTACTACACAATTGATGAAGTAGGCTCTGCAATGAGGACAAGTCCCCCTCCTATGAACTCGATATTGGAACAAATTAATCAAGGAGGATTTCGAATAAGTAGAACCTCATTTAGGCCTACTGGTTTTAAGACTAATGCTTCGATGGAAGAGATAAAGAAGCTGCTTTGATGATAAGAACCATTCTTGTTAGATTGGCTATTTCGATTTTTCCATCTTTTTTACTTTAGTTCAGGTCCCTTGATATTGTATTAAAATAGGTGAATAGTATATCAGCACCCTTGAATTGGTATCAATGAAAATACCAATGGTGATGATATCATTATCCAAATTCAACGTATTCGCCCTCTTTGACTCTATCGTTAAGAAAGATTAGTACGGCTCTACCTCCTGGTTCGCTATAGCATCGCTGCAGTTTGAACCCTCCATCTCTAATCAGGCCTCCCGTATCACGAGAAAGGACCTTTTGAGGTCTGACAATTAGTATCAATCCTTGATTGGATTTCTTGACTTCTACGTGATTTCCATGTGTAAGAATCCTGCCTACAAGATCAAGTAGTCGTATCATGCACCAAGCCTCCCAATGCCTTTTGGTAGATTATTAGATACGTACATAAGATTAAGGGTCTAGTTGTATTTTCCTTTGGGTGTAATGGGTTAAATCTACTCAATAGTTAGTAGGTCGATGCTACTCTCCATAGACTGCTCGGCACAAGATTACTTTCCCTACTACGTATTCTCAGTTCATTGATTGATATTTGTGTGTGCTGATAAACATGTGCCAGCTCATTGTTGCGAAACATTGACAATGTCATTGACTAATTCAGATTACATCTACTCTGCCAATGTTGATAAGTTCGGCGCACAGCTTGCAAAGAAGTCCAATTCTCATCTTGTTGGCTGGAGAATGAATTCGTTCAGTTGTTTGAGGATTCGTGCAGTTGCTCCCCAGATCAAATTCGAATCGTAATTGAAGTTGTATAATTCATCTATTGAAACATGTTCAGTATCTGGCCTCATAGTAGATAGAAGGGATACTAGTGGGATATCTAGTACAGCTTCGACCTCATCGGCGAAGGGAATAGGTTGATCGATGTGTTGTAAAACGCTAACGAATGGAACGATTAAAAAATTTGATGTAAGGGTCTTTACTACATTAAGACCACCCAATATGTCATCTGTTGTAAGCTTGATGCCAATCTCTTCGCCGATTTCTCTGATAGCGGTGTTCAGTAAAGTTTCATCTTCTTTCGTATACCGGCCGCCAGGAAATGATATCTCTCCGCTATGCGACTTGAGATTAGCACTTCTTTTAGTTAAAAGAACATGCGGAGAATGTTTAGTAAAGTGGATAAGAACGACCACAGACGAGAGGCTGAATTTATCGTAAATTGGATGTCCCAATGAAGCCGGCCAACTTAGATGGGGCATAATTCGTGCAAGGAGATCCTCCTTATCCATGATACTACGATAGGTTATCCGAAGAGTATCTATATTTCGCTTACATTAAATAGTCAGATATAGTAGCCGATCCACTATTAAATGTCTGTTTTACGGTCATTTATCTAATTTTTCAGGTTCTATGTTAATCATAGTAACATTGACAACTATGATACGAGGGAAGGGTTGACGTAGCATCATAGGAGGGTTATATGATCTTTCGCAGTGGAAGAAAATTGGATCTGTATACTTCCTGTAATCCGCGTAACTACCAAGATTCTCTTGGAAAGCCAATCAGATGACATCCTTAAAAAGCATTTAATAATTGCAGGCTGATTTGTTAGAGGTGAACGTGCTATCCTTGTACCTCAGGAACTCAGAACTTTACTTCATTTTCAGGCGTATAGACATACTGCATAGCATTGACCTAATGATGGATAAATGAAGAAGATAAGATTTGAACTAAATCCTCCAAAAACAGTACAGAATCGCTATTTTGACGAGCACGAACTACGCAGATCGTTATCATCATTGATTAAAAGGGCAAGCCAATTGGTTGGATTAGTTGATGGAATTCACATAACTGATTCCGTGCTGGGGGTCCCTAGGGTTTCGGGTATCTCGCTTGCTCATCTCATTAGACGAGATGGAAACAGGTTACCAATAAGCTGCAGCGTACGGGCTCGTGATCGTAATTATACATCTTTTATGCAATTTGTTGGAGATGCTATACTCTTGGGGCTTGAAAGTATACTAATCTTGAAGGGAGACGAACTAGGGCCTGATTCATCGACCTCTAACTTGAAGCCGACCGAAATCCTAAGGGTTTTACGAAGTGAAAAATATGATAGATATATACATTTTAGTTTGGCGGTTCCTTCGAAGGCCAATGACAAATTTCAGATAGAAAAAAAAATACTTTCTGGACCACACTCCTTGGTCACACAATCAATCGAATCTTTAGCTGACTTAAGAGAACTTGCGGATCTGGCAACAAAGCATGGCATAAAAACCGTAGCATGTATAATGATTCCTTCCGAGAAAAATCTGAAGTCTGCCCAGATGATAGGATTGGACTGGCACGAGTATTCAAATGATCCCGTCAGTTTCATATTAGAAGCAAACAAAATTGCTGACGAAGTCTTGCTCACCTCACCAAACCATTTTGCCGCTGCCATTGAGGTTTTAAAGGAAATATCAAATCAAACTTAGAATCTCTTCAGTGTCAAGAAAGGAAAGAATGAACTTTATTGAATGATTTTCTTTGTTTTTCGTTGCGCTAACAGTAAATTCTATTCTAGCTTTTTTGCAGCAATCATTTCAGACTTTACTTCATCTAAAATAGTACGGTAGTATGGCTGAAGATTATTATCTTCGCTAAGACGAGGTCTTCTATAATCGACAGCGATCTCCTTTTTTAAATGCCCTGGCCTACTTGTGAAGACAATAACCTTGTCCCCAAGACACACTGATTCAAGAATGTTGTGAGTTACAAAGACAATCGTTTTCCTAGTCTTTGCCCAGATTAGTTGCAGCTCAACTAAGAGTAAATCACGGGTCTGCGAATCCAACGCTGCAAAAGGTTCGTCCATCAGCAATACCTCAGGATCCATTACTAGTGCTCGAGCTATAGCGACCCTCTGTTTCATTCCACCAGAAAGTTGATAGATATAAGATTGAGCAAATTTAGTCAATTGCATCATATCAAGATACCTTATCGCTATTTCATAGCGTTTAACCTTGTCTACTCCAGCCATCTTCAAGCCAAATTCAACGTTCTCAATTACTCTTAACCATGGAAATAGAGCATTTTCCTGGAAGACCATAATCCTATCCGGCCCCGTACCGACTACATGTTTCCCATTAAGAATCACCGTCCCGCTAGAGGGAGTTTCCAGACCGGCCAGAATATTTAACATTGTGGACTTTCCACAGCCTGATGGTCCAACTAAGCAGACGAACTGACCTTCGTCGATGCTAAAATTTATGTCTTCTATAGCTGTCACTACTGATCCTGTCCGGCTTTCTACAAACCTTTTGGTTACATCTTTTACAACTATCTTTGCCAAATATGCCCTTTACACATTGGGTAAACATGTTAGAGTACCTTATAGACTTAATCAGTTTGCTAGCGTCGTTTCACCCCTTTAATGATGGTCCGCCCTGCAGCTTATTGGAATCTTAGATTATAGGGGTCATTCCCACAATAACCTCAGATCTCGCACCTAACGTTACGTTTGTCAATCTATTGCAGGTTTGCACAGTGGTAGTCCTTCCAAGTAACTTCACCGCTCCCTCTGTATCGGCTTCAGTTCCCAATCCAGTATGCGTACGCACAGTATCGTGATAAATTTTGGGTCGGGCAGGATTCATTTATTAGTTAAAGCAATGACTGTACCGTTCTATGCCTTTTGAGAGTCTAAGAGATCTCATCGATGTGCTAGAAGAAAAGGGACAATTGATCCGAGTGAAAACGTCAGTAGATCCAGATCTTGAGGTAGCTGAAATAATGCGTAGACTCATGTACGCCAAAGATAAACCTGCTGTTCTTTTTGAAAACGTCAAGGGTTACACTATCCCAATCTTGGGCAATACGTTTGGGTCAAAAGAGCGACTTGGAATAGCACTAGAAGAAGATGATTTCTCTCATATAGGTAATCGGATTGTAGAACTCACAAGGATGAAAATGCCCACCGGGGTATTTGGTAAGCTTAAGATGCTACCAAAGCTCTCCGAGATTTCTGATTATGGTCCAAAACATATCGACAATGGGCCAGTCAAAGAAGTTGTGCTAACCGAAGAGAAAGCGGATCTATCTACCCTTCCAATCCTGAGGTCATTTAAGGGTGATGCTGGAAGATTCATCACTTTTGGTCTAACAGTAACAAAACATCCTGACACTGAAGTGACTAACATGGGTGTATATAGGATGCAAATCATAAATTCAAAAAAGGCAATAATGCATTGGCAGATACACAAACGTGGAGCACAACACCTAGAGATTCTAAAGGATAGACGCTCACAAAATGAGTCAGAGGGTTATAAAGATAGACGAATCGCAGCCGCAGTTGTAATTGGAGCAGATCCTGCGACTACGTTCAGCGCTGTAGCACCAGTTCCAGAAGGTATGGACAAATACCTGTTTTCAGGAATCGTAAGAAAAAAGGGCATTAAGCTGGTCAAATGTAATACAGTTGACCTTGAAGTTCCCGCAAACGCAGAGATAGTATTAGAAGGATATGTTGATCCAGATGATATCCAGATAGAAGGACCATTTGGCGATCACACAGGTTACTATACTCCTCCTGAACCCTATCCTAGTTTCAATCTGACCTGCATCAGCAGGAGAAAGAACCCAATATATCTCACTACAGTAGTTGGGAAACCTATTCTCGAAGACGCATATATTGGGCAGGTTATAGAACGGTCATTCTTGCCACTTATACAGATGTTCCAGCCAGAGGTGATTGATTTCTCGATGCCGCCCGCTGCATGGTTCCAAGGTCTTGCGATTATTTCCATCAAGAAGCGATATCCTGGACAGGCCAAGAAGGTGATGATGGGGCTCTGGGGAATGGGACAGCTTTCATTAACCAAGATGTTCATTACCGTGGATCATGACATCAATGTCCATGACATGGATGAGGTCCTCTGGGCGATGACAACGAGGACTGATCCCAAACGTGATCTAATTTTTATCGAAAACGCACCAACAGATAGTCTAGATCCTTCCTCACCTCTACTTAACTTGGGGTCTAAAGTTGGAATTGACGCGACAACGAAATGGCAGCAGGAAGGATTTAATCGAGAGATACAGGTTCTGGCTGAGGTTGACGAAGAAACTCAGAGGTACGTAGGCAAGAGATGGCATGAATACGGATTCAGTTAGCAGAGCAGCTGTGGGCTGGATCTGCATTCTGAATAAAAGATGTTACGTCTGAGCGAAAATAATAAATCTCATAGAATAAAGAAAATAAGTTGGGTGTGTCCTGTCAGAAGGATCTAGATAAGTCTAATGTCGCAATTGGGACAATATTGGAGTTTACAATGAGTGGATGGATGGTAGTACTAGTTTGACAGTAGGAGGAGGAAAAGAAGATAAGGATGATCTTCCCATTGAGTTGGGTATATCTCGACGAGCAGAATCAGATAAGTCTCAACCACAAGGCAAATGTGCTCTTTGTGGAAGGCAGATTGAAATGGTCACTCAGAGCTCTTCTAGCACCAGCACTGGCGGCAAAAAAGGTAGTTCTCCGATAATAGAAACCGTGGAAGGCACGGATTATGAATTTGACTCTCCTGATTGCGCTGTTATGTTCAAACGCTTAATGAGCGTCTATGGTGAAAGATTAACGGGCTTATTGGGTTTGGAGCAATTCATTTCTGATCCATTTTGGAACCGAGTTACTCCCGATGAGGGCGAAATGATTCAAATGCAAAATGAGTCTCAAAGAAATGCAAGTGCTCAGGAGATTGTGCAGATAATTGAAGAACCAGACAAGATTATACAGGTAGCATACGAGATGATACGTTCGGCAAAAAAGGAAGTACTAATTATGTTCTCTACTGCGAACGCGTTTAAAAGGCAAATTTCGACTGGCGGACCAGAGTTGCTAAGGGAAGTGACCTCTACTAATAAAGATCTTGAAATAAGAATTCTTACTCCAGCAGACCAGGATGTGGAAATATCGTCGGTCGTGTTGGGAACCAAACTGAATAACGTAAATGTGAGGAATATGGAAGCCACGTTACAGACCAAGGTTACTGTCGTTGTCGTAGATAGAAGGCTTTCTTTAGCAGTCGAACTGAAAGACGATTCACAAGATGATATAAATGAGGCACTCAGGTCCGCGGTATATTCTAACACCAAATCGGCCGCAATATCATATGTAGCTATATTCGAAAGTCTTTGGAAACAGGTGGAGCTAATTGATCAAGTAAATTCACTTTGTAAGCAGCTTAAGGATCAGCAAACAGATCAGAGGGAATTTATCAGCATAGCTGCGCACGAACTTCGAGCCCCTATACAGCCTATTTTAGGCCTTGCAGAAGTCCTAAAATCAAGGCAAGAGGTGCAAATGGAAAAACAGAGAGAATTACTATCTATCATTATACGAAATGCAAGGAGGCTTAAGGAATTGACAGAAAATATTTTGGACATTACGAGAATTGAGAATAAATCACTAGAACTCCAGAAGGAATCCGTTAATATCGACGAAATTGTAATTGGCGTCTTCAAAGATGCGTTGGATGAGTCCGAATTCTCTAGGAACATAAGACTCGTTTACAAACATAACAAGAAAAAGAAATTTGATTCCGCCTCAGATCCTGGTCAATCTGAATCATCAATTCCGTTTGGAGCAGCTGGGAAGGGTTCTCCTTCCTATGTCAGGGCAGATAGATTGAGAATAACTCAAGTGATGACTAACCTCGTAGGAAACGCCATTAAATTCTCTAATGAAGGTGATACTGTGACTGTTTCAGTGTCAGAGGAGAACAATATACAAAATTTTAAGAAAAATGAGAATGGTCAGAGAAATAAAGTATTATTAATACGAGTTGAAGATACTGGAAAAGGTATAGATCCAGAAATAATGCCTAGATTGTTCAAGAAATTCGCGTCGAAGTCAGATAAAGGTATGGGTTTGGGACTTTTCATATCAAAGAACATTGTTGAAGCACACGGTGGTGTGATATGGGCAGATGTTCCTAATGCAAAGAAGGGGGCAACATTTTCGTTTACGATTCCAGTCAATTGAACTGCCATCTTTCTTTCCCTCCTTCCTTTTTTGTACCCAGGCTCATAAATGAATGAGGCTTCTTTCCTATACCGGTTTGTTCTGAATGGCTCTACTTCTCTAACGTGCATATCTCTATTATCTTTCCGTCCCCACATAAAGAGGATGGTTGGATTCGGTTATAGCATACAGCCTCAGATGAGTCAAATCTCTTTGAATGAAAAACGTTCAAACGAACCCTTTTATATAATAATAAAATATCTCTTGGTATGACAACCAGTGATAAAAGTAAAGTCCCTAAAATAGTGGCTTTGGAAGTTCTAGAAAAGAACGGTGTGAATATAGATCGCTTGAAGGAACTAATAACTAAAGGTGTTGGGGCTGAATTTACGACATACTATTATTATACTATCTTGAGGATGCATTGTACCGGCCTCGAAGGAGAAGGAATAAAGGAGATAGTCGAGGACGCCCGTATTGAGGATAGAAATCATTTTGAGGCGATGGTTCCTAGGTTGTATGAACTAGGCGGAGCCCTACCTAGGGATATTAGGAAATTCGCTGATCAGGCGGGGTGTCCCGATGCTTATTTACCAGACAACTGGGAGGACATCAACTCAATCTTGAAAGTTCTCTTAGAGGCAGAACAGTGCGCAATAAGATCTTGGGGTGAAGTCTGCGATATGACTACAGGGAAGGATCCTCGTACTTATGATATTGCTCAACGCATAATGCAAGAGGAAGTTGAGCATGAAGCATGGTTTATCGAATTACTCTCAAAGAGGCCTTCTGGCCACTTTAGAAGGAAGTTTGTGGGTCAATCTCCACACACAGGTGATCAAGGTAGCTTAATCCACCTTTAATTTTTTTTAAGTTTACAGCATGACCTATCGCCAATTCACAAGGCATAGTGAACCGAATTTGGGCTGATCTACGCTAACAAAATGCTAGCAGAATGGATGGCATTACACATTACTAATAATAGTAATAGTAATAATAATCCAGTTTCTTAAAGTACGAAGGACACTATGCTTGAATTCTGTTCTACCAATTAAGGTTCTTTAAATTTATGATGCATTATTTGCAAACCTATCAATTATGAAAATTTTTCATAATTTGCATATACATAAAGCTGGAATGAGAATGTCGGAAAGTTCTTTATATGAGCAACTTACAGATTAGTACCGAATATAGTGCTTAGCTTATGACAAAGTGTATAGCATTTCACTCGTATAAGGGTGGCACTGGAAAGACCACTCTGGCTGGGAATTTTGCTGCTGTATTGGCGAAGTTGGGCTTCCGAGTATGCTTACTAGACCTGGACGTTTATGCTCCAAGTCTTCAGTCGTACTTTATGATTGAACCTAAAAAGTGGATAAACGACTATCTCAACTCAGAAGCTGATATTGGAGAGGTAATGCAAGATCTTACTCCTAAAGTTTCGGAAATCGAGTTTCAAAACAAGGAGGGGAAATCTGCCTCCACTTCTGGAACAAAAGATAAAGTAAAGGGTAAGCTCTGGATCGGCTTTAGTAATGCGAGGAAGGAAGAAATATACAAACTTGAAGGCGGCGCCGATACCACGCGTAAACAGTTCCTGAGGAGGTTCATTTTGTTGAGAGAGCAGCTCATAACAAATTATGATGCAGACTATATTGTAATTGATACAAGTCCTGGAATTAGATATTGGTCCATCAATGCGTTGGCGGTAGCAGACATCTTGTTTCTGACCCTCAAAGCCGGGGACCTTGATATTGAAGGGACAAAGAAAATGGCCGAAGAAATATACAGCTCTTTTACTAAATTCGGAACCAAGTCATTCCTGTTACTAAACAGGGTATCTGGGTATTGTGCTCCAAATCCGGGCATTACAAGGCCAGAGGGGACCAGTAACAAATCTTTCCCTTCGGCGTTTATAATTGAAACTCCTGAAGACACCGATGGGATGCTTGCAAGAGAGGTGAGAATGAAAATACTGTCCTCAATTCCATGCTATTGCGATATTCAGTTCCTTCGAAAGGAATTCTTGACTGCTCTAAAGTATCCTGCCCATCCTTTTGCCAAGAAGATAGAGGATCTGACAGAGTCTCTGACCAAGACTGCAGAGCAGCTCTGACTAACTAATAGTGAGAATAGGGTTTTGCTCTAGACATATCCTGCAATGTCAACCAAAAAGACCATCAACTAATCACTTAACCTTTCTAAAGTTTAAGTTCTGTTCAGCCCAACTCTAGCCTGATCTTGTTGACCAATTCATCCGTTTCAACCGGCTTCCTAATGAATGAGCCGAAGTTAAGAGTAGGATATATTTCTCTTAGTGCAAGGTAATTAAAATCAAAACCAGTTATGAAGCAAACTTTCACGTTCTGATCTATTTCTTCAAGCTTCTCGTAAAATTCGAAGCCATCTATTTCAGGCATTCGAATGTCGACAATAACCATTTCATACTTTCCCTTTAGGAAATTCTCAAGTGCTAGCTTTGGATCGGTAAATCCATCAACCTGAAAGCCGTTACGTTCAAGGCTGGCAGTAATTGAGAGAACTACATCTTCCTCGTCATCAACTAACAATATCTTCTTTAAAGTGATGTGCCTCCACCTCTTGTTTTCAAAGCAAATTGGGAATTACAAAATAGGTTCGGGTCACAAACTCGCAGTAACGGAGGAGGAGCGTGGAGTTCATATTGGAAATCAGCAATTTGTTCCATAGAAGCATCTCTTTTACCAGTTATGGAATGGTCAAAAGCCCCTGTTTGGCAGGAAATCTCAACGATAGTTTCCGCTAAAGATCTCTCTCCCAATCTTAACCCTCCTAAATCTAGCAATCAATTTCATATACGAGCAATTGCATAGTAATTGTTACCTTGGTATTATATATCAATTATAGAACAAAGGACAAAGAAAAATGTTTGGTAGTATCCGCAGTGATGTATTAGCCTCTTCGATTATACGAATTTTTGAAGTGCACAGCTTTCATAATTGACAGTACAGTAGCGATGCTAGCCTCCAGGTCTAACCCTTTTCTCGAACTGCCAGATCCACATAATTTAGAAACCTATCTCGGCTCACAGGTTTCATGATAACTTGATTTGCGGCCACGTCAGGCAATAAAGAGATGAGTTCATCGGCCGCATCTAGTGCTGTTACAAATAGAATCCTAACGGCAGAATTTATTGCCCTAAGTCTCTGGTAAAGCTGTAATCCATTTAGTTGGGGCATACGAATATCCATTACTACAAGGTCATATTTTGACGCGTCTTCCTTCGCAAACTGCCTGAGCGCGACAGTGGGATCAGTAAAGGTATCGACCTTGAATCCTTGACCCTCAAGAAAGGATCGGTACGTAAAGAGCATATCCGGCTGATCATCTACTAACATTATGTTCCCACGAGTTGTGCCATCGCCTTCCTGTCTAAGCCGTGGTGGCAATTCCTGAGGGTGGCGAATTCGTTCCTTGGCATTTTCACTTTGTATGCGGACATCATGTTGGTGTAGTATCTTTTCCTTCAGTAAAGGATAATTCATGCGACGATCCAAATCCATTGGTATAACTAGATAGATTGGATATCTCTGTTTAAGCCCGATCGAAAATTCAGAGATTTCTTCAAACTGAAATTCTTTTTCAAGGGAATGCTGTTTCTTGACAACTTGGCGTAGATCCCCTCCAATAACCATTGAGTTGGCTGGTGCCTTGTTATTTATCTTGGCACACAAATTCATGGTTGGTCCAAAAAAATCTTGGTCCCTAGAAAACCTTGAATCGGCTAGTTCCAGTCTCCCGTAATCAGCGCTTATTCGATACCCAATAGGCTGAATTCCTTCTCTTTTGTAGAGGCTGTTTACCGTGCTTCGCAAATCCAATAGCGAGATTCCACACTCAAGTACGTTCTTGAAGCCCTCAATGCGTTCTATCTCAGCGGTTTTTGGAAAATAGTAGATCATTGAATCACCGCCTGTCTTCAAGACTCTTCCGCCAAAGTGTGAAATTACAGGTGCAACCGAGTTGACGAATAACGAGTAAAATTTTCTAATTTTGTCCTCCTGAGCTAATGAAGAGGTAACCGCTGTCGAATTGACTATATCCAGCATACATACACAAAAATCGGAAGAGATTCCTTGAAAAATTATATCATCTTGGAATTCGGTGTTATTGTCACGATTTCGGGATTCAAATCGTCCATTGTTTCTCTCGTTCGAAGATTCAGAATTTGCTTTGTGGCCGTCGTCATCATTTACCTTCCCGCGTCTCTCTTTATCTCCAATCATGGAACCTTTTCTTACCTCTTACCCAAGTTGAGTATCTGTATTCCATCTATAAAAGATTGCTCAACAACACGACCTACAAATACCAAACGCTTATCCTAAATCAAGTTCAACTTTGATGATACTTAGAGAGAAGGAATTGAACAGAAAGTAAGACAATGGAAAATTCTTCTCTGAAAATGAATAGCGACCCAATTACTCATTATCCACGATGGTAAAGCAGGTTTAACATTTATAATCTTCCATTCATTATACAAGCCCATTTCAAATATGAAACGCCAGAGACGCTTTGGGGAAGCGCTTACAATCATTTGCGGAATAGCAATCGCTGGAATTGGCGGCGGTCTGGGAATATTATCGTTAGTAGCCGGTGGACTGGCAATTATGGGACTGGGAGTCATATCGGTCTTCTGGCGATAGATGGTTAGTTAATTCTTCCAGAAAATTTTCTTCTCTGCATCTGTCAACAATTTAGGATTCAATTTTGGTTTTTGATTCCAATATTGAAGTCTGCATTTTATTCGTATGGGCCCTATGTCACTGAATTAGCATGAAGTACCACCTGGCGAATAATTAGAAGTCGTGCGAACTTTATTATTCCTTTGAAGCTTAGATATTGTATCGTGGGAGCTGTATTTGATGCAGAAGACGTTGCCAAGAATAATCGGAAGATTTTCAAAAACGCAGTAAGAGACCTGCGCCCTGAAACAAGAGCAAGAATAGTAAAAATCCTTAATACATGGAACGGTCACGCGTCTGAAAAAGAACTTGAAGAAATCCTTGGTAACCAGAGAGCAAATAGACTTCGTGAATTGGTTGACATTTCTACTGGTGAGCTTACCTCGAATGAGATGGATAACTTGCGTCGACTGTTTAAAGAATCGGTTACTTTTGACTAACCTAATGACTTCATGGGTCTTTTAACAATCTATCCTGTGGGCCCAGTATTCAGCCACGGGCCTAATCTACATGCGAACGCACAATATATTCAATCTGAAGCTAGAGTTAACTTGATGAAGTCCTATGAGCCTCTGCCTTTATCAAAATTTTGCCGTTAACAGTCCACTTTGCGCTGCCAAGTGTTCTTCCGTCAGGGCCTACCGCCTCCGGAACATTGATCTCAAGATTATCGAACGTGTATGTCACTTCAGCCTCTTTTCCTGTTAACCTATCAAACAGGTCTGCCAACAGATCGGCCCATTGGCCAGATTTAGAAGTTTTGTCACTACTTGTCATGTTACTTACTGACGGTATTAGGGCTTTGAACCTAATAATAGTTTCTAGGTAACATTGTTCCCTCATGGCAAAATCAGAGAGGCGTAATAATGCGAAGGTTAGGCGGTTTAGGAACGGGTCGTTAAATCAAAAAATGACGGGAGCCAGCGTTCATAGTTCTCGTAGCGGCGAAACGCAGGGAGAGTTAACATCGCACCATATGCAGGAAGAGTTAAACATTCTACCATTAGTTGCAGCAATAGTACGTAGAATGGACAAGATTCGAGGAGGAATATATATTTCCTTTGCTGGGACACTTACAGTCTATTAAATGTCGAAGAGAACCTGCCTGATATGCCAAAATTCCATGCCCCCGGCCGACTCAGGAAGATACTGCTACCTTCATCGACAGCTTTATGACAGTCTGACCGCTGAGTATGCTGCTGTCAAGGAGACTTCCAAGAGGTCGAATATTAGCTGGAAACAGTTTCTGTCCGAAAAGTACAGTGATCCTTCTTTGCCAAAAGAATTAGGAAATGTTGTAAAACTAGAACTTGAAATTAGCTAGACTTGGTTAAATCTTGTGTTATCTTAAGTAAGAACTTCGACCTCTTGGGTATTTCTGATCATAACGTGCATTAGTTTTGTTTTGTTCGAGCAACCTTGGACTGATGCGTTCTTCCGAACAGTACTATTCTAGGAGTCCCCATTTTCTTGCAACTTCTTTTACTTCTTCATCACTCACTTGATTGAAGTTTTCATAAAACTGGCCCACAGACCCAAATGAGGATGGAGTAGTTATGACCTCAACTTGGGCACCCTCTCTAGTCAATTCTGCGACCGTATCCTCAGGGGCAACCGGAACTGCTACAAGCACACTCGCTGGATCATGTTTCTTAATCCACCTAATGACTACCATGACAGTAGCCCCCGTGGCGATCCCGTCATCTACAACAACCACTGATCTACCTGCGATGTTGTATGGTTTCGACGCAGGACGAAAAAGAGATATTCTTCGCTGAATCTCTTGTACTTGTCGGTCTATTTCACTGTCCACATACTCGGCTGAAACCTGCAATGTTTGGATTACACGTCCATTTAGGTAGGCCGTGCGGTCCTGCATTACTGCCCCGATGGCAAGTTCTGGATTATTAGGGGCACCCAATTTCCTGGGGATGACGATATCAAATTCGCTCTGGCTAAATTTAGAAGCAATCGCGTCGCCTACTATGACTCCTCCACGCGGTATCGTTAGTACGGTGACGGGTGCCCCTTTGTTCTCCTTCTTGAAATAATCAGCGAGTACATTTGCAAGTATTTCCCCTGCATTCGTCCGATTTTTAAATTTAATATGAAAACTCCTCCCAAACACCTTTCCAAGTATCAAACTATTTGTGTGTGACTAAAAGCATCCATTACCTATTTCTCTTTCTCATGCTGTTGCTATAACGGCACTTCAATCTAGCAGATTTTATCTCCAAGCAACATCTTAACCTCAAGGAACTTCAAATATATGAACGCCCGCACATAAAATGGTCATTTGGCGTAGTTTGTTGGCCCAAGTAGGCGGCACGGTTCGCATCTTCACAATTCAATACTTTGTCATCGTTATGATTTTCTCTTGTCCAATTATTTCAGTTAGTAGATTATTACATTCATCAATTAAGTGTTGAATTTCCTTTCTCTTTTCTTCGATTGAGTTTTGTGTCTCTTCAATGAGAATCTTCTTCTCTGCGATATCGCTCTTGTTTCGCCGGATCTGTTCGTCAAGGGATTTTATCGAATTAAATGATTTGCGATTTTGATTTTGCTTTATGCCTACCGCCTTCTTTTGTATCTCCCATCCCCTAGATTCAATTTTAGGAAACATGTCGATAGCCCTATCCAAATAAGTGGAGACCTTCTCTGAATCCTTTAAACTTATTGTGCCTTTAGTGACTGCTCCCCGTATTTCAACGAGCAATGTTCTGTAAGCCTTAATTCTCTCATGGTCCTCTTTACTTCGTTCCATGTTTCCGTTGGAAGATTCAGAATAACTGTTCGAATCAATTTCTCGCTGATTTAGAAATATCTCCCAAGGAGAGCTCGAAAGTATGTCGATTTTTCCAGCAACACTCTTAGAAACACCATATGAATATTTCGTGAAAGCACGATTGAGATGAGCGAACAAATCAGAGACGTAATCGCGAAATTCAGCTTTACTTTTCTCCAATTCTCTGGCTTCAAATTCGAGCAGAGCATAGGTTTTGTACTCCTCAGACTGCTCGATTTCGTGACGACTTCTCGTTAGCTTTGCAACGTCCTCTTCCATTGCCTCCACCTCTGCCAATGTCGCAGCGATTCTGTCTTTTGAATCGCTCAACGATGCTAGATTGTTAGACAAGTCGGTGATTCTTTGGATGCATGCCTTTGCGTCCTCTAAATCAACCTCATAATTTTTGATCATTTTTGTTGCTTTTTTATTCAAATTCGAAAAATCTGCAAATTCGGACCTAAATTTGTCAGCGTACTTTTTAAGAAATACGTTGAAAAGTTTGCTGTGAGACCCAGTTAATTGCCCAAAACGGATAGTAAGCGATTCTAATCGGTCTTTGAACTTGATCGCATCACCGTACGAGGCTATCTCAGGAAAACTAGAATTTGCATCCTTTAGGATTGATGTTATAACCATACTACGGGCGTTTTCTACTGCTGATTCAAATCGTTGATCCTCCACTTTGATCTCTTCATTCTGGAGATCGGCTGCCAAGTCCACAATCGACTGCAAACTTGCTTGGGCAGAATTTCTGATTGGAGAAATTTGTTGAACTAGCTCATTAGTCTTTTGCCGCTCAATTCCATGAAGACGCTTCGTTGCATCCTCAATAGTGATAGCTTTTCCCGACAATTCCGTCAGTCGTTGTGGGTCTGACGTGTTATTTCGCTCTCTCGTTAATTCGCTCTGGTCATACCCGTTAGCATTGGAATCCATTTCTAGATCAGTACTTGTATTGCCTGGGGCGTACCCTTCAGGTTGATCGGAGGGCTCGGGTTTAAGTTTGGATTTGGGCTTGAATCGGTTTTTTATAAAGTCAAATGTGGGACACAAAATCAGTCTAAGTACCTCATGTACACTTTCTCTAACAAAATCTTTACGGTACCATGCAGAGTTAAAGCGGGTAGGCAGCCTTAAATAATTGCTTTTAAATCCCGTGAGGAACAATAGGTTACATGACGACTGAGTAGTCTGAAATGCCTATAATGATCTGTAAACTATTTCGATACCTCAAAGGTTCGGTGGGCAACCTACCTATCCAAATTCATTTGCTTATAAGGCTGTTGTTTCGATATGTACTGCCAACGTATTTTGAAGATTGAACTTCATGGTTACTGGTCTAATTACTAAGATATTTCGTTTGCGTCAGATAAGATATGGAATTTCTTAGCTCCAGTATTGCGCTAGATGTAAGATATTTGGAAGAAGAAGTAAAGACAACCCTACAACGATTCCTTAATTTGTAACCCGCCACAATTCAAAAATAGACGAGTTTTGAGATTCTAAGCTGAGCACAGATTAGCCCCCATCATCAATTGCTAAGTGCTACGTGGTGCATGGACCACGATGTACACATGCCCATCAAAACTGAAATTGGATGAATATTGCATTCCAATCGTAGTACGTGATGGGACTTCCAAATCCAATAGGCACATATCAATTCCAAATTGTGATAACGTCATATTGCAGTATATTTGGAGTAAGGTCAATAAGGTAGGTAAATGTAGATGACTGCTGAGTCCCTAATAGAGTGCCCTGGATTTGCGGTAAGTATATTTACCCAGTGTACCTTACTATACTAATAATTGGCCAGAAAAATTTCACGGTACAATAATACAAAAAAAGAGATGATTGCGAAGATGCTCCTTGACAATGATAATAAGTATTCGGCTCGAGAAATTGCTCGTAGTGTGGGGACTACTGAGGGAAATGTGTTCAAGGAAAAATCCAGACTGAAAGCTACAGGTGTTTTGTCGGATCAGAGACTAAGCTTCTTTTCACATTCAGTTGGAGACGAAACCCTCACTTTAGCTCGTGCTGAAGCTAAGACTGTGGTTACTCGGCCAGACTTCGCGCTCCTGACAGACATACCACCTTTGAAGCCAGAAGACCTGAAGAAGTTATATGTCGAATTTCAAAATGGTATGACCCCCGTACAAGTCATTGCTGGAAACGGTTTCAACCCCATGTTAGTAGAATATGAACATTACAGATTCTGTCGCATGAACGGCTTGGATCTTAAACCGTTGGTCCACGAATTGATTGAAGCATTCAACTTATACAAAAATGAATTATCGGACCCCCATATTCAAAAGACTGTGCGGGATGGCATTACATCAAACAATGATATAAGAAAATTGATTGAAATTATATCAAACTCTTCGTATTCTAAGGGCGAATTATCGGTGATCGAAAGAATGAGAAATGGCGACTCTGTTGGAACCTTCAAACCGCTCACATGTTCAATATGCCGTGTTCCAATGCGAGGCGCAATGGTTGAACCCGACAGCGAGATAGGTAGAAAGGTGCGCGAGTCAATTGGCTCCGGTGCTGTCCATAATAAGTGCATCAATGGCTGATGTTAGCATTAGAAAACTAATCTTTACCAGTAACTTGCCTTTATCTTCTCTATGACTAGCTCGTGTTCTGGACCTTTTCTTCTTGCAAACCTTTCCATGGCAGTTAATGGAACACCGCCCAGAGATCTTGCCAATCCAGCGAAAAACAGATCCTTCATTGGATTTTGCCGTCCAATTTTTCGCATAAATTTCTGAATCCCATATTTGAAGTTATGCTGCCAAGTCTTGTACATTACACCTAACTTAGGCGGGTCCATCGTATTATTTATATCAAAAAATTCAGATTTCTCCAACAAGCCAATAGGGACGAAGGTCAATGGGGTGACCGTGAACTTTGAATCTGGCTGCTCCGTTTCTAGTTCATGAATTAGTTGGATGGTTTCCCAGCTATCCTCGGGGGTTTCGTCGTTATTCAAACCCATTATCAACGTGAAAGCCGGTACCCAGTAGTATTGATTCAGTGTCTTGACCCCGTGCTTTACAACCCAATGCCATTCATTTGGTTTGAATGGGGCTAGCTTCCTGTCAGCGTATTTTCCTATTAGGCGTTTGCTCCCAGTTTCTAAACCACATTGAATTCCAATGTGATTATCAGGACTCGATCCTATGATCTCTGAGATGCTTGGAATGAGTCTTTCGTCCGCAATCGCGCCTGCCAGCGTACCGTGGGTAGGATTAGTATGCTCAATTCCTGTCGACATAATGCCTTTGAATAGTTCTTCCAGCGCTTCCCTGTTGGGTTCCATGTTCTTTGTAGTCCTCGGATTTAGACCGTAGACAAAAATATCATCGCTTTGAACCCACGCACTTTTGGCTCCGCCGTACTTCATATTCACTTCAATCTCCTTTTGCACTTTTTCAACGGGGTAATATCGCAGCGGCCTCAGAGTAACGTCGCAGAATTTGCATCCCCTTCCGCAACCTCTCATCACCTCGACCATACCGTGCATACTGGGGTTAATTATGTCAGGAATTTCGTCTACTGATGGTTCATCCCTATAATGTATAAATCGGCCATGATACTTTCTCTCAGGACGATCATATTCCTTAATTTCAACTTTGAACTTTGATTTCTTGAATGGATTGGCGGTTTCGAAATCCCCTGCCATCAGAGCATCAAAGAAAGTAGCACCAGCACCATCGATCTCTGGGCCAATTCCTCCAAGATCCCCCTCAACTACACCGTATAGTCCATACTCTTCGATCTTTGCAGGATCATAATTATACTGCCAGGTGCCTGACGCTCCTGCTACTACCTTTGCGTTGCTTCCATTGTCCTTTTTTGCCTGGGAGATTCGCCTATGTAAATCTCTACAATAAAATTCGTCATAAGACATGTGTTTGCGTCCGTACGTGAAGGTCATGGTGACTGGTCCCATGCCAAGTGGGTCCATCTCGTATGTACCGACGACCTGAGTTTCGGGTCCTATAAACTTTTCAACATAATCGGGGTGAGCCACGACGACATCTTCCCTGCTGTAGCCGTCCCTGATGAGCGAAGACTCGACCTTCCTCAATCCATAAGGAGCATATTTTGCCACTCCATTAATATTCTCAATTGGGTTGCAGATGAAATCAAACAGTATCCTCGGCGTTATCTGTTGACCGAGTATCTTATACAAGAGCGACGATGGATCTCTCTTAACGTCAATAGCAGGAGCACAACCAAAAAATGATGCTAACGATATCCCTCTATATGGTGACATCAGTGTCCTGTCCGCAGTCAGTACAACTTTAGGATGTTTCATGAAATATTATTACGCCGGTCCCTAAGCATATGCATTTCACAGGGATAGATATTAAGTTTTTTAATTTCGCTTGGAT
>WHTU01000019.1:0-22000 GCA_009377575.1 Nitrososphaeraceae archaeon | reverse complement strand
CTTTCTTGCCTGTTTCATAACGAAGTATACTGTAATCAAGAGAAAAACAACAGCTGATATGAATACCAATACAGCACCAAATTCCTTGCCAAAGGTCAGAACATGAGCCAAAAAATTCTCGCTGAGCCACTTAGATAGAAGATCTATGCCCTTAAAGAATAAGCCAATGATAGCTTCATACAAATTACTTCATGACCTTCTCCGTTAATATTCCATAACCCACGCCTACTATAATAGCATAGCTATTGGATATTCTCAATATTTTCTCAGTTCAGGCTAATTTTCCCTCTCGTAAGGTTCAAAGGTGAGAGGAATTTAAGTCAGAAAATCCAATCGATTCAACTAATCATTTTGCAAATTATATCCCGTAGAGATCTGGCAAAAAGTAACTAATTTTTCTATTACTCCAGGAGGTACAGGCCATCACTCACAGATATCAATCCTATTTCTTTGCTCCTAGCGATCTATTCTTTAGTCTAAGCTGACTTCCGTGACACTTTCTGCACCTTTGTGCTGAAATAGGATTTCTTCCTCCACATTTAAAACAAATTTTAAAGAATAGTCTTCGTTTCTGTGCAATCTGTTTTTTTACAGCGTCTGTAATCGGCATATATGGCGTCATAGATCTCTGAAGATTATTTTTACCTTTGCTTTTATCCCATAGGAATCCTCCGGTTATTATCGTTAATCACTGTCTTTGAACCTCACGAACGAATCCTGTGTTGGTAACAAAATTCAATGGTTAACCATTTTCTTCTTTAGATCACATTGTCGAAATCCCCTGATAGGTAAATGTGGAGAGACTCCTCACTAAGTTAATTATAGACTTCTAACAGATGACTTAAGCTCAGTATTTTAGGAAGAATCTAATGGAGGAATTCCGGAGCTCACATAGTATCAAACTCGTGAGATTACTATCCATAAATTAGATCCAGGAGATGATCCAACATTGCTAGATATGCGGCCAATGGCTAAGATGGCTATTCGAATCCTAATTCTTGCGATAAGTATTACAAACATTCAGCCATTCAAAATCTATCCTAATGACGTACCTAACCCGCGTTGATGAGAATTCATGATTGGGAATCAAGTTACGTTTAGCAAATATGTAATATCCGATGAAACAGCGTTTACCCCAGGCGAAGTAAGGGCGCCTGTTGGAAATACTCGAACATTGTAGGAAACCGTATGCTTTCCAGGAGGTAATGGCTCAAGAAATACCCACCACCCGTGACTCCCTGCGCGCCAATCCCCAGCGACTAAGTCTGCTGCTGATAGTAACATACTATCAGCGGGTATTGTAATGTTAAATCCTTTGGTATATATTTCACTTATGTTTTGTAAAGTGGTTATTTTGTAGTCCAATGACCCCGAAATCAAGGCCATTGTTACATCAAGCTTAGCAATGGGAACACCATCAACCTTGACCTCTGATCCGATTTTACCTAGGTTGAATTGTTCCCGCGCACATCTTGTTAATTGTTCGTCCGACAGACCTCTATGGTCTCCCGAATCGCACCATGCGTTCCAATTAGGTATTAGTATACCCTGATCTGAGGTAATGGTACAGACCTGGTTATGAGATCCTCCTACGGCACTATTCATTAACATAACCATTGAACCTGACTCATGGATTAAGCACCCGCCTGGTTTAGGTGTGGCTTCATCTAGAGATAATGAAACAACCCAATTCCAGAATTCTGCTATCCAATCGTCGTATGATTTGCCAAATGGTACCTCATCTTTCGAAAATAGTTCGACTCCACTTACAATGCTCGTGCTGACAAAAATAAACGGGATCAAGACGCTCAATAGAAAAATACCAATGACATACATGAATTTAATGAAATGTATGTTTCTCTTAATCTTTTCGATACGTCATCTTGCGAACTAATCGAAAAATGTATATGCGATAGGTAGTAACATCCGGCTACGTGGAGCACATATCATAAAGCGAGAAATAAGATCTCTGTATTCGCGAACTTGAGTATTTCCAAGAGGACATCGTTTATACTCATTATGATCTTTTCGACCGTCTTTGTACTTGATTCAGCCATAGTCAGGTTTTCTTCGTTTAGTGGCACCTCCTATCCGACCCTACTTAACGTTGCAATCTTTACAATATTTTACATAGTTTTTGCAGCAGCTAGCCTGCTCCTGATAAAGTCAATTAAGAAATTGGTTTACAAGTACGAGTACAGAATGATAGTACCATTCTACCCCAAGCTTTTTTATTACATAATTAGCTTCACTCTGATCTCAACTCTCGTCATAATCTTTGCGATCATTCTAGAACTCACCATCCTGAACGAGTACACTATTTCTTTATTGAGAGCTCAAACATATGTCAGTCATATTTTAACACTAGTCTTTCTTTCACTCCTGATTTTCATGTTTGTACGGTGGTTAACTTCGAAAAGAGATTATTCTCTAGTGCTATATTCCATATCATTGTCTCTCCTCTCCCTCGCTCTCATAATTTCCCTTATATACCTCGATTCAAACTTCAGTAGTCGTCCATCTTCTGTGAGGCCTGTTCCCATCCATTTTTACATAAGTTGTTGTGCTGAAGGCTCGTCCATTACGCAATCATTATCTACTGTATTCGATATTCTGACTCTAAGTTCATTTTTGCTTATGTGGGTAGCCACGGCAAAACTCTTGAATCAGTATCGATATAGGATGGGCGGACTAAAATACTTCTCGATTATTTGCATACCATTGATCTATTACGTCTTTCCTTTCTACGGTTATTTTCAGGACGCGTTGTTTCCATTGTTAGTTTCATCTCCAATCATCTTTAGCACAATTTATGTTCTCATTTTTAGTGCTACAAAGCAGGTCGGAGCAGTGTTTTTCGGGCTAAGTTTTTGGTTTGCATCGGGACTGGTTTATGATGATAGACTTCGCAAGTCCCTTCTTGTGTCTTCAATAGGGATGGTGATTCTTTTCGGTTCTATTGCATTGGCACCGTTGCAATTTGGCCTCTTTCCGCCGTACGGTCTCATAACAAATGCTTCCATACCCCTGGGTGCATACCTGCTACTCGTAGGAATCTTTACTTCGGCTATACACATCTCTCGAGATGCTGAGGTAAGGAGAGAACTGTACAGAAACGCCGTAAACCAATTGGATCTACTAAGGAGCATTGGAACATCTGAAATGGAAAAAGAATTCGAAGGAAGAGTAAAACTATTGGAAAAGGTCCATAGAATCACAGAAATTCCCTCTCATTCGAAAATAGCAGAAGAAATAGAAATACAAAATGTAAAAAAGATTCTGCACGAAGTACTCGAGGAGGTGCATTCCAAGGATAGGAAGGAAGAAACTGATCAGCCAACATAAGCGCCTAATGTACTTGCTGCAAAGTGCTTAACGGTTTGCTTGAAAGACCAATGAAACTAATAGCATGAATTGGATATCCACTATTTTGTCGATGCATCTTTCGGTGGTTTCACTACGGCGGTTCTAAATATAATTCCATACTAAGACAGAGTATGAGGACATATAAGTACTCAAAAAGGGATACTTCAAGGCCTATTCGAGTTCTAGAAGCGCTCAATCAAATGATGGCACTGACTAAGAAATTAGCAAATCTCCTTGCACGATTTGTAAATGGACTACCTCCAGGCCTCATGAGATGATGGTTTATCGAAAGCCTGCGAAAGACCGCAAGGACCCCGGAAGAAGAACCAGAGCAGCAACTTAAGGAAGTTGCTTGCGTCTCCATTCAGTCATAGGAGGCAAAATACTTCTTCACTTCATAAGTGATTAGTCAACCGTAGAAGCAATAAGCAATACCTTCACAGCTTGCACATTCTTTATTGTTATTGCCCATGTATGAGGTCTCAGCAACAGCTCTAAATTTGGGTTCAAAGCAACCACACTTCAATTACAATTTGAAAAATGAATCGCTTCTCGACCAATTCCCAATGTCCGGAGACGCCAAGTTTTCAATTCAATTTTCCGCCGTGTTGCATGCTATTCGTGTGCGTTGTTCCCGATCGGAGTAAGTGTAATCGCGGGAATAAAGAGCAGTTAAGCTATTTGATGGTGGTTAAAGTCTTAATTAATAAGAAGTAAGAGCATTCGTAACACTATTACGTGCGAGATTGAGGAGCTCTGCGAGGGATTTGCATCTTAAGAGTAGGAAGAAATGGTGCAGAGACGAGTCGGGTGTCATGTCAACCAGGATCAAGAATCCCGCGGAAACGTTACACAGCGTAATGCCTCTATGCGAACAGATAGGTGTGACCAGGATTTCGAACATAACCTATTTGGATCATTTATTGATACCCAATTACTCATCTGTTCTTCCCTCGACAGAAGATACAATTTGGGTTTACGGCGGGAAAGGGGCAACTAAGGAAGATGCCAAGGTCAGCGCCGTGATGGAAGCAATAGAGAGGTACACGTCACTAGGAAAGGCGCACAAGAGAAATACCCTAAGAGGGAGGTATTCTGAACTAGTGAAATCCTATGCTAAAGTGCTGCACCCAGCAGAAGTCGTGGAGGCTGTAAGTGAGGACTTCACTGAAGACTATTCTATAATGGATTACTTACCTGGCGTGGATTTGCTCTCGCATGATGAAGTTCTGGTTCCAGCTGAAATCGCGATGTACCGTTATTCTCCGAAAAAACCAGCCAGTCACATATTTTTGAATTCTCATACAAATGGACTGGCGGCGGGTAACGTCTATGAAGAAGCCGTATCTCAAGCTCTGTGTGAAGTGATTGAAAGAGATGCGGTCAGTATTGCCGACTTGTGTGCTTCCTCAATTCCATATACGATCTTAGCGAATCTAAGGGATCTGACTGAGAAATCGAGGCACTCCTGCAGTACAGTGTCATTAGAATCCAAGTTTATTGATGATTCCTCTATGTTTCAAGAGGTGGACCTTTCGGAGATTATTCGAGAGTTTGATCCCATTGCGCGTCTTGTGAAGAGATTCACGAACGCGCGCATTCCATTAATGGTAAAGGAAATAACGCGGAAGGAGATATCCATACCTGCCTTTGTGGCGAGCAGTATCGAGTGGATGAGCTATGATTATGGGTACTGTGCGAGAGGATATGGCGCGCATCCTGATGCAAGAGTTGCCTTAATGCGTGCAATAACTGAGCTCTCACAAACAAGGGCGATTAATATTCAGGGAGCCAGGGATGACCTAAAAAAAATACGGTACAGACAGGACGACTACGTATCCAACCGGAAGTGGGAGTTTATGCATTCTTCGTTGTTATCAGCGGGCAAACATCCAATTAAAAATGAAGCCATAAAGTTCGGAGAGGTCCAATCCCATTCTAACACGGATATCTTGCAAGATATCAGTCTGATCCTACAAAATTTAAAATCCGCTGCTCTAAAAAAGGTTATTATAGTCAATTTGACCGATCCAAGTTTGAATGTTCCAGTCGTCAGAGCGATAGTTCCCGGTCTTGAAACGTTTGAGGTTACAAAGTCAGTCATGGGTAGGAGAGCTAGAGAGAGTTTTAGAAATTTGTGCTCTTGAAGAAACGAATTATTAGCATGTACCACTCATTCTATTAATGTGCGTTGTTCCGAACTTTTTATTCTCCGCTTTATTATCATGAAGATAATAAAACTATTTTTGGATTTTTGCTATTCCATTACAGATAGAGCAGTTATCTGAGAACGCCTGCTCTAGGATCTCTAATTATGAGCCACATCAGTTACGTCTCCAGGTGTCTTTCTGACAGGGGTCTTCACTATCCTTTCAATCGATATCTCGCCTTCAATCAATGCCTTAATAGTTGCTATCTTTTTATGCATAAATTCCAATTGTAATACTCGCTTATAAACTCATATCACAAGGACATTGCTTTTTCCAAGCTATCCTAAGCGCCTCAACTACTCCATCTACTCCAATGATGATCAAAAAAAGTTCTAAATTGTTACCAATAGACATACCCTTTAATCCAGCCATCGGGAATAATTCGGAACAACAAATTTGTCAAAACTAAATAATCTAGTACTACGAGTGCCCTTGCCATCTAGAAGATATCGAATAGTTAAGTCGATGTTCAGACCGTACTACCAATACTAGATAAGTAATACCCTCAGCGTGTCCAGATTCCTCCGAGCATACTTCGAATTATGAAATTGCATTGGCTTCCTTAACGACCTGTAGGTTATAGCTTGCCCCCGAGTACAGCCTTCCAAATTCACATGAACCCCGAAAGGTTATTTCATATTTACCCACTGGCAGAGGTTTCAAGAACACCCAATACCCATCCGCGGAGGCTCGGGTCAATCCTGCTGGGGCATCTACGACATTATCTTTCTTTATCTCTAATTCAAATACTGGGGGTTCAGACTTAACTCGTTGCGCCGCTATTCTATCTCCATTTACAAAGCATTCCTTCAGGACTATGCTATCCTCGT
Organism: Nitrososphaeraceae archaeon; assembly: GCA_009377575.1. Taxonomy (GTDB): domain Archaea; phylum Thermoproteota; class Nitrososphaeria; order Nitrososphaerales; family Nitrososphaeraceae; genus TH5896. The sequence goes on along the minus strand of WHTU01000019.1, from coordinate 15,594 downwards.
CCCTTTTAACATGCTTCAAAATCGCCTCATCTGTGTTGAGCTCCGGATATTCCAACGCGTTTGCCTCGCAATTAATGATGGGGAAAAGGATGGCCCTATTCTCGCTGATTTTGCATGTCCTGTTTGGAAGGATTCGATCCTCACCAGGTAACTTCCCAGCTATGAAAAAGACGTTTGAGAATTGTTGATCAGTATCTGCGCGCTCACCTGTGGTGTCTGCAATCGGGTTCTCTGATTTAGGGACTGAAAAGAACCACTGCCACCACCTTACTGTCCACTGACCATAAGTTGCACCATAGGGAAGGTCTTGAACGCTGAATAAATTGTCTATTATCATTTCAATACATAACATTGACAGGGTAGTAGATAAAAGTAGCAACCCGACCGGGCAAATAAAAGTACCCCAATGACAGGTTTTTCCCTACTCTACGGGATACACTTCCCCATTAGAAAGGGACATGGAAAGCTAATATGATAATCGGCCCGTTGACTGAAAGACATATCCAAAAGTGATCTTTTGTTGTCACGAACTCAAAAATCCCTAAAACAAGTTGATTCTGAAGGATTCGTATCATTCCCTTGATCTAATCTAATTAATACACTTCACGTCTAAATCGTTAATCTTGGTTATAGTCTAGACTTATTTAATGTGGATTGGGATAGGAACCTGGAAACTTGGTCCATTAAGACGAATCTAAAGAGTCGGATTACTCGTGAAACCTATGCACTGTCGTAATTGATTACGATTGCTATTAGGGCAAAATATTGTCATTAACCAGGATTGGATCAATTATTAGAACGTCGCAGTATTGAAAAGACTCAGTATGGTAGCGAAAAACTCAATACCATTCTAAATGCTTAATATCAAGCTATAGAAATAGTAGTGGTATGACCAGTGGACATAGTAACCACAAATATCCCGGCTTCAAGGATGAACAGGAAATAATGAATTTTTTTAATACCAAGGTAGCGACCAGGCCCACAGCAACAACCAACCTACCTAAGATTGTGTTAAAACATTGGTACGACGAAAATCCACAAGTCGATGCCCAATACGGAGTAGATAAAGTTCTATATGGACATCACGAGAGGATCCAAGATGGGGCACTCACGTGTGAACCAGCAACGGACGAATGGTACAGATGGTTCTTGACCACACCCATATCACAGAATCCAATGGTAAACCCCGGAGATTCTAGTGCTAACTCGGGGCCCTATGGAAATGCTAACGCTGCCCTGCTCCACGTTGGAAATTCTTCGGTCTATCTTACAACGGCGACACCATTTATCGAAAATTTTGACGTGAAGAGAGTAATAATGGCGGAAGAGGCGGCCCTGCTAGTGCCTGTTTACAACGTGTTTGCCTCACCACAGCTTTTTCCTTCAGCACCAGGGCAAAAGGACTGCGAGACAATTATAGAAGATGACCTGGCAGGAATATCAGGAATGACTGCGAAATTTGACGGCCAGGAAATTTATGGATGTTGCGTGTTGAGAACAAAAAAACCTATAATAGTATCCAACGTTCCTAAGGATAATATTTTCGGAATCCAAGAACAAAATATGCTCCCAAAGAACTCTGTCGAGGTATACCACGGAGGCTTCTGGCTTCTTGTAAGAGATGAGAAGCTTACCCGAGGTGATCACCTTTTGACCTTTACTGCAAGTTCAGCGAATTATGAGATAAAGGCTAAGATTTCAATATTATCTTTAGTTTAGCGTACCGCATCTCATATCTTGGCCTGCAACTGGTCGGTCGAATATTGATTCACAAGATAAGGCATACTTCGAACCCAATTCAGTACGCAACTACAAAATGATGCGAATATCTCTTAGGTAATGCTCACTTTTAAAACGTCTATTTCTCATCCAAATCAATACAAAATCGACAATACCTGTGGAGGAAGACTTTAATTACCTGTTCGAGTCAGGTGATTGAAAAAGGCTTAAAAGCAACGAGATTAACGACCCTTTTATGCCTGACTTTGGGTACAAGATTAAGAGATTCGGTTGGCTAAAGGACTATCCCTCTATCAAGGATTATGGACCTCAGGAAACCGAGCAGAAGCTGTTATCAGAACTAATGTCGCTAGACAAACGACATGATAACAAAGTCAATTCCGTATTTCAGGTAACAGGTAAAGCTTCAAAAGTGAAGTCACTCCCAGTCAGGATAGATAATCGCAAGTACTGTTCTCCAGTCAAGGATCAAGGCCAATTGGGTAGCTGCACCGCAAATATGGCCGCAAACATGTACGAGTACATGTGTAAACGAGGAAAAACCAGCTATGTTGAACTTTCAAGGCTTTTTATATACAAGACAACACGTTGGTTATTACATCTAACTGGTGATACTGGCGCATACATAAGAAGTGCACTTGGAGCGCTTGTAGTATATGGTGCACCACCAGAAGAATATTATCCTTACGATATATCAAAATTTGATGAAACTCCCGACGTACTCAACGCTGGATTTGCTCAATCATTCCAGGTGACCAAATACTTTAGATTGGACAAAGGGATTCCATCGAATGAACAGCTAACTGCAAGGATGAAAGAGTACTTAGCTAAGGGCTTTTGCCTTGGAATGGGGTTTACGGTTTTTGACTCATTCGAAGAAGCAGCAACTAACGGTGGTTATATCCCGTATCCCAAGCCCACAGAGTCAGTGCAAGGCGGACATGCCGTTACTGTAGTTGGATATGATGAGAAAAAGAGCGGAGGAGGAGCATTTCTAATCAAGAATTCTTGGGGAACAGATTGGGGGGAACGAGGATACGGTTGGATCCCGATGAAATATTTTGTAAAGCAAGAAAATGCAGATGCCCCTCTTGCTGACGATATTTGGACTATCATAAAACAAGAATGGTTGGATTTAGGAGAATTCGGGTTCGGCGGTACTGGTAAAGACTAGTAAAACGGAGTACAACGATTTGATTCGCTAGTATATCGCATCAAAAACGAAATCATCGAGCTCATATTTGTCAATTCCCCTTTTTTTATACCTGATAGATGGCACCGCGTTTGAGCTCTAGTCGGTCTGACCAAACTAAGAATAGCATTAGATGGCAAAATAAGCTTTTGAGAAATCAGACTAGGGTTCATTGTATCTTACGGAGCTGTGACATTCACTACTCCTGACATAAATGGGAATATGGTACAATAATATGAGTATACGCCTGGTGTGACGAATTGGTGTGTGAATGTTGCTCCTGTGTTAAGCAGTCCCGAATCAAACTGACCTGACGGACCTGTAGTGAAATCACCTGAGGTAATCGTATGTGAGCTGGTATCTTGGTTTACCCAACTAACTGATGAATTAGGAGAAACGGTAACGGCATTCGGGACGTAAAACTGTCCGTTGAATGGAGAAGCCGAACCAGGAACAATAGCAACAGACAAAGTCTCATTCTGAGCTGAAGTAACCTGAAACAGTGGAATTACTAAAAACGTAGGCAGGAGAAAAATGAGAGATCTAAGTGATAGGGTTCTCTTATTGATGTATGAATTCAATGTAGGAGATTTTCCTTGATTAGAACTTAATAATCTTGTGCTCGATCTAAATAGAAGAAAGTTGGTTGGCTAAAAGATTGGTACATTGCGACCTGAGGTAAATTACATCATAACCTCAGCTAGATTGAAATAGTATTCCATGTGGTTATGGATTGAGTTCAGACAGGAAGAGGAGTTGAAATGGCAGAACGAGACAGAGCGGTAGACGAAGACAAGATTAATGAAATACAAAAGACCTTTGAAAATAGATCGTCTGACCTGCAGCGATCATTTATAATACTTGTTGGTGTTGGACTTTTCTTCTTCTTCTTACTACTTTTACCGTATTATTCGTTAAAGCTAGAGTCAGAGCGTTTGTCAAGATCAGATTGGCTTTTAGACGATACTTCCGTCGTAATAGGACTTTTAAATGACATAATAAACCAATCTACGAGCATAGAGGAGCAGTCTAATCAATTCAATATTGAACATGCCAAGATCAAGGAAGATGTAGAGACGTACGCTGCCTCTCTCAATAAAATACATTACCTCTTGAATAGGACAGGCATTGCAATCACAGGCGCAGGCATTCAGAGATTGATTGAGCAGATTCCACTAAACCCGGCATGTGATCCACTAGCGCCAATAAGCAGGGGATGGGTAGATTGTAATCTTCAGGTCAGGAATAATCAGTCAGCGTTCACTATTAAGAACCTTTACTCCTCAACTTTTAGCGCCATTAGTCCAATACAGTCACAGTTGGTGTCTGATGCTGAAGAGGTGGAAGGTCTCATTGGAAACATACGGAAACAGCTATCGGCTGAATCAACATCAGCAAATCAGGAATCTAATTCGACACTAACTTTGCCATCCGTTCAACCTCCAGTTGATCAGATCGCTACTGATTTGGGACCAACACCCTATCTTTCGAACGTTACCAATGAGTTGCGCAATCTAAGAACTTATTCAGCCCCTAGCACTGGCGTATTAGAGTTTACTCAGGCCTTGAGTCCCCAAACGAGGGAAAAAATCATCCAGTTCAGGACAGAGCTAGAGAGATTCAGAAATGGCTTCGAAGCGGGCGTTTCATTTGTAGTAGATGGAATAAAAAGGCTCGAAGGACGATTCAACCAGTTCGAATCGCCATTAGGAAATATACCTCTGGGTCTGAATGAAGCTATAGTATGGTTCCCATTTTTCTTGGCAGCTGGATTCTTTGTCTTTTCTCATATACTTCAACAGACTATGATTATTAAGAAGGAGCTCCACACCCTCATGCAAGCACGAAACGATCCAAGAGCCATTGCAAGAATAGATCGTCACATAACCATCCTTTCGTCTTTATGGATTGACCCAATTATACCCAAGAGGAAGCAGCCAGTTCAGCTTGTCCTATTCTTTGTCCCGTTCTTACTGTTCATCGCCTCCTCTCTTCTGGTAAATAGTATCGTTACCTTAGATAACCCTGATATACGCGAGGACGACCCTTTCATAGCTGCCAATAGCTTCAATCTCGGGATCTATAACTGGCTTTTCATAGTAAGTTGGGGCCTAATTATAGCTGGATACGTTCGGATTTTATTTTTTAGAATATAGAGCCTTCCAAGGCTGGTTCAGGAATTCCTATATAGTAATGCTAGTTTGATCCTCTATAATACCTCAAATTTGCTTTTTAACATCTAAAACGAATACTAAAAGCATTTGGACATTGATATCTAGAAATGATTATCACCTTGGCGACCAAAATATATTACATCCATTCTTTCCTTAGTTAAGACGTCTAATTGGGATTGTACGAACAAGGACCGACTATTCCCATACTATAATTTCCGTCATAGGAAAAATTTATTCTTGGAATAACTTACCATTCTCTACAACTGTGTTTGTCCGTATTTAAAAAGTAAGAGAGGACTAGACTCGTCTTCTGGTTTTTCCTTTAGCTGACTTGATCTGTAATCCGACGCCCGCCCAACCGTTCGCTACAGCTTTTTGTTCAGGGCTACCCTTTCCAAACAAATTTCCTGCTACGCTATTCGTTAGCTCCGCAGCATCATTGAAAGTAGAGTTCTCTCTCAGGCGATCTCTTAGAGTAACGTACCAAATCATTCCTGCCTTCTCCCATGCTTTTCCGCCTAGCTCAATTGCAGTCAGATAAAATGCACGATTTGGTATTCCGGAGTTTATATGCACTCCTCCGTTATCACTTGTAGTGTCTACATAATCCTTCATATGTCCTGGCTGAGGATCTTTTCCAATAACAGGATCGTCATATGCACTCCCAGGTTCTTTCATGGAACGAAGAGCGGCTCCGTTTACCTTTTTCTTAAAAAGACCGGCGCCGATGAGCCAATCAGCTTTGTCTGCATTCTGTTTCAGTACGGATTGCTTTACTAAAGAGCCAAGAACATCAGAAAAGCTTTCGTTCAGTGCACCTGACTGACCATTGTATTCGAGGGCTGCCTCGTACTGAGTTATACCATGTGCGAGCTCGTGTCCTATTACATCAAGGGATATTGTGAATCGGTTGAACATCTCCCCGTCACCGTCCCCGTACACCATCTGATTGCCATTCCAAAAAGCGTTGTTATAGTTCTCCCCATAATGCACCGTGGAATCGAGTCTCATTCCTTTATTGTCTATAGATCTCCTATCAAAAATCTTGTCGAAGAACTCGTATGTATTTCCAGAATAGTCGTAAGCTTCATCAACTGAGGCGCCACCCTTTCGAGTAGCCCCCTCTCCTCGAACGAGCTTTCCTGGAAGATTCTCCTCATTTTCTGCATTAAAGATGCTCCTATAGAGCCTGTCTGAAGTGGGAAACATGGTATACAGGCCCCCTACAATATTTCTTCTACCTCTGAGCTGTTCCGTTGCGATAAGATTCTGCCATGCTCTACGTTTCTGTTCATCTGAACCATTCTCAACGATACGTTTGTTCACGAACTCTGGCAGTATGAAACAAATGTAATTGTTACGTTTGCAGGGTAATCTTCCCTTTTTATGGAAATGCATGCCAAACTAACGGAACAGAGGATAAGTATATTACTATTTCTGATCCCATGTGCAGTAGAAGCAGCTTACTGCCAGTAAATACATCTCTCGTCGAATCCCTGATCAATGAAAGGTGATATAGGTCCTTTACTTTCGCTAGGCCTATCAACTCGCTATGCTGTCTTTCCAATAGTTGTTTTCTCACCGCCGGAACACAAATCTAACCAAAGTATTTGAACCTACGGCAAATCTGTTGCATCGTGATATGTGGGCTCAAAAGAACCACTGTAGTAGAGATAGATATTTTGGTAGTTACTTGAGCTGATCAGTAGAGAGAAAGGAAAATGGAATAGACATAAATTATCTTGACACATGGGAGGTGGGATAGGTAGAACTAAATGATAAAGGAAGGAGATTTGTAAGGCTGTAGTCATCCTTTTCCTTCTAAAGCTCGACGTTGATTCTTCTTGGGATAAAGTGGATTTACTCCGTACGTTACTTTTGAATAGGTCAGGCTGGCGCAATATAACGATGGCATAATTACTTTGACATATAGAATGTTCAAGTCAGCGTGTTCGTTTTGGTGGAATACAGGATCGAATGAATATACCTACATTTCAAACGAGCCAATATCAGGGAAAGCTTTTAGAAGACTTATTCCTTTACCTTGGATAAAGAGCTGATCAATTGCTTGAGCTCCTTAGTCATGGCAATATCGGTGCACTTAACGGAATGTTTCTTTTCTCCATCCTCAACCGTAATATTATAGGTGTAATAATCAGCTGCACCCTTCTGGCTTGCTACATTTGATCTCAAAGAAGACAACTCAAAGAAATCAGAGTGCGTCAGCAATTCCTTCAGTTCGGTAGCCTGTGACTGGCTAAGCTTGTCAGTATCGATTGTGCGAGAAGAGACCGAACCCATTATACCTCCGCTGCGTTCCAGATTAATCTTCAAGTCTGTTACTACTTCTTCTCCGTGTAACTAAGACTTTTCTTTTTTGGTCATAGAACCGCCTCTTGACATACCGGAGTCACCCATCAAAGCGGTTCCCAGGACTGTCCACCATATTTAGTATATTAAACGATATCTTGAAAGCGATACGCTTTCTGTTCATTTCAAGACTCAGTAAAGTGAAGAGTGCGAGTTAAGCCAGTATTACATGGAGTACTCACATATCGCCTTGGTCCCGCGATACCCAGTAACAGTCTTATTTCTTAATTACCTCAAAATATTCGCGTTGGATTACTTTGAAATAGATAGATTAATCGAGGACTTGGCAAAATTGTACTCATGTTCCTGCGCTAGCAGCTGGTTTAAGATAAAAAGCCAGCGGAATCCAACAAAAGATGAATTCAGAAACAAGGTAGTTGAATTCATGAACCACTTCGAGTATACTCTATCTACATTCCCCGACTCCCCCGAAAGTGAAAAATTCAAAAAACGCGCACGCGAATTATTGCAGAAGGAGTCGATGCTTATTCTTCAAGGAGACAATAATGAAGTTGAAAAAAGATACAATTATTTTGTGAATTCTAGGTGATTTATATTCCATTATATCTAGATATAACATCAGGATTTGTCATCTTTCTTAAATCTTACGCCGATGTCAAGGGGGCTGTTATCCGTGTCAGGTTCGACTCTTGGTAGTATTAAAACATAATTTATCGGAAGGGATTTATGATGCAAAGGGCGAATTAGGCTAGGGAAAATTAATGAAAGTGACTGTATCAGCTATAAAAGCAGATATTGGAGCAATCGGAGGTCATACAAGACCAAGCGATGAACTTTTAAACTCGGTTAAGGAATTTGTAAAGAAAAATTCAAAAAATCTCCTAATTGATTTGTATATCGGCTACACTGGTGACGATATTCACCTCATTATGAGTCATACCCGTGGGATAGAAAATGAGAAGATTCACAAACTAGCATGGGACGCATTTACTACTGGTACCAAAGTAGCAAAGGAACAGGGATTATACGGGGCCGGCCAGGATCTCCTAAAGGATGCGTTTTCAGGTAATGTCAAAGGCATGGGACCTGGGGTAGCAGAAATCGAAATGGAGGAGCGGCCAAGTGAGGTATTCAGTGTATATGCCGCAGACAAGACAGAACCAGGGGCATTTAATTTCCCACTATGGCGTGCATTTGTGGATGCTGGAAGCAACACAGGATTGTTGATAAATGAAAAGCTAGCTGCAGGTGTCACCTTTCGAATTATGGACGTCATGTCTGGAAAATTGGCAAGCCTCAAGATGTGGCAGGATAAGGCAGAATTGGAAGCCGCCCTTATGTACCCCGGACGATTTGTAGTTCACTCAATCGTCTCTTCTGAAAAAGAAGATGGTGAGGTAATCGTATCTGCTTCTACAGATAGATTGCATAATATCGCGGGCACATATGTAGGTAAAGATGACCCGATAATGATAGTTCGAACTCAGAAGGATTTTCCTGCTACTGAAGAGGTTGGAAGTGCATTCAATAATCCACACTTTGTTGCAGGAGATACTCGAGGTAGCCATCACATGCCGTTAATGCCCGTTAAACTGAATTCAGCGGCTTCACTTAACTATTCTCTGCCAATAGTATCCTGTCTTGTATTTAGTATGCGCAACGGTAAATTGACTGGTCCTCACGACGGATTCAGTACTGCGGATTGGGAACTGCAGCGAATCTGGGCAGCTGAGCGCGCAATGATAATGCGTAACCAAGGATTTATTCATCCTGCCACATTGGTTCCAGATGAGTTGGAGTATAACAAAGGCTATGAAGCAAGGATGAAAAAGCTTAACGAAAAATTCAAGGACATCAATCAAATAGTACGCAAGACCAAATAATAGACAAATACGAAATGAAAGGAATTTGCCGAATATATGGAAGATTTACAATAACTCCTTTCCTTGTGTCCCATACTTGTACAACAAACAGGAACCCTCTCTCCATTAGTATCGGTGATCTTTACGTATTACTAATACGAGAATGACACATTCGGCATGAGCGGTTTTCTATCAGGTGGAAAGAATTGAACTTTAGTTCACCACTTATCATCAATTTTAAGAACTATCTTGAGATAGCAGGAGAAAAGAGTATGGAACTATCGAAAGTATCGGAACAGGTTAGTAATCATATGGGGGTAGATATCATGGTTGCCCCTCCCCAACCGTCGCTAAGTCAGATCTGTGCCACCGTAAAGACTCCCGTAATAAGCCAACATGTCGACTTTTCAAAGCCTGGATCAACAACGGGATTTGTGGTTCCTGAAATTGTCAAATCATATGGTGCTGTAGGTTCACTGATAAACCACAGTGAACACAGAATCGGCAGTTTAGATTCAATAAGAGAACTGGTCAGTATTTTAAAAAACCTACAAATGGTCTCAATTATTTGTGTTAGGACGCCAGAGGAAGCTGGAACCATTGCCACCTTTAACCCAGATTTCATAGCCATTGAACCACCAGAGCTAATTGGCTCTGGAAAAGCTGTTTCCAAGGAAAACCCATCCATAATAACAGAGTCAATTTCCGCCGTCGCAGAAAAGTCGGACTACAGCAATGTGATATGCGGTGCTGGGATCGTTGACAAGGCTGATGTTGAGAGCGCGTTAAGTTTGGGCGCAAAAGGCATCTTGGTAGCCAGTGGGATAATAAAGGCAGAGTCGTGGTATGACAAAATTCATGAACTTGCCTCAGGCTTTAAAGCCCAGAGCAGCAGGTAATCTTTTCTCTCATCAAATTTAAGCTGCATTTGCGTATTAATGATAGGTTGAACGCTAAGGGTCTTTGACGATTGACAGTGAGCCATCCGAATTGCATTGACGGTCGTAATACTAGGAGCCAGACAATGCCAAGATTCATGTGAGGCTCGTCTGTTAAATTATACTAATATACAATTAGAAATTTGCTATTAAAATAAAAACAGGGGAATTCTAGTTCGCGTTTGGTACCTAGTTGAAGAGATACTTTAGTCTGTCTTTCTGAGCGAAGTTAATCTAACTTAACTAAACTCCGATCTGTTTTGCGAGCTTTACTACCTTTTTACCATCGACGGTGAGCTTGTTGTAAACCCTGTTCTTTTCGACCCTTCTCTGAACAAGACCAATCTTTTCAGATCTCACCAATAGCTTGTGTCCATATCCGTAAGCACCCAGCTTGTTAAGCAGTTCCCTTGTTGGGTAATCAGAGTTTCCTATTGTTTTCAATAGTCTAACGATTGCCCTCTCTTTTACCAGGATCCTTAGTAACTGGACCTGTTTCATATTTATGGTATTGGCCATTTTTCTATTTAACCGTTACTATACATTGGCAACGTGGTAGTATATAAACTATTCGATCGTTTACTAGATTTCGGAATAAAAATAAGGAAAATTACAATATTTCGAGATGGTCCTCGTCACACGATCGCAATCGTATTTATAAATATAAGTGTACTTTTACATATCGGAACCTATTTTCTACCACATTCTCCTCCTAACTCCTGTTTGAGACCGTTCTTCTTTACCAATATGAACTAACGCTAAAACATGTCATGTTCTCGATGTATCTTGAACGATACCTAGGGGGGATTAACGTTAAAATCATTATCAACTTCATTGTAACAATATGCTGTATTGGAGCTGCAAATATTTTGCTGAGTTACATTTTGTTGAACTGAAATGCCCGGTGAAACAGAGTAACCGAAGTTACTGCTAGATAAAAGGGTGATTATATCTGCTCCCTGAGCGTAAGTGGTGATATCTGATTGCTTTGAATCACCATCTTCGTCGTACGATAAAGGGTAAGCGCTATCCATAGGAAGTGCTAGAGCACTTGTTCGTTCTCCGTCTTCAGCAAGAAAGAAGATGCCACCATGAAATGCAAATGCAAGTGCCAAGACTGATGTTACGAATAGTAGACTCAGTATTGACTTAAATCCGCCCAATTTCTATGAGTCCTCAAGGCTAGTTTGCATATGTCGTATTTCTGTGGTGTCTAATATTGCAACCGAAAAGACTTTTCACAAAATTAAGTTCAGGACTGTTGACTAACATTATAGTAGAAAAAAATCTGTAGCAAAATGCCCTCAAACCAACATTTCTAACATAATACACTAATCAGATCTAGAGGTTGATAAGTTCGTTGACAGTAGAATTACAAATAACGGACTATAGTATAACTGTTTTTCATCAGCAATAACTAACTTAAGAACCGACACGCTTCATCTTGGAACCACACTTAGGACAAGCCGCTTGATTGTGTTTTGTTCCACAATTCATACAGTAATAACTAAGCGTGGATCCCGAATTGTACCCACCGAACATTGACGTCCCAGACATTCCCATTCTCTTCATAGCTCTTTGTCTTACGTAAAAACTAAGAAGTATAAAGACTCCGATTATGATAGGTAACGAGTAAGGGAATGGAACTATGAATGAAATGGCGAGGCTTATTACTAGAGAGATTCCTATCCACATGAGTTGTTGCGACAAAAAATCTCTGTTATTGCTCAACTTTAATGTATGCGATGTCATGTTTATTAAATGCTACCTTTTCTCAAAAAAATACGAGAATTACAGATTACTGAAACGAACTATGATTTTAATTCAATAAACTGGTACCCATTATCCTTGAATTGTGTAAATAAAAATATATACAAAAGATCGTCGAGTCGGTCCAAAGTTCTGGTGGATCGCTTAACTGAAAAATATACGGGTAAGAAAGTAAAGTAAACAAGCAATTAAGACACAGACAAGAAATTCCAGTCACATTTAAATTAGCATGGGATTTATGTAGAGGTACATCGACCAAACCGATGGGGAACATGCCTAGTGCTAGTACGGTGAAAACTGGACTGCGCTAGGCGCTTGTTTGTTTTATTTCTATATTCATTGATCTTTTTATCTCGATTTATCTTTTAAAACATGTCTGCTACTACCAGCATCTGATAGATTGTTGAAAATTGTAGAGAATGACTTGGATGGATCCCAGGCAGTGCTCTCGATAGAAGACTCGATACAGTTCTATCGCAGTTTCTGTAACTTGCGTCTTGTCAGCAGCAGCCGCCAGCCAGCCCTGTTCCCGGCCTACACGACCCTAAATTCGATCTCATCATACCTGTCCTTAACCGCAAGTAAGAATAAAGTATCTTCATATATCAAGAGCCAATCCTTGATACCTAATACAGGTAGTTTCCGCACCAGCAGATTTGCACTATCTTTGACCCTCGTAAGAACAAAGACGTGCCTTGGCAATTCCTTGCCTCGCAATCTAAAGAGGCTTTCTTGTAGTTCGATTCCGGGTTTTCCCCCTTGAATATTAAGTCCTACTTTATCGCCATACTTGTTGACGATCTTGGCCGTTACGTAGCTTTGTCCAATCTCAAATTGTTCAATATTTAAAAATACCTTTGCGACTGCGGAAGCAGAATCTGGGATGTCAGAGAATAATTTTTCCGAGATTTCATCAAAGAATGGACCATCCTTCCGAATCGACATTTTGTAATGATATCCTAGGAGTGCATATAAATAAATAAATCTGAACCATCAGCGATGAGTTGTTGAGCGGATTGGCCGCTGTATATACCCACTCAATCTGAGGCTGCCATCCAACATAAGCCACTTATGTTAATAACCGCAAAGACATAATATTCCTGCACGACTCACTTGAGCAATCACCGTTAAAATGCAATAGATTATAAGACTATATTATGGGAAGCTTGGCGTGATGCAAGATGGAGACAGATTTCATGAAATCGTTGCGAACAGTAGAAAGCGATGGCTTCAAATGGATCGATCTCCCAAAGCCAACAAGGCATGAGATGGATGCCCTAGGTAGGCTTTATTCCTTCCACGATCTGAATTTGGAAGATTCTTTATCGAAGACCCAGCTTCCAAAAATAGAGAGGCACAGCAACTATATTTTTGTTATAATCCACTTCCCATTTATGGGCAAGGAAAGGCATATTCCAAAGGTCAGCCAACTTTCTATGTTTCTGGGATCAAACTACCTCGTAACTGTCCACCAAGGGGAGCTCGAACCGTTGATGGATCTTTTCAAGATGTGCAAGGAAAATGCTGCTCAGAGAGAAAATCTCATGGGTAAAGAACCTGGCTACCTACTTCATACGATCATCGATACACTCGTTGACGATCTTTTCCACATTCTTATGAAGATTGTAGGAAATATAGACGATATCGAAGAAGGAGTGTTTGATGAAAAGATGTCAGAGGCAAGGGAGATTTCGATACTGAGAAGAGAGATCACAATACTAAGGCGCCTGATCCTTCCGATGAGAAGGATTGTCGTGGAGCTTGCACGAGATGTTCAGCGATTTTCTAAAGAGGATCTAACACCGTACTTTTACGATGTCAAGGATCATATCGAAAAAGTCTTGGAAACATTGGATGAGTCTAAAGAAACGATCGAGATATACAAGGATACAGATTTCATGTTAAGCTCAGAGAAATCAAACAGAATTCTATCTATACTTACCATTCTCTTTACCCTGTCCATTCCTGTGACGATAATAAGTACATTTTACGGAATGAACCTCCCTCTGCCGGGAGACAATAACAATCCGGCGAACATGGTCTTTGGCAGTTATACTACCCTTGTCTTATTGCTGATAGGCTCAGTCACAAGCACAATTCTATTGCTATGGTATTTCAGACGCGAAGGTTGGATATCGATAGGAATTCATAGACACATGCATTGATTACCAGAGTCGAACATTTGAAAATCCAATGGCCTATTAGCAGGGTATCAAAGCCGCACAGGTTTATCGCTTTTTCATATCCAGGCCAAGAACACCCGCATCTGCCCAATTTTCTCCTTCTACCTCGTAGATCAGAATTCTGATATTCTCATTTCTCGTTTTAAGAATACGCGCTGATTCTTCCGTGATTACTGAAACAAGTTCTCGTTTTTGTTCAACTGTTCTTCCTTTACTCATCGTTATTTGTATGACTGGCAATTCTAAGTTGTACCTGAATTCATTTAAACCGGTTTGTAATGTATAAATTTTTTCTGTCGCCTATCTTGTTTTCCATCGTCAAGGAATCGTCGTTTTTATGTTTGACGCCAATTTCTAACTGCCTCTTCGGTGCAGAACTCGGGTATGCTTATTATCGCTACAATTAACGGCTTTGACAGTCAAATAAAGCATGTGAAGGGAGAAGAAACATGTGCGAAAGAAACCTGAACATATCCGCCACTATGCAAAATTGATGACGCTGAAGGGTTCTTTTAGGCTTCATTCGGGTTTCAAGGTCCCTATTAAATCCTCTCCTGAAAAGCCTGAAGAGTCAAGGAGGTAATAATAGCAAAATGAGTTAACTAAATCAGCTTCTCATATTCTCCGATTTAACTCATTAATGAATCCATTCAGATGATCCTTTGGAATGACTGCACCAGATGCTTTATCGTGTCCCCCACCGCTCCCCCCAAAATTAGAGGCAATCTCGTTGACCAGCCTTCCCAGATGAGCCTCACATTCTTTTGAGCCTCTAATTGAGATGACAAAGGAATTGATCTCATCACGAGGTTTATACACAAGCGCTACTGGTCGACCTGAAATGCCAAGTACGAAATTTACTATTACACTCGCAGTTAGATCTAGATCATTTCTAACATACGCCAGATTCTTCTTGCGAGTAATCGATCCCTCCAGAGACTTTACAGCTTCAGATACCCTTATTGCATATTTTTCCGCCATCATGAAGCCGCCTTCTATGTCATGCGGAAATCTATCCTTGGAGATAGAATTGACAATTTTCAAGAGAAATTTCTCGTCGTGTTGATTGGAGGAAATCATGTAGGAAAGTGCTGTGGATTCGAGCATCAGAAAATGCCTATCGAATCTCGATACGAGCATAGAGGCAATAGGTCTCTGTTCCAGGTAATCTGTTAGGGCACCAGCCGCTGCATAGAATGAAGAATAGGAGTTAAGCTTCTTCTTGTATCGTTGATAAACTTGCACGCTTGTGCATTCCTCGGTTGAATGTACAAGAGTAACACCGACATTTCGCAATTCAGATTTTATTTCTTCACCTACATCATGATGGTCAATGTATTCGACTTTGTATCCATTTGAGACAATCTCACCTAGAACTTCGACAAACGCCGATTCGTTTTTCTT
>WHTU01000199.1 GCA_009377575.1 Nitrososphaeraceae archaeon | reverse complement strand
AAGGGTAAAAGAATTTGGTAACGTAAAACAGTCAAGAAGATTTGGATTTGGTACTGGTACAAGCAGACCTGAAATTAGTGGTGAAATGGAGCCATTAGCAGATATAACTACAACTGATAAGGAAGTCAGGGTTGCGATAGAAATGCCAGGAATAAGTAAAGACAAAATTAAAGTAGACGCGTATGAAGACAAAGTCGAAGTCAAAAGCGATGATCCACAACGGAAATATCATAAAATTGTAGAAATACCACCAG
The DNA here is from genome assembly GCA_009377575.1 of Nitrososphaeraceae archaeon. Lineage (GTDB taxonomy): Archaea > Thermoproteota > Nitrososphaeria > Nitrososphaerales > Nitrososphaeraceae > TH5896. The sequence goes on along the minus strand of WHTU01000199.1, from coordinate 575 downwards.
AAACAGATATCGAAACCGCCAGATGTTCTTACAATAATGGCATACTTGAAATAACATTTAACAAGAAAGATAAATCGAAAACGAAAGGAAAGACAATAAACATAGAATAACTGACCGTAGACGATTTGACATAGAATGCCAGTAGAAATCAAGATATTGTAATTCGGTAGAGGGAGGTTAGATATCAATGAATATAGACTCATGGCCCGAACTGCCGTTATCAGAGTGGAAAGACACCCTTGCTACTCTGCACATGTGGACCCAAATAGTCGGCAAGATCCGGCTCAAACTCAATCCACTTGTGAATCATTGGTGGAATGTGCCTCTGTACGTTACACCTCGTGGACTTACGACCTCAGCCATTCCCTACAATGATCGACTCTTTCAAATTGACTTCGATTTCATAGCTCACCTACTTATTATAGAAACTACGGAAGGTTCTGCTAGGACAATCGCTTTGCGACCGCGCTCAGTAGCTGAATTTTATCTAGAAACGATGGCCGCACTAGAATCTCTTAAGATGCCTGTCACCATCTGGACTACACCAGTAGAAGTACCAGATCGAACACCATTCG
>WHTU01000198.1 GCA_009377575.1 Nitrososphaeraceae archaeon | reverse complement strand
CAAAAGAGAAGAAAGGACTGGGAAGTACGCTATATTGTCGATTGATATACGTGTTAAGCGCGTAAGTGATGGCAAACTTATCCTAGTATCTCATAGAAACCTGTACAGAATTAAAAAATAAACTATTAGCTCCGGCTATGATTATAACGATGGTCTTGCCTTCAGAGGAAAATTGATACGGTGGAAACTGAAATACTTCCGAATGTCGATTTCTTAAGCCAAGACCTGTACCTTATCCGCACGCTATGTGCTTCTAAATATTGGAATAGTTAAACTTAATGCGGTCGGCGCATAACAGAAATTATAGGAAAAAAACTTTTTCTGCTATGTTTCTATAGCAATAGACCATGATTAGCCATTATACTTTTAAAGTTATTTGATTTTAGTCGATAATTTGCAAAGATACAAATACGCCGATATCGTATAATTGTCAGAAACATGATATCATCAGTGACAGCTGAATCGAGAGAGAGGTGTAAACTATGCAGTTATTGTCATAGAATGAAGTTGTGTAGAGGTCCAAACAATATATGTACAGAATGTATTAACCAAATGAGAGCTAGTGCTAGTCTTGATTAGCATTATTCCTGGGTTTCCAACTAGTTTGTAATTGATCATGTCTACAAAGAAGATGAACATTACAGATAGGGCATAACAACAACCATATGTTCTATGCTAAAATTCTGTAGTATGTTAGGTGACATAGGTTACATTTAGTATAATCATTTGCTGCGAGTATCAAGTTTGAATCTTAGGCGTTTTTTCAGCTATGTATCTTAAGATAATTTCATCATCTATTTCTTTGATCTTTACTAACATGTTTTTTGTCG
>WHTU01000197.1 GCA_009377575.1 Nitrososphaeraceae archaeon | reverse complement strand
AGCTCCGATACCTTCGTTAACTGCACTTAACAGCATAATCATAGAAGCAAATGCGCCGTCGATTACGCTATAGAATTCTACGCCTCTTTTTCCATACTTATTAACGGATCTTGATGTGTTTGACCAAACAATTATTAGAACTGAAGCATCTTCGACCTGGCTTTGTCCTAGCGATGCTTGACATAATTTCCTTTTTGTAATAGGATCTCATTAGTCACTTAAGTAGGATAGAGTTGGCGGCTAGAAAGGAAAAAGGGGGCAAACTCTTGGCCTGCTTCAAATTAACCTCGTATATTGACACTATTATCAAGTTGAAATCACGAATTTGATGTGTTTGATGTGTTTGCAATACACCTGTAAATAGTAAAGTTATACTATTCCAACTTCTAGCTTACATTTTCTGTTTTATATGAAGGATCTAATCGTGATTAGTAATTGTATGCATGTGTATACTTATAATACCATTCCCTACAATTGTTTTCAATTTCAGTACTGTTCTTATTCAACTTATCTATATTCTCTCCGTCCTTCTCATTTTTGATTTGTATTTTTTTTATTTGATCCATTTTAGATATATACGCTTTGTTATAATCTGAATCTGCATACTTCAAGTATTCTTGTATTACAGGACTATCTATTTTGTGCCATATCAATATACCATCTACCATACGAGATGCGATTGATAATGTTGAGATTACAAGTTGGTCAGATGGAGGGCTGTATTGTTGTCTGCTATAGTTATGAGTAATCGTTGGATATACTATATATTTGATTGGTTTATTACCAAAGAGTTCTCTAAAAAGATGTAATTGTGATTCTAGTGCAGATACG
>WHTU01000196.1 GCA_009377575.1 Nitrososphaeraceae archaeon | reverse complement strand
CGATAACTCCAAGTCAATTTATGCTATCTTATATGCTTCCAACCCAATATTGAAATCAACCATAATACTTAGACCTCTTTCTTTTGCCACATATTCATAATTTGTATACATAGCCAAAGCAACGAGGAGTATAACAATTATTATCACTAGAGCAAAAATTAGTTTGTGTTCTGGTCTTGTTGACAAATCTACCGAAAATTGGTGATCAGCCTATCAGATATTTTTCGATAGAATATATCCTTCTGAATTTTCATCAAGCATTACTTCTTGGTACTTTTTGTTGGCCCTTTTGATTAGATCGTGTTGAAATTCTTTTGTTAGATAGGCTGTATTCATTATTGTGACTCCCCTGGATGGTTCATCAACTAAGACATAAGGTCTTTGTCCCCGGGTTAAACCAATAAATTTACCTTCACCCTCCATATCATCAACTAATTCCCTTAGTGCCGTAGCCAGAATGCCTTTTTTAGATTCATTCCATCCTTTGTTATTAAGACCAAATCCATAGCTTGCCATGATTTATTTTTGAAATTATTACTTGTATACCTTTAGCTCGATCTTCAAGTCATTAGTATTCTCTAATGTATTTGAATCTAAGATAAAGTTATAATTTTGTGATTGGAAAGTGTGAAGCTCCCATTAAATAAAATCGAAATAACAAAGATTTGCAGAAGGTCAATCAATATGAACATGATGGATTATGTGTGTGTGGTGGGGGAACTTTCTGTATTTCACTCCCTCACCACATGTTTTAATTTTTAAGCTGTGGTCCTGATTTCTGTTATCCGATCACACTCGTAGCTCAGTTTTGAATGGTGCTTTTCTACTGCCTCTT
>WHTU01000195.1 GCA_009377575.1 Nitrososphaeraceae archaeon | reverse complement strand
CCGCGATTGATATGAGTCCCTTTGAAATCTAATCTGATATAGATATCTATATCAGATTAGATTCCTATACAAATTCGCAGACTTGATATCTTGAGGGTTAATGTACTCTAGACTAATAACAACATACTTTTGTATAGGTCTACTATAAACCTACTAAAGTATGCACATCGGACAAATATGAATTTTGTAAATGTCTAGTATCAGAAATGGATAGATATGTTATTGCACTGAAGAGTTTTATGATTTCATTCCTTGGTGCTTCAAAAAAACTGTAGATTACCTGTGCTTTGAGGTTTTTACCTATCTTCTTAGAATATATACTCATACCCATATCCGAGAGGATCCAGCATACATTTTCAGCCGCACCAGTCCACGGTTAGGGGTACCCAGATCCGAATATTATTCTCCGGCTTCCAATTGTTCGTTTGCACGACCAAGAAAAGGTGTGCAGATATGAACATTGGTCCCTGAGCGCAATCCAAAATTTACTGAGTTTAACCAAATCTAACCAAAGGAATATCGATTGGAACACGTTTCACGGCCCCTGAAAAGATCGATCCAATGGATTGCAGTAGGTAAGCAAACATTTTTCATAAACAACTCTACTTTCTCGCGTTCAATTTCGGCAAATAATTCTTCTTTTCATAATCTATAGTGTTGTACAATTCAACTTATTTTGCTAGGTAAACCCTGTCATTTTGAAACCATGCCTATTTCCTAGAAGTCCAAAACATTTTTGACTGGGTCCATTTCTAACCCATTAACTTCATTGTAACCAATTTACTGTTCATCATTCTTCACTAACCGGTCAGTTCAAAATTCCTAGATATGATATTAT
>WHTU01000194.1:296-843 GCA_009377575.1 Nitrososphaeraceae archaeon | reverse complement strand
TGAGGATCCTATCGCGATACACACCAACAAATTTGGAATTAAGTCAATATATATTCCTCAAATCGAAGATTCACTTCGTCAGTTGGAAGGCAGACTTTCTATTTATTGGAATCCCCTTATAGAATCAATATTACTCCAGACACCCTAAGGATGTCGGTAGCACTCCATAAATAAGATTTCAGAAACTCAAATGTAATTTTTTGATTAAATATGGTATAATTGGCAGGTCTAACTTCTTTTCTGCTCTCTTTTCTTGGTCAATTTACTTACTATATAAACACCTACCCCTATTTGACTACTCGATCAATGACCGATAAGTTGTTTAAAAAGTTTATACAAATTTTATGGATGCCATTATGATTCAGTTTGAATTCATCCATCGAGTTCAAAACGTATGTTAATTGAGATGGCGAAAAATGATGAAGTAGCAGGTATAACAGCTATAACCAACTGAAATAATCTACATAACAACAAGTAAGGACGTAACGAGGAGTAACAGTGAAGACGCCTCAAAATCTTATAACACAACTCCGTGGTCTGTCAATGT
>WHTU01000194.1:0-286 GCA_009377575.1 Nitrososphaeraceae archaeon | reverse complement strand
ATACTGTAGTAAAAACTCAAACTGTTAAAATATTCTTTTTTATCATCGCTTGTCTGCTCAGGGAGAGTTGAAATATTTTATTGTTGTTTAATTTCCATAATTATATCATCACTATTCTTTAAAACATAATCTAAACCGTTTACTGGTCTGCCGTTGGCGGTTATCTGTACTGCTTTATCGTTGAAATCTGGCCCCCAGATATCCAGAAACTCATCTAATGTATAGTTCCTGTTTGCAGTAGATTCTACATGTATAACACCACTATTGTCATGGGTATGTATAGGTG
>WHTU01000193.1 GCA_009377575.1 Nitrososphaeraceae archaeon | reverse complement strand
TTCTCTTATTTAGGAAAACATCTATTCACAAATGATTTTAAACTTCTATCTATCTATTGTTTATCTGGTTCCACAGGAACTCCCAATACGATTGATAATCCGCGTAGGTCATCAAAAAAAGAGGTAAGAAAAGAGAGTGTTAGTTCAGAAGATTGTGCGTGTTGTGTAAGAGGTCATATCTAGTTAAGGTGTAATAACTAACCACCTATTGTATGCATCAAATTCAATGACGGTTTTAGTGTCTTCATCTTAATGATCTTGATTATCCCTTCGGGTTTTTTCCTTACATCCTCAACTAATTGCTTCTTAATATATTGGTCAGACTTTCTGCTTCGCAGCATACTTCTAAGATCATATCCTGGCTTTTCAAACAGACAAGTCAACAATCTGCCATCAGAAGTTAACCTAACTCTGTCACAGTTAGCACAGAAAGGTTCAGTCATGGACGGGATAAATCCTATTATTCCTTTTTCGTCAGCAAAGGAATAAAGTGTTGCAGGATCGGAATTATGGATATTGTTGTTGTTGATGTTATTATTGTTGTTGCCACCTTCGCTATCGTTAAGGTAACTATTAGCAGTATGATTCAGAGGCGTAATCTTTCCTAAGTCTCTGATTATCAAATCAATCATCTCTTTCTTACTATAGACCAAATTTGGTTGCCAAATGCCACTACCGTCTAATGGCATGAATTCTATAAATCGCACGGTGTGTCCAGTATTTCGTGCAAAGTTGGCAAAATCTACAATCTCATCGTCATTCCAACCTCTTATTACTACTGTGTTTATTTTTACTCTTAACCCAACGTATCTGCTGCTTCAACAGCATCAATGACTTTGTTAAAACTATC
>WHTU01000192.1 GCA_009377575.1 Nitrososphaeraceae archaeon | reverse complement strand
GAATGAGGATGGCCAATGTTTTCCACAGCACGAGCGTTGCCCCGATGGATACCATTCCCATGAAGACGATGAAAGTGGGAAGTGCATACCAAATAGTACACCCTGCGATGATGGCTACATAATGAATCCATCTTATCCTTCATGCGATAGGAAAGAAAGCGTCTGTGCAGAGTTCCCTGACGCAGAAGGGTGTAGGCCAGAAGGAGATATATCTGAAAGATGTCAGGTATATCCTTATCCCTCAGATTGTCCACCAAGGACTACAGTATGTGATCCTTCATATCCAGAGAGTAGGACGTGCTTTCATCCAGACGACGTAGATATAGACTGTGATGAGATAGATGAGAAGAATTTCAGGGTTAATCTACCAGATAAGCATAACTTCGATGGGGATGGAGACGGCATAGGGTGTGAGAGCAATGGCAACGACGACGAAGATCACGAAAAGAAAGTCATAATCGAGAAGATTAACATTCACAAAGCAATACACAATACCAAAGACTTTCCAGAAGTAGACATCATTGGTCTAAGTATCAAAGATACCGGTGATGCAATGGTCTGCATAATGAATATCGATAACGATTGGGTTCAATGCCAACAGTTCGGAGTTCCTAATGACCGGATAAACGAGAATATCTGGAGAGTCATTGAGACAGATCAGGACAAAGACTATGATAATGGCAATACTGGATCAAATCATATTGATCTAACCATAGAGGATATCAAAGAATATGATTTCGAGGAATTGGATGATGATAGGACAAATCACAACTTCAATATCGATATGGCGGCACTAGGAATCAATCCTGTAGGAGATGGTTTGGTATGCCTTATAAAAGACAGAACAAAT
>WHTU01000191.1 GCA_009377575.1 Nitrososphaeraceae archaeon | reverse complement strand
CTAATATCTTTATTATTCCATATCACTGTTCTCGGTAATGGAGGGGTTTTACCTGTAATTTCGGCTATTTTATCTTGTGATATTTTTAATACTGAAAAGAAAGATTTCATATGTTGAAGTACAAGTGGTCTGGTGGGAGCTACTACTAGCACTCTTTTATGTCTATAATTATAAAGTGCATTCGCAGTTACCACTATTGCTACGATCGTCTTGCCAAGCGCAGTTGGAAGAACCACAAGTGTATTCTTATCATAGGCAGATTCAGCAATATTAGCTTGGTATGTCCTGAATTCAACGGATTTCTCATAAATAAGTGGTTGAATTATGTAACAAGAATCTGGATGCTGGTCGTTGGTAATCATTCTACTGGATTCTTTCCTTATATCAAACACATTGTTTGTAACTATGTTTTAATGTTTATTATTTTTCCTTAAAAGGAACGTATAATAGTTCGAACGTGACAATTTAGTTGTCATGCAAGTCGTATCCAAAGACATAAAAGTAAACACATTCCTTGACAGCATAGGCCGTAATATTATGTACTAAATCAGCTTGTCCCTTCATAAGGACTAAACGAGCGTGACATATGGCACTTTTGGATTTATCAAATAGGAAGTCATAGAAGAAAGTAATTATAACAACAGGTTGTATTTGATTTAGCAAAAGGTGATCTAACATATTACTACAAATAGTGTATAGGAAATGACTAGACATACGAACACATGCATTGCAATCCATGGTAAAAAGTAACAATACTCTAAGTTAATCCGCCGTACGATTCTAATTAATGGCTGTTAGAACAGGTAGTACGTTTCATCCATTACAGATAAACTCCACTAGATCAACCTAGTGAC
>WHTU01000190.1 GCA_009377575.1 Nitrososphaeraceae archaeon | reverse complement strand
AGTTATCGACACACTATGTTGGAGCATTGGCTGGTAATTTGGAACCATTTAATACGGTCGTGTTAAGTTAAGCCGATACAGCTAAAGCTGTGAAATCCTCTTCTATTGTACATGTTAGCTTTTCAACGGAAGAGAACATCCACAGCACTAGTCATGTATGCTCTGTACTTATACTTTCTAGGACTGAGTTTTAGAAGTACTGCAAAAGCATTGGATCCGTTTATCGAAAGGAGAAGTCATGTTGCTGTATGGAATTGGGTACAGTTATTTCATCCAAACAAATTCTATTTGAAACGGAGCAGGGTTACCGCTTTTATCATAGATGAAACCATGCTACAGATTGGTTCAGACTATGCATGGTTATGGGTTGCTATAGAACCAATACATAAGCAAGTTCTTGGAGTTTATGTCTCAAGACATAGGAATATGCTAGTTGCTGAGTCATTTCTGAGATCATTAATCAAGATTTATGGCAAGCATACTGTATATTCAGATGGCGGATCATGGTATCCTGAAGCTTGTTCTTATCTTGGTCTGAAACACCTACTTCATTCACCTTTAGAAAAAAGTATCATAGAAAGATCAATTGAATATTTCAAAGATAGAACTGAAAACTTTGATGATTACTATCCTTGTTGCAGACATAATATGGAATATGATCTGACACATGTACATAATTGGCTTGGTCTTTTTGTGTTCATGCATAATGCGGATATTCTGCACATCAAATTTATGAAACTTGTACGACTAATGAGCGGTAAGAAGAGCTTAACTTAACACGACCTTAATTTCATTAAAAATGTATATATATGTAATCGATTTGACCAGTGTAAATAAGTGCAAGGTTTAGATAAGTAAA
>WHTU01000018.1 GCA_009377575.1 Nitrososphaeraceae archaeon | reverse complement strand
ATGCACCAGAAGGTCTATTCGAACGCATAGAAAAGGAGCCAGAATCTACATGCTTATACAAACGCCTGTTCCTTGATTACACCTATGGACTCGGTAGGATATACACTGAGCAAGAGATAGCAGCAGCGCGGCGCAGTCCATCCTTTGAGCGAGAGTATAATCTTAAGTATTTGGGATTAATCGGGAATGTCTTTCACACAAAGGACATAGAGGCAGCGATTGAGAAAGGTCGCAAATTCAGTGAATTACTGAATTCATATACTCAGAAGTCTGTCGGATTAGATCCTGGCTTTGGTTCCTCTGTGTTTGGTATCTGCATCACTGAGGATGCAGGTTAACGTGTTGCATGCCGAGGAGTATCCTAGACCAGACTTTAACGAGATGATAGAAACCACTGTATCATTACTTGATAAGTATGCAATCACCTTTGAGGGTAGGTCTAGGGTGTTTGTAGATGGTGCTAACCCATCATTCATCCGAGCATTAAAGGCTAGAGTATCAGAGGATGAGAACTATCAGAATATGATTGCACACCTAAAAACATCCTACGGTTCTAACTTTGGTTTGCCTTCACTCATCTTTAACATGTTCGTAGTTCCGATAGCATTCAACAAAGAACACCGTAACATGTTAGCGTATGCCAAGAAGTTAATAGAGTATGGCAATGGCGTAGTGGCTATTAACCCACAGCATACTAAACTCATCACTGCCTTACGCACTGCAGTAGAGAAAGGGGAAGGGACATTAGACAAGGAAGCAACTTCACATGACGATTTGTTTGATGCTTTCAGGATGTCGTTACAATATTGGGTTAGCAACTAGCAACTAAGCGCTTCAAACGTTAAATATAGTATGCTGATTGAAACTTTGATGTCTACAAAAGAAAAAGTATTCTGTTGGGTATGTCAGAGGGACGGAACGAGGAGCAAAGTTATTCTATATCCAGGTAAAGCAGAGCCAGAGATGAAGTTTACTAATGGGTATTGGGATGAAAATGGCGATTTTGTTGTGCCTAAAGTAGAGTTTGAACCACCTTGGTATCTTTGCAGTAATGGACATATTACACAGACATTCGATACCAGTAGCAGTTAAGCAAGGAATGAGAGAGAACGAGCGTTACTAGTTGGAAGGTATCATTTTTTCACGAATGAAACCGCTTGTGATATTGTATGTCAAAGGGCGAGTAGAAGTTTATTATACGTATAAACGATTAATAACCACTACTTATTGCGGGATTTCCTGGTCCTGGACTCGTCGGCTCTATCAGTACGAGTTTCATCATAGAGACATTAAAGTTGCGTCAAATTGCAGGCGTTGAATCAGAATTCATTGTGCCAGGCGTAATCTATATTGGCGGAAAACTAAGACATCCCTTTAGACTGTATGCTAATAATGAGGGAACCATTTGTGTCATTGTTTGTGAAACCCCGATATTGGTTCATGGAATTCATCGTGTCCTTGATGCCGTGATGAAGTGGGCATTAGAGAGCAGCGTTACCAGTGTGCTTGTTTTGGAGGGCATACCAATTCAAGGTATCCCCGATTCTAAAAGAAACCCGTTCATACTGTCAAATAGTGAAGAAAATCATACCCTAATCAATAATCTCGATGAATTTGATATGAATGTAAATCAATCTGGGAAACAGAGTCAAGATGACGTTAATAAAAACGCATCGGAGTATAATGCTAATTCCGATAACCTGGGACCCACATATATTGGTGGAGTATCTGGCGGCTTATTGTCTTCCTGCATCTCTAATAATATCCCATGTATCGCCGTCCTTGTCCCCTCACTTAGCGGTATTCCTGATCCTGAGGGCGCAGCAATCCTACTCGAAACCCTTGCAAAGGTAACGCGGTACGACGAATTAAAAATTGATGTGAAACAGTTGAGACAACAAGGAAATCATGTCAAAAAGAATCTTGAAAAAATTGCTAGGTCTATTCGCACTCAGCAGAAATCTATGAATGAAAATGGGACAGGTCAAAATGAAGAAAACCTGATGTACGGATAGATTATTTTCTCAGAATGTAGAGTTCGACTCGGCGTTCCTGTTTAACATTTAGAACTGATATACCACTTAGCGGTAGCGCTCAAAAATCGGATTAATCCATATTCTAGCTGTTATGCTTTCCCCAGAGATTCTAATTTTTCGTTCTGAAAACATACGCCTTTTCTAATTTAGTCATATTTTAATAAGGACACAACCCTGTTTGATTGATTTTTTCTTTTGCCTCCCATTATTTTAGTGCACCGTAAAATATTTCAGAGATAGGACTAATTAGACTAGAGGAAATCAATTTTTTCAACAGATCGGATATTTACTTTAAACTATCAAGCAGCCGCTCAAACGGTAAAGTATTTAGGATACTAGATTTTTCTGCCCATCCTCTTCTTGCTTGGCCTATGCCAAACCTCAAGAATGCAAAATGTAGGGGATGGTGGGCATCTGAATCAATTATGAGATTTACATCGTTTTCGACAGCCATCCGTATGTGTTCATCTTTGAGATCAAGCCTGTTATAGTGTGCATCTATTTCAAGTACCGTTTTTGTATCCCTCGCGGTTTCAATCAGCTTGATCATGTTTACAGGGTATCCGTCTCGACGATTGATAATTCTGCCGGTAGGATGATAAATAATGTCGACACTTGGGTTCTTTGCTGCTTCTAACAATCGATTCGTTTGGTCATCAATTGGCAAGGAAAAGTTGGAATGAATAGCAGCACCCACTATCTCCAGTTTATCAAGTACGTTGTTGGGAATATCAAGCGATCCATCTTTTTGTATATTTACCTCTGCGCCGGAAAGTATATGAAAACCAATTCCTTTGTTTACCTCATTGATTTCAGCAATTTTATTCGACTGATTAATTAATTCTTGCCCGTCTAGCCCATTGGCTAACTTGAGGCTAGTTGTATGATCAGAGATGGCTATGTATTTCAAGCCAAACTTAAGCCTCGCAATTTGTGCCATTTCTTCTATTGAAAATTTTCCATCACTATAATTACTGTGGACCTGCAGATCTCCTCGCAAATCGTTATAGTCAATTAATTGCGGTAACTTTGCTCTCCCCTTGCTACTTTTTTTCTTGTGCTGATGGCCTTCCTTTCCAAGTGCTAACTCTATTTCTCCTCTGTTTTCTCGAATTTCTGGAGGGATCCATTCCATGCCTAAAATTTGATAAACCTCTTCTTCCGTTCGACCTGCTATTCTATTTTCGCTAGCATCAAAAACTCCCCATTCATTTAACTTAAAACCCTTTGATAGGGCTACTTTCCTCACCGCTACGCCGTGTTCTTTGCTTCCCGTGAAATATTGCAATGCTGCACCAAAGCTATCTTCCGGCACTACGAGCAGATCTGCGTCCACACCATTCCTTAGCTTTACGAATGCCTTGGACACTCCTTTACCAACTATCTCTCGTACCTCAGGCATACTGGTAAAATAATCAATAATCTTGGCTTTAGTAGCATTTTCGGTTTTTGCCAAAATAGCCACCAAAAAATCTACATCCCCAATAGTTTCCTTCATCCTTCTAAACGAACCTGCTGCTATAGCATGTCTAATTCCTGGAACACTTGCAAGGCGATCCTCGATTTCCTTAACGAGAGGATAGATTTCACCAATTAGTCGTCTTTCTTTCCCCTTCCTAAAAAACTCAATCTTGTTTAGAATTGCTTCTTCTCTCTTTTTAGAAAATCCAGCAATATTCCTGATTTCACCGCCAAGTGCGGCTTTTTCTAGTTCGGAGATGTTTTTAATTTTTAAATTACTATACAGTTTCATGATTGTTTTAGGACCTATCCCCTCTAGATCCATGAATTCACTAACATTAATCGGAATATCTTTCCTAAGATCTTCGTAATAACGCAGTTTACCTGTAGTAATATATTCTTCAAGCTTCAAAGCGATGGCTTTACCGATCGAAGGTATTTTCAAAAGTCCGCTTATTTTCTCTGTTTTATACAATTCGTCTATTTCGGGATACAAATTCTCTATAACATCTGCAGCCCTTCTGTAAGATCTGATTTTAAAAATTAGACCTATTTTTGATTTAGGGTCCTCTCCGTCTTTCCCAGTTACTCCCATCTCTAAAATATAAGCTATCTCTCGCAAGATATTTGCAATTTCTAAATTCATATGTACCTTATGACGTAAAATGGATATCTAGTAATTTAAGATAATTGTGACGACATTGAATCAGGCCTTTTTATGCGGAAATATTGATCACATTGATATTGGGGGGATACCTCCAGCTGCTTGACATTAACCATATACAATAGTTTACTCCAATAGACAGATTTCGTCTTTGATTGCGTATTTGGGTTACAACTTGTTGTTTCTTTGTATGCTTCTTGGATATACTAATGACCACCCAAGTGTCTTGTCACAGATCGGATTGCAACTGTGATGTCATGGTTGGCGTACTAGAGTTCATCTATGACGCTTACCAGTCTTCAGTGAAATCATATTGGCGAATAATTCGTAATAATTCAGGCATCACAACTGAGGTGTAACGTATGGGTATAAGGAATGTTTCTTAGCTCCTTCATACTTGCTTCAATATTTTGATTGGAGATGTCCTCATAGGATTTGACACGGTCATCGGTTTGATTATCCTTATCGTCAAAGCAGCAAGATCGGTCCAATCCCCTTTTCTTATCTGAGAGCATAGAACGATGTGTAATTTAATTTTCATAATTATTCGTGAATGGTAATCGCTGTTTTAGCATAGTTAGAAGAATAAATTTTCATCAAGATCAGTTTGAAAGGCTTGTACTTATTTTCGCATAAAATTGGCAGAGCGACCAGTAGGTCGATCACAATTTGTATGTTGGATCTGGTTAATCTTGATAACTGACTCATCTCGGTTCTCATTGGAAGAAATATAAAAGTAAGATAAGCACTTGATGATAACTACTTTGGGTCAAAAAAAAATATTCCCTTCCATACTAGCCAGCGCTAGTCAGAAATAAACCTGACGACAAATCATTACCAATTTACCATACGTTTTGCCAAATAAAATTGTCCCACAAATATGTCTATTAAGAAGCAATCTACACAGAAGAACTTCGCGATCAATATAAGTAACTTAGAATGTGAAAAATTAGCTGATTTAATAGCTTTAGGATGGAGCTAATCTAATTATCATGTGATACTCTCCATGGGGTATCATTTGAGATAGGCGTCTCATCTACGTAAGTAGGAGTATCCTTATGATGCAAACATTGACAATATCTAATACCTGCCGGAGAATGCATTTTGCTAGGACATGCTTTATGATTTCCTGTCCTGCATTCATTCGATATATCATTAAAGGGATTCTCCACTTCTCCCATACCCAGTATTACAAAACAACCTATTTAAGTAAAAACACACAGCCGGCGTAAAATGGTTAATATTGTCTACTTACTAGCTTCAATCGTTACCAGTTAGTCTTCTTCCATATAATGACAGTTCTTTCTTGCAATTATTAAGTAGTTTGTTAAACCACAATTGGATGAAAATACAAGTGTCATGGATGAGCTCAATGATGCCAGAAAGCTAAGCGAAGAAATAATTACCTGGAAAGGGATTAAACATTAAGCCTTGAATCGCATTAAGCAGGGAATCATCGGTAAGAGTATATGGCGGCGACGGCGGCGGCAGAAGGAAGTAACAGCAGATAATAATAAGATAGAAGGAAAAAATAAAAAAGAACTATCATCTCTGCAAATGTTCGCAGTAATAGCTTCGATCATAATTATTCTTATTGCATTAGGTGGTTTAGGTCTAGTTTTCAATGTGTTTGCACAAGCAACATAAAACAGGACTAAGAAAAGGAACACTCTCCAAGAAAAATTAATGTAGAAATAAAGTTTAATGTGAAAACAACAGCAATTCTTCTTTTGATAGACAATTTTCTTCCACTTTAAGGGAATTTAATACCTAGCAGTATTATCTCGATTGGATAGTAGACTGACTAGAGTACGGTTGGCATAGATAAGATCGAGAACTATTACATTGTCGGATTCGACGTTGATAACGCAATTGCAGTTAACTAAATAAACCTGTTTCCTGTCTTTACTAACTTAAGTATAGATTAATGTTTATTCCCATATGATAAAACAGCCATTTTTGATCTGACTTATAAGGTTTATTAGCTATGACGTACAGATACTGATATGTCAAGCTGTTCGAATTTTTATAGAAAACATCATGACTTTGATCATAGTTCCAACTCTGGCGACAGTTATGGAAATACTTCCGATACGGATGCCTTCTTATATGACGAAACAGAACCCCCTGGTGATTCGATTACAATTTCTATTAATTCTGAGAATATGAGACAATTGTATAATGAGTCCAAAGGCAGACAGGTCAGTCTAAACACTAGAATCAATCAGATAATTAAGGATCATTTGAATTGGCACACTAACGCTCCTGCAGCTAAGATGTATTACTTGCCAAAACCTTGCATAACAAAAGTTATTGATCAGCTCACAGAACTACAAATATCTGCACTAGCACTAGATGTAGCAAGAGATTTCAAGGATATTTGTCTTATGCTGCGCGGTGAATTTACCATTTCATCTTTTCTGGACGTCGTAGTGAATTGGCTACAGATTACAAAGACACCTAATAGGAGGGATCAAAATATGTATGAGTACAATCTCTTGATCAAGCATGACATGGGATACAAATATTCATTCCTAGTCAAGGAGGTTTGTAGAGATGTTATCGATCATACCTTTCATATGGAGACAGAATTTATCGTCACAGAGAATACCCTTGGCCTAAAAATTATAAATATAAATGATTCTTACCAATCTTCAAATATTTTATGTTCACGCTGATTAATACTTTAGATTAGCTTGATTATCAGGGTGTTAATATCATGAGATAATTATTATTTAAAAATATAATGGAATCGTATTAATCAGCTTGATATCCTAATCCCACCATTCATTAACCTCTTCTCTTCATGTAAACCTAACTGCCGTTTTAGTACTATTCAAGGGAGGTTGAAGGCCGGCGAGATGTAATGACCAAGCATTTAAGATGACACTTTAATTGCAGGCGAATCTACATGAATTCTGAAAATTTTGTCACGGCTTGACTAGTGTATGATCAAGATAGGGGTTCGTATATTGCTGATTATTTTTCTGGTTTCACTAAATATCGAATGTAGCCAAGAATCAAGATGTGTTGTTGTCATAATAATTAAATCATAATCAGTCTCTTGGCATGCATTTACTATCTCATGAACTACGTGTCCTGTTCTAAGTCTATAGGAAATCTTACTCTTGCTACCTGCATCTGTACATTGCTTTATTTTTGCTTCCATTGCATTTACTAATTCTCCTTTAATGTCATGTCTAAAATCATCTTGATTGTCTGTGGCTTTATTTCTAGATATATCAACTGAAGTCCCTTCGAACTTTTCAACATCTTGTAATATACATAAAATAACAATTTCTGCTCCAGAGAGATTTGATAAGTATATTGCGTGATTAAGTGCCTTATCTGAAGTTTCTTTTCCATCATGAGGTACCAAAATTCTAGTATAAGAAGGAATATTGATTTTAGAGATAGTAAAAGAACTATTTGATTCTGTTGAAAAATCTTGTGTTAAACCAGCATCGGATGATGAATTTGTTACATTAGAATCATTATGCGAGCTCATCATTTGACTTTATTTTATAAAGTATTTATGAGTAATCGTAAAAGAGTAGAAAAGGTGGACTATGCATGCTCAATCCGATCCTTTTTTTCAAATTGTGACTAATCCCTTTTCATCTTAATACTGAAATATTATGTAGCAAGACACTACAACATTATAAGACATTCCATAGACTTTACACTGGTATCTTTGTCTTTTAACGTGAGTAATTCTCACGAAATGGATAATATCACATCATTTGCTGCTTAGATAACTGCTCAAGAAACTCTCTTTTTCTAAGTGAATTCTCTTTCAGCCTATTTGCTTCTTCATTCATTCATGAATTTCTAATTTCATCCCTTTCCGTTTCAACAAATATCAACCCCCCGAAGACGGCTAAATGCATCAGCCAACTACCAATGACGCTTTAATAGAAGAGAAAAATGAAAGTCAAGTAGAAGTATCTCTTTCTGTTTCTTCTTGTTTAGAATTAGTCATTATCCAGAAGGTAATATATTTTAGCTATAGCTCCATCATTAATTGAATGCATAATATATTAACGAATACACTAAAGAAAAGGAAGTAACCAAACTCTGTTCTCCAATTATAGTATTTCGCTCAGTGAGACTCATTTAGCATAGATACGCTCTAAACGCACTAGTTTGTTTCTTACTAAACGGCTTATTCGGAGCTATTATTGTGCGTCTGATATGGATAGTAATAATAGCTTGACCGGGGAAGGTGTTTTGCTTGCCTCTCAAATCTGAAAAAACTACGTATTTCCTTCATCATATAGATATTATTGCTTTAATGGTATATAGGTTTTTTGGTGAGGATTGTTACTCTTTTTATCGTTCAGTGACTTTTTGAATTAGACCAGCGATGTATTAAGAAAGGTTACGAGAAACTAGATTGTTTCTATGCATCCTTCTAGAAGTTAGGACGGTAGATTGAATTATATGGAATATTGATAATCTAACCTCAATTACACAAACCTTTTGAAAAATAAGGATTAAGGAGTTGTAGTTATGCGAGGATTCAAAGCGTGAATATCCATAAATTCACTTTCTTGACGAACTCCTAACAATCCTCCGCCTTCACGGTGCAACATATTATCTCCAGTCTCCGTAAATCTACTACATACTTTGTTTGCGCAGCCTTCTATCGGAACATCTTAGTTATTTGGGTCTCATACTGAAGGATAACAAGGAGCTTCTTGTGACGCTGCAGAATCTGAGGATAATACAATCCAAAATGGGGCTAATGTAGCCGTTACAACAAAATCTCCTATAATAAGCAATTTTTTCAAACTACTCGCCGACATTGACTTTCAATTTAGACCCTTCTTTGAAAGATTAAACATCTTGTCCAGTATATCTCTCCATAACCAATCATAAAAAATTATAATTGATAAATAGCGTTTGTCTATGGAACCCGACCAATTATGTGGCCAAGATGTACCAACCAGCTGTTGAACCATGAAGAAAGATCACCAAGCACCTCTTGAAAATCAGTTGGGGAGTCTATTTCAGGGCTGCAAATTTTTATTAATCTAGCCTTAATCATCCAATATAGATGGCATATTGACTATGGGATGCCGACATTCAATAACTATCAATATTCTTATGAAAAAATTACAATTCTAGCGGCATTTTAAAGCCTATTATACATGTAATGTGTATATATACGTTATGCTAGCAAGCAAATTAGTATGTAAAACATGTAGTCAAGCTTCTGAGGTAATCACAGACGCAGAGTCTGGCGAAATAATCTGTACCAATTGTGGCGTGGTTAATTCAAATGATAAGGCATTTCAACAGAATACTCGAGAGTGGCGTGCTTTTGATTATGAACAAATGAAAGACAGAAGTAGAGTAGGCATGCCTATGACATTAACACGTCATGATAAAGGTCTTTCCACAGTAATTGGAAGACCAAATAAAGATGCTAGTGGAAAAGGACTTGACGATTCAATGCGATCTATGATGCAAAGACTAAGGACATGGGACCATAGAATTCAAGTCAGTTCACCAACAGACAGGAATCTTGCAAGAGCATTTCAGAGTCTCGAAATGCTAAGAGGAAAGCTGGGGCTGCCGGATAATGTAATAGAAAAGGCAGCTTATATCTATAGAAAGGTACAACAACAAGGAATGGTTAAAGGACGAACAATAACGGCTACATTAGCCGCTTCTATATATATTGCCTCTAGAGAGTCCGGAGTTCCTAGAACATTGGCAGAGATAGCAGCACTTAGTAATTCGTCACACAAGGAACTCTCAAGGATATATAGGCTAATAGTCTTGAACTTGGATTTGAAGGTTCCAATGGTAGATCCGGTAAAGTGTGTTGCAAAAATTGCGAATAAAATGGAGGTAAGCGAGAAAACAAAAAGACATGCTATGGGCTATATGCACAACGTAATAACGATGGGAATCGCAGCAGGAAAAGATCCCATGGGTTTAGCAGGAGCCGTTCTCTATCTATCGTGCATACAGGGAGATGAGCATAGAACTCAGTTAGATGTTGCAGCTGCTTCTGGAGTGACAGAGGTAACTCTAAGAAATAGATGTAAAGAACTTAATACAAAGATTCCTCATCTTAATTAGTACAAATAAAGCAAGAGTACATACTCCTGCTGCAACAGGTAGTATAATAAATTAATAGCTTTTAACGGATTTTACATACTGTTAGACTATCCTCGGGTCGTCCTACCTTTTACTCTCACTTTTCCAAAATGATCTTATAGTTAGATAATGATAATATGCGTACCAAGGACTTAGTGACAGTCCGACCAGGTTCTTGAAGTGATGAGCCAATTTAATAGACATGTTATTAGTCTTTTCTATTCAATCCCCTGGAATTCCGACTACTATAAAAGCTGGTCAAGAAAGTCAGATCATGATTTATGCTTCCTATCTGGGTTAATTCTTTCATTGCATATTTAAAAAAAATGCCTCGATCTCGAGAAGACGATATCAAAGGTACGCCACTAATGCTTCGTGATGCATTAACTGATTCCAAATGTAAAGTCTGTGGTTTACATCTTAAATGGGATTTAAACTGGAGCAATGGTCTTTATCAACCAAAATATACTGCTGCGCATTGCGGTCTCATATATGATATGAACGTTGATACTGTAACCATTAGAGTTCTTAAACTCTCGAAGAAGAAACGAAAAGACGAACCGAGAGCAAAGCGAGTAGTAAAGTCAAATGAGAAAGCGCAAAAAAGACGAAAGTCCAAATAGGATGTGAACCAAGAGCAATATTAATGGCCAGAGCATTAAAGGAAAAAAGTAGGAGGGAGCAAAAGGCACATATTAAAGATAATACCGATGAAGAGGTAAAAGTAATAAAGGAATTAGAAAGCCAGGGAGATCTAAAGGAAGATGTTCCTATCGGAGGAGAGGAATTTGAGGACGAAGAACCAAGACAAGGAGAATAGTACAAATGGATTGCTATATTTTTCTCATGCTTTTAATATTTACCCGAGATGACTCAAAGTAAGTACCTTACCTCTCTTCTGCCTTAGATTTAAGTAAATGATGAAAGTTATGATTCGACTGAATTGCACATGATTGTAATCTTGCGATGGCAATTTTACGGGTGTTGAAGTCTTTTTTTACAAATTCGTAAATATTATTTCATACATACGTCTACTGTATGGCTAACTGAAGAGCTAGTGGGAATCACCATGAGGAGCAACATGCTAGTCTCAATGCTGGCCAGATTTGAAATATGGGAAGGTTCGATTACTGATTTGATGTGTGCGTTAAGTAGGTGGGAAAATAGTTTATGTCAAAAAAGAGTATGAACGTGTGTGTCTTGGATATTATGCAACGTGATTTCAATTCTTCCAATTAACAGCCACACGATCGGGGTTCGATAGATTGAATTATACCTAATATTGACACTGGATAAAATGTGCCTACAGCTAATGAAATCAAGAAGCGGTTAGAAGATAACTGGATTCAGTTTCTCAGTACAAATTCTGCAAAATTAGCTTCAGAGACACTTTCTGGTGCCACCCCACCTTCTGTTTTTATAGGACGCTATGGATATCCTAAAGTAAAGGTGGGACCAATGGTGCCACCATTCCATGGCGACACCACTATACTCGATAAACCAGAGATGTGGCTCGGTAAGAGTCTCGAAGATATTGTTCACTACCGTTTGTCCCTCGTAAGAGGAGTATCAGACATCAATGTCCATGCTACATCTGGGAGATATATCGAATCTTTACAGGAATTAGCTATGGCTTCAAAATCAGCTGAAAGTGAGGCATTGTTTGAAAAAAAACCTGTTGCAGATATAGAACAGGAAAAGGATTTAGGTGAATCTGCTCCTTTTGGTCCAGTTGCACCTTTAAAGAGTTTCAAGACAGCTTCACTCTCAATAGACAAGAGGTTAGAAAACGTCTATTACGATAAGGATTTGCGCGCAGCAGAGGCTATAGTTGGTCTCTTCCAACAGGAGGTAGAGGTTAGCAGAATTCATCGGGTTCTTAGTATAGGAATGTTAGGCTTGCAAAAAAAAAGAAGGCTGGTCCCTACACGATGGAGCATCTCAGCAACGGATGATATAATTTCTGTCAGTTTGATAAATAGTATAGTATCGAATGCTCAAATAGATCTTTTTGAAGTTTACAAACACGCACATCTAGGCAACTACTATTCTGTTATATTAATTCCAGATGATGTATGGAGCTTTGAAATGAAAGAAGCATGGTTTGACAACAATGGAAATTTAGGGATGGGCGTAGATTTTGAAGATGCGAGAGGGTTAGATCATTATCCTTCCATAGCAGGTGCATACTTTGCCGCCAGATTAGGTGTTGCAGAACATCTCTCACAAAGGAGAAGAAAAGCAGCGGCTTTAGTTTTACGGGAAATTCATTCGGATTATGTCATGCCGGTAGGCGTGTGGCAGATTAGGGAAGGAATCAGGGAAGCATTGAAGAATGAAAAAAGACAATTTGAAAACTTTGAAAATGCATTATCCTTTGCGTGTATAAGTTTATCCGCATCTAGAAAAGAGTGGATTAGAGGTAGTAAAATCATTGAACAAAAGAAGGAACAGATGAGAATAACGGATTTCCTTACCAACGACAAGAAAGTATAAGATACAATTTTTATTTATTCTCTGAGTTATACGTTACCTCTTCTCGTTAATCTTGTACTACAAATTTACAACTTAGCCTTATTTTGCAACTCTAGGGGGCATAATATTCAGACTCAAATTACTGTACACCATACACACAACAAGTCAATGTATGCACCTCAGCCAACATATTCTCCTCTGTATTTAATCCATTTGTTACAACTCTTGTTCTTCCTTTCACTTAAATATCACTAGATTTTCAATCCACACTTAATTGTCCTCGAAAGATATGAAAAATGGATGTCTTCAATGGCGATGTCGGAGGAGGAGGAGATCGACTCGTTTCTTTCTGTTCCAAGAATCGCGAGAATGGCAACCATTGACAATGGAAAACCGCACGTGGTTCCTCTATGGTATTACTTTGACGGAACCAATATCGTCTTGACAGTCACTAAAGATACGAAAAAGGCCGAGATATAAAAAAAATCCAAATGTATCCATTGCGATAGATGTTATTGAAGAGGAACCTGGAAATATTTCATATCTTAATGGTAAAGCTGTGATAAATGAAGACGAGGCCGAGCTGAAAGATGACTCTGTTGCAATAAAGATGTACTAAAGATACGCTGGCAAAAAGGCGCTCAACAATCCAATGGTTCAGTTTAGTATAAACTTGCCTCGACACATATTAATCGTCAAACCAATAAAAAATTTGTCTTGAGATACTTCTAAGATTCACAATACCATCCGATGAATAAGTTCGTTTTTGTTAGTTGGGTGGGATGACATTTCTAATACATAGTATCACAATAGTTTCTGTAAAAAGAGAGCTATTCCTATGATTATATATTATTCGTGTCGAAAATAAAAAAAGTATTGAACTAGTTCTACTTTGCTATCACTGTTTCGTTCTCAGGGCCCATAGGTGTAAGAGTATTATTCATAGCTTCAGGTGACGATTCAGCACCGGTTGCATTCAGCGGGACTCCTAGGCCTTCACTCGAGCCCTTTTCAGTAGTGTTCTGCGCCATTGCATCAGGAGTTATAGCCGATACACCCATCACAATAACTGCCGCTGCTAACAGGCATACGCCTATTCCTAAGAATTTCAAATTTCTAGTCATCAAATACAAAGATATCAACATTTTATATAATACTTTATGATATGACATTTCACGTTAAAGGCTAAACAAGGGATATTTTGTGCATATAGTGACAATTTTAACATAGCGCAAATATCTAATTTGCAACAAGATTAATGGATTGTAGGCATAAATCAGCCCCCTTAAAATTTCGAGATAAATTCTGTCTATGTCATTAGATTTTTGTGAGTATATCAATATCTTATTTTTAGTTATGGATTTTAACCTGGCAACAATGGTAAGAAGGCAGCTAGCCGTCCGTAAGTACATGCTACAATATTCGCAACTATTGATTCAGGTCGACGTCAGAATCCGGGCTAATCTTTCTTAACCCACTTATCTCCTTTCTTCTTGTAATCTCTTTTTACTGCCGCCCAGGCAGCTTTGTGTGCCACTTCTTCAGCACTTTCACTCTTACCCCCGCGTCTTTTATCGGGGTTTTGGTATTGTTCGATGGCATTATCAGGTGTTTTCTTGTATATGTGTTGAGCATGTTCTGGCAATGAATCAATTTGTTTTTTTTATCCTTGTAGACAACCTTTTGTCTGATCCATTTGAACTTCTCTTTACATCAGTTCTTTCGGACTGTGATCTCGGCATTAATCATCTAAATTGCAGATAACATAATATAAAACAGAATCTATGACGCATTCTATGACGAAGTTACTGACCACATCAAAAGCATACCGAAGACACAGGTAAAAATACTACTTCACAGTAAAGGAAAATGCCAATAGACAGGGAGTCTATTTTGGGACAAACGTGGTAATACATCCGTCGCACATCAAATAGATTAGAGGTACGAAGGTATTCACAGCATAGAAGACTTACATATAAAATAAAATTGGACTGACCGTCATCACAAGTTGGGTGCTTAGGCATTTTGTGACTAACTGACAAAATGGCAGGGAACCATTCCTTCCCTACCTTTTGGCCATTCACTGGCTCTGGCGGGAGCCGGACTGAACTACCAATAGATAATTATATAATATCAGATATAAGTATTGTAGCAGATTAGGATCAGACTTGTTAAGGTAACACAATAGCTTGTGCTACAGAATAACTATTCAATTTAGATCTTCGCGTCTGTTCCTTGACATGTAAATAGTTACCAACTACTTTTTATCATTATCATAACCGAGTTATCAGTAATATCGCAGGAAGTTTGTGCTTCAAACACAACTTCCAATATATACCTTGAGATTTCTTTGATCAGGTAAGGATAATTGTGGCCCATATCATGCTCAATAATAATTGTACATTTATCCCCATCGATTAGAATTCTGTGAGACATTTGTGAAATCCTCAAACAAGTCTCTGTGATATTCGACAAGGAAGCCACTGTGAATCCGCCACGTAGGAATAAACTAATATCGACCAGATCGCTCTTTGCCGTCTCTCGTGCAAACGCTCCTAGCTCTTCGTCGTTGAGTTCTTCAATAATGCTAATCAAGAAAGGCTTTGGTAAATAATATAGCATAGCTGGTGCAGCCATCCGGTGCCAATTGAGATGTTCGCTTATAATTTGATTAATCGATGTATTGAGACTGACGCCTTTTGCTACCGACTCTCGGCGCAGACGAATCATTTTTTCAACTGGGATTCGAAAAGTGATACAATGGAATAGAAAGCGAATTCATAAGATTAAGTAACGTTTCTGTCATACTTAGGTATATAATGACGACAGTAACTGATTTCCTTAATTATTCAGTACAATAGCACATTGTGAGCAAAGCGTTATAATGTATTAGATACATTTCCATCATAAGACTGAAAGTGGGAAAGATATCCAAGTCTCTCCGATGTTATAGGGTACTATTAGGGCGAATGTCTTGGCAATCTAAGTTGATTATGAATTAAGCTAATGAATACAGCAGAGATAAAAATCAGAGTGACTAATTCTTGGTAAAAGTAACGTTTAATTTCACAATTATTGCAGCTTATTGATAAGTAATATGTTTATGTATACTCAATAGGCCGCTAGTATTATCTCAGAATATCAGTTTAGTCTACTTAACTGGTTTAAAACTGTCAGAAATATGTTTCGAGTAGGTCACTGCAATACACCGATTTCAATCGGTTTCTATCGAGAAATAGCTTATGTCGGAACAGTCGATTTCGCTTCCACAGTTGAAGCATTTCAAATGACAGGGCTGTATATCCTTCATTTCATGTCCACATCGTATACATTTTAGCACAACAAAGTCTATTAATCATGAGCACGATAGTGTATTTATTCATATTTACTCTCTGCTTCGCAGTTTCATATCTTTTCTTTTTTTTCCATGGCAACACTGTCTTATCGTCCACCTATTCATCACATTAAGAAGTCTTATATTCATGAAATGAAAAGAATATTTGAGATGTAAATGCCTGCACCCGCTCCTCTTCCGCTCTCGAGGCCACTGCTTATTTATGATGACAAGTGTTCAGCGTGCAGAAGATTTGCATTCTGGGCAAGGGTGCTGTCGGGAGGGTGGATACAACTAGCAGGACATTATTATTCTCCTGAGGCAATGAATGTAAAGAAATTGGTCTTTCCTGATGATTACGACTCCACCCAAATGTTCTGGCTAATTAATAAGCAAGGAGCATTTGGTGCTAGATCTGGCTTAATACAAGTCTTAAAGGAAATAGTAAGAGGTATTATTAAAACTAAAGTAGTAAATGCTGTTTCTAATGGTTACCAAGAACACATCTCCGCCGATGGAGATGCTTCTTCAGTACGGAATAATTTATGCGACCACATATGCTCCACCGGATCAAGTTGTATTTCTAGTCGAGATACATGGAAACGCCTATTTAATATGTTAAGGAATAGCAAGACATTTTATCATCATCATGCTAATTGACGATTGGATTATCTTCTTTATCAATTGAGCTTATTCCGCTGTTTGGATACTGTTTTTTTTGTGTCGTGTCGACAATATATATAAAAGAAAACGTTCAGGCAGGCAGATTCGACATGATAGTCAGATGTCCTCTAACTATGAGGTAATAACCTCATATGGGATGTTTAGGATTTTAGTAACAAAGGTGCTGGTCTCAGTAATAGGGTTTTAAGGTTTTACTCGTGGATTGGAATAGTACTGAATAGGTAGAATTGAAATAGTACTCGATATGACTTAGTACAGTGATCACTTTCTCGCTGTAGACTGAGGAAGTTTAATGCTGCGCTTGCAATAGAACCTTGGATTTTGAGGATTGGAGTTAGAGATAGTATATTAAAGTTAAAGCAAGGCTAAACTGTTTTTGAGCCTAAGTAGAAATCATTGCAAAAGTCTAACCGAGCGGGAACCTACCAATTCCCCATAACGTCTCGAATTAGACCAAGCAAACGAGTCAAAAAAACGCAGTTAGCATGATTTTAATTCCATAGCAGATACTTTCAATGGTTTGATAGTTCAATCCCATAACAATCATTTTATATTCAATCTCTTCTTTACCCCCTTATATGAAATCGGCAAGTATTACTAAGCCAAAATCTCCTTTAGAAATTGTATCTAAAGAAAATCCAAAACCTATAGGCTCCCAGGTTCTTGTCAGGGTAGAAGCATGTGGTGTTTGTCATAGTGATATTCATCTCTGGGAAGGAGGTTATGAAGGTCCCGATGGAGAATTCCTCAAGACAACTGATCGAGGAGTGCGATATCCGCTAATCCCCGGACATGAAATTGCAGGGGTAGTGGAAGAGGTTGGAGAAGAAGTATCATCACTTAATATATTCAAAAAAAATAACAAGGTTCTTGTTTATCCCTGGATAGGCGAAGGAATGTGTCCAGCATGTAGAGAAGGGGATGAGAACCTATGTGACAAACCTCGATCTTTGGGCATATACAATGATGGCGGATACTCTGACTATGTCTTAGTGCCAAACTATAGATACCTTTTAGATATAACCAATGATATTGAGACCGGTTCGTTTGACGCAAGTACAGCCTGTACGCTTACATGTTCTTCATTGACTGCTTATGGCGCAATAAACAATGCAAACCTGAAACCGTTCGATACTGCAGTTATTATTGGTGTAGGAGGATTAGGTTTAATGGCTATTCAACTCGCAAAGGCGATTACAGGTTCAACAGTGATTGCTATGGATTTGGATGACAACAAGTTAAGAGCTGCAAAACAGAATGGCGCGGATTTTATCGTTAATTCTAAGAAAGAAAACGCAGTAGCTGCTGTGATGGAAGCAACGCAAAGATTGGGCGCGGACGCAGTTATCGATTTTGTGAACTCTTCGAAAAGCACAGAGGTAGACATGCAACTTTTGAGAAAACGTGCTCGATTGGTTTTAGTTGGATTGTACGGCGGCGCTATAAAATTAAATTTACTAAGTATGCCTACAAGAGCATATAAGTTGATTGGATCCTATACGGGAAACATTGCTCAGCTCGCAGAATTGGTATCATTGACAAGACGAGGTGTAATAAAACCTCTTGTATCAGACAAATTCAGCCTTAATCAAGCTACAGAAGCTCTATCTAAGCTGAAAGAGGGAAAAATTGTTGGCCGTGGAATAATAAAACCATAAAATCCCATAAAACATACTTCGTTATATGACAACTAAAAAAGGCATTATATTTAATATGGACGGCGTTCTTATTGACTCGATGCCATTTCATGCTGAAGCTATGAGCAGAGCAATAAAAGAACGGACTAACCACGAGATAAACAAGAAGAATATATATTTACTTGAATGAATGCCTGGCTCAGATTTAGTAAAAGAAATTTTCAGAAGAGAGAACATTGATGACAAAGGTGAGGTGGATGATGAAATAGCAAAACAGATTGGGTCAAGAAAGGAACAAATTTTTAAACAAATTCAGAATGCTAAAGGGATAGATGGAGTAAGAGAATTGCTCGAAGATTTAACAACAAGATGCGGAAACTCCTGTATTAAAGCTGTTGTCAGCGGTTCTGCCAGAAAAGAGGTCGAATCTATTTTAGATAAAAATATTGGAGCCAAGTATTTTGACTTCATAATCACGGGGGACGATCTGGAAAAAAGGAAACCCAATCCCGCACCCTTTGAAATTGCATTAAATAAAATGAACCTACCCTCTTCAGAGGTGATTGTAGTGGAGAATTCTCCATTAGGAGTCGAAGCAGCCAATAGAGCCGGATTGCAATACATCATTACCTTGAACAATACACCTCTCGACCTGCATAATGACTTTAAAGAAGTAAAATCTTCGAATCTGGAAAAATCTACTTTTAAGGATACGAAGACAGCTGGCAACTTCTTGAAGAATTGGTGCTGCGGCGGTATCGCTAATTAGCTAGTTAGTACCTATATATAACAAACTGCTTTCTTATGCCAGCTACTTTCGTTATTCTCAGCTCTCAAAATTTTATTAAAAAGAATTTGGGTTTATTTCTTGACGTCAAGAAACATTTGGTCTGTCTTCAGACAGCATTTTTACTTCTTCTGGAGTTGGAGGAGACTCTCGTTCGAACTTCGCACTGACTAATCCAGCAGGTACTCCTACATAAAGAGCACTGCCATCGTAATTGTTTATGTGCGTTTTCGGTATATAGTAACGTCGTATTTTACCTACACCTTCTCTTACAACTATGTATTCATTTGCGACCGTTTCTATATCTCCAATATCTACTTCGTCAGATGTTTTTACTCTTTTAAAGATGACTTCTTCCCATGGAATATTCAGGGTTTCTCCAGTTTTCTTGCTTTCCAACTGTACACCAGGTTCTTTCGCCATAAATGGAATTCCGTTTACAAAGACTTGTGGGTGTTTTTCGTCTTGAGCTTGCTTCCTCTCGAGATACTCTTGTGTGTCCAACTCTGACTCTAATGGTGGACCATTACGTTGATATTTCCCTTTTATATTTTCTTTGGTAAGAGAAGTGATTACCTTCTCTTCATTGTCATAACCTTCGACGTAATATTTTGGAATATAGTAACGGTCCTTTCGAAGCAAACCTTCTTCAACTTCAATGAATGAAGAGAATACACTTTTAATTTCGCCTATTTCGTGCTCATCTATAGATTTTACCTTTTTGCCAATGACATCCTCCCATGGCATCACAAGTTTGTTTTTCTGGATCTTAGTACCAGCTTGACCCTTGTTAACTGGAGAAAATGACGGGACCTGATTTTCAAATTCAGGGAAATCTCTAATCGTGGCAGTTCGTTTCTCGTCGTATCCCTCGGGCAAAAAGTCCTTCAAATCAGTCGGAGCATTATCCCTCTCAAATTTGGTCTTGACATCATTTTTTGTCAAAGAAATCCAGACGTGTTCGCCGTCGTAACCCTGTACATAATACTTAGGTATAAAATAATACTTCTTCGAAACCAATCCTTCTTTTGTCTGCACAAAGTCCTTGGTGATAGTATGTACTTTACCAAGATCCTGATTATCACTCGATTTTACTTTCTTATCGATAACCGTATCCCAAGAAACAACATCAATTCCCAATTCTGTTTGCTATTGTGCTTTATACAACAAAAGATATATCGCTTTGCATAAACTGTGTATAAAACGATTTGTTAAATGAATACCTTTTTGTTCTATTATGCACTGTATAGTCTAAATATGTCTTCAAGCACTAGTAGTGGAGGGGGGCCGACCGTACTATGGGATGTCCTCAAAGGAAAAAAAGTAAAAACGAATGACGGAAAGGAATTAGGCGAGATCAAAGAGTTTTCACAGAACTACGTAAGAGTAGAAAAGGGGACATTAAGAAAGGACAGCATCTGGATCCCAAAATATGTAGGAGATGCATTTGACGGTCACGTACTGTGGCTCCTAATAAGCGAACAAGAGGTTCTTGACCGATTCAAATATGGAGAAAAAGAAGGAGAGGGTAACGAAGCCCCGTCAACTGAACAATACGCGAAAGACTTTGAAACATTTAGAGGCTCTCCTGCGGGAAAAGATCGAAAACATAAGTCAGATCTCGATGATAGCATTCGTATGGTCGAGAATTATGAAAACATCAGAGACTTTAAATGATCTCTCATATTGATGAAACAGAACTTAAGGGGTTGGAATTATTCGCCACAATTTTTTAGTGAACACTAACTATAAACGAAAGAAGCATATTTTTTGTTCTAGGACAAGAGATCTTTATTTTCGACAAATATGAGTTAGTAACGATTAGTCATAAGCTCCGAGGCTATACAAATTTTTAGATGATAGAATACTACTTCAAGCCGTTATGAAAAAGCGATTCATTTTTGGGGTCGTACAATGGAACTCAATTAGCATGGATCAATTAACCAAATAAATAAGTGTTATAATACTAATTATCCAAAGGTGTTTTTCATCGTATCATGGCCCTTCGCGAAAGAAATGTAAGATTAGTTGAGAAAAAAATATTCTTAAGGATGATCATTCAAAAAGAAAAGATTATAGACTAGCAAGATTAGTTATGTAATTGATCGTAACATGATCTCAAGTAAAGTGAAATATAGTACAATAGGCGTCGCCTTGGTGTTGTTTTCAGGCCTCCTTTCTGTTATGTTCGCGTCAAATCCTTTGTTCGCTCAGGGATCGAATCAGACTGCTGGAAATAGAACTGGTGAAGCTATGCAGACTGCTGGAAATAGAACTGGTGAAGGTATGCAGACTGCTGGAAACCAGACGGGTGAAGCATTACAAACTGCTGGAAACCAGACAGGTGAAGCATTACAAACTACTGGAAATAGAACTGGTGAAGGGTTACAAGCAGTGGCAAATGAAACAGGAGAACTCCTTGGCAATGTATCAAAAGGTGTGCAGGAATTCTTTAATCAAGGAGGACAAAATCAAAGCGGTTAGGCTGTAGACACGTTGACGGATTAATCTTTTTTTGTATTTCCTAATGTGACGTTGTTGATTCCCTTGTTTATATCAAGGGAGATCGACTCAACCCTGATTTTGCTAAATTTACGGAAATAGATCAGATGTCGATAGGACAGATAAAGAAGACTTTGTGTCAAACCTAATATAGTATGCAATGCTGAATAAGCAGTTGAATCAGGCCGTTTAGAGGGATGACGGAACTATCTATTCATGACATAACGGGTATTTGTACTGGTCAGGGAAAAATACATGGTAGATAAAAACAACTTGTTGGCAAAACGTGGAAGTCTGAAGCGATTTATGCCTGCTCGCAAGGAGAGAAAGCGTTTCGGAGAAATCACATGCGGGAATCATATAGTCTTCACTGTGGACGGAGAGGAAACCTTCAAACTCATTTATGATGCTATCTCTCAAGCTGAGAGTTCGATTTACATAGCTGGCTATGACCTTGATCCTTCTCTGAATTTTGTTCGAGGAGGTGGCCATAATGCAAGTAACATGAGTGGCGGCAGCCTTGGTAATAGTATCACTATCAACAGAAATTCACGTCTGTCCCGTTCGAAATCCTCCAGATTTACCAAAGGGAGCGTCGTCGCTGATTCGGAATCCCTACAAGAAGATCAGAGCGATACCTCATCAATTCAAGGATCTGCAACAAGTGGCCAAAATCCTTTACCTCCTGTATCTGATTTCACAACTTCAGCGCAACGTCTTAGAGCTGGGCATTCGTATAAACGATTCCAAGAGCTGGTTATTGAGAAGGCTAGGAAGGGGGCGATAGTCAGAATTATTGTCTGGCAGCCAAGGCTGCCGCTGCGCTTCTTACCAGGGGCTGATGAAAGAGGACTTGATGGGAGAGCCGACGAGGTCGAGGTATTGAATAAATTAGCGATAAGATATGGAATAGAACGAAATCTGATTGTTAAGATAGATAATACTTCACCCACTCTGTCTTCTGCTCACCATGAAAAAATAATTGTAGTAGATAATAAGATAGGGTTCTGCGGAGGATTTGATTTATCCAGAGGGAAATGGGACACTCGTAAACACCATTATAATGATCCACATAGGGACCAGGATTCCGAGCCGTGGCATGACTTACATGCTATGATAAAAGGTCCAGTTGTGTGGGATTTGGCTTATCATTTCAATCAGCGATGGGCCTACCACGAAGTCAAAGATGAAAAAAGGATTCGAGCTATGGATCTAAAGCCAGCAAATTTTCCGTATGAAGTGGCCGATGGGGATACTAAAATAGTTGCATTACGTACATGGGAAGGAATAGACAAGGATGGAGGTATTTTGGCTTGGTATACAAATACTATCCGAAAAGCAAGGTCTACTATTTATGTTGAAAACCAATTTCCGTTTCAGAATGAGTTCATTACAAGGATACTTTGCAAAAGACTGCAAGAACAAAAAAAGCTGAAGGTTATTATAGTTGGACCCATGGAACCGAACCTGCCAGGTTTGATAGGCAGCATATTATCAAAGACGAGTGTAAATGATGTCAACAAACATTTGCAGTGGATAAGGGATGCAGGAGACTCGGGAAGACGTGTGGGAACTTATTCCTTGGTTTGTCAAGATGAAAAAACTAAAAAACTGCGTCAAATATACGTGCATTCAAAGCTTTTGATAGTGGATGACAAATGGATTACGATTGGATCAGCAAATACAGACAAGAATGGATTCAAAGATTCAACTGAGGTTAATATTGGCATCACTTCGGGTCAATTGTCTAAGGAGCTGAGGACACGACTTTGGTGCGAGCATTTGGGATTAGTTGAAAAGACGGAAGATTCGACCAATAAACATCAAGCGAACCGCCTCCAAAAAGTGTGGCCAGAACGGCGAAAATTGGAGTCTTCTTCGTTTCCTAACTACACAAATATTGAGGATTTTGATAGCGGATTTAACATCTGGAAGAAGATGGCAGATCATAACGGTTCAAGCGTTTCAAATAAGGGTAACATTATGGGCCATGTCTATTACTATAACTTCGAGGAAATGAACCTTCCGCCACCCTATCCTGAGGCAAAAGGAGGAAGCAAATTTTCTCTATTTTGAATAACTGTGGTCATGAGTGAATCTAGCATATGGTTTATCGATCACAAGATCCATACGTTCAATATTGTTCTTAATTTAAATAGTAAATGCAAAAAAAAGAAGGACGTACTCCCTATCATTGTCCAAATGGAGCTTTTAGTTGGACACCAGCTATGGCGTCAGCTGAGTTGGGATCGACATCGTCCTGTGGTTCTTCTGTTATGAAGAATATAGTGTATGTAAATGGATTGACCATATGTTGACTTACATCTATTGTTCCATTTTCGTTGACCTGCCCTAGGCTAAGTTTGTATTCAGATCCACCGGCATCACCTAGCCAAGCTTCATAAACATTCCCCTCGGCAGGAGATGCGCTGACTAATCCCTTTATCTTCGTTTGATGTCCATCTGAAGATATCGCGATATCCCCGGTTTTCTCTCCGCCATATGGATTGCCACCAGCTGGCTTGGTAAGTTCTCCGGTCACGTTTGATGTCTGCAATTGAGCACTATCCCCAGAGCCATTCTGAGCAAACACGTTTTGCTCCATTTGGCTTCCCATTCCATATGTTAATGATGTCACTACAGCTACTGCTAAAGTTAGTACGGCTACATAAGGCAGTCTTCTTGATTCAAAGAGGTTTTTCATTATTTGCATCTTAATCTTAGTAGACAAAATATAATAGCATTATTAATAGCTTTTTCAGTGCGTGCATCAAGCTGCAAAATACAATGGAGCTCTCAATTCCTTAACCTTACAAGCTATAAATAGAATGTTGAGTAAAAGTCAATGAAGATCAAAATGGGCGAATATGAAGTAAAGAAAGAAACAACCTATGAAGTGGATACTCATGATGATACAAAGGATGATGTTAAAGATGACGTCAAAGAAGCAGGACATGAGGTAAAAGAAGGCGCAAAGGATGCCAAAGACAAAGTGAAAGCAGGAGCAAAAGCTGTATTTAACAAAGTGAAGGATCCTGATAGAGATTTAGGAACAGAATACGATAAAGAGAAAGTAAAGGAAAAAATTGACTAAGTTCGAATAGTAATGGGTAGGCGTAACAATAGTTCACCATGTTAAATTTCCTTTTCTTTTAATGTTCAGTTTTGTTCTCCCATAACTGGTAATGCCTCATTTCTAAATAGATGGTATGGCGAGTAGTTCCGTCTGATCCGACTTGATGACTCAATTATTGGTCGCTAGATTATTCTAATTAAATTCAATTACTAGGCGTGTTTCTTCCATATCACCAATAATGGCTGAATGTAACTATGTCCCTACAATGTCGAGCAGGATTCAAATTATCATTCCATGAAAAACAATTCTAAACCTCGCATTAGGGATTCCTCTTACCTAGTATTAGCATTCGGTCTCTTTTTCCAACGGACGAGCTCCCTGATCGAAAGTTAGAACGATAGTATTATCTGTAATATCAAACTTCGCCTTTGTTTCAAACGAGTTCTCCAATAATAGCCTGTAAATCTCCTTGAATAAATAAGAGTACTTTGACCCCATATTATGTTCAATTATGATCTTCTGAGTATTTTCAATCTCTTCGGCTCTGTAGGGGATATCTGAAATTCTTGACCAGTTTTCCAGAATACTTAGGAAAGAGGACATCGTAAATTCTCCCCGTAACAGTAAACCTATGTCAACAAAATCCTTCTTAGCGCTCGCTTCTGCTAATTCGGATAATTGTTGTTCTGTAAATTTTTCAAGGACTCTCGATATGAATGGCTTTGGTACATAGTATAGTTTAGCCTGAGCAGCATAGAGATGCCAATCCAGGTGCTCGTTGACGATCTGATTTACAAGTGTATTAACGCTTATCTGTCTTGTCTCGGCTTCCTTGCATAATTGCTCTAGGTTATCAGAAGGAAGTCTAAACGTTACGCCTTCGGTAGCAGATTTGCGTCTTTTAGTAGCTGTCTTCATGGAAGGGCTTCTAAGTCTCCATTACCGGGAAATACATTGTACTTGTTTAATTACAAGTGGAGTTATTTAACGTATTTGATTAAATAAATTACACAAAACACCAACGTTTTTTATAAAAGATAAGCTAAATGGATGTAATGAAGAAGCAATCTATACAACATGGTGAATATATTCTATACGAATATCCCGTTAACGCTGTTCAAGAAATAGAACGGCAAAACAATCCCATAGTTACTACTAATTCACGCAAATGTCCATCATGCAAGAGTGAGGCGACAATTTTCGATGGATTAACTGGTGAAATAATCTGTACGTTCTGTGGTACCGTCGTTTTGGATAGGCAGGAAACCCCAATAAGCGATATAAACGCGAGAAACAGATCTGGCATGCCATCTTCTCTTGTTTTCCCTGATAAGGGTCTGTCAACTATTATAACCTACTCAAATACTGATGCTAATGGTACTGTCTTAAATCAAGAACAGATTACATCAAGTAACAAAATTAGATATTTGGACAAGATCTGGGGTAATAACAAGAATCATCTAAGAAATTTTAAGAACGCATTCGGTATTATGGCAACAGTTAGCGATAAGTTAGGACTCACCAACCCCGTAATAGAAAGAGCTGCATACTATTATCGAAAAGCATTTGACAGTAAATTGATCAAAGGAAGGGCAATAAAGGAAATGGTTGTGGCTAGCGTATATGCCGCATGCAAAGAAATGAGTGTTCCACGAACATTACAAGAGATATCATATGCTGCTAATGCAGAGCCTATTTTTTCAGGTAGGTGTTACAGAATAATGTCTAGAAAATTAAAAATTAATCCTGCCATAGTTGACGCATCATCATACATTTCTAAAATAGCGACCAATGCACAGATCAGTCAACAGACGTATAGAGAGGCGGTAAATATGTTGAGTGTAGCAAAAAAGAATCCTATATGTCATGGCAAAGATCCTAAAGCAGTAGCTTCAGCCGTCTTGTATGCCTCTTGTTTAAAGAAAAATGAGGTGAATATTAGTCAATCCAGAATAGCAGCAGCAGGCAACATAAGTATAGTAACCCTAAGAAAGAGACTTGCGGACATTTTGAAAATATGCCCAGAGGTAAATTATGCAAAAAACCGCAAGTGAATCAAATAGCACGTTTTAATCAAAAACTTCTTATTTGAACTTTTTGTTCAATGCGTCACGACAATAGATGTGATAAATCAAGTGCAAATTGTGCTTACAATTCAACGTTTGCTGCAAATCAAGTTTTTTTAGATTACCTTAGACCGGTGAATACAAGTCTATGAAATTTTTCTGCTTCCATCCACTGACTTTTTATATAGAAATTACGTATTGTGATCTATATTAGTGGGAGGATTGTGGAATGAATGACAGCGACAACCTTTGGATAGTTATAGACAAACAGTTAAAAAATTCCGAGATCTTTCGCGAAAGTACTCACCTTCACAGATGTGAGAATTGCGGGCTCATCTATTCTCATAGTCCATTCAACTCTAAGGGAAAGCTTTGTTCCATTAGATCGGATAAGGGAAAATGCCCAAAATGTACGATAAAGACGGGGGGCAAATAAACTACCTCTACCGTTATCGTGATTTGCTTGATATCTCACCTTAGCACGGTCAGATAATCATTTGATAATTTCAATGAAGAATAGTATTCCGAAATGCCGCTGGGTGCAGCAACGGTGGCAACAGATGGACAACACGTTTCGAGTGCTGTTGTACAACATTTGGTTGACCCTTTTAGATAGTAATAGCTAGTTCTACAATAGTCCCTCAATTAAGGGGATGTCCATTCACTAGTAATATCATACTGATCACATATTTAGTAGAAGACATTTTGCTACCGTAAATAATACATAACCCAGTCTCTTATTTCTTTAGTTTAGAAGGTCATCTTATACCTTTCATGAGTAGATTTGCTAATATGGCGGAAGGGGTAGGCAGTTTGTTAGTATCTGTCGTCTTCATTCTTGACCTACTATCTCCGACTAACCGATCAGCCTGCCATTCGTTGGAACCAGTATAATGCCATCCAATTTTAACTACCATTCAAAAGGGCATGTCCATATTATTACTTCGAATTATTACTCCGAGTGTAATTGAATAATACATCCACTTTCATTGATCATAAACATCTTCCCTTCTCTGAGATACTCGTTACGTCTAATTTGAGGCCAAACGAAAGTGCCCTTTTAACTGTTCATATCGAGTATTAACTTTCGTACTAGATTACCTTACTCATGCATAGCCATGAGTTGGTTTAATGCTGAACATCTTGAACGTTCAAAACGTTCAAAGAGAATTGCCTTATGGGCGTTCAACCGCCTGTTCAATCAGCGTTCAAAGAGCCGTTCAATGCCGTTCATTTAAAATGGAAATTAACTCTGAACAGGGTTCAAGAACTGATAAGCCAATTAAGCCCCAGTTGGTCGCTACTATCTTATCTGATGAACTAGAGGATGACGCGATAATCTCGGTAGATAGCGGAACTACCACTAGTTGGGCAGCTCGATACATCAATATAAGAAGAGGAATGCATTTTTCGCTGTCTGGTACTCTAGCGAGTATGGGATACGGTCTACCATACGCCATCGCAGCTCAGATCGCCTTTCCAACAAGACGATCTATAGCTTTCGTAGGAGATGGTGGCTTCACTATGTTAATGGGAGAGTTTGCCACAGCAGTTCAACACAACTTGCCGATCAAAGTGATAATAATTAAAAACAGCGTTCTGGGAATGATCCGCTGGGAGCAAATGGCCTTTCTAGGAAATCCAGAGTTTGGAGTAGAATTTACGCCTATAGATTACGCAAAATTTGCTGAGGCGTGTGGTGAAAAGGGTTATACTGTAACAGAGCCTAGAGACGTCAAACCTATCCTAAATGAAGCGTTGACCGAGAAGAAGCCAACGATAGTCGAAGTATATGTAGATCCATTCGATCCGCCAATGCCGCCACAAGTCGATTTAGAATTTGTCAAAAAAATTGCTGAATCGTTTGCAAAGGGACAGCCTTACGCAAAGAGAATTGGATTAACACTATATAGGAACCAAATTCATGAAAGGTTGCGAGACCTTCATCATCATGGTTAGAAAGTACATCATAAAATAATCAGATCACGTACATGAAATATAGTGTTCCTATTAGAGAGATCTTTCTCTTCGTCGCACCTTTATTGCATACTAGTGTCGTCTAATAATCTATGCGATGTAGTGTATATATTTGATCAAATATTGTCTTAGGTAGAAATAGAATCAGCAACAAGTATTTCTCTCCATAATATAATCTCTGGGTGACATGCATTGCATACCAGATGCTAGATGGCTATCTAGAATGCTATTTCTCTATTGATGGAAATCAGTTCATTCATTCTACTATGTATCTCTAAGTAGCGTTTTCCTTTTTCCGTAGTACGATATGTTTGAGCTCCAACTTCGTATTCCAATAGCTCACTCTCCCCCAGATCGGTTAAATATTCTTGAAGTTTGTTATACGATAAGTACGCTCTATACATAATCTTTGTCTTAGTAACTCTACCGGGGGTTGCAATGTCAAGGATCATCGCATTTATCTCCGCTCTATCCCTGTTTTTCATTTTTCTATGTCCATTATTAGAGATGAACACAAGTATTTAGGTAAATTTTAAGTAACTACTTGGAAATAAATCTGCTTTTAATGGTATACTAATTGGGGATAGATAACTTATAGAAGAATTTGTACGCTTCAAACGAGAATTAGTAATATTCGTGCCCAGAGAATCCTAGTTTCAGTCCCATTATTAGACGCTGATTTCATAAATTCCTATTACGTATGATTAATGCAAAGAAGTTCCCACACAACTTTTCTTACCTATTCACGTTCATAGCATTTAGCGAGTACCTTGGGCTTTACACCATTATCAAATTTCTGACCACAACTTTCTTAGTACTTCCGCAGATGCCTTCGCATCAGCACTATTCGTAAAGACTTCCAAGGTTATGGTTCTATCATAGTTTATCGACCTTAATTCTCGTACTATTAGCTCATGATCGATAAGGCCACGTCCTACGGGGAGGTGTTCATCCCTTATTCCATTATTGTCGTGCCAGTGAATATGGACAATTCTATCCCTAAATGAATGAATGTATTCTATTATCCCCTGCATGCCCGCGGATGTGAAAGCATGAGGGATGTCTAGATGAACAAGCAAACCGTCTACATTGTCAACTATGTATTTAAATTCTTCAAGTTTATGTACCCCTTTAGAAAGGGGAACGTTCTCTAACATTATCTGCATACCATAGGAGTCTGCATATCTCACAATTTCACGAAGGCTTTTGATCCAATTTTCCAAGAGCCTCCGTCTTTTTTCACCTTTAAACATTCCCCCGTTAAGGCTACTGTGAAAATTAACAAGGCCGATTCCGACTTGCCTACATGCTTTAATGTTTCTCATTGCTTCAAGGATCCATGCTTGCCTAATGTACTCATAATCCGATCCCAAATCTACCCACGGTACAGTATGACCAATCGGTCTTAATCCAAATTTTTGGAGTAGTCTTGTTATCCCGATCCGTCTATCGATTAATACTTGAGGACTCCCTTCCGGCCCTTCGATAGCAATCTCGGCATATTCGAAACCCAGAAGATAAATATTTCTAATTTCACTTAACAATTCATTGGAGGGATTTGTAAGCAAACCAAAATGCGGCATATACCTTCTGATTTTGGATCTCGAGGTAGTTAATAGTGTTGTGACACATTGTCACTAGAATGGTTAGAATTACTAAACTGCAAATAAATTCATTGTTTGACGCCTCTTATCAATGCATCCCTTCTGTCCCAGACTGGGAGAGGAATCAAAATTGGATTGCCATTAACAATGGCAACCATCTGAAAAATCAAGCAATGTGTGATAATTCGGATCGTGTTCAGCCTGCGTACAGACGGTAGAGACAAATATTGCTTCTGCAATAAGAGATAAACTCAAATCAAACAGGAGCAACGAAGGTTTTGCTTTCTCTGTAACAAGTTTGGCGATGATCGCATCTTGACTGTGCTATATTCATGCACATCTATTAGTATCTCTTGGAATTATTCTTAATATATCTGAAAATCTTTTCCTCAAAGTGACCACGCTGATGCTCCCTGCGGCTGCTATCTTTGCTTGACTGACTTTGGGTTCATTTTCTTTTATGCATGCGGCATAAAGAACTGCAGTTGCAAGAGC
The DNA here is from genome assembly GCA_009377575.1 of Nitrososphaeraceae archaeon. Lineage (GTDB taxonomy): Archaea > Thermoproteota > Nitrososphaeria > Nitrososphaerales > Nitrososphaeraceae > TH5896. The sequence continues at coordinate 23,223 of WHTU01000018.1, read as the reverse complement.
CTTTGGATCCTTTCCGTAGGATACTGCATGTTTCTTCACAATATCTAACATTTCTACAGCTCTTCTGTATGTTTTTTGGCTGACACAGGCGCTGTCGGCAACTTTTGATATATATCGCGTAGAATCAACAATTAAGGGACTCAATCTTAACTCTCTTGCCATCGTTCTGTAACATTTACCTGCAAATATAGGATCTGCGTTAGCTGCGTCACATATCTCGCACAGGGTTCTAGGTACTTCCATCTCCTTACAAGAAGCATATATGGAAGCGACCACCATTTCCCTGATAGATCTCCCTTTTATTAGTTTGTTTTGGAGTGTTTTACGATAATAATAAGCTGCTCTTTCCATGACGGGATCTGTGAGTGTCAATTTGTCCCTGATGGCGGCCATAGTAACAAAGGCATTTTTAAGGTTTCTAATTTGAGTTCTATTATTATTTGAAACCTTATCTAAATACCTTATTTTGTTTACGTTTTGAATCTGGTCGTGATTTAAAATTGAGCCTGAGGCGTCGATATTTGCACTAGTGATAACTGTTGACAGGCCTTTGTCAGGAAAGGCAAGTGATACAGAATTACCGAATGATTCAATAGAACCTGGGCCACCTTCCAAAATCGTAGGCCTGTCAGTTATAACAGTACCACAATTCGTACAAATAGTTTCGCCAGTCGCTCCGTCGAAGATCATCCAGTTGGAGTCACATGAGTGGCAAAATGCATTTGACGAATAATTTGCCTTAACACCTTTATCCACTTGTTTGTCTTTATCTTGATACTTCTCTTGGAGATGGTATTGATATGAGAGCGATTTTCCTCTCCTTCTAGGAAGTTCCATAGACGGTTAATTATCCCGATTCTATAAAAGTCGGGGGTTTATATTGTAATTAAATAATTACAAAGTATTCATTTAATGCATGGCGCGAAGGCTGACAATCAATTTGTGCCCACGTTATTCGATGCGCCAGCTCGAACACAAATGGCGAGGATTATCATTTGTCAGCTTGGTCCGTTTTGCTAACCGATGTTGCGCAGCAAATAATAAGAATGTTTTATCTGAAGCCTCGACACATTATGTAACTATAGTGGATAGATTTGTCATTGGAATTTAGACATTCTCTGCTTGCTCACCAATCTGCCATTTAGACAATCCAAATAGAAAGACATTGTGGTGAACCTGATTGTCAAGACGTAGTTGCACAAGTTGGGTAGTCAAGAACATGATACATTTAATCAGCCCATCGACACATGTTGTGTATTGATAATAAGCAATGAAGTGAGGCATGAGCAAAAGCCCATCTAGAGTGGGGCCGGACCGCGAAAAGCCGAGAGAGAAACATAACTGTCTATCTAATAAATGAAGCATCAATGTCTATGATTTGCATATGATTCTCTCGTGCTCACATAGAGTTAAATCCAAATAGCAATTATACATTATTTGGATGCTACGAAAATTCTGCAACAAATGCAAAAAAGAACTTCCTGCATCCTCAAAGTATATGCTATGCAGGGATTGTCATCTAAGAATATTAATTAATGAAGAAGAAATTCAATACTACTCACGTGTTTACTACTAGAAACAGTTATCATGCATAGCTCCAGTGGAATAGAGCAGAATAAGACTCGTGGAAAAGTCTTATGAAAACCGTCGAGAAGGCGGCCTAACCAATGAGATATACGCTACGGTTGACCATCAGCGTAGTATACTCGAATTCACTGTGTCTAGTAAGAGGGCGTGAATCTCCAGTAATTTAAAAAAGGCATACGAGCTATATGATTACCGTGAGCGCAGTAAGCGAGATAATGTCAAGTGAGGATACTGTCACGATCACTTCAGAATCTGGTAATACGGCCAGAGATGTTGCTGAGGTCATGGTTAAAAAAGGAATAAGCTCTGTGATCGTTATAGACAAGAAAACAAAACCAATTGGTATTGTTACTGAAAAAGATCTAGTCAGACGTGTTTGCTTAAAAGACATGTCAGCAAGTAGATTTGCCGTAGAGGAAATAATGTCATCACCCTTGATCACTATTATGGCCTACGATTCGGTAGATACCGCCTCCAGAATCATGACCCATAATCAGATTAAGCATCTAGCAGTTCTAGAGGAGGATAATAGAATATGTGGTTTGCTTAGCGTTACAGATATTACAAAACATCTGGCAGAGATCCTACTTAATGATTATAACAGATACAGATCATTAAGATCTTTGATTGATATGACAAATACTACTTCAGCTGCGCGTGACGATAGAGGGAAAAAGTAATAAATCCTGACTGCAACTAATGTCTAATTACAAGTATCATGCATCTTGAATCCATACCGGACGATCAATACTGCAATATTGAATCCAGAAGAGGTAATTAACCAGCATATGCAATATCATAAAGCTGCCTTTTTGGGGTCCGAGAGATCAAGAAAAGCCCAGATGAAGTTGTTTAACTATACTGGCTTTGCTATGCTCACCTATACGATCAAACAAACCAATAAGGGATTCGAACCAGTAGGTGAAGAAATGCTTACAGGATCAATGACAAGAGGAAATGAGATGATGCTGTTCATCTGCGACAATGATGGCTATGCAAAAGCCCAGTCAAAACCATTGACCTTGGAAGAGGGACAGAAGATAGTTCAACGAATGCTTCAGGATGGGTTAGAAGAATTTAATGGGGCTATAAAGACCGTATCGTAGCTCGAGATAAGTACTAGAATAGTTGCTTAAGACCAACTTGGTTCAACCGTGACGGCATCTTCTTGGTGTTCACTTAACAAATCTTGATTTTTAAATGGATAGTATTTTTTAACTATATTTCTTGCAACATTGTCAGAATTCATCTATTTTGAATTTTTGGATCCATACATGATTGTTTCCGGGGTACCGATTGGAGTATTCTTTGTAATATATTGTAAAAGCTGTTCATCGCTATTGTCGTCGTTGATTTTACAATATTTCTTGACACTTTGTAACACTTTTTGTATCTCGATCGATCCCGGGTTCGTCCGTTCATTCTCGGACGAAAGCCATTTAAGTCACAACGTTATATTTTTTTGACTAAAATTCATCAATATTTGGAGCATCATAAGTACAAGACCCATCATCATATATCGATTTGACATCTAATCACGAATCGAAACACAATATCCTAAAGGAGAATTTGTCCTGCCTTTAGAAGATTAATCCATGGGAAATTTACGGTAAAAACTTGCTCAAATGCTATTAAGCTCTTGGCCCAATAACTATCAACTTTCTGTATTATATTGCTAGGGGGAATAGGAGTGGTGCATACGATAAAGAGGAATTTCTATATCAATAGACTCTCTGAGCTTCAGTCTGCATTGTACATACTTAGGTGTGTATCAGAGGGCAGGAATGAAGATCAGATAGTGGAAAGATTCATTGGAGATGAGCAACTTGTTAAAACATGGTTAGGGGTTCTAATGGATATTCGTTTAGTAGAACGAAATTTCGTGAATGAGCTTGTGATTACCAAAGAAGGCCTAGAGTACCTCAAACGTTATAATCCGCATTGGTAAGGTGCTCTGCCAAGCCACAGTCCCTTGATTTAGTTGATTATACTCAAAAATGACAATTCCGCTTTAGCACAAGGCGACTATAGAGATAATTAATTAAGCCAATCTGCACGTTTAAGAACCTTTGAACGCTTACTCTTTGGACTAGTATATTAGTATTGTCAAGTATTACAGATATTCCATTTTGCAGGTAATACTTATCTATTACAATGATTATTAAATTGATAGCTGCCCCAGAAATGACATCGACTTCATCGTTTTCGTATACACAGCGACAACGTGATGAGGAGGGTTTCAGCGGTGGGCGCATCATACCAAGTAGCAGCAATGACAGGCGTCCATCAAATGAGAAAGAGAATTATGGTTGTCGACGACGAGGATGATGTGAACGTTACTTTGAGGATAGTCCTCGAGGATCAATTTTCAGTACATGTATTTAATGATCCATTCGCAGCACTAGATAATTTCAAACCAGGTTTGTACGATCTCCTCCTGATTGATATCAGAATGCCTAAAATGAATGGGCTTGTGTTGTGCAAGAAACTGCGAAAAATCGATAGCAAAGTCAAAGTATGCTTTATAACTGCAGGGGAGATGGTGTTTGATCTTGCCTTACGTAAATTCCCCGACTCCGCCATTCTCAAAAAGCCGATTGACAACTACGATCTTTTAAAAGAAGTTACAAGAATGACTAATGCGTAGTCCCAAAGAGTTGAAATAAAATACAAAGATTATCATTCTAGCTAATATTGCAAGATGACAAACTCTTGCAGATAATCTATTAAAGAACAATTCCCGATTATGAGGTACGCTCCATGAAGTTTATTGGTGAGATTACGGATCCAGTTCATAGATATATCAGCTTCAGTGCTGTCGAGCGAGATCTTATAGATACCTCGGTATTTCAGAGGTTGCGAAGGATCAGACAGCTTGCTGGAGCTCATCTTGTCTATCCCAGTGCACAACATTCCCGGTTTGAACATTCGTTAGGGACAATGCATATTGCGGGGTATGCCGGAGAGAGCCTCCTGAGAAAGGGCTTCATCGATAGCGAAGACAATTTACAAGAATTGAGGTTAGCTGCTCTCCTACATGATGTTGGTCATGGACCCTTCTCTCATCTTTTCGAAGAGGTTTTGGAGAGTAAATGCAATATGACACATGAAGATATAGGGAAAAAAGTGATACTCGAAAGTGAGATTAGCGACGTCTTGAGTGGGCACGGGTATACTCCTTCAGATATATGCAGATTATCATTTGGAGAGTCAAGATCAAGTTTCTTAAACGAAATAATTGCCGGCAGCTTATCCGCAGATATCATGGATTACTTGCCAAGGGATAGTCTATTTACCGGAGCTGAATACGGCAAGATTGATTATCATAGACTAATAGCTTCATTTGAAGTGGTTGCAACAGGGCACTTGGCGATCAATAAATCTGCTCTTTATTCATTTGAATCGATGCTTATATCCAGATACGAAATGTTCAAAGCCGTTTATTTTCATAAGACAGTTAGATCTGCAGAAGTAATGCTACTCCATTCCTTAGCACAAGCAGATAATCACTTACAAATCACTAAGATTTCACTTGACGAATTTCTCAACCTAACAGATGAGATTACTCTTGAACAAATTTGTTCATTTGACAAGAATGACAATGCATCAAAGTTAGCTAAAGACTATCGAGATAGGCGGTTACTAAAATGTGTCTATGAAAAATTTTTACATAAGCGGGACAGGTTGTACAACAAGATGAGTGTCAAGACACTTGAAGAGTTAAGACTACGTATATGTGATGTTGCTAGGGTAAACGAAAATACTGTTTTCGTGGACGCATCCATAGCACCCTCAATGCCACTTACTCCCTCTAAAGAAGAAATCAATTCCATTATCTTGGTTGACAAAGAATGGGCATATGATACCCCTATCTCAGAAATTCCTGTTATCAATTCAATTACAGGATTTCTTGATATGCTTAGGATATACACAACTGCAGATAGCAGGAATGCAGTGACTTCCACTATCCATAAGGTACTTGGGGACCCGATTTGAGGGATCAGCAAAGAGTCAGAGTCAGCATGAGTAAACAACTCATGAAAAAAAGGGTAGTCATTAAACTTAGTGGAAGTATTTTTAGTAGTAGCGCAAGGTCGGAATCCATTAAGGAGTATGGAGTAATGATAACCGAACTGAATAGACGCGTACAACCGGTAGTTATTGCAGGAGGAGGAAATATTGCCCGACATTATATTGATCTTGCACGAGAACTTGGAAGTGACGAGGCAAGCCTTGATATATTGGGCATAGAAGTATCGAGGCTCAATGCTCAGTTGTTGCTGCATTCAGTAAGTAGCCGTGTCTACCCAAAGGTACCCACAAATCTCGATGAAGTCTCTATTGCAGCTGAGACAGGAGAACCAGTGATTTTAGGAGGATTGCATCCTGGCCAGAGTACTAATGCAACTTCTGCATTGGTCGCTGAAAAGGTTAAAGCTAAGATATTTGTGAACGCGACAGATGTCAATGGGATTTATGATTCTGATCCAAATATTAACCGACATGCAAAGATTTTCAAGATGGTTAGCGTTGATAAATGCATAGAGGTATTGGGCAAAAATAGCTCAATGGCAGGAAAGTACGATCTGATGGATATGGTCGCTCTAAAAATAATAGAACGCTCAAGAATCCCTACTGTGATATTACGATCTAGCGTTACTAATATTGTCAAAGTTATTGAATCAGATACTAAAATAGGGACTAGAATATTAGTTTAGGATGCAGTGACAAAAATTACTTAACCTATTTAGTTATTTTTGATGTTTTATGGTAAATAGATTTGATAATTGGCGTTAGGTACTTCAGAGTTTAGCGCATCTATGGAAGAATAAATCTAAGTCACATCATCAATAATATTTATGTTAGTCATCTCCTCAACAGAAAGTGTGACTCTATACCATTTATCATTTTTCTTAAACACAAATGAAGAGGATTTCTTGTTACTTCCTGATCCTAAACCCCCTACCCTCTCACTCAATCTAGATTGAAGTCTATCGACTTGATATTCAGCTATCATCAAGTTTCCGATAATATTTTCCAATTCTATGTCACGGTCTCTTGGTATCCTTTCAGACATATCATTCACCATTGATACATAAGCCTTAAGCATTATTTATGATTTTAAAACAAAGTGATTTCAAATCAGATTAGAATTCAAACAATAAGGAATAAGAAAATAGGCTAGATTTGGGGCGCCAGAGTAATCATAGAGATTTTCTCACGTAGAATGGGGTAACAATATATTTTTCAGTTATTAGTTGTGATTATCCCAATGAACAAAGCCGTTAGGCACCAAAATTTGATCTGCTATTCTCTGGATCGAGAATCACCAAATGAGATAAATAGACTATATTGTAAGTTAGGTTCAACTAATATGAGAATGCAGAATGAATCGAAAAGTTTGACTTCAGGTAAACAACATTTCAATCCTGTTCTTCTTGTGGCTTGCTTCGCTGCTACTATGGCTATTTGTACATCAATATCTCTATATCCCGGATTTGCAGAAGGACAAGAATCAGGGGGGACCGAAGTTGATGCAATTCAAAATACCACGGATACGAGCACGAGCGAATCAAACAGCTCATTGGTAGAATTGGATTCCAATATAGAGCAGATCAGGGGGCATTTAGACCAAGCCGTTGCTAACAAAGAGATTGGAAATACAACATTGGCAAGGGCACATACCCTTCATCCAATCGAAGAGGTATATAGCAGCATAGAGACCCAGATAGATGCCTCAGACCCAAGCCTGAATCAATCGTTATCATCTTCTTTGACTCAGCTTTCAAACATGGTTGACAATTCTACTGTTGAAGAATTTAGGACCAAGGCTCTGGATATCAATGGTTTACTTAATGATACTGTTGGAAAGGTCATCCCAACTCGAGAGATAAATGACAGCGCGTTCAACCTCATGGTTGTAGGAAATCTACTATCTATAGCAGATTCCGAATACAAGGAAGCAATAGAGAATGGTTCGGTAAAGGAAATAGTAGAGTATCAGGATGGGCAAGCATTTATTTCAAGAGCTCGCTCAGTATTTAATGAATCATCACCTATGATCCCTCAGGAACAGTCTGCTAAGATTCAGGAGATAAACGGATTCTTTGCAGACCTTGGAAGTGCTGTTCAGGAAAAGTCAAGTCCAGAAGTAGTATCTAATGCGATACGATCCATAGTACATGAGATTTCGGAGGTGACTGGGATAAATGAAGAAAGTATCTCTGGTACTGAGACTGATACTTCAGCTTTTATCCTTGAGATTCGCAATTTGCTAAATCAAACGCTCGATGCATACGAAAATCAGAACTATGACCAGGCCGATACTCTAGCTATACAAGCGTACCTAGATAACTATGAGTTTATAGAAGCCCCATTAGCGGCACTGAATAGGACCCTAATGGAGACAACTGAAGTAATGCTCAGAGAAGACTTGAGACAGTTGATTCAAACCCACGCACCATTAGAGGAGATACAAGAGCACATAGAAAAGATCAACAGTAACTTGAACCGAGCAGAGGACTTGTTGGCGGCTTCAGGTTAGCTTAAAGGCCATATTTAAATAATGGTCACTTAGCACCTATTTTTTGTGTTACCAGGATGGACACTATCTTTACTCTGCCTCCTCCTTTTTTCAAAGCGACTGATACCATTTAGTCTTAATAGGAAAGAAGCTACTGAAGTATAATCCAAATTCGATAGGTCCACTGCTTCCGAGGCCTTGTAAATAGCATGAGCTGAAGCAGTTACTGGGAGTATAAGACCTAAATTATACGCTGTCTGTAATGTTAATTTCAAATCTTTTACCATATTCGTAAGAGAGAATGAGGCAGTGTACTCATCATGAATAATTTTTGGTCCTTTGTTTTCACTCAATCCAGTTTTAAAGTACGTAGAATTAAGAATTTTGAGAAAGATATCGGGGTCTATCCCGGTACCCTTCACAAATACCAACCCTTCTGCAAGTGCAAGAGCTATCAATGCAATGTTAATATTAATTGCAAGTTTGAGCGTACTTGCGGTACTATGGTTTGGCCCAACATAAAATAGTTGTTTGCTAATGTCTTTAAGTAATGGTTTGGCCACATTGAATGATTTTTTTGAGCCAGCAGCGATCAAAACTAATTCTCCTCTTTCTGCAGCAGTAATCCCACCTATGATTGGCACAGTGATCAGTTTGATGTTCCTATCGGCATAAAGATTTGCTACATGATTGGATTCGGTGGGAGATATCGTGCTGCACTGAATTACAATGAAATCTTTGTTACCACGAGCACTCCTCGAAGATTCAATTAAACCTGCATCCCCTTTTGCAACGGATATATCTATAATAGCTTGATGGTCTTTCACGCAAACTATGACAATCTTGGAATCATTCCCTACGTCTGCTGGGGTGTTAGCCATTCTAATCTTGTTGCCATCAGTAGATTGGTAGATAACCTGAACTTTCGATTTGTGCCTGTTAAAGACCATAACTTCATGTCCACTCTTTGCTAGCCTAATCGCTAGTTGTCTTCCCATCATTCCGGTCCCGATCACACCTATTTTCATAGAAAAAAACAGGATTTCCTGGGATAAATGTAGTACTACAGAGTATCGCATCTCCTATTCATTTCTCTCAGTCCTACCCGTACCACAATCACGGAGCGGATTCAAAATGTAAGCGCACTCAAAAAAAGTACATCGACATACGCTAATCAATCCAAATAATTTCAAGATCCCAGATTTGGCTTAGATGAATTCTTTGAAGTCCTTGTTGGATAAGACTCAAGTGAACTTCTGCGCCTAGGAGAAAATCAACTATCACAATCACTATCACTACTCAAGGATCAATTTCGATAACTTCAACATATCCTCCTCTAAGAGGCGGAGTAGACTTCTTCTATACAAAGTTGCTGCAGGATGAATCGTCAAGAAATAATTCCTTCCATTGATATTTAGTACCTTGCCTCGATTTACAATAATTGCTTTACCGCCTAAAAGTGACGAATATGCTGTTGCACCTAAGATGCATACAATTTTTGGATTAATGACCGATATTTGTTTGTTGAGATAATCATTGCACTTAATAATCTCATCACGTTTCGGTCTTCGATTTCCAGGCGGTCTACATTTTACAATATTGGTTATGAAAACTTGAGATCTGGATATGTTCGCATTCAATAGTGCGGCTTCCAGGATTTTCCCAGCTGGTCCTACAAACGGCTTGCCTTGATCATCCTCAAATCTACCAGGAGCTTCGCCTACGAACATGATCCTTGCTGAGGCAGATCCTTCTCCAGGTACCGCATTTTTCCTCGTATGACAAAGTTCGCAACTCGTGCAACGGATCACTTCATTCGATATCTGCATAATTAAGTCATTATTATTATTATTATTATTACCATTTATCATTCCTGTCATTCGAATAACTATTGTATTCTGTTATTTGATTCATAGCATTTATTTATTAGCTACTATTAAGAGCTATTGAATCGATCGCCTAAAAGAACGCCTTTCTGGTTTTCACTAAAATAAATATTAAGCGATAACTATGATGTGTTGATATTAGACTCGATAGAGAAACAAACAGATTTTATACAGCCATAGAATGATCTTCTTAAGGAAAGATTATCGAATACACAAAATCTCGCTTATCTTACCCCAGTTAATGTCAAATAAATGATTGATTCAAGAAATCTGATGAAGCTATACTAAATAGCTGCTAAATCGGCCCTTCCCAATCATTCTTCCGTTTTCATCCCTGAAGATAAATGAACTATATGGAACGTAGCTGTTGGGATTAGCCAGATAACGTATTCCATGAATCGCGACTAAGACATATGAATATCGCCATAACAGGTACGTTTCTATCTCATTCATCAAATTTTTAAGAGGAATATTGACCTCATCATCAAATCTACCGACGGAAACAACATGGTTTGCTCCTTCATCTATCTCATCCCACAGTGGATATTCTTCTAGGCTCATAACTCCTGTGTCCTTTGGCCTATTCTTGACATATAGTAAGGAAGGTTTGTATGCACTAATAATACTAAATGCTATCATTGAGACTCCAAGCAGAAAGTATCCTTCAATAATGAACAATATTTCTTCGGTACTTGTAGATATGCTCGATGATGACGCAGTTATAGGGATTACCGTACCAGCATACAATAAAGGTATTCCTATGCTAGCTATTGCAACAGGAACAATTCCCTTATGTACTATGGGAAGAGGAATGATCACTATCAATACAAGTGTCAGAATAAATACAACCTCTGAGATTATTGAGCTATCCGAAGTCAATGAAATCGAATCGAACATTTCTACCACGGATACATTGACAAACAGCAAAAGTAACACACTCAATAAGCTTATCGCCAGCAGGAGAAACTGATTAGAACTTAGCCAATGGCAAATGGATTTTTGTAGAATTGTCATCTTGGTAAAAGGTAACCTCATTTAATTAGCAAAGTCACGGTCATTTTCATTTGATTTATCAAAGATTATCAATTTATCATGCTTCGAAAGGAGTATCAGTCCTAAAATTGGTAATACTGAATGTCCTTTCCATCAAGTCCTAGAAAGACATCGTTACCTCTATATCCTTCCACGAATGACTTTGGTATCTTAAATTCGATGTCATCTTGATTCAAAATAATATTGTCATCATCTATGGCTGTAACATTTCCCAATTCTTTACTATCCCTCGATCGAGCGTTCTTAAAGATAATTTTATCCCAATCTGCAAACATTATATCCTCATCTAACATCGCCCATTGGATAATATTATGAATGTTGAAATATATAAATTTGATCTCGACCTGAAGAGATGGTACATTAATTCTAACATCTGAATATAACTTATCGTAGATTTATATCATTCTGCTCTCAAATATGAAAGATACAAATAATCAAGGCGGTATATTCTAGCGTCCAGATGTTATACGCTAGCCTAAATTTGTCATTTGAACTTTAAAAAGTGGATGAAAAAGTGTTTGAAGATTATTAGTATTGTACTATCCACAAGAGCAGGATTGTCATTTGGTACTCGAACAATTGGATATACATACCACAGATTCATTCCATGAAAGAAATACTTTCACTTCATTATGAAAAATCGAGTTCTAATCTTTCATCCTTAATTGTTCTTCAACTCTCAAATATCCTATCTTTTAGATCTTCGGGATTGATATCTTCTTGAAGTCATTGGGATTGCAGTTGTACAATTCTATTACGACAAGTACTGATCCTACTCAAATACACCTAATACTTAAGTCATAACCTATACCCAAATCTTATGTTTCTAAATCATATGATGTAGTTATGCTTGCGTTACTTGAGGATAGTATAGTTCTCATCGATATTAGTCGCTTCCGCACAAATAAAATTTGTTGGTCGTTTTGAGGTAATAGATACTAGTATCGAAACATTGCTGCTGGCAATCCTGAATAGCACAAAGGGTGGACTGAATACTACTTTAATACTATCCAATTGTGTCAATTTAGGCGCAACAGTTCAACATCTGTAGCTCTGAACAATTCAATTAAATTTGTGATCGATGTATGGGAATTAAGTAATAATTCTCTATTGATGTATGGATATCATGATGGATTTGTATAATGCTCTACTTAGTTTTTGATTTGGCGAGCGAAGAATCGAAACTTTACATATGCCTTCACGAGGTCCGCAAAGATGCATAAGAATTTGCGACAGCCATTCTATATCCGCCGCCTATTGAAGATTCTTGAATACAACATTTGATATACTACATCCATATATAAGGGAGAAAGATAGTGCAGCAGAATTGACAAGATTATTTGATCCCCACATTCACATGTACTCTCGTACGACGGACGACTATGATCTGATGTCAAAGGCAGGCATTGAGGTCATAGTACAGCCATCATTTTGGCTCGGCGGACCAAGAAGGTTTGTTGGTACTTTTGAAGATTACTGGGAGCACATGATCACCTTCGAAACTCAACGAGCAAGAGAATTTGCCATTGAACATTATGTTTGTATCTCAGTAAATCCTAAGGAAGCAAATGCTAGACCTCTAGGACTCGATGCAATTGATGCAATGACAAGGAAAGGATATCTCGACAGGGAACGAGTAGTAGCAGTTGGCGAAATTGGCTATAATCTCATAAACGAACTAGAAGAGGAGGTATTTATCAAACAAATGGACATAGCGGCTGATAAGGATTTGCTAATGACAATACACTTACCACACAAAAACAAGTTGGAAGGGATGAATAGAATTGAGAGAATATTAAATGGATCTAATAGATATAGGCGGAAAATGATACTGGTAGACCACAATGTAGAAGAGACCATTGAAAAAACTTTAGATCTTGGATTGTGGGCAGGGTTGTCAGTATATCCATATACTAAGCTCTCCCCTGATAGAGCTATGAATATAATCAAGAAATATGGTACGGAAAAAGTGATGATACACAGTGCAGCTGACTGGGGAGTTTCTGACCCCTTGAGTGTTCCACTAATGGCAAGAGAAATGAGGAAATCAAGAGATTTTAGTATTGAGCAAATAGAAAAGGTAACTTTTTACAATGCTTACGAGTTCTTTAAGCAATCTAACAAGTTTACCTGGAGACCATAAAACGCCTTCACCAATAGGTCTTGATATTGTGATCTGAATGATATATATTTTCAACCTATTCATTCTTGAATTCCTTAGAATTCAAAGCTCGTTGATGGTATCCTAGATTCTTCTTAGCTAATGCGACTCTCACCACACTATGACATGCCGGACATTTGGCCCATTTTCGGCGACCAAAGTATTCCCATTCGTAGGAACATTTCATATAAGTACACCTGAGCATTGTCCCCCTCCCGGGGCCTCTTACCCAATTATCCTGTAAAGGCTTACGTGACCTTCTGGCTGACCTAGGAAGCCTTCTGCTTTTATAGAAAGACATATGTTCTAGCTACCTCTGGATTCTCAATTACATATTTAACCAAAAATATCATGGTCGTAAGAAAAGATCGCATAATAAATTCCCTAGAGTTTTTTCACTGCACTAAACACCATTAGCACCCATTTAGAGTTACCTTTTTGATACCCAAAAATAATGAATTAACTTTGGTTCCGAGCAGGTTGGGATTCTTTCCACGCTTGAGTATACCTTTACATCTTTCATAGAGCTTGTTTGTTATGTGGATTGTGCTGCTTATTAGCAATCGCCATTGTAACGGCTGGATACATTGTGGCCACGACAAAAAAATCAAAATGTCCTATATTTCTGTATTCTCTTTAATCTTTCTAAAAGATCGATAATTTGCTCATGAGTCGGATTTGCGGCTTTCACGAGATCAACGTCAATGTTAAGAGTTCTCAAATCTTCATATACCTCCTTATCTTCGATGGTGTCCACTAATTTGCTCAATTCAAAGGGCTTCTGAATCAATTCTACTACTTGTTTGAGTTGCTTAATAGAATGTTCGAGGGTTTCCTTCACATAAGCGGAAGCGAAAATAACTCTTTGATGGGAATTAATAGCCAGGATTTCTTTAGCTACGTCCATCCCGTTGATACTTGGCATGCTGTAATCTAGAATAACAACATCGAAAGGTGCGGACTTGTTGACCGACCTGAATGCGCTAGACCCAGTTGAAGATAAAGCAGGATCCATTCTTGTTGCTGGCATTCTAGGCATAGACAGAGTTGGCAATGAGACTCCAAACGTCATATGATGCAATGCGTCCAAATACTTCTTGAGACAGTCCTCTCCATTTGAAGTAATGACGACATCATGCTTTCTTTTCTCTAGCGCCTTTTTGTAAAGGGTAGCTATGTCAAGATCATCCTCAGCTATCAATACCTGCATTGAGTGCTGATCACTATAATATATGGACATATATTAAGTGGAGGTCTAACTGTGTTTCCCATCGAATTAATTCTTTTTCAACTAATGACTCTACCTTGATAACCTCTTGAAAAGATCGTTCTAACCCAGCTATCCTCTCCTCCCAATTTTGCTCGATATTTTTTCTTTTTTCACGGTTTCTACAGTAAAGTAAGACTCGAACGTATTACAGTATCACCCAAATTAGCGAAATAGTATTTTGATCGCTCTTGATCTCGTTTTGGATTATCTTAATTCCTCTCAAACTTTTTCTATTCTCGAAGCTGTTTCAATACGGTGAACGTGACTTTTTGCTTAAGACTAAAAGATATTCTTATTTCAAGAGTATATCGAAAAGAAATAGGTTAACTTACCTAATTAGAACGAAGGTACAAATAATGGTATTGCCAATTATTAGTTGATGGATAGAGGTATTGAAAGACGAGTGATGGGACCTGCTATATTCGCTTCTTTTGTGGTTATATCAGCAGTCTTAATGGCCACCTACCCGATTAATCATGTCAGAGCTTATCCTTATGGTAATAATATAGGAGAGTATGATTTCGGAACAATATCCAGTGTACAGAATGATGAAAACGGTAATCCGGGGTGGGTCCTTTCCGGGAATTGGAAGAGCAATTTAGCGAATAACCAATCACTTGTTGAAGGTCAAGGAAATGAGACTTTAGCAGGAGAATCTTTTGACACACAATTTGAGATGGTAAGACTAAATGGAAGTGCAGCACATACCCATACTATAACTAATTTTGTTGCTTCGAATTCTTCCCAGATAAACAATTCTACAGTGATGATTAATGGCACTGCAACTGCAAGTATGAGAGAAGGGCCGGTTACAGACATTCCTTCGAGCGTCACCATCACCGGAGATAGAGTAATAAGTATATGGCTTGACCCTTCAAAGATAAACAACCATTATGGGAATACGCCTATCTATGGCCTTGTCATGGATGACAATGAAGATAGGAATACCATGTTGAAATCAAATAGTACACGAATAGGCAGATAGGAGAATAGGAATCCGATTAGGCAGCAACAACGCAATTCAATCTTTCGTTTATTTCCGATCTCCAACCTTTCTCGATTGGGATGGCATGATGATCTAAAAGAGTACTCGTACTTCTTTGTGATACAGTATTCATTTATATAAAACAATCATAACTTGATTTAATATGAATAACGTAGTCACCATTGGAATGGTATTGGCGACATTTATGGGTATCACATTGACTCTCGTACTAGGAACTACCATGATGACAGTTCTAGCGCAGGAACAATACTCTTTTGTTACACAATGGGGCTCTACTGGTACTGGCATTGGTACTTTCAAACAACCCCTTGAGATCATGGTAGATCGGGACGATAATGTATATGTTACCGACTTCACCAGTGTATCTAATAAGGTGCAGAAGTTTACTAATAATGGCACCTTTCTCTCTTCTTGGGGAACATTGGGTTTCGGCCCTGGACTCTTTACTAGTCCTAGCGGGATTGGTGTTAGTTCCTCTGGAAATGTATATGTTGCTGACTTTGGTAGTCCGGATACGGCAGTACAAGAGTTCACCAATGAAGGTACTTTTGTACTAATGTGGGGCTCATTTGGATTAGGCGACGGTCAGTTCATTAACCCAGGAGGTTTGACTGTGGATAGCTCAGACAACGTATATGTAGGTGACTTTGGCGAAAACAACAGAATACAAAAGTTTGATAGCGAAGGCAACCTCCTAACAAAATGGGGTACGCCTGGTACTGGGGATGGACAGTTTATCAATCCTGCCGGCTTAGCAGCTGATGCCTCAAATAATATCTATGTGGTTGACGGAGGAAATAATCGAGTACAGAAATTTGACAGTGAAGGTAATTTTATGACAAAGTGGGGAACGCCTGGTACTGGGGATGGACAATTTACTCGACCTGGTGATATTGCAGTCGATTCGGAAGGAAATACTTACGTTACTGATCAAGGTAATAGCAGGGTACAGAAATTTGACAGTGAAGGTAATTTTATGACAATGTGGGGATCTAAAGGTAGTGACGAAGGGCAATTTATTGATCCTCTTGGTATTGCTTTAGACACATCAGGCAACGTATATGTAGTTGATGCAGGAAATAGCCGCGTCCAAGTGTTTGCCCCCTCTTAGGAGAGTAATGTCATAATGCTGGCCTAGTAATTCCCAATTGATTTAGCAAGTTAAGACCGTATGGAGACACATTGAGATCTCCTCTCTATTGTATCAGTTGAAATGTAGATCAGAAATTTTGTAGGTTTTTTAATATTTCGGGAATAATTTGGCAATGAGTTAGTTGCCAAAAAAAGACTACAAAGCGTCATGCAGATGGAACTTAGTAAGGCCAATCAGAACCTATTAGGAATACCTAGATGTTAAGCATGAGTCAAAATTCTAGTCAAATACAGTGGAATCAACAAAAAAGACTGAACCTAAAGTAATACTACAATTAAACATGCTATGCATTAAGACGAACTTGATTCTCCGTCGCAAGAATTGAGACCAGTATTACCACCAAGTACATCGTCCTGTGAACTGAATGTCCTCTTGCGGTTTCTAACCATACCTCCTTGAATGCTATTCTTTGTACCTTCAACAGCCTTCTTACATCCTTCTACTAATTCCTTCTCTCTTCTCTCTTTTTGTTAGTATGTTTACCCAACTACTTGAAGATGATGGTAAGATATGGCTTTTATCCCCATTCATAATCCAACAATGCCGGCAGGAAGTCTAAAAAGGTTATTCCTATATGCATCGTCATAGCTTTCATTGAAATCAAGTGCTATTGAGATTTATTCCAAATAATCAAATCTCAACTGCATAGAGGAGTAGCGTTTAGCACCAGAGTTCTATTGTATTCTGGTTCCTTGTTCCTTACCTTCCGTAGGATTTGAAAAACCGAAATAGCATTGAGAACACATACTTTTTCCATAGAGAACTCCATTCTTCCCACAATTGCTGCATCTCTTATCCTGATCTACTGTTGAATCGAGTGATTTCACTTTCTGAAGACACTTTCCACATATAGGAGCTTCAAGTTTTAAACTAGAAAGAAAGCCCGTGCCACATTGCGCACATTTCAGACTGTACATGCTTCCTTTCGGCTTCCATCTTCTAAAGATATTTCCGAACATTATCCGATTATCTTAGACCAAAGCCACTATTATAAATATTGAATACATTGTAATACTTGCTTGAAAAGCGAGAATTAAGACAAATATTGGACTTTCGCATCTGACCTTATTTCAAAAGGACCTGTTTAACTTCATACCAAAATTTGCAAGGAAGTCTATTGTGCGCGTTAAGTCACCAATGTAGATGCAATACGATTGATAGTCGTAGTTGTTTCGAACTGAAAACCTAATATATCACTGTCATACTAATGAATCTGCCAAATGATACTGATAGCTAGAAACTTCATCCTTAGCTAGCATCCTAAGGAGGTTCAATCAACGCGGGGAATGTTCGCTGAAGAGTCGACGCATATATTATTTCTGTCTTCCCTTATAATATTTTATAGCAACAATTGCGATTATTACCAGTATCAATGTGATCCCTGCTATGTCAAAGACTTGAGAATAATTACCATAAAATCTAATCCATGCATCTCCGATGAAAAATCCTACTAGTGTCAAAAATAGACTCCAAATGCACGACCCGATAAATGTAAAAAAAGTGAATCTGACAATATTCATTTCTGCGATCCCTGCAGGTATGGAAATCAATTCACGAATTCCGGGAGCCATCCTACCTAGGAATACTGCTAGTTCGCCGTGCCTAACAAACCATGTCTCTGTCTTTTTTAAATCTGATTCTGAAAGTAGGTGATACCGTTTACCAATCCTAGTTATTGTCGGCAGGCCGATCTTTAAAGCGATAAAGTATATTATTATTGCTCCGACAGTTGAGCCTACCGCCCCTACGATAGCCATCCCGATCGCTCCTGCCATTCCAAGATCATTTGTCTGTGCTGAGAATCCGACCAATGGGAAGACTAATTCGCTGGGAATAGGTGGAAATAGGTTTTCTAATAAAGCAGCAGCAAATACTGCTGGATAACCATAATTAGCTATCCAACCAGCTATTATTTCTATCATATTCCCGAAAATGCCATGTCCAGTCATATTTGATATAGTATTTGGTGAAGCAACTACCAATTCTGAGAGAATGATTGGGAAAAAATAGGATAGGATCAACTTGGTTAGAGATCTCCAATTTTCTAGGCTTACTATTAAATTTTCCTTGCTTCGATTCCCAACACTTCACGTTTAGAAATTTTGGATAAGTAATGGGAATGATGATTCCTGCCGTCGCACTAAATTCTAATTCTCAAGTTCAAAGTGTCGAGGATGAAGTTGTTAGAGCGACCAATCAAATCAATACGAGTTCTAATGCTTCTGCTGGGAATTTTCGATTCTAAGACTGAAGAATTAGTGATGGTATTCTCACGAAGGTCCCAGAGCAGGCTGCTCATTAAAATCACTCTTACGTACCCTGTAAGTAAGAACGATCTAGGGATATTTCTAAATTCCCTTAACAGGCTTCGGTGACCTCAGTCGGTGTACAATGTATTGGTATACAGCAATTAATTCGATCCTAGATACTAATCAATAACTTAGACAAACTACTATTCCCCCAGATAAATTGAGAAATCTCTAGTGTTGAAAGCGATCGCCAGGAGAGCCAAAGAAATTTGGCATTAACTCACATATTAAGTCGCCAGTCCGCAATGGTTTGTCCTGTTCCTTGTATGATATATTGAACAGCTATTGCTGCAACAATAACTGCAAACACTCTTGTAACTATCATGGATCCACGTTGCCCAAACAATTTGTTTATCGATTCTGCAATTCTAAGGATAATAAAGGTAAGACCAATGACAATTGCAATTGACAGTATCGAAGTCAAGAGACCATTTGATTGATAGGAGATCATTACAGATGTAATAGCTCCTGGCCCTGCAAGTAATGGAAATGCGAGTGGTACTACCCCTGATTCTCCTCCAGACGTGCTCTCAGTATCAGCGTTCAGATTATTAGCCTTATCCGCAGATTTCTTTCTAATATTCGTGATACCTCTAGGATTGCCAAATGTCCATTCGCCCCGCGTCAATAATTCAATTGCAACTATAAACAAAAGGATGCCGCCGGCTATCATGAAGCTGGAAATGGTTACTCCAAATATACTCAGGATTGTAGTCCCAGCTATTGCAAATACTAGCAACAAAATACCTGTGGTTATTACTGCATTAGAGGAAACTATTTTGCGCTCATGGTTTGATATGTTTCTCGTAAGTGAAACGTATAAGGGAATTACACCGATAGGATCCATCACTACAAATAGGGCGATAGTAGACGTAAGTAGGTCTTGTACATTTATGTTATTCATAAAATGAAGAGATGATGAAGTAATTAATGAAATTGATGATGGGAAAGAAAGAGTATAATTCTGAAT
Organism: Nitrososphaeraceae archaeon; assembly: GCA_009377575.1. GTDB lineage: Archaea > Thermoproteota > Nitrososphaeria > Nitrososphaerales > Nitrososphaeraceae > TH5896. The sequence goes on along the minus strand of WHTU01000018.1, from coordinate 3,305 downwards.
TAGATAGACGGATTGGAAAAGAAAGTCCACATAAATCGACGTTTCAAGGCTGAGCATCAGATACTAATAAATATTATCATTATTTAAGCTATATTCAATGGAATGCAATAAGCTATATTTTACTCTTCAGGTTTTATCCTTGTAGCCTGTGTCTCTTTTACCGTACCGATGATTAGTTTCGTGGGAAAAGACAAAATTATTGAGAAAAACAATCCTCAAAGATCTGTTCTTGCACTTGGAATTTTCTTCACATGGCCCCTTATCTCTTACAGGACCCTTTTTCTATCGCAGCACAATTTCGGACTAAATTATGGCAGGGATGTTGAAGTACTACATCTAGTGATACTACAAACAATAAAGATCTGCGGGCCAAGCCTTGTCATAGTGAGAAACCGACAGTTCTTTAAATTGTGCTTATCTTATGATAAGATACATATGCCTAGATCCAACATAAGGAATGATGAAATTATTCATATATTTTTTTATGTTGAAACGTCCCAGGACAGTTTCATAGGTTGAAATCAAATTTCTCGACATCAATAATCGATGGATACTAGTACAAAACCTCGAAATGTGGGAGTCGATTAGTGCATACTATAACTAAGCTCATGATATTCCCCATAAATGGTCCAGTAATATGAGTTGAGCGTAGATACTGGGCTGGATACTACTTTATTAGAAGGGGACTAGTAAACATGAAGTAACATGAGATGCAACTGACAAATAGATTTCAAATAAAATCGGAGCATCGAATAATTGATTTCTTGAATAGTCAACGTGTTGGAAGAATATCCTCTATTGATATTGAGGGATTTCCTCAAGTTATACCCATGAATTTTGTTTCCGTAAAATCAAAGCACGAGATGAAAATGAACAAACAGTCTACTCCGATCAATTCGAATGCGATCTATATGCATTCGCATCCATTTGGAGAGAAAATTGAAAATATCAAAAGAAATTCAAAAGTCGGATTCGGAGTGGATCAACATGTCTGCTTTCTGCCCTCATATTACTTCCATCCAACAGATGCATCACAAGCGGATACTCTCTATATTAGTGTTGTAATAAAAGGTAACGCTTTCATGATTGATGACGATATCGAAAAGGCATTTGCACTAAATATGTTGATGCAGAAATACCAAACTGAAGGATTCTATGAATCACTAGATCAGTCCATGCGCTCAGTACATGGAGTAAGTGTGATTAAAGTTGTCCCCCATGATATTCGAGGAAAATACAAGATCGGTCAACACTGGACACCTAGCTATAGGCTAAAGATGGCAGAGAAAATAATAAAACGTGAAGGCGTTTTTAACTCAAGGCAGATTCTTAACATCATGGGATTAGAGGAAGATCGTGCAGGAAAAGTGCGGGTGAAGAGGGAACCGGTCATGTAGGTTACATCCTTGAGACTACCGCGTGTTCCGGAAATCGTCTATTACTTTTATCTATTTACGTCCGCACATTTGAAATGCAAACATTACAAGTCCAGATATTACGCCTGAACGTCTATAGGAATAAAAATTATTGGTATCTTTTGGCATGATTTCAGATTTCAAGATGTACGCGTCAGTTTTTGGGACCATGAGTTTCGCGAGACGATTCCCTAAAATATTATCCCATGAAAGGTGGGGAAGAGGATCCTTTTTCATTGCAATTAACGACACGATTCTCCTAGGTTCTGTTCTGTCGACGATGATGTAATAATTGAAATCATCTTGATCTCCGAACGGATCCTTAGTAGTAAAGGGATCTATGTCGACATACAGATCAAGATTATGTCTGAACGTATCCGACAACGTACTCATTATCGCTAGATCAGTTCTAGTCAGCAAACGTAAATCTTGTAGAGTGGGTAGGCTGAGAGTCGTAGCTAACATATTTGCTAATAACACATGGTACAATATAGGATTTTTCATAAATTGAAAAAGAAAAGAAGCCTTTCATCACTACTCATCTTAAGGCCATAGTACCTGCCATACGACACATGGCATTCGATTCGGACGTAAAATAGGTTTATATATTTACCTCAATTAATTCTTATCTTAATGGATCGGGTTCAAGGATTGTTAGCTGCCGTTGTTAGTTGTTCCATTCCTATTGTTTTGTTGTTGATTTCACCTATGGATGCATACTCAACCAGTCCTCAGCCGCCATTTGATGAATCTCAAGAAAGTGATATGATCTCAACTTCTATTGAAAGTGCTAATTTACATGTAGATGATGCAATGCAAGCGATACAACAAAACGACTCGTCTGAAGCGATGAGAGCTTTGGAGGAATTGCAATACGACTTATCAAACATTAATGGCAATGTAACTAATCTTCAATTCACGGTTGCTGCCGAGCCACCCTAATGTCGGCTAAAAGATTAAGCAAATAAACTGTAAAAACTATCGATCACAGCCACAACCGTCATTACCATAGTTATATCTCTTGATCTTAAATTTACTCGTGCATTCTTCGCACAAGCTATCACTCGCAGATATTTTCTTTTCACAAGACAGGCATGACCTATATGTGTTAATGATCACATTCAATTCTATTAGTCTGAAGGGGTATATATTTTGCCGCATACTTAGGTCCGAACATTTCGATAGATCCTATCCAAACGTCGGAATATATGACACATAACACATTTACATTATGTCCAATGCATGGAATTTCGCCTTTTGAACTAACAAAACTTTATTCACCACTACTCAGTATGTATTTCCTCTCAGGTACCCTGAAGATGCAAATTATATATTTCTGAGATCTCCTTCGTTCTGCAGATCTGCAAGAACCAACATCAACGTATCATAATCAATATTGACTTCATTCAAAATACGTGAGGTATCAGTCGTTTTTTTCTTCCTAATGAATCTCTTTACCAATGCCTTTTTTTGCTGGTACGATCTGCTCTGCAATCTGTACCTTGCTTTATCAGATCTAATATATTCTATTCAACTACCTGTAGATTCTAAGATTTCATTTCCATAACCAACTATTCACAACGATTGTCTTTAAGGAATTGCTCGCAATCGGCACAGCTGTTCACATAATCCGATAGCGATTCCAATAAAATTAAAAAAATGTATAAGGAGTTAATGATTATCTATTAGTATAATGGGAGACACTAATTCAAGTCTTAAAGTACTTGAAGCTTATACTAGAGATGTTGGCAGAGGAGTAGCTCGTATTGATTATGACTCAATGGATTCTCTCACCGCTTCTACAGGAGATGTTATTGAGATTAGAGGCAAACGTCGAACAGTAGCAAAGTGTTTGCCGCTATACCCTTCTGATGAAGGTAAGGGAATAAT
>WHTU01000189.1 GCA_009377575.1 Nitrososphaeraceae archaeon | reverse complement strand
TATGGACTTGTACAATACGATATCTCCTCAAGAAAAAGAGGAAATCCGCAGACTTTCTCTTTAATTTGTCTAATATTCTTCTTGGTCCATCTGCCTTTACTATTTCGGAATTTGGGATTTCGAATTAATTTTAAAACTAGTATTCGTATTACTTACTGTCAAAGATTTCCACACATAGCATTTCATTTTCTTGCTTTAGCGACTTTTTGACTTGCAATAAAAGCGCTCTTGTTTGAGGCGGTGAAATCACCCCGTACCTCGACAGTCTCTTTAATGGTATTAATTTCGCCTTCAACTTTGCATCTACCTCCATTTAGCTGCGATAACCGTGTCCAAATTGTTCCCTCATCATTGACCGGTTTGTAAATATTCCAAGATCATGCGTTGGTAAGAGTAATCTTACCTCGCTTGTATTGAAAAAGTCAGTTAATTCACCTCCGAATATGAAATTTGTAATATTTGACGTATCTTCAGAATACGGCATCAATATTCTCGATTTACTAATATCAATCCCAAGTCGAATAATGGTTACAGATGAACTAAGAGGGAAGGATATTGCGGAAAGAGCTAAAGAGTTTCTGAGCCGACATGTAATTCCAGATAAATTAGAAGATATGGATGATACATTTCTTACGTCAATTAAAGAAATGATTAGATGATTGCCGATGGTCACGTAGCAATAAATGTACCTTGCAGTGACGACTCCGCGTCTTCCATTAATGTATTGCTGGGTCAGGCACCAAACCTCATAAGTGCTGAACTTGAGAGTATCCCACAATTATCAAATCCAGGTTCAATGTGTCTGTATCATGTAGATATTCCACCGCACAACGTTCCTGTTACTGACATAGCAGTTCAAAACC
>WHTU01000188.1 GCA_009377575.1 Nitrososphaeraceae archaeon | reverse complement strand
GAGACAAGTAATCCAAGTGGTCTGTGTATAGGAAGGTAATAAAGAATAGGAAGAAGTAACCACCGGCCGATCTACGGTCGATAATGTTACTCCAAACACCACTTTTTTGCTTAGTTACATATTTTTATTTTTAACTTTGAATCAGTCGACCTTCATAGTCATAAGAATGCCATCTTTTCTTGGAATATTCTATTTAGTATCTTCATGGCTATCATCTCAGCATTTTTGTTTGGTATCCTATCTTTCCATGTTTTATTATGACAAAATTATGTCTTCTAACACGAGTGTTCAAATTGCCGGCGATCATTATGCCCGAGGCATTTCTATTACTCCAGGTCGGAATGTTTTTCAGGAAATGTTTATGGCTTTGAATCCTCACACTGTAATGATTAGCCCACCATCACAAACAACTACAGCAGTGGTAGTATTGTCTATTACTACAATTTACCTATTCATAAAGTAGTGATTAATACCAGTTTATATAGAGGTGTACGCTACCCTAGTTATATGCTAAGGCAAGATTCTGAAGAACGATATACCAAAAGGATTGACCAAAATAATACGATTGAGATTGTTAATTTTGGATTCCTCTTGTGCCTGCTCTATTTGTTTGTTCTGGTCTTGCACTTCTTGTTTTGCTGTAGGCGCTTCCACTGTCAAGAGCTGTTCACCTGTCACATCAATTGAAGAAGGTCCTACTTCTCTTTCCTCTAATGGTTCATCCATCTGTTTGGTCACAATAGTTCCTTCTTATCCTACCTCTGACATGAGCTGTTCTTCGTCCTCATCCTATTTATCTTAGATATAACTTAGAACAGGATTTAGATAGCAATACGAATGCTACAAACAACATCCTATTGCCTGACATAACACAATTAT
>WHTU01000187.1 GCA_009377575.1 Nitrososphaeraceae archaeon | reverse complement strand
GATGATGAAGATATAGTTGCAGGAGTTCCTGCAAAATCAATAAAGCATAAAGTTAAATCTAATCAGCTATTTCTTATGGCAGGAAAGCAACAGACTGACAGTAGTATTACCCCTAATAATCTGAACTGTAATGATAATAATGATAATAGATATAGAAAAATAACCACATTCAATATGCATAGGTATTAACTTACATACTGTTTAAGTCTTTAACAGACCTAGACAAGAATTATATGAAGCCAGATAATTAGTAACGAAGGTTGATATTTGGATTACTGTTTTTATATGCACTTTGCATTGCAATTTTTGTAACTTTGTATAATTTCAATCCAAATTATAATACTCTTGTCAAGGCCTACCCACTAGATAATAATAATGATATCAAACCGATCCTCAAAAAAGAAAAATGGAAAGGAGAAGTACCCAATCCTACATTTGAAGGTCTTTCGAATCCCATTATAGAAAGTAATAAGACGGTCGGAGTATGGGGTCCAATTTGGTATTAGAATCCAATCTGGTTGATCCTTGGATCAGTTGATGATATTAACACTAAAAATAACTTGCAGACTACTCATTCCTCTCTAATATCTGAGGTCAATGTACGTCGGTAAATAATAGTCCAATAGCCACGATGGAGTTCATACGTATCTGCAAAAGAAATGAATGATCATTGCCCAGTTTGCTTTGATTCCCACAAACTAGCTATGTCAAATAAATTTCGAAAACTTAAAGAAGGAAATGACGAACACAGTTATGTCAGTTATAATTGAAGAGAATGCATACTCTAATTCTGAGAGTTAATTTTAGCTGTTTTAATTTGTCCAATAACCCATTTTGCCTAAGTACATACTGTTTTCAGTATATTTAAAAAACAAAAATC
>WHTU01000186.1 GCA_009377575.1 Nitrososphaeraceae archaeon | reverse complement strand
ATGGGAGAACCAGATTATTACCAAATATTAAAGAGCATACAGATGAGATTTGTTATATATTAATTTAGAGCAAAAACACAATAAAATTTGAGCTCGTAGAGACTATCTTCTAGTCGATACGTACTAGAATTACTAAATAGAATAAGATGAATGGCAGTTCGATGAAAAGTCAAATATTTGGCGAGAAACAGATCTATCTTAGTATTTCAGACATGTCATTAAAAGAATTTGAGTTTTAGACATGTCAAAGATTAATGAGAATTCGGATTAATAAGATGTTTAAGATATTCTCCGTTTGTAATACATCATATGTCGATAGTCACAGACGAAAGGTTTGAGCAATTCATTGACGATAGCAGATGGCTCCACAAAAATTACAATGAATTAATAAAAGAATTTAACTTAGAATACGTTGAAATTAAAAACCATGAGGTAGTAGCGCATGGCAAAGAAATGAATGATTTTGAACGTGACTTGAAACAACTTAATATAGACCGATTAAATGTCGTAGTTGAATATATAAGAAACAAGAGAAACGAAGTGTAGCAGATTTGTACATTGAATGCTATATATGCTTTAATGATCAGAGATACTATGTACCAGCTTTTGTAATTTCCAAGCAGCTAGAATTAGTTTTTAAGATTAATTTTTGGTGGATACCGGGGCTGCTTACAACGGCATGATCTTTCGTGATAGGTCTTTGCATGAAATACAGCGTCCGTTCTGCCTTGATTCGACCATTTTAATTATGCGAGTTATTCTTTCGTTTGGGCAGGCCGTGTGCTATCTTTAGTCCCCGGTAAGCGATAACATTGGAACATCTTCCGCAGAAGTGTTTGTCATTTATAATTATCTTGGATTTGTATTTGTTACATCTACTAC
>WHTU01000185.1 GCA_009377575.1 Nitrososphaeraceae archaeon | reverse complement strand
AGATCTCAGAAAAAGGGGAGAGAAATCCTCAAAGAAGTTCTAGAGCCCCATTAGTTACTGTTTCCAAGGAGTGAGTCAAAATAATTGTTATATTGGAATAATAACACTATGATACGTAACAAGGTTACTACATATCTATATTCCAACGGAGGAATATGACTTCGTGACAATCAAAAGCAACAAAGATGATAATGATAACAATCGCAGAGAGAATATCTTTCAACTAATGGATGGCATTATCGCTCAGCTAAACAGGACTAAGAAGATGTTTATCATAATGATTCTTACTCTTATGATCATTCCACCAATAGCATTTGCGGTTACCTTTGCATTACTTGAACCACCATTTCACTTTGATACTGGCAGCGGAAGAGGCCCACCTGACAGCTTTGGTCCTCCTCCTCAGATTGCCATCGCACGTATGGTTCCAATATTAGTCTCACTTGTATGGCTAGGGATAGGAATAAGACAATGGCTCGTGCTTTCAAACTGGAGCAAAAAGTATGAGCGTTATAAAGAATTGCAGAAGAGAGTTGATGAGAAACTGGATGATGGTAATGACAATAGAGGTAATGAGGAACAGCAATAATGATAATGATATCAACATATTAGGAATAGCTTGTTGTAGAGTCATCAGATGATTGATTAATTACACTACGCGAAAATATCACATCCTGAATTTGAAAGTATATGATGATAATGTGTCGCTATATACCTACGTTTATACATAATATGCAATCGATCTCTGGGTATAGCATTTCATCGTCAGGTAACTTAGTTACGTATCATAGGTAAACAAGGGTTATAAGGAAAATTCAGTCCTTTTTATCTACAATGAAAAGAATGACAAATTTAAAAAAACTAGTAAATAAGAAAACACTAA
>WHTU01000184.1 GCA_009377575.1 Nitrososphaeraceae archaeon | reverse complement strand
AAGATAGATAATCATGTTGTTTGCGCTGTATCACTTTGTTCTGCTCTGTGGGTCAGCTGGGACAAAGTAGGTCAGTTCATGGGATAAAAAGAACGGGACCCAGAAGTGTTCTGTCTGGAAGAAATGATAATGGACAATCATGAAAATACAATACCAATAAACCAATACAATTTTTCAGATCCCAACATACTTGATATCGCCAGTATTTTCCTCTATTTTTCCTCTATTTTCATGTATTTTCGTTTAATCTCAATATGACTTCAAATTTGTGAGTATAGCAGAGCAAAATTTAAAATTGGTACTGAGGAGTTGGGATGGTATTTAAAATTGGTACTGAGGGGGTAGTCGACTTCCTTAAATGAAGTGATCAAAAGAAGAAAAAGTATAATACTGAAGAGGACCTGGCGTTTTAGACAATAGCAATGTCCTTTACCTTGTAAGATTAACTTCTTCGAATAGGGCTTTTATCTCAGCAAAATCCTGCCTATTAGCACTGGTACAAGTGCCGTATCATTAGCCATTTTATTTAATCATTCAAGATCGGGTTATATACAATTCCGTGTCAGGATGAAATGCGACCCACTCAAACCAAAATCTCTCATCGTATGGTAAACGGATAATCTTTTTCCCTTTCATCTCTCCATTAATCGCTACTCCTTCAAAGTTCCATTCACTTCCTTTAAGTATGTCTACAAATGTATTATTCTGAGGATTGTATTTGAACTGTAAAACTTGACCGTTAACGACGGGATCAAATGCTCTTACCATAAATGGGAATGACGAAAGTAGTGCTAAGGTTTATTATTGATCTCATCATTAATTATTCTCTTGTCTTTTACATCTTGAAGTTTATATGCATTGTATTGGCCACTATTTTCTAGGCCTA
>WHTU01000183.1 GCA_009377575.1 Nitrososphaeraceae archaeon | reverse complement strand
TCATATCTTGGCCTTCCTGTTCTTCCGTCCATTTCCAGACATAGTTCCATTCCCTGACAGGTTAGCTGCTGCCATGTCAGCGAGTTTGCTTCATTTATCCTGTCTTTCATAATCATCATTCCATGCCTATGCCTCTTCCACAGTCATGCCTCTCTATTTCCTAGATAGGGACCCCATTTATTAGATAGTCAGAATAGGAATCCTAGCGAAGAATTACAAAAAGTGTTAACGAGTTTTAACCCACAGACTTACAATCTATTTACTGGATTCAGTCGTTGATAGTTAGGTAGTAGTATAACTTAAACTATAGAAGCTGTACCATGTTATAAAGAGAACAAGAAATGACTGCCTGGAAAGAGATTAGACATCGAGTCATAGATCGCATCAAAAATGGAATCAGCGGCATTCTTGTTGTAAGACAGCTGCGACTACGTCAGCGATTGACAGCAAAAGGATCACCAGAAAGTAAGAATAAAATTAAGACTAAGAAACCCAAGAAAGAGATCTATCCTGAGGAACTGATTGCAATAATAGCTTCGATTATAATCATATTCATGGCGTATGGGGCTTTAGGTCTAGTATACAACGTTTTCGCATAATCAGGTATTAGATAAAGCGATACTTAGACTAAACGCTAAGCAAATGAATGCAAACAACAAACAACTACAAGAAAATACTGACATTACAGTTAAATATTCTTCCGTCATTGAGCTGAGCTGAATTCATCTATGACAAAGTTCTTGGATTCTCATCCAATGGCATACTCCAATGAAGAGGCGTTAAAAAAAGCACAGAAATCTCCTTCAGATGAATATGGTGTTACTCATGAGAATATACTCTACAATGAAAAAGAAGACAAGTTATTCAGTCTTCTGGACGCTCCCGATAA
>WHTU01000182.1 GCA_009377575.1 Nitrososphaeraceae archaeon | reverse complement strand
TAACGTCAACAAAATGGCCCCAAATGCAAGTATGGTTATTGCGAGGACAAGAATCCAGCGTTCAGGAGTTGAATACTGCTGGTTATGCTCGGGACTTGAATACTCATTATTATTATCATCATCAACATCGCCGCCGATATTGCCAGAATTCTGAGTACCAGTGTGTCTGGTAGGATCATTGTTATCGTCACTGGTATCGATATTGTTACCGCTCAAGTCAGAGAGGTCACCTCAATATAGTAAACACATCGTTGAATATCAGACCTCATCTTGCAGAAACAGGACTCTCCTTTTGCCCTTCTACTTCTACTTCCTCTTCCTCCTCGACATTCTCGCTCTGTTTGGCCTTGCGCCGTCGCTTTCTGACTTCGGAAAGAATCTTGATAATCATTTGTTCAGGTAGCTTTGCAATTTTAGAGTCACATTCAATGCCTTCCGCATCCAAGACTTGCTCTGTGACGTCGATAACATCATTCTTATGTTCTTTCTCCTCATTTGTAAGCAAATTAAGGCTCATAAATCTAAAGAACGCAAATTCACTCATTCTCGCTTCCCTTTTTACCTGATATATATTATATTTCCTGACTAATATGATTTCGCAGTAGTTTTGCAGATTTAAAATTGGAAGATCGTTGAATCGAGTCACTAAGGCTCCATACAATAAGGCGGTAGTGAGGTTTGGGCTTCCTTAATAAATAATGATACTGAGCTATTGACTTGAGCTATGTTCTTTTATTACTCATGCTTCTTTGGCATTGAGTCTTTGCACAAGTTATTGAACTTATCCGACAGGATCGGACGCCAATAAAATCTTAACTAACCAGAACTAACCAGCGAAAAGAATTCAGTGGAATTACATAGATATCCAAGATCCTCATCTTCATTCCCGAGGTGC
>WHTU01000181.1 GCA_009377575.1 Nitrososphaeraceae archaeon | reverse complement strand
TGAAAACCCGTTCATGTTGACTACCGTATTTGAACCACTAATAATGATGCCATCTCCACTGCAGTTAAGGTTTGCAGTTAGATTTACTACTCCGCTTGCAACTTGTCCACAGGCAGCATTTGTTGTAGTCCCTTCTGTTAGTGACCCTAACTTTTGTTCCTGCAAAGATGATTGAGTAGATAGATCCGCAGCGTCACTTGTACTGCTACCTGTAATATCAGTATTCATACTCCGTAGTGATGATGGTGGACTTGGTAACGGTGATGACGATAAAAGGCCATTGCCATTATTAATACTACCATCAACATTATGATCCTTTTCTTCATCTTCAACTTCTCCAGTCGCCAATACTAATAATGGATCTATTGTTAAAGCGCCAAAGGTCAATAATGTAATCGTTACTGATATCGCAAACAGGTTTGTGAGATTATTTTGATTTCTAAACTTTTTTGGTTTATCCATTCTCATTCAAAAGTTCTCTGGCGAACAAATTATATATCAAGAAGTGTTCAATTTACAGAGTCGAAAGTTGATCGCTTTTCATTATGATTTTCTAATAAAGCAATTAACAATAACGTTTGAGTAGAATAAAGAAAGTACACTTTTGCTAGTTATTTTCTCATCTTACTGTGCTATCAGGGAGCTTACTGCCTACTATCTACTAATAGTCTCTTTTTTACAATGTTTATTAACCATATTTAGTAACTAAACATGCCATAGAGAGTGACGATATACTTAGACGTAATAGTAAATTACTCATTTTCGTTCCAATGCACGTCGATCCCAGTTGGCACACGTCGCAGCAGCTTCATATGTGCTCTGAAGAAAATTCAGCAATACATCATCGTGTGAATTGGAAGTGCGCACCAAATCGTAGGGCAACAGGAATTCACTTA
>WHTU01000180.1 GCA_009377575.1 Nitrososphaeraceae archaeon | reverse complement strand
AGTGCAGCAGCAGCGGCAGCTGCAGCTGGTGGAGACGCTGGCGCAGCAGCAGCAGCAGCCGCGTCGGGCGCAGGGAGCTCTGCAGCTGCAGCAGCAGCAGCAGCTAACGGAGCAGCAGCTGGCGCGGCGGCGGCATCAGGTTACTCTGCGGCGGCAGCAGCGGCAGCAGCTGGTGGAGCGTCAGCAGCCGCAGCAGCAGCAGCAGGCAGTGCAGCGGCAGCAGCGGCAGCAGCTGGCGGATCTGCAGCGGCAGCAGCGGCCGCAGGCGGTGCAGCAGCGGCAGCAGCGGCAGCAGCAGGCGGATCTGCAGCAGCAGCAGCGGCAGCAGGTGGAGCAGCAGCGGCAGCAGCAGCCGGAGGCGGAGATAGTTCAGCCGCAGCAGCGGCAGCAGCTTCAGGTGCAGGCGGAGCAGCCGCAGCAGCAGCTGCAGCTGGTGGAGGCGCAGCGGCCGGCGCAGCAGCAGGTGGAGCAGCAGCCGCAGCAGCAGCCGGAGGCGGAGGAGCAGCAGCAGCAGCTGCAGCAGCTTCAGCAGCAGCAGCAGCCGCGTCGGGCGGAGCATCAGCAGCAGCAGCTGCAGCAGCAGGCGGAGCAGCAGCGGCAGCAGCTGCAGCAGGAGAGGACGCAGCAGCGGCAGCGGCAGCAGCAGCAGAGGAGAATGGAGCATCTGCAGCAGCTGCAGCAGCTGCAGGTAGTGCGGCGGCAGCAGCAGCAGCTGCAGCAGAAGAGGCGGCAGCAGCAGCAGCAGCAGCTGGTGGAGACGAAGAGTCGGCAGCGGCGGCGGCGGCGGCAGCTGGTGGAGCAGCAGGTGCGGCAGCAGCAGGGGGTGCTGATCCAGAAGAAGCATCTTCGGCAGGCGTAGCAGCAGCAAGTTCAGCACAGGAAACTGAGGGACAGATCATTG
>WHTU01000017.1 GCA_009377575.1 Nitrososphaeraceae archaeon | reverse complement strand
AACTGTATTATCATCAATAATGCATTTATCTCCTATCTTGGTAAAGTTACCGATAGAGCAATTCTTTCCTATCCAGGCCGATTCAGATATGGTTGATGTCAGGGGAGCTATCACAATTTTATCATTCTGACGGGTTCTCTTCCTTCTATTGATAGAGGGAGAATAATAGATTTTATTCATAATTTTCATAATAGCCAATCTAGGATTGTCTACAAATATCAAAGATTGTTGCTTCCCAGATTTAGGATATACTAGTCCTTCTAGCAATTGATGACAAAGGACTACTTTCGCATTACATTTTGATATTATCATAATGGCCTTCTCTACATCATCCAAGGAACAAAATGTTAGATCGTTACTTGATGCATTTTTAATATCTTTAATATCGTATATGTATGTGGAATCGAAATCTCCCTCTGAACTATAGATAGAGTATCTGATTTTTAGCTCTGAAAGAATAAATTCTATATCATATGCTATAACATGTTTACCGCCAAGTCTATTCTCAGACAATTGAGTATGGTTAAGGTGATCGGTCATTTAATAACTTAAAGGACATACTGTTTGAATTATCTTATATAAGAACTACCGTTCTTGTTCTTAGATAGTTTACTAGTTTAAGCGATAATCATATTATAGTGGCAACAAGTAGACAGATGATGGAAAAGTGCACTTAGATGCCATATATGAGTAGAAAAGCAACGCTTTCCAGTTGCTACATATAACTCTATATCAATTAACTCGTGTGCCTCAAAAGACAAAAGATCCATACAATTCAAAATCGTGTCCTCATATGATGAAAGTAAGTGACCTCATGGATTTAGGTCATCGTTTTCATTACAAATTTCTGCTACGGCATTATTGTTCACCAATCGCATGACTGTCGAAGTCATCATTTCTTGGGAAATCTAGTTCATTTGCACGGACAATTTTCGTTATATGTACACCCTCTAGTACAGGAGGGATGTTTACATCCATATCTTACACCATATAGCCCAGAATACGGCGCGCTATATTTTACTGTGGAATGGTGCAAGTCAGATCAATACATTCTGAATCCCAGCTTTTGGAAACTTGTTTCTTCGACTCATTTTATTAGTTATCTACGAGAACCAAGTCCATTATTGAAATTTCTTGATCCAATCTTTAAACCCCTAGAACGGGATACAAAAGTCCAACTCTAGAAATGCTGGTTAGTAAATAAGGAAAACCAGCTACAATTTTTAGTACCTATGAAATTGGCGAATCAAATGATTCTAAGAATTACTTAAACAGAATTGATTCGCCCAATTAAAGATCGAACTAATCCAGATAACCAAACTACAACAACACTAAAACATTTTAGAAGAATCATTTTTCATACTAATGATGTAGATAAACTCTATGAATATTTCAAGAATAATGAATCTATTTCGGCTAATAAATATTTGAAACTGTATCTGCTAATGCTCCATGAGGCGAGAGATATTTCCATTTAAGTGAACCAGATAGTTATCAGCTTCCTTTTGCAAGACCATTAACATAGGGTTTCAACAATAATAGCAGATCCTAAAGCTGATAGTAGCGAAAGTATTCAATGAACAGGTCTTAAGCTTAGCTATCTATAAGCAACATCACTCTACCTTTTCGAGTTCAGCATATAGTTCCAAGAATTTACTTCCTTTCGGAGTTATGTAATAAGTTCGAGTATGAAAATCATATGCCAAAAGTTCTTTGCCCAGTAATTCATTGAGGTACTCTTTCAGCTGTTCATACGATAGGTAAGCAGTGAACATAATTCTTGTCTTATTAGCACCAACCCCTTTAACAGCCTCTAATACTGAAGCAATTATTTCTGTTCGATTTCTATATTTTGTTTTCAAGATCAGTGACCCTCTCTGAACCCTAATTAGCTCCAGGTAAACTAATCCCGCAGTAGATGACTTTACCTATACTTGCTTACTTAGCAACTTCAGTGTTATAGTTCGTCGGATTCAAAGTCACTATACACTGGAAGTTAATGGGGTAATCTTGTTTATACAAAGCAGTGTAATACACTTTGTCCTTCCATTCACTAGCCCTCTCATTCACGTGGTCAATTGCCTTTTTTGGATGAAGATAGCAGTATATAGAAATTTGATCTTAATTAAGTTCAAAAATAGATAAGGACTTCTGATCATTCTCAGACATATAATGATATAGTTGCATTCCCATTCAGATCTAATATTTCAAAACCAACCCGAATTTATCTTCCACCTATGCCACCTGTGTAATCTCCGGTAACTCTTACTATATCTTCTTGAGATTCACAAGTTTCCTTAAGCAATTCCAAGCTTAATCTCATATTTGCTACGTATTGGGTACCATTTTCATGAATTGATGGAAGAAATCCCGTTTTGTCAAATATCATATTCTTCATATGTTCTTGATCTGTTCCCTTTAATGTTTTTATTTCAACTATGTAAAATGGAGGTAACGTAGACGTATCCCCAGATTTTTTATCTAGCTCACGAATAAGTAAATCATGTATTAGAGCAGGGTCAACCTTCGGAAGATATGTCTGATACAAGGTCTGCAACCCCTGAAAGACCCTTCTTATTTGCTGTAGTTCATCGGTAGACATCTATCAAAGTTACTCTTAACATAAAAGTAAAAAAAAGGTTGCTAGTTGACTGTAAATGGTATTACTATTAGGAATTCAGCAAAGTTAACCATCATATTACAGCTAATCTGGAGCAAAATCCCATTACTCCTCCAAACAGCATATGTAATGCAAGTGAACCTATGACAATAGTATTTGACAATTCAAGCAGTTGTTCCGCTACAGATAAATCCAGATTGCCTGCATTCAAGTTCAAGCCGTTAGCCATACCAGAAAGTGCAGGTTGTATGATATAATAATGCATCGGCAAAAATAGAACACCCCATACTATTACTCCAGCAAGTATGCCTGTACCTATTCCCTTAGGCATAGAGCTTATGTGAAATATTCTGATGCGTTTTGATATATAGTTGTAAATAATTGAAATGATTACGGCTGTTACCATAAACAGGAGAAAGCCTACATACATAGCATAAGCAGAATTGATTCCAAAGATCAATCCAACCGTCTTATAGAAAGTACCTGGAGGAACACTTAGTTGAGAATCGACAGTTAAGAATAATCCAAATATTGCCCAAGCTGCTGTCAGACCAGCAATTATACCTGATGGTCTTTTAATACTCTTAGTCCTTAATCTGAATGAGGACATTCTATAGATATATACAAATGCGAATATTTAGACTTACACAACGCCATTACTTCTTATTACAAAATAAAACTAACCAAGAATGCGTATCATGTATAGGAATTATAATGATCAAGTTGACCCCAATATCTTGTAAAGATAAGAGTGAAATATCCTTGTGGTTGAGGGAAAGGATGTGTCTTGTTGCATATGAGCTTTGAAGAAGAATAGGGAAACGTCACAAGTATGAGCTCTTATACGAACTGTAAGGCTAATACGAAAGAAGCTCATGTACTATAAACAACGCGTATAGATGAGCATATCGCCATGGTATTGCGTAGAAAATTATTATGAGTATTATACCGAAGGAAGATTTAGCTCATATTACATCAATACTAAATGAAACATTCCAGGCGTTCCTTTCAAGCGAGAGTTTGATACAGCATTTGAAAGGGTAGGTGATATCCTACGAAAATATGGGATAAACGCGAACCCAAGAAACTTGCATTTTAGATTTGCATGAAAGAATTCTTTGATTCAATTCCAGAAAATGAATGAAGGTTGAAAGATCCAAATTTCCTGAAGCAAGCTGATGAGGCTGGAATTAGCAACCCTGCATTCAGAAGATCCGATATCTCAATTGGTATTTTGTCTGAGAAACGATTAAATCCTAAATTAGCATGTAAATACAATATTGAATTTAAAGACCTATCTATTTTTCTGAATAGATTGCTTGAAAATGGTTTGATTTTTTCTGAAAACTTATTGAAGTTCTGATCTTTAACTATTAGTACAAATTTATACTGATATTAATTCCCAAAATCTATAGGTATATATCTTTATTAGCATATGCATAAACACTTTGATCCTTTCTTACAGTATCTGGATTCGTACCTAACTTCTTTGCAAGTTCTAAGGCTAATTGCTGACCCCAGACAAGTTGAGCTAACCAGTTAAACTCCTCAGACGAGGAAGGAAATAATTGCTTCTGTGCATCATTTATCTCAATGAATTCTGCACCTACTGCATTTGCATATTTTCTTAAACTATCCTGTCTATCTTGAGATAAGGAAGTAAATGCTATAATGCTTGATTCATTGTCTAAGGTAACCTTTGGACCATGCAGAATCTGTTCAATTCCATAACTTCTAACCGGCAAGTATGAAGTTTCGGATATTTTGAGAGCAACTTCATGAGCTACAGCTTCTCTAATCAAATCTCCAACTATAATCAATTTATTATGGAATTTCGGTAGCTTCTGAATTATGAAAGGAAGTCTTACGGATTCTAGCCAGATTCTAAATCTATCGATTAAACCATTTGAGAATAAGTCAACCCATTGAAGGACTCGAACAATAGCTGATGTAAGTGAGATCGTAAAAGCTCCACAATTCTCTTGGGGACATGTTTCAATCCGAAAATCGGTATTAATGGAAATTGGACTTTGTAATCCTGTAATTAGAACAGCATAAGCATTATAGCGTCTTTTCGCCATCTCTAAAGCTCTTACGCTGAAGGTGTTGGTTCCTCGGTGTGAAAAGACAACGACAATATCATTTGGAGAAACAAAGTATCTTGAGTTAACAAAGTCGTAGCTTTGTATTGCAATGGCATCCATTTGTACATACTCTCTCCATAAGAATTCAGCGATTTTAGCAGCCCAGAAGCTGCTACCAATCCCGATAAAGTAGATTCTTTTGAAGTCAAGGTCTGATAATCTAGAAGGAAGTGGAATATCTAGAATCCTTCTCCATTCAGAAGGTTGATTGAGGATATTAATTTCATAAAGAAAAGCCATAGAGATTGTTATGATTTATTATCTTGAGGGTTAATAAAATAAGCTTATGATATGATACCAGTGTTGATATAATAATGCTTAAAGGCTAGGAAATTTGTTTACTTTACAATCCATGTCCATAAATGAAAGGTTAGCTCAATTTCTGAAAAATGCTAGAGATTGGGAAAAGAAGGCTACTAACATACCCGGTTTATTTCTGCTTAAACTTCCTGGCTTGAGAGGCAACCCGCCATCGATCGTTATCGAGATAAATCCTGTTGATGCTTCAGGTTCACCTACAAAGAAAAGAGGAGTTGTTGTACGATCTGCTGCAGAACTTAAATGGATCAAAGATATATTATCAAATCCCAAGACTGCTGAATTAGCAGAAAAGATGGACAAGGTAAATCCTCCGAAAAAAGAATCTTCCTCCAGGACCAGCACAGACATATTTGAGGTTTAAGAATATCAGTGAGGATACTAGAACGAAATATAAGAGTACTCTTCTTGAATGTATATTATTATTAGTCATTAGTTCCAAAGTTAGTTGTATACCTATGGAGAAAACCAATCACGTTAATAGTTGTGATAGTCGTGTTCATGCTTATAAAAATGGTAAGACCATGGAGCAATGTAAGGAAGAAGCCAGAGAAAATACTCGAGTACTATCAAAAGAACTATTAGAAAATGGTGAGGTTTCATGGACGCGAGTATTAGATACGGCAGGCCATGACGAATTGGTTTATAAATTAACTTTGAAATATCTCCGACAACAAGGATATGATATCGGAAATAATAAAATTCCAAGAGTTAAACCCAACACAGGCCTGTAAATAGTAAAGTTATACTATTCCAATTTCTAGTGGTTGAGTTTCATGCGCCTCTCTGCTATTTACTGTCCATGATGAAGAAAAAATCTCTACAATAATAACAATACCCACAACGCTGACAAATGGGATTTGAAAGCGTAGGACGAAACTCAGAATAACAGTTTAAGCATTTCATATTTAATTCTTAGACTGCTGACGGAAATACAGACCCAATGATGTTAACTAGCTTTGTGTATTTGCTTCTCCTTCTTTTTTATCTTACGGTCATCTGCTCTTTCTACCTCTTCTGACGTTGGTACTCTTAAGTGACTTGCTTTTCTTAGATCTAGGTTTAATGTTAGCACTGGAGGAAGCTAGTTTCTTAAATTTTGCTTTTGTAGTTGTTCCTGTTCCAGAAGTTGTTCTTATCCTTTGAATACCATTTTGAATTCGTGTCACTTGCTTTTGCAGCTGACTGATTTGAGATTGAATCTGTTTTATTGATTGTGAAGGTGATTGGCTTATCCCTGCGCCTTTTGTCGACTTAGTCTGCTTTTGTTTTTGTATGGATTGATATATGTAATAAGTATGTAATCGCTCGCCTCCTCTTCTGTTTCCTTTTGCCAATTCTGGATTCCTCTTGTGCCTGTTCTATTTCTCTGTTTTGTTCTTGCACTTTTTCTTCTTGCAGTTCTGCAAGCGGTACTTCCCCTATTGAAGTCTGTTCATCTGTCACATCAATTGAGGTAGGTCCTACTTCACTTTCCTTTAACGGTTTATCCATCTCTTCAGTCATAATAGATCTTTCCTCTCTTTCCTCCCACATGTACTGTTCTTTGTCCTTATTCTATTTATCTTAGATATATTTGATGTAGGTATTAAATAATAAACCAAAATGGTACACATAACATTCCTCATCGGCACAGATTATTCTACGGAAGAGAAGCCTGGAGAATTGTTATTGGAATATCAGCATATCGAGGTACACTATTTAGTCAGGTCGATACAAACCAAGCTAAAGACTATAGTAACATACAGAGAGCTATCATTAGTCATACAAGAAAAAGAGAATGAAGATGAAGTTGGTTTAGCAACGTACTCAAACAGTGAATCAACAGTTCTGTCTTCTATATTTGAAAATCTATGGATTCAATCGGAGCTAAAGCAATAGTAAAAGTTATCTTCAGCCGAAGGAAAAGACGTTGTGATCATAACGCAAGATACTTAGCTCTAAAACTAGTGTTGCTTATAGGCTTGTCACGCATCTTCCTTATCTTCAATTAGGCGATCTATCTCTTTTATTAGCTCCTCATTTCCAATGGGCTTGCGAATGAATAGATCTTTATCTAATGCATTATATTCTTTCTCTCGAAACTCCTTATAATATAATTCACTTGCTGTAAGAAAACAAACGTTAGCCTTACTATCTATCTTTTGTATTTGCTTGTATAATTCGAAGCCATCCATATTTGGCATTTTGATATCAAGAACGACCAAGTCGTAATAATCTGGTTTGAAATTTGACAACGCTTTTCTAGGGTCATTAAATGCTTCAACTTCGAATCCATAGTATTCTAAAGACATACTGAAAAACAAAGTAAGGTCAGATTCGTCATCTACTACCATGATTCTTTTTCCTTTTATTCTTTCATTCATTATCTATTACTCATCCTCCTTTTTCGCCTTCAACTCTATCCTTCGTTTCCAAGGGTAGCGTGAAACAAAATATTGTTCCTTGTCCATCTAAGACATTATTTTCAGCCCAGATTCTGCTTCCATGAGCTTCGATTATGCTCTTGGAAATGAAAAGTCCTAAGCCTGTACCGCGTTGTGATCTCGTAACAAACTTCGAAAATAGTTTTGGTAAGATTTCAGGGTTGATACCAGTACCTGTATCTCTCACAGTAACGATAACCTCATTACTATCATTATCAGCAACTATATTAAGGGAGATATAACCTTGATTTGTAAATTGAATAGAGTTACTTATGAGATTAGAAATAACTTGGATTATCCTTTCCTTGTCTGCTTCTACAACGATGGGATTATTATTTTTAAGGTTAGCATCATTAACATAGATTAATTCAACTTTATTATTGGTATTGTCTTTAATCCTCTCTTTGTAATCCTCTATAATACTAGGTATCAAATCACGGATGTCAAATCGTTCCTTTTCTAGTCTTAACGTCTGACTCTCTATCCTCGTTGCATCTAATATATTGGTAGAAAGCCTTTGCAATCTAACTGCGTTTCTGCTTATTACTTCTAATACCTGATCTGTTCTTTCTGGATAATATTTCAATAGGCTACTCATACCAAGGATAGCTTGTATGGGCGTTTTTAATTCATGAGCCGCTATACTGATAAACTCTTTTTGCATCCTATCCGCTTTTTTTAGTTCTTCAACCAACATACGCTCATTCCAAAGTAATTCAAAGACTGATCCAAAGGAATCCACAGTGATTCTTCTATTAGAGTATACTACTAAACCAATTGCATCTGAGAATTTTTCAGCTCCTGGACTTTTGAGCTCAGCTCTAAGAAACTTTTCACGGTCAATTATGTACATGCCGTAGGGAGAGCTATTCCCATGCAGTATCCTGATATCTGGGGCATTCTCGGATATTTTTTTCTGAATCTCTGCATTCTCCTTAGACAATGGACAGATAATCTTTACATTCGCTCCATTCTGTGATGCCTTTACAAGATAATCAATCAGACCCAGTCTATCCATCCTCATCATAGATTTATCGTTAGGGAGAAAGATTAGGGCTTCTTTCTGGATAGCTGTTGTCATATCAACAAGAATCTGACTTGCTTTTTTGCCGTCGGTGATAACTTCATAAAATTCTGCTTCGGTTCCTTCTTGAATCTCTCGTATTCTGTCTACTGCATCAATTCCACTCTCCCATAACCGTTGAAAGACGGAAGAAAAGTGCTTTAGATATTGGGATTCGTTGCTTAACAGAAGGCTTTGAACAACTTTTCCGTTTTCCATCTTCTCTATTGTTACTGCTACTTTCTTATCTGAAACGCCAAAACTCATTGGAGGTAAGTTTCCTACATGCCTAATCTTAATCCCGCTTTCCAGATATAGTTTAACGAGCTCTAGGTTTTCGTTATCTATGTTGGTAATGTATCTAAGACCTTTGTGTTCTCCTCGTTTTTGTTTATCTAATAGTTTTTTCTTTATGTCAAAGAAGTACTTATGACTATAATGCATCCCACCTGAGGTCAGACACGTATCAAGTTCATTTGAGCTAGCAGTAAGAGATGAAATCTCTCTTATAATCTCACCTGAGTTATCTATTATTACCGTTTCATAACGTATGATTCCTTCTTCGATCTCTCGTATTCTTTGCTCTGCAGGAATAGTTTTACTCCATAGGGTTTCAAAAACGTACTTTTGGTGTTCGACGATTTCTTTGACGTTGCTATAGATGATTTGTGCTGCTGGTTTTCCTGCTTCATGAAAAGTGGCAGGAGCAAGATAACCTGTTTCACTAATGTAAAAGTTTCCTTTAATTCCATCTAAATGTCGAAGCTCATCAACCATTGCCATCATCTGCTTGCAATAAAAGATGTTATCATTAGTAATTTCAGTAGCGTATCTAAGCTTGACTCCTCTCTTTCTAGCGTCAACGAATGCTCTTTTCAATATCGCAATGTCAATTGCTAATGAAGGTCTGGTGTAATCAACACAGGCGTCGATTCTACTTCTGCTCTGGAACAAGAACTGTAATACCGTATTCATAACTGTATCAACTCCATAGAAAACCTCAGTACCTTCCCTAGCCATTTTTTTTACCACTCTGATGGGAACTGGAAAGTGTCAACATAAGTACTATGCATAATTGGCTATATAAGGGCGATTTATCTATCAAAAGCTCTGTTTATAATACAAAAATGTCATAAGGCGCAAAAAATAGCCTTTTTATTTTAGAATTTCCTGTAAGTTTACATGGCGTACGGAAGAGAAGATGGTTACGAACTACGTTTTGGTGAACCGATAGACTGTTGTATAAGCATCGTGGATATGGTGGGATCGACAGAGATCACTACCAATATTAAAACTTCACACAAACTCGGAAAGTATTATTCTATATTCATCAATAATATGGCAGTTATAGGAAAGAAATTTGGAGCGCTAATCACAAAGATGGGCGGAGATAGTCTAGTTCTTTATTTCCCTCAGACATCGAACAAAAATGATAAACGCGCTTTCAAGAACGTTATAGAATGTGGCATAACCATGTTGGCAGCATTTAATTTTATTAACTTCAAGATGTCTGAAGAAGGCCTTCCTCCTGTGGGTTATAGAATAAGCTCTGATTATGGTAGGAGCGATACTGCTAGATCAAATAGAAGTAATAATCGTGACTTGTTCGGATCGGCTATGAATATTTGCGCAGAGATAAATCGTATCGCAACTCCAAATACCATGGTGGTAGGCGGAAGTCTATATCAGATCATCAAATCTTTTCCTTCTTCTTTTCTTGAAGATTATCTATGCAAGGTAGCAGGCGAGTATTCCCTTGGTGATTTAAAACGAGCTTATCCTATTTATTCCATAGCTAGTAAATACGTGCGATTAAGACAGGATCAACTATTGAACGATACCGAATCAATAAATAAATCGAGAGGTGTAGAAGTAAGTCTAATTAGGAATTCTAGCAGTTCTGGCAATATCCTTTTAGTAGACGATGATCCAGACATTCTTTTGACATTCAAATCCTTCTTAGAAGTTGAGGGCTATAAGGTAGACGCATTAAATAACTCGGAGGATGCATTAAAGCATTTTTCACAGCGCGAAGCTTCCTATTATGATCTGGTATTGCTAGATATTAGAATGCCACGTCTAAATGGACTTCAACTATTTTACCGAATGAAATCAATTGATATGGACACAAAGATTATTTTTGTATCTGCGCTTGAGGCAGCAGAAGAATTAATAAGTCTATTACCTGGAATTAAATCAGACAAAAATATAATTAAAAAACCAATTGGCAAAGAACCTTTTCTTGAAAAAATTAACTCAATGATATTAGAATCACCTTAATTTCTAGTCAACACCGTAATATAATTAGTTGTTGTACTTTCTAATATAGATGACAATTTATCTTACCAACATGGGTTACAGTTTTATCATCAAGTATTAAATCTTAAATCTCTTACCGAGAGTGTTGCATAACAGCTAGCCGATAAAGGAATAAGGGCTAATGCATTGAAGAACATTCTTCTTCTGACCATGCGCGTCTAGATGATACGATCTTTTTAGTATCTTCATTCCACCATCTAACCATACCATTGCATTTGCGGCATCGGAGCTCTATTCTCAAATCCACTATCACAAATTCCATTGCATTGGAATTAGTTATTTGCCAGTCACAACTACATTTCTTAGTCCGTGACATATACCAACTCTGCATAATATCAGAGAACTAGTTAATACCAAATCCTATTCATCCGACTAATAGAAGAGTATTGATATTAGTACTTGTTCGATTTGGTAATTTGCAAGGCTTGTGATCTCTTATAGAATATATCTAAGATTAGAGATACAGCATTATAGATCCTAACTTAGAAAAACAAAACAGCCAAGTAACTTCTTGGGATGAAGTTAACAGCTGAGGCACACCTTAAAATCGCTACTCCTACCATTATAGTATCGTTCATTCTTCTATTTTTAACAGTTGCCTCTCCAGCCAATGCTAATAACAGTTATGATTGGAGATTCAATGCTCACAGCAGCAGAAATATTGATATCGATATTTGTATTAGATGCACGTCAACTATCCCCGGACCTCCACATTAGTGATACAGGATCTCTGATATTTTTATTGCCTTTATATTATTCAACATTATTATATCATACCCTTACATTAAGGGGAAGAACAACTACAGATATGCTGCAACTCGTCCAGTTATCCGATCTTCATATAGGAGGTGCTTATTTCAAACAAGAGATTTTTGATACTATCGTCAATGAAGTCAAAAATAAGTTAAAACCAGATGTAATACTAATAACAGGAGATTTAACTGATGAAGGACTGATTTCTCAATTCAGGCAAGCGAGTGTGGAAATTAAAAGGCTTATGGATGTTTGTCCTAAAGTCATAATTCTACCCGGAAATCATGATTATCGTCATACTGGCTATTTACTTTTTAAGAAATTCTTTCCTTCTTCTCATTCTTCTTTCATTCCATCCAATGTTTACAGATTTAATAATACCATAATCATAACACTTGCTACCGCCAGGCCAGACAGAGATGAAGGAGAGGTACAGACTGGTACAGACAAGATAGTAATCGTTGATGCTGGCGATATTCTTAGGACCTGCCTTCAAAACAAGGTAGATTTGGTACTATGTGGACATAAGCACAGACCGTGGTTGTGGAATCTAGAAACTTTAGATATTGCATACGCAGGAACTGCGTCGTCAACTAGATTTAGGGGATTCACCAAGAATACTTACAATATTATAGAGATCGACTATGACGGGAAAATAAATACTGATATAAAAATAGTAGGTGGAAGAAGGTTCCCTCTTATAGATATACTAAAAAAGCATAGCCCTATCCTCAAACATGAACTACCAGGAAAAGGATTGGTATAACCAAACTAACTAGATACAAGAACCGACAAAAAATTGAACGTCCTAAGTACCACACCTTGAAGGGTTCGAGATAATTACAAACAGTCACTCTCATAGATCCCTGTAACTCGGCATTTACTCCATGTATAAAAGTTCCTTAGATATCAATGGATATTTAAAAACTGAGTGTATTTATTATGTTTGATTCAATTTAAATTGCTTAATTTGTATCTTGTTGTTCATACAACGTGACACAAGGATTTAGCTGCAAGAGGAGTGCCTCATGTCAGAAACTCTCTGCCGTCTCTGCGAGCGAGTGAAACAGTCACTTACTGACTTTGGTTTTAGCAGTCTTGTCTTTCGTCTGCCGCTGCCTTTTGCCGCTATTCTTTGTCCCTTTACCTTGCATGTGTCTACCCAAAACCGTTGCCAGATCGTTCACATTTTCTGGGCGAATTGATCTTCTTAGGGTATCAACGGGTATGTGGAAGGCTCTAGCTTTCGCTATATTTTGATTTCCCAGCCCCAGATTTGCAAACGCTTGTGAAATCTCCATAGTGGAATAGCCTCTTCCTCTCCTGCTTCTTAGTATCCCATTTCGTTTTATAAAGACAAGTGGTCTTGCCTCGTCAGATATTTGATTCCTCTCCAAATTAGATTGATGCTTATCCACGTCAACTTCGTCTGAGCCAACCGAGATCATAGGTCGATCTAATTTGCAAGCTTATAAAAACGATTTGGCTACTAACTATTAGGATTCTCATAGAATACGAATAATATATTCTACTAACCTCTTACCATGTATTATTGGTAGTAGACCCACCGTTCCAGAAAATCGACGGCTCTCCCTTTTGAACGAATACCCGAAATCTGGCAGTCCTCTTGGCTAAGGTAAAAGACAATTGAATCTATGAAATATTGAAGATTATTCTCTCTTTTATAATAATATTAGCACTCCTTAGCTGATATATGTATTTCCGTAACAAACTACGAGCACTAACTAGAAGAATCCTGTTAATTTTAGAACAACGACAGCAAATCCAATTATCATTCCGGCGCCGACAAGAAATACATCCCATTGTTTCGCGAGATATGATAGCATTTGTATTCTGCTTCTAGCTTCATCACACGGTGTCATACTTATCTTTTTGCAATTCAGCAGAAAGTTGTCCAATTAACGCATTAGTTAAAAATGTATGCTGTTGAAGGATATCCCCTATGAAGGATTCTAGATATCAGTAGATCGATATTCATGTTACTAAATTGGGATAGTGATTCTAAATCATTGATTAGATAGACTCTCGCAATTTATGAATTCTTGAATTGTGTGATTTCGGGAAACTATGACATGACATACAGAAATGACTTATTTTCGGAAGGGGGATCTTACCAGAACTTTAAAAAGAGAATTATATAGCATTGAATAGTATTGACAACTAATGGAACAAAATAAGGTAGTCAATTATATTTCACCAGAGGCAAAGATAGGTAGGAATGTGAAGATTTGGCATTTTTCATATATTGGAGGTAATACTGAGATTGGTGACAACGTAAGTATCGGGTCTTTGACGCATATAGATTACAATGTCAAGATTGGAGAAAATACTAGAATAGAAGGATCTGTTTATATTCCACCGTTAACTGTTATTGGAAAAAATGTATTTGTGGGACCTGCGGCGGCGTTTACTAACGACCCGTATCCTACAAGCCCAAGAATGGAGGGTGTTATCGTGGAGGACGGTGCTATTATAGGTGGTAGAGCTGTAATAAAGCCAGGGATTCGAGTGGGAAAAAATAGTGTTGTTGCAATGGCAGCAGTAGTTACTAGAGATGTTCCATCAGACACGGTAGTAATAGGCCATCCTGCTAGAATTAAATTCTCACGGGCTGAATATGACTTAAAAAAAGAGAAATGGAATTCTTCACAAAGTTTGGTAAAGTAAGGCTGATTTAGCAAGGAGTACGCCATTATATTTTCCCCCATTGCGATTGTAATAGTCAATCTCGAGTATCTCGGCTCCTTACCTTGATCTTCGTAAGTTATACAAGTCCAACACCAGAAACTAATCTACAAAAGCCTTTTTTGCAGCAAACTTCGAAATCTGAATCTCTACGATTTATGGTTCTGCTCTAAGTACACGCATGATTGTCGTGATTCCTTTTTAATTTGAAATGGGACGTTAGACCTCGCTTATTTGTCAACCAGTTTGATTCTTTGGGAGGTAACCCATATTCCAGGTCTAGTTAGATTTCAGATTCTCGTAATACGAGCTACCAATGTCATATATATCACAATACTCGATTCTTCAACTCCCATCAACAATCTTAAGGTCAAAACCGAATACAGCTCCCTTCCCACGCGGATTATTCCTAGCCCATATTCTGCCACCTTGAGCTTCGACTAAGTTCTTACAGAGATATAGTCCAAGACCCGTCCCATCATAAGAATTAGTAGAAAACATAGTGAAGAGATTTGCTTGTATTATAGGATCGATGCCTTCTCCATAGTCGATTACATTAACCGCCGCGAATCTGTTATTGCCTTCAGTATGTTCGGTTAATGTTACCTCGATAAATCCTCCTTCTTTTCTTGAAAATCTCAAAGCGTTGTTCAATAGGTTTGAAATAATTTGTATGAGCCTACTGATATCTGCTTCCACTACTATGTTCTCAGGATTACCATATATGTTGGAATGATAAGATAGCCTAATTTGCTTTGTATGATTTTCCTTTAAGATTTCTGTCTGATAATCTTTTACAATAGACAGTAACAAATAGTGTAAACTCACTGGCTCTTTGCTTAATTTCAGCATTTTACTTTCAATCCTTGTTACGTCAAGTATGTTCTCTGTTAATTTCCGAAGTCGTTTGGCATTTCTGAATATTACTTCGAGGTATTTGTCAAGTGCTTTGTCTTTATTTTCATTTACTACAATTTCAGAAAGCCCTAAAATCGGCTGAATCGGGGTCCTCAGTTCATGAGCCGCAATATTAATGAATTCTTTTTGTAACTTATTGTTGCGCTCTAGCTGATCATTTGCTTCCACTAGCTGCTTATTAGAATCATGCAATTCCCTAGTTCGCTTAGTCACCTCATTTTTGAGGGAATTACTCCATTTCATTAGAAATATCACCAGAACAACCACTCCAGCCAAAGTAGCAGCAAATAGCGAAAATAGTTTTATCCTTTCAATGAAAAGAGAGTTTTCCAAGTCAGAATATAGACTACTTGTAGGAGTCACAGCCTGTACGAAGAATTCTGGCCGCCCATTTACCAGTATAGGATCTTGGGTCGTAATTCTTTCCCCACTTCCGTAGTCATATACTGCAAAACCTGAGTTACCCTGTAGAAGGCTTCTCGTAAGGTTGTTCAGTACCTTATTCCCTCCCACAAAATCCTGAACAAACTTTCCAAAGAAATTCTGTCCAAGAAGGCCAGCGTTGCCAGGATTAGTAATGATGTTACCTGCCTTATCAAACACCACCAGAAACTGCTCATCAAGGTCCTCAAGGTTACCATACGTAGAGAAAAATGGGCCGGTAGAGATTGAAGCTCCCACGATTCCTAATTTCTCATTTGTCTCTCTATCAAGTATTGGAAAGGTGATAAAGAATTTATATATGCCTTGTCTTTCGAAGCCTCCTGAAAAATATGGTGCTTCAGTCCTAGTTCGGGTGTCCTTGACCCATTGCCTCTGAGTTAAGTCGTCACCAGTCCTCAAGTTTGTATCATCTGTTGTCGCATTTGGGCCTTTCATATTGAAAGTCACTATATTGTTCTTATCTAGCAGAAAGATCTCGGAAACCTCAGCTCCGTATCTTTGCAATTTGTCGTTGAAGAGATTGAATGTCTCATCCGAAGCAAAGTCTCCGCTTTGAAGTAGATCAGAATTTGCGAGACCATCTAACACCGATACTAAGATCCCAAGATCAGAGCTAATACTTTGCGAGATGCTATCTGTAACTTCTTCCTGTCTGTCAACCTGCTGTTCGTAAAGGTTCTTCCTAACGGTTGACTCAGTAAAGTTTTGCAGATAAACCAACAAGATCAAAGAGGAACTTGCAATGATGACTACCAGTATGATGCCTATTAGAATTAGTCTTTCCGTATAGATCCTCCCTCTTGATCCTACACTCACTAAGTAATGTCATGACTTACTTTAACATTTCCACTTCCAACTAATAATGATACAGTTGAGTGGCAGAAATCAGGCAGTGTGACCCCACCCTTGTTTCACTGAATTGTCACGGTTAGAATGCTCATTTACAACGAAGCTAAGATAAACATAAATATATTTAGCATATCCTATTTGGCAAGGAATTGCTCTTTCAAGTTCCATCTTCCCTCCAATTCATTCGTTATTCGTTCTTCTCGTTATTCGTTGCTCTTTTGGTTATCATCGTTGATTTGCAAATAAATGATCATTTTTCTTTCTCATATCAACTATTTAGATTTGATAATGCTGAAGGGCTATCCGATGCACAAGTAGATCCTTCCTTCGAGGCATTCACATATTCAGTTGCGTTCGCTTCTACGGACAGAATGAATTCATCTGCTTTGTCAAATGCTAGTCTGAAATCAGGAGATGATGAGAGAACTGTCACATTAAATGGTCTCCTCACCGATTTGGGCGAAAAAGGAAGGTGGAAATCATTGCTAGACAAAGGTCTGGAGAAGTTGCAGCAAAAATATCCCGACAAAAACATAGTCCTCAAGTATCAAGAGCTCCCAACGAATGATACTAGAGAAGAATTCATGCAACTTATGTCCAATAAATCAGCGATTGATTTCGTATCTGTCGACCAAATCTGGTTAGGTGAATTCGCTAGCAAAGGTTTGCTCTCCAACTTGACCACATATGTAGACGATTGGGCAAGAGCATCTAACTGGTACCAGCAACATTGGGATGGCGGAACGTATAATGGCACAGTATACGGTATTTGGACGTGGACCGACGTAAGAGGCTTATGGTATTGGAAAGATTTACTCCAACAATCACAGATTGATGCCGACGATCTAAAAACGTGGAAGGGTTACATCGGATCTGCACAGAAGTTAAACCAAGAATTGAAGCCGGCCGGAATAAATGGAACTATTTTATTTGACACATATTATTCTCAAGACCTGTGGTTTCCTTACTTATGGATGCTAGGAGGCGACATTTTGCAGCTCAGGGATGGACACCCGACCAAAGGAACATATTGGTTTCCCACGTACAACAGTACAGAAGGAATTCAGGCTCTAGGCTTCATTAAAGACCAAGTTAATGCAGGTATAAGACCCGATAAATTACCAGCTAGTGACAGTATTGAATTTGCGCAGAAAAGGATTGCTATGATTCTCGGCGGTTCATGGATACCAGGATACTTTGGAGACCAGAAAAGAGCCGATTTTGAAAATATGATAGGATTTATCCCATTGTTTCCCGTTCCAAGCCCTGATAAGCAATCGAGTACATTAATGGGGGGATGGGAATTAGCCATCCCAATCACGTCTAATCACAAAACGCTGGCATGGGAGTTCATCGAGACAGTATTAGAACCTGAGATACTTGGGCCTTGGATTCAAGAGTATGGTTACCTCCCAACGCAGATTCCTCTTGGCCAGGGGTTAATTCTCAACCAATCCGCCACTGAGCTACCGTACTACGATACGTTGATATCTATGATCCCATTCGGTAATATAAGGCCAAGCATACCAGAATATCCAATTATTGAAGGACACATAAATGAAGCAATTGATCGAGTTTATTATTCAAATGCTACTAGCCCGAGTATAAATACGATTCTGAATGAAGCGGCTGTCAAATCTGCTCATGCTTTAGGATGGTAGGCTGCTTGATATAATATCAGCTAAATTGGAATAACATTGTCGTGAAATATCAATAGTTAATAGAAGGTATATATAATTTAGAACTAAAAGCATTCAAAAAATATGGGATCATTCAATTTATTTGGTTGCGATAACCTCATGATTTAACTATTTTGTATCTTATACTCATAACAAACTGATTTTGTCAGTCATCGGCTTAGACCTCTCCAACCTAATTCATTCAATTAAATCGCTCTCAGAATATTCTATTGAATCATAATAATGCTAAATCTACATTTATTGAGAGTAATTAGCCAAATGTCATAGAAATTAGCCCTTGTATTATTTATTCTAAATCAAAATTAATTCATTGTTCATGTCCACAGCTACCGCAAAAATTTGTGTTTCGAATCAGTACTGTTCCACAGCCAATACATTCCTTTGGCAAAGAACTCTCTCGGAAATACCCACCATTGCTATTCTGGCCTTTTCTATAATCAGTTTTGTCACGTGATCCTGTCGTATCAGTACCATTGTAGGTATTGTTGATATCGCGAATCAAAGTCGCCGTCTTTCCATTGGTTAAGAGGTCACCACCGTCTCCCGATCCACCCGGAAACGAACCTCCAACAAATCCCTGAATACCGAAACTGAATTGGGAACCTGAAGTCGATGAGTCCTCCGTAACGGTTCCCCCTGTAGTATCCTTCATCGAAGTTCCCTTTTCAACAGCCGTTCTCATCTCTAGGATCACATGCATAGCCAGAAAATTTAAGGCTGAGAGGGAAATAGTATAGGTAACTAGTTTATGTACAAATTCCTTCTTACTAATCTGTTTATTTTTGTACCTCCGGATGTCTGCGTCAAATGAGGTTCTGACTTGTTCCGTATCTTTGAGCTGCTGTTCCATTTTGCTTGCCAAATTTCCTAAAACGTCAACGCCCCCTGGTCCTAGCGACATAGAAGAAGAATACATTACATTTACAGTTCAGTTTGAACTTATGCAAGTTATAAAACTTTAGGTCATTTTCGCCGCCATAATGAAAAAAAGTGTAGCTGGTCCAACTATTACTCAGATGAGGTCAAGTCAGGAAAATGTCATTTTCCTTCCCTCACGGGCATTCTTTCGGAATGAGCATAAATTGAACCACTCATATTCCCATCTTATGGGAAGAGGAAAGTTCTTTTCCTTACAAAACGACAACCACGTCTAAAACAAAATAACATTGGAGTACGTACTCTAATGGTAGTCTGTTTCTCATTTAATGTTATTGGAGAGAGGCAACTGTTTGTTGACACCATGATTATTATAAAGAAAAAATAATAAGGAAAATATGAACCTAGCCAAGAGTGTCTACCCTAGCTTTGGACATTCTTCTTTAACGGGAATGTTGTCTTGAGACGTTTAATTGATGTTGTATCGATGCTTTCTGATCTTGATGTTCCATTCCGCAGCTACGGAGCAAAGGATAGATTTGATACGTGCGTTCGAAGTGTATCAACAATTGACAAGGCTATGGATGATGATTTGACATTCTGCTCATCTGACAAGACTCCTCAAGTCATTGCTAGTATCGAAAAATCCAACGCCAAGCTCATTTTGTGTAGTAATGCTTTGATCAGGTTACTGTTTATGGGTGGAATAGGCGCCAGTGAACCGCTTTCCATGAAAAAACACAAATGTCTGGTATTTGTGAATTAGCCAAGATCATCATTCATTAGAATTATGAATGAAATCTTCTCACATGAAATTAATACTAAGGATCTAAGCAATCATCTGATAAAAGCTCAAAAAAAGCATGAAAACGATGGAATCAGACACGACATCTGCAGATGCGGTAGTCTCTGATACAGCACGACTAGGTAGGAAGTGCAAGGTAGGACATTTTTCGAAAATAGGAAATAATTGCAGTATTGGTGACAACGTGATAATTAGCGAGAATGTTACGATTGAACAAAACACTACAATTGGAAATAATTGCAGAATACAACCTGGGGTGGTAATCGGAGCAGAGGGTTTTCCGTACGAGAGAAATAAGGACAATTTTGAACTTGAAAAGTTTCCTCATATAGGTGGAGTTAAGTTAGGTGGTAATGTAGAAGTATCTTCCAACCGTTCCATTGCTAGAGGTTCCGTTTCAGATACCGTAATTGGTGACGGTTCAAAATTGGATGGGCTGGTGCATATTGCACATAATGTAGAAATTGGGAGAAATTGTGCATTGACGGTGGGCACCATAGTAGAAGGTAGCACAAAAATAGGTGATGTCTGTTGGGGCGGACTCAATTGTACTATTAGACACAAATTAAAGATAGGGACCAATGTAATTATCGGGAATGGATCTTGTGTTATCAACAATATCCCACATAGCGATATCGTCGCGGGGTTCCTGCAAAATCTATTAAGCACAAAATCAAGTCTAAATTAATTACTTCACATGAAGGAGATATCAGATTTTGACTAACTCTACCATCGTTATAAATTAATGCCTCTTGCGCTTACCATACTACCGATGCCGTGAGCGGTTTTCGAAAAATAATTTGAAATGTCCAAAACTAACTTGCTCATCGCAAATGCGTAGCAAATCCTGGTTCTACGCAGTACAAATGCTGCTCCTAGGGTTGGTTAAAATTGAAATTGAAGAAAGATTATAGGGTGGAAATCTATATGGAATGCATGATATAGTCAACCCTAAAATTAGATGATGCATTAATTTATTGTTTCACCAATATTTTCCAAGTCGATTGGATGTTTCTGAGAACCTATTCCTAGTGCTTCCAACTTCGATTTATCTATCCCGCCTTGGGTCAGAATTTCTTTGTTACCTAAATCAGATAGTACTACTTCACAATTATCTGCATGGGTGTCGCCATTCACCGGATTGAAGTCGATAATAATATCATATCCATCTCCACAATCAAAATAATCTGGCCCAGGTCCACCAATCAATACGTCATCGCCAGGCCCTCCATAAAGCTCGTCCTTTCCCTTATCACCTACTAAGAAATCACCTCCGAAACTAGCCATAAGAATATCGTCATTTGGACCACCATACAATCGGTCGTTACCATCGGAGCTGCTGAGCTCATCATTACCTTCGTCACCATAAAGAGTATCATCTCCAACCGATCCGTGCAAGACATCATGTCGTTCTAATCCTCTTAGTATATCACCTGAGCTGCATCCAGTGCCTTCTGTTGTTATAGGACAACCAATGATTATGTCATCACAATTGGTTCCTTTGGTGAAAGTCCTTGTGCCGATGATTATATTTGTTTCATCGCAATGAGGACCGTTGTCATCGTTTTTGCTACCATTGCCATTTTTCGCCTGTGAATCGTTCATAGCTTCTATGCTAACGATGAATCCAACTGTCAAAAGTAGCACAAAAGATATTATAATTAAATATGGTGATCCACTCTTGTCTAAATGCATTGTATATTCATATCAAGCACTTCCTAATATTGAATAACAGGAATTTCTTGCCCAAAGTTTTACATAATACTTTATAGTACAAATCACCTGTTCGATAGTCTTGAAGCCGTATTATAGAATTCTTCGCCAACAGATTTCTAGTAAAATTGTTTGCCGCTATGCCGTTCTGTCATTGAAGAATTGGGGAAATGCCTAGTGAGCTGTATTCAGTAGTTTAGAAATTAACAAGGAATATTATAAAATGAAGAAAAATTAAAAGGGGGTGATTTCCCCCCTTCCCCGTCAATATTAATCGGAAGATTGAGACCACTACCTATCAGCGTTCATTTCACCCAAGTTGAGTCTTGCTTCCAGGACGTTAGAAATGGGAATAGCTTTCTCATCATCTGTGAGCAACGCTACTGCAGTTATGTTTTTTAGATTGTTATCATTTAGAGTAGTAGCGAGTTGGATGGTTCCTTCGGAGCTTGTGATGTTCAATGGATGAGGTAGCGAGGAGGTTCTTACTAACGATTGGTTGGCAGCATATACCTCCATAATGGCGTTTATAGGGTAATCAATTAGCGATGATTCAGTTACATTGTAATTAAGAAGCAATTTGACTTGGTTTCCAGGACTATTGCTTAACGGACTCAGTGGCACAAAATGTGAGTAGTTTAATGTTTGAGATATGCTACCCGGAGAGTATTTTGGCAACAGTCTTATCTCATCCTTAACATCTTTTGATATTTCGTCTCTGACCGATGCTGCGCCTGAACTGGAGGATTGCTCCTGTGCTATAACATGTTTTAGTACAGATTGTGGAGAGATTGCGATCGAGAGGCAAACAGATAGGAAAAGAAATCCCACCGAAAAGCCAAGTAGCGATACTTTTGAAGTCCGTCGCGATGAGGTTTTCATATTCTTTTACCTACCATAATCTTTATAATAATAGCCTCAGAAAGTTCAGAAGGTTTATTCCTCTAAAAATATCAGTAATTAACAAACTTCTGAATATTATTGTAAGGCTCATATGGTAAGTTATCAAACTTACGTCCCATGATAGCATTTCAGGTTCTTGTTTGGATACCCCTATGATCAAGATTGAAGAATTCGTTAGCTATTTTCTCTAGTTTCTTCAACTTAGTCAAGTATCACATTTGATGTCCTATTTGAAAATCGACATAAAAATCGAAGTTACACCTTGCAAGGTTGCGGGTTTGTTGCAATAAATTAAACAATTCAATTGCTGAGGGGACGTCTTATAAGCATACATCCTAGTTATTGTCTGAAATTTGAGATTATTCTATTACGTAAGAAGCATAATATGCTCATCATATAAGCAGTACAATATGCTCATTGTATTACCAGAGAATGTGGTGGTTTGATAAATGTTTATATATTAGATGAATGAGGCAAGACGTTGCAACACAACGCAAACCAATAATTTATTATAATTTGTGATCCAATCAAGATAGTATATGTCGAGAGATGTCAAGGTTAACGAGAGCCCTAATCATTTCATAGTACTGGATGCAATCGGAAGAGGAATGAAAACAGCAGATAAGATAAGCAAAGTGACTCAGCTTGATCAATCGGAGGTCGAACTAATACTAAACGACCTTGCAGTGCAGCGATTGGTAGTCCGAATGGAAAAAAAAGGCTTTTTTCGAAGTAAGACAGAATTTGTCATCAATGAAACAGGTCAGAGCTTGCTAGACTCCAAAAAACACGAATTAGAACAAAAGGCCAATGACCTTCAACAGGCCTACGGCAATGGCAATACCGCTCAATTGCAATCATTAATGCAAGCCGATAGGGCTTGGATCCCGATGATGCTTTTCTCTGGTCTAATGAATGTCATGTTTTTCGCTTCAATGATGTCTTTTATGGGTATGGCAATGAGTCCTCAGGAGAGCTCTATGGCCGGAGATGCCGGAAGTGCTTCTGACTCGACGGATGCTGGCTCAGATACTGCCGGGCAGGAAGACGCTGGTGCCACAGATTCTGGAGGCGACAGCAGTGGCGGGGGCTTCGAAGGAGGGGGATTTGATAGTTCTGGAGGTTCTGGAATGGATTTCGGCGGTGATTTTAACTTTTAGAGTGTCGAGTCCAAAAATTCCACTTGATTCAGAATTTTGTCACTTTTCTTCGCTCAGAAAGCACAACAGAATCGTTTAGGTATGTGTTAACGGAATCTAAAATGTCAATCAAATGGATAAGCATGTGTTATATCGACGAAAGTCGTGATAAGGAAGGAGAGTGACCTGAAGGATGGGAGCGCATAAGGGGTTCGCATTAAGGAATGTGCCCTCTGCTCCTCCCTGTTTATTTTATTAAATTTAGGAATAACGGTCTTGCCTTGCGACTGGTGTAATCAGAGAAACAAACAATTACTCTTGAGTGAGCAGCAGGTCTAGGTGATTCTGCGACGGAAGAGAAGGTTACGAAAATCGCAAAAACAGGACACCCCGTCAATGAACTTATCGCAAAGAGATGGAGTGCAAGAGCATTTTCTGCGATGCCAGTGGAAAGATCTAAATTGCTTTCAATGATAGAAGCTGCAAGATGGGCTCCATCTTCCAAAAATGAACAACCATGGCGGTACATAATCTTCACTAACGACAACCCAGAGAAACTAATGGAAGCCCAGTCTGTCTTACTTGAATCAAATGCCTACGCTAAAAGGGCTCCTATACTTATATGTGCGATAGCGAAAAAAAATTATTCTGAAGGAGGAAAATACAATAGGCTCCATTTTCACGATCTAGGAGCCGCTAATGAGAATATGTTTCTTGAAGCTTTTAACCAAGGTCTCATCATGCACGAGATGGGGGGCTTTGACGTTCAAAAGGCTATCAAAGTCTTTAATATTCCTGAGGACTTTGAAATAGGAGTCATGATTGCAATAGGATATCAAGACAAATACACTGTTCTTCCTGAAAGATTTCGAGAAAAAGCATTTTCCCCAC
Source organism: Nitrososphaeraceae archaeon (assembly GCA_009377575.1). GTDB lineage: Archaea > Thermoproteota > Nitrososphaeria > Nitrososphaerales > Nitrososphaeraceae > TH5896. Next base: position 31,390 of record WHTU01000017.1, on the reverse strand, counting down.
GGGAGAGAAGGAAGCTGTCAGAGATAGCATATGTAGAAGAAATTGGGAAAGGTTTAGAATAAAATTTGTATTAGTCTCTCCAGTCAATGGATTAGATATTACTGACAGCTAAGGCTACGACCAGTTTACAATTTGAATCGAATAAGAAGCTCTCATTAGACACTATAACCTTTATAAAGTGTGTTACTGCTGAAATTAACGCATAATGTGGTGTTATGTATGACTTATGGGTTCGAATTCAGCGAAACATGGGTTCCTGAAAAAATGCCTTATTAACAATTACCAAAAGAAGATCATATAAAGTCGCGAAATGCTTCTAAGCTTAGGGATCTTAAACAAGATATGTAAAATTGTTATACCTAGTACATGTTTCAGAATTGATATAAAAATCAGGGCCTAGTCGAAGGAGCAAGAGATATTCACCTGGTAACAAATCCAGCTGACTTAAGACAGTACATATAGGAATTTCTGAGGCTAGTGATCAGCTAAATCACCTTTGAGCCGAATTGTGTCCTGAACAATCACATCTACGGTTATCTGATAACTATTCTATTTTCCGTCACTGGATTTCCATGTACGACAGGGAAGCGGCCCCATATTTAACAAGTATTCATTATCCAACTCCTGTAGGGGGATGGTGCTCCTTATGTTCTAGTTTGACATGTTCTTCTTTTTCATTCATCGTATTGAACGTGATTCCGCAAATTTCACATGTGTGTCTGGACGACGATGTTGATGTAGACATTAACCTAGCTAGACATTTAAACAGTTACTCGTATAAAAGGAGTACTCCTGCACCGTCGACACAGATTTTGTTCACTAGAAGTATCATCAATATTCTCTCCGATGATATTCATAAATCAGGGATAAATTTCTTGATAGCTATATGCCAAATAATTCTTAGATTTATCCTTTGTCAAACAACGAACCTAGCTACTCTTCTCATTCACAAAAATTATCGATTTTATGACCCCCACTGTTTCAATTCTAGAAGAAATTCAGATGCCCAAAACCGAGTATTGTTTGGATCGACTCTCAAATATTATCTACCACTTGATCCGACTTATAACTTGCCGGTTTCTTCGTCAAAGCGCTTCTTACGTAGTTTTGATCAGTCCATCTGCCTCATCGTCAATGACACTCATCCTACGCTCTCATACTTCTGTATCTCTTCGAATCACTTTTATAGTTTCTTTCAAGTGTCGCTTCAATAGATTTCCATTTGAGATTTTATCCCCGACTCCGACACCAGGCTGGAGAGTTAAACATCCCATACTTTTACACATTAAGAAAGAAAACAATATTAAAAACGCATTCAGCAGTAAAGACATGTCTTCCGCTGATCCAATATCAACACTTTCTCCGTATCGGTATATCAATCTCGAGACCTTGAAAAGAAACGGAGAAGGGGTTACTACAACTGTCTGGTTTACGATAAATGGAAGAAAGATTAATGTTGTAACAAGAAATCAGACCGGCAAGGTAAAGCGCCTGAGAAACAATCCAAACGTACGTCTCGCTCCATGTGGTATAAGAGGTCATCTCAAGGGTCAGTGGTTCAATGGAAAGGCTTCTTTTGCTAATCCGGAGGAACTAAATCATGCGTTGAGCTTGAGGAACAAGAAGTATGGATTGAGGGCTACATTGGCAGGGATCTTTTCTAGAACTAAGGGACAACTGGTGGGGATCATAATTAGCCTTGATTGAGTGCGTTGGCAATAACCTTATTTCAGAGATTATACTAATAAATATGCCAAGTATATTTATGCCTAGAAGTTATGTGAATTTTATCGCTTATGAGAGCTATGTTGATTGCTAGCACGTCCCCAGTTACTTTTCGGCCCATCTCATAAAGCCCAATATTGTTAGTAGTTAAATATACAATTTAGAACCATCTCTTAACAAAAAATATCTTAGTTTTGTTGGGAGTATAATGATATTGACCCTGGAAAATAATTTATCATCCAGTTGCATGACCTTTATGCTTAAATAACCTCTCGATTTAGAAACCCGGCCACTACCAACTAGTTGTACATCATACAACATACTTATTCAAAAATAGATATACCTATCATGAAATGAATATCCAAAAAGTCGTATTATTTGGGCCGTTACCTATAAGGATACTTGCCTGAATAACATTTATCGTGCATGGTATGCCTAAATTAGTTGATCCTTCCATGACGCAAGGGTTCTTTGGCAACATAGGCTTACCACCTGAAATGGCTATTCCTATTGGGTTACTTGAAGTCGTTGGACGGTCTGCCATACTTGTCGGAATACTGACAAGAACAGTTTCGATCCTGTTCATAATCGAAATGATAGGTTCAACATTTCTGGCCAAGATCTCTGAAGGGTTAGTGGGTGGTTTTGAATTAGATTTGTTACTAATTTCCATTTCTATAAGTCTCTTGCTTACGGGTCCAGGGAGAATTTCCATTGAGTTTGATATTCTGAGACGAGAGATAATCCCTCGTGGTAGAGATCTGATTCAACGCCTCCCCTAGTCATTCAGAAGTCAAAAGGTGAAGATTAATTACATCTTTACTTCTTTCTTGACAGGCTATAAGAAATGAGATCATACAAATCAACCGGCAAGTAGGTCCCCATGGTGGTTCGATGCATGTCGCACTTCCATTGAGAATAACATGCAATCTTTAGGATAGGAACTTTGCAAAATACATTCATTGGGGATACAAGGGCAGACTTGTGTTTAGTAAATTTCAAAGTGTCAAAATTCTTCCACGCTTCTTAAAATGACAGTAAAAATATCGTAATGTGGATGAGACACATGTACGCGACCGAATCAAATCTGTTATTGCATCTTGTGAGTTGCCTTTAAATTCCTGACAAAATCCTCGAGTTTCTTCAAGGTCTCAGAATGAAGATGATGTTCTATACCTTCTGCGTCTTCGTTAGCGACATCATTCTGAACCCCAATCATCTTAAAAAACTCAGCAAGTATTCCATGCTTCTTGCGAATGGCTTTAGCCACCTCTATTCCTTTGTCTGTGAGACTCATTCCTCTGTATTTTTCATATCTGAGGAACCCTGTTTCATGGAGTTTTTTCATCATCCTTGTAACACTTGGCGAGGAAACATTGAGATAATCGGAAATGTCAACTGTTGTCGCATAGCCCTTCTGAAGAACAAGTTCATAGATTACTTCGAGATAGTCTTCCATCCGATCAGTACGATCTTCTCTAATCGTCCGATTGGCATCGCGAATTGAAGTAAGCCTGGCATCAAGCTCGCCCTTCCCCTGAAAAAGCGACCCCCGGTTATGTCTTGCTGTTGCAGTTGATGAGGTATCTAATGTATCCTCTCCACCACCACTGTCACTATGCATCATAAAATAGCCTACCATCATCTATAGTATTCATAATTGAGCATCCATCATATAAGTAAGCCCGTAAAATACATTATCAATAGTCCAGTAATAAATCCTGCAACGACTGGGGCAGAGATGGAGGGTGAAGATTCAGGTTTTTGATGATGGGAAATCCATGACATTAATGAGTATACTACTTGAAATATTGCCCCTGCCCCCCACTGACAAAAATAGAACTGCTGCAAGCGGTGAATAGAGAAAACCACCTATCCACGTGCCAGCTATTGTGGGTACCCCTGCAATTAATCCCATCATAACCAATCTTCGAATCATCATGCTTCTTTTCGCTTCTGTTTTTGCAATTGGGGCTACTATCGCCAGTCCTTCAGTCGTATTGTGAAGAGTAAACCCAACTATTAGAAATGTACTCAGCGCTACTTCGCCAAGTAACATGGCAGCCCCTATTGCCAATCCCTCACCAAAATTGTGTAGACCTATTCCAATTGCTATCATCATCGATATTGTTAGCGGTTTCAAAAGTTGCTGATATTTCTGTAATTGTATCTGTATTTCTCGCGTTGAAGAAGATACCTTTGCGGATTCACTATAGATTTCACCTTCCTGGTTTTCCGTGGAAGGTCTCTCCTGCTTCGATGACGCTCCGACATATGAAGATGAAGGCAAGGTGTGGCCCTTGCTAACTACTGACTTTTCTATTGCCCTCTGGGTTAACCGTTCAGAAGTATAGAGCAGGACTACGAATGAGGAAATTGTTACCAGCACACTCAACGCTTGACCGTTGAATACCGAGGCCAAATTTCCAATTACGATTTCGTTCACTTCTAAGAAAGCATCGATGCCCAGAAACACAAGTAGTCCTGCTGTGAGGCTGAGGAAAAAACTGTATTTGCCAATGCTTATTCTACGTATATATGGATACCATAAAAGACCTATCATTATAGGAATCACCCCGACATAGATGCCCAACGATGTGAAGAGTAGAGCCTGATTTGCGTCTGGAGTCGGTGCCAGAGTAGCTGCTTCAATGCTTTTACTGAATCTGGTCCCATCAGAGGTGGTTATGCCTATTTCATAAGGGGTCCCGGAGATCCAAGGAAAAGGGATCGTCACCTTGGCTTCGGCTAGCCTCGGGATTCTACTACTAGGTTCTATTGCAGCGGACTGGATACGGTCATTGACATCGGCTTGTGATACAACTATGTCCAGAGGGCCTGTGTTGCGTATAGATGCCAATATCTGATTATCATGAAACCCGATCTTTTCAATAGTAACTTGCGGTAATGGAATTCCAGCATTTATGAGGGATTGCCCTTATGGACTAAGTAGAAATATTAACATCCCCGCTAAGACTACGATCGGGATAAATGCAAGAATCATGGATGTTTTATGAGAGAGGCGTTTGCCAGTCATGGTATTCTTGCCTTCATTTGACAATTTCAGCAACCACTTCCCAATCATACTAATTGCGTAACTTGGCATTTAGAACTGGCCTCCATTAGTTTTAGGCGTTTTGCCGACAAAGGAGTTATTCAGGGAATCGTAAAAGAGGCTACTGTTTGCTTGACTTGGTAGCCGAGTTTCGTTTCCTTCCATAACAGAAAAAGTACCCATCCAGTATTTCTCTGCAAACTCAGTCTTATGTGCATGAAACATGAAATTTCCCGGATATTTGTATTTGAACTCTAAAATGCCTCACTCGCCTGATTTGTGGTAACAATATCAGTAAGCTCATCTGGCTGTAGGCGTGTGCCGCTTGGGTAGTAATCAAACATGTTCGCATGTAGATGGAAATTGTTGAGCGGGTCAAATTCTAACATATTTACAAGATATATTCTTACAAGGTTATCCTTCTGAATCTGCACCGGATGATGCATATAATAATAAGGTATTCCATTGACGGTGTAAAAATTATTCTCGGTATCAAAATCGGTATCATAACCGTTCATAACCATGACCATTTCATCTGCAGGGGCACATTGGGTCTTCGGGTCTACTATGAGGACTCCATACAGACCATGTGATATGTGCTCCTCCAGCGGTGTCATGTGGCAATGGTATGGGAATACACCAAATTGCTCGGCTGTGAATTCGTAAGTGAACTCTCCACCAGGGGGAGATCATCTCAAAAACCCCGTCCATATTCGCAGGATGAACACCATGTAGATGTAAAGAATGCGACATTGACCCATTGTTAACGAAGTTTATCCGTACTATGTCTCCTTCAGTAGCTCGCCTGGTCGGACCCGGGACAGTGCCGTTGAATGTCCACACATTATAAAATACTCCAGGTGAAACCTCCTTTACGAGATTATCTGAAGCAACTAATGTAAACTCTCTAAGCGCTTTTCCATCAGAAAGTTTTGATACTTTCCCATAATTAAATTCACGAAGATACTTCATGGGATCAACGACGGCATTGGCGGAATTGCCATCAACAGCTGTCTGAAGGGAGGCCAGAACGCTGCCGGAAGTACTGACAACAGGATAGCCGGGAGTATGGCTCCCAATTATTCTTAGGCCAGATTCGCTGTCTGTGTCAGAAGTCTGCTGCACTCATAATCGAATTAAGAGCATTGTATGTTCCAGAACTGATCGTGATAACAACAATAACAGCAGTAGAAATTATAGCAATGCCAATAAGAATACGAGAAATCCGCATGAGTAATTAATTGTTAATTGCATTAATAAATCGTAGCCTAATCTAAGTTTATTCGATCGCCCGACTAATGTTACAAACAATTATTAGAGTAGTGATCGGCAGTCTACTTTATGCCTGAAGTGACCATTCCAACTGATCTGATTAACCACTCGTTAGGACTGGAACATGGAAAAAGGAATTGATCTGCTACCTTCGCGATATGATCTTCACGTGGCCTTATTATCTCCTACCAGGCTCTTCTGGACACCAAACGATCAAACCCATTGAATGTGACGAAGTGGCTTAGAGCATAGGCTGATTCCTACAAGCAAACTAGTATGACAAAATATCATAACTTGAAGTTGTGATCCTTTTACAAGACAAGGTGTATGAACGTGTATGAATAGCTGTACCCAATTTCATCTTTTTTTCAATATCAGAGCATGAAGAAATGAAAAGATAGTGAAGCTGTAGAAGGCTGTACTTTAAGAAGTTTATCGTCAGAGTTCATAATGTGTATTTCATATAGGAATTTGAAGGTAATTCTAGACTCGTAAAAGTTCCGGGGTTGATTATTTTTGCCAAAATCTCCAATCCCACCACAATTCGAGGTCCAGGTTTGCTAAAATAAGAATTTGCGTTTACACAGTATACCTCTCCCCTCTTAACTGCGTCCAAAGCCTTCCATTCATCTTTATCGTTTAAAGCATCCATTTCTTTGAGAGTCCTCTCTATGTCGAAACCGCATGGCATGAGAACGATCTTATCTGGTTGGCATTGAGAAATTTCGTCAATACTTATACGACGTGACGGCTCTCCACGCGAGCTAATGCAATTTATTCCTCCGGCTATCTCGACCATTCGTGGTATCCAATGACCAGCCACATAGAACGGATCGATCCATTCTATACAGAGTACCTTAGGCCAGTTGAATTTCTCACCCAGTTTCTGCGATACCTTGGTTTTTACCCTGTTAATTCGCCGTCTAAGATTGGATACCACTAAACGTCCTTTCTCCAATTTATCGACCTCTTTGGCCACATATAGAATGTTATCCAGTATATCATCGAAATCATGAGGGTGAAGTACGATCACATCTGGTTCATATCCAAGTATTTCAAATGCTCTCTCTATTTCCTTAACATGGGGAGCACATACCTTACAAACACCTTGAGCAATTATGATGTCAGGCATTGCTTCCTTTAAGACGTGGCTGTTTAACACATAAATCTCTCCTCCAGTGCTTGACAATTCTACAATCCTTCCATCAATTTCTCGGCTGCTCATCAAAGAGCAATCTAGGGAGGAATTGACCACCCTTGGTTTTCCTCGAGCTGAATCCGGATATTTGCACTCATGTGTCACCCCGGTGATCTGCGTTTCTAATCCCAACTCGTAAAGAATCTCCGTAGAGCTGGGCAAGAATGAAACAATTCTCTTATCCAAATCGATTCTCCAGTTACTGACCTTTCTAATAGCTCCAGTTCCTTTTACTTTTTTGCTTCGATAGCAGGATCCAAAACAAGATGAAATTTGTAGTAATCCTGATCCAAGTAAATAATTGCTGGGACTTACGCAAGAGCTGGTGAAGTTAACCGAGAAGCTTTCTTACTGTACTGGCTCTCAGCATATACGCAATAGTAATATCATCTCTTACTTCTTCAATAAGACTGACGTTATCATTCCTTACTAATACGATATCGTCATTATATCATTAATGATATCAAATTGAATTCAGCTGGCAGATTGAATCATAGATTCTCGGTATCTTGGTCATGCTTAGTTAGTCACTCTCAGTTAGTCACGTTTATATATCGGGGCGCCATATTTATCTGTAAGGTGAATTTGAAAGCAATGAGTTATTGGAATATAGAACCTGACGGTTGGTTTTCGAGAGCAAGGAGATTACTACCCTTGTTGGACAGAGAGATTAGACCAGCATTCTTTGATGATGTGCTTACGGGGTTTTCAAAAATGGAAGAGGAGCTTGAACATCTAGAAAGTCAAGCACCAAAAGAACTTATCACGGAACACGAAAATTCAGATGGAACCAAAGTTCGAAAAATAGGTCCGATAGTCTATGGATACAGTATGACGGTTGGCCCAGATGGTAAACCAGTAATACGCGAGTTTGGTAACGTCAAGAGAGATCATAAACATGGCCTCACCGCTGATATTAGACCAGCTAGACCAGAAATTGGAGAGGAAAGGGAACCCATGATCGACGTGCTGGCAACAGAAACTAATGTCAAAGTGACCGTCGAAATGCCTGGAGTGGAAAAGGACAAAATCAAGATAGATGCTTATGACAACACCGTACAAGTAAGAAGCCTTGAGCCTACAAGAAAATATCACAAAGTAATAGACCTGCCTACAGAAGCAGACGTAAAAACAGCCCGATCGAAGTACAACAATGGCATCCTAGAAATAACCTTTGACAAGAAAAAGGAAACAAAGCCAAAGGGAAAGCAGATCAAGATCGAATAATAGAGACATATTCGCAACCAATCCTTTTTGCAGTATCGTTATCCTCTTGTAGAGGCTCTCTTTTTTTCTCAGTCAGAATTCGTTATTGACAGATTGCGGCAAGGTTTATTAAGTAACAATTTACCTAGCTTTGATCAATATTACTTCAGAATATTCAATAAGTGTGCTTATGGTCCGTAGGTGGGTCTATCAATTATTCAACAAGATGTACTTTTTAATCCTGTCTTGTGCGTATGTCAACCAATTTAGATCGTCAATGAAGTAGATAGTATTAGATGGTACTACTTCAGTGTCGATGATAGGTGTGCATCTTATAGATTGCAGCATTGCATTGAGATTAAAAAAAAGATCGGCCTCCAACGAAAACAAACGTATGTCGTAATTGATGTTTGCATACTCCATTTTTTTCCCTGTATGATACCGTCATGGAATTCTGTTCTAGTCCCAACGACTAACACGGGAATTACCAAAATAATCGTTTCTTCACTTTCGTAACAATTGTATTACCAGCTAGTATACCGAATTTACCAAAAAAATTTATCTGCTTCTTAAGGGTTCTAGATACTGTGCCTGCATCACTTGCCACTCTAATCCCCTTTCTTGTCAAAGCGTATTGACCTTCATCAGTTTGATATAACAAATCTTCTTCCACCAGTTTGGCTAGCAATGGATAGACAATTTTAGGTGACGGTTTCCATGACCCTCCACTTTTCATTAATAAAGTTTCAACTATCTCTTTCGCATTCATCGGCTTATCCTTAAGCATATTCAAAAGGTACATCCGTGGGAAGCCTCTATTTAGCAATGTGGTAGCCTTGTCTGCCCATCCAGAACGCATTTGTAATTTCTGTTCTTACTAACCCATACGGCATATAAAAAGTTGAGCCAGATCTAGCGCATAGAAATCTTCTTAACGCACTCTCCAGTTATCGGAAGCATTATCCTTCTTCATCATACTTCAAGGAAAAGAGGCTAACAAGAACTGGGTAATAGATTTATTGCAGAAATTAAGGAAGCGTAGGTTATGAATATAAGATAGAATCCTTATTTGAGATGAGCTGTACATCGTCCTGATGTCCGGACAATGAAGAATGTTATTGCAAATAATATTGTGTAGTAAGCCCAACATATAGGACTGACTCCAGGGATCGGTCATTGTTCGCTTGTGCAATGACTCATTTGTCAATGCCGATCAATAGCTACGGCAAAGGTGACATATACGAATATCTTTAGTTGTCATGGGTGTGTGATGGTTGGATGGGAGTTTAGTTCATGTCAATGGATTTTGTAGAAGTTGAAAGAGCAAAGTCTCTTGCGTAATTTAAGCAAGTAGAGGAGATCTATCTAGCTTCGTTTCCAGTTTCACAAATTAGGCCTACCGAGATGATTACACGTATGCTTGAATTCGACACAAACTATCACCTTGGTCAAACAGCACGACTTCTTAGTGGGATTTTCCTTACTCTATGCTTTCAATGAATTAAATACTGCATTCCTCGATTTTATGGCAATAGATAACAGGTACAGAGGCCGTAGTGTAGGTAGCGACCTGTTCAAATATACTTTGAACGCGTCGAGGCGGCATGTGAAGAATTCCATAGGGGTGATTTTTGAGATTCAACGTGAAAGCCCAAGAAAGCACGATAAGGAAGAACTCGGACAGAGAAGGATTATGTTTTACAGAGACATGGTGCAAAAGCCCTTGAAAATATACACTATTTGTTACCAGACTTACATGGAGGTGAGCCCGAGGACATGTACTTGATGATTGTTCCGAATCGTGAAATTGCTTTTCTTGAAAAGAGATTTGTGTTCAGGAAGATTTATCTGACAATGTACCATTTTTGTTATGATTCGTACCAATTAGATCTCACTGCTGCTCATTTGCCCCCAAGGATTAGACTAATTTGACTAAAATTATACCATACAAATCATCTTTATATCATCTTTCGTCAACATGAAGCTTGATAACTTCTCTCAATTTTTCGGAAACAGTCGCAAGAATCCGCGGATCGTCAATGGGTGGCAGAATATAGTCTGCGTGCAAATGCTCTTGCTCGACTAGATCTGCAATGCCTTTAGCTACAGCCACTAGCAGATCCTCACTCAAAGTTCTAACTCGAAGATCCAATAGGACACGAAGCATTGACGGAAAAACAGAGACGTTGTTAATCTGGTTAGGAAAGTCTGATCTCCCAGTTGCAACCACTTTTGCTCCATTAGCAAGAGCTTGTGAGGGAAAAATTTCTGGCCCAGGATTACTTAGCGCAAAAATTATAGGATCATTACTCATAGTCTGGACCATTCTGCCATCAATGATATTCGGCCTTCCCGATACACCAATGAAAACATCGGCCCCTACAAGTGCGTCTTCCAGAGATCCTTTCATATGCATTGGATTTGTGATCGATCCTATTTCCTGCTTATACTTATTGTGCATTCCCTCTGGCCTATTCGGATAAATAATTCCGTGACTATCAATTACTAATATTTGGTTACATCCAACCTGCTTTAATATTTTTGAAATTCCGTAGCCGGCTGAGCCTGCGCCTGCTATTACGACTTTAGCATCGCTAATGTCTGGTTTGTTGACTAATTTTAATGCATTGAGTAGAGCTGCAAGGGCGATAATAGATGTTCCATGTTGATCATCGTGAAAAACTGGAATAGGCAGTTCTTGTTGCAACCTTTCCACTATCTCTAAAACCTTGGGTGATTCAATATCTTCTATATTGATCGCACCAAATGTTGGCTCTACAGCCTTAACAAAACTGACAATTTCATCCTTGTCGGTGGAATTTAGACATAATGGATAAGCATTTATGTCACCTAATAATTTAAACAGTACAGACTTTCCCTCCATTACGGGTAGGGCCCCATGTGGTCCAATGTTGCCTAGACCTAAAACACGGGTACCATCACATACAATTGCCACATTATTCCACTTGGAAGTGTAATCGTATACGAGTTTCTTGTTACTGCTTATTGCTTCTGCAACGGCAGCAACGCCGGGGGTGTAAATCAATTCAAGGATCCCAAAATTGTCGACCTTCTTTCCATCATTACTTTTTTCATTAACTCCTTGATCTATATTACCTTCCGCGCCGGATACGAAAGAGGGTCTTGCAAAATTTGCCGTTACTCTACTTTGGATCCCTATCTTCCCCTTTAGAATACGATGCAACGCAATTGCATCATTCTCGAGTGTCAAATTAATAGATTTTGTGGTACGTACCATATGGCTTTTTGTATTTATTGGTGAGTGTGGCCACCTTGTTGAATTTTAATTAGTCTATTTCTAGCCACGCTTTTGAAACTCTTCCGTTTGTTGGTTCTGTAAACTTTTCATCAATAGGATATACGAACCTATTCAGTTTGAATTCTCGCTACCACTATCGCTCAATAATTTCTATACGCTCATAGAGAGACGACCGATCTCAGTAAGGACACCACTAAAGTGGCTTCATTGCAGAATACTAGCCCTAACGATAGACCTTCTAAGTAGTAGCATTGTGGTTAGAAGAGAATCGTTTGCAACTAGGAAATCCTGAAGGTCAATTCAAAAATTCTGATGGTTTTCAGATTAGGACATGAAACAATTGAAATCATTTTCGGCAAGACGAATAGGATTGCTATATCCCATTACTTTTTCAAGTATTGTCATTAATTGTTTCTAGTAGTAGATAGCCATTAAATGTGTGCCAGTATACGTAGCCAAGTGAACGATTCTTTCTAAGAAACAGAAGTGGAAAATAGAGGAAGTTCAAAACAAGATCATTAACCTAATCAGATTAATGATCAGAACTCTTCTGGTGGTCTCTGTTTAAGAACATTGAAACTTCACCAAAAGAGACTACCACAAGATTAAAGTTCCGCGAGATATGAAATTCAATGACCATCAATTTAACGGAGTGACAATCTACGGGCCTTCTGTTTGGTCTTTGCCTTTACTCCACTTGATATGCAAAAAAATAACCATTTCTTTTCATATATATGGGTAATTTGTTGGTGTGGTGTTTTGCATCACTATTAATTCTCAATCTGCTGTCCCTTGATCCATCAAATTGATTGTTTTCTATGTCAATGACGCAATTTTAGGGGACTGAACCTGACCTTCCTCCTGTGACGGGCAAGAGAAGCGATAGATATCCATCAAAATCGATTGGCGATCGCATGTTAACAGCCTGGCAATGCTTCGTTCTCGGCACTACTGCATTTCATTCTCCTGGCTTTTCGTTATCTAAAGGTCCTACAATAGAGCTAGCCGCGTCCTAGTTATTTAAGCTAATTGTTTTTAATAAGCGAAGGTTTTAATTTCAGAAGAAGATCTGCCCTACTTATACCACTTGGCCAGCTCTTCTTCTGGAGAGTCATCCACCCCTTCACATCGTCCTCAAGAACACCACTTGGTTCGCTCCTTGACCCTTCTCGATGTAGTAATGGTCGGGATTGCTGCCATGATCGGTGGTTCGATTTTTGTACTGACTGGACCAGCAATCGGACTGGCCGGAAGCGCTGTAATAATCGCATTCATAATTAATGCAACGATAACGCTCTTCACAGCAATGGCGTATGCTGAACTTGGGTCTGCAATGCCCGAAGCAGGTGGTGGATACCTCTGGGTGCGTGAAGGTCTTCCTCGTCCAAATGCGTTCATTAGCGGATGGATGGCATGGTTTGCACATATAGTGGCCGGGAGTTTATACGCAGTGAGTTTTGCATCATTTTTGAACGGCCTATTGATGCAGCTCAATCTGTTCAAAGATGTCGGTTCAGAGGGAACTCTGCTAATACTAGGCATAATCCCATTGGACAAAGTTATTGCCGTTGCGTCCATTGCTGCTTTTACATACGTCAATTTTAAGGGAACTTCTGAAACGGGCAAGACCGGCACCATTGTGACGGTAATCCAGCTAGGACTGATATTTGCACTCATAGGTGCGGGGTTGTGGACCATGCACGCGAATCAGGGATGGACATTGAACTTTTCTAATTTTATGCCTATGGGAATTGCGGGTATTGTTGCAGCAATGGGATTGACGTTTATTGCCTTTGAAGGATATGAGGTCATAGTTCAAACGGGCGAAGAAGTAAAAAACCCAAAACGAAATATTCCCAGAGCGATTTTCATCTCTTTGTCTGCAGTTGTTGTATTGTATTGTCTCATAGCCTTTGTGTCTATAGGGGCCATTTTTCCGGAAGGCGGGGTTCCCTCATGGAAATTCATAGGCGATCAGGGTGAATTGGGAATAAGTGCTGCTGCTGAATTGATTATTCCGTACGGTGCATTCATAGTCCTTGGAGGAGGAATGATTTCCACACTTGCTGCCCTAAATGCAACAACATTCTCTTCAGCAAGGGTTGCTTTTGCTATGGGAAGACACTACAATCTGCCGCATAGGTTCAGTGCAATTCATCCTAAGAACAAGACACCATACATTGCAATTCTTCTTTCAGGACTCATAATGGCGGTGATGGCTTCTGGATTACCATTAGATCAGATTGCTATCGCTGCGGGAGTAATCTTTCTTTTGCTCTTTACTCAGGTCAATCTGGCTGCGATAAATATACGAAGGATTTACGGAGACAAATTAGATTATGGGTTTAAGACCCCGTTTTTCCCTGTTATTCCAATTGTAGGGATTTTTCTAAAGATCGGCCTAGCAATATATCTCCTAGTAACAGATCCTTTAAGCTGGGTCATCACAATAGTTTGGGTTGCGATTGGGTTTGCAGTATATCGAGTATATATCTTTCGAAAGGAACTTGAGCATTATGCCCCTACTGTAACTAGCGAAGGAGCTATGGAGAGGAAAGACTTTCGAATTCTAATCTTGTATACACCAGAGAACCCCGACAGGTTGATAAAATTTGCAATTAGGGTAGCCAAAGAAAATAATGGGGAAGTAGACGTATTGAGAGTGATAACAGTCCCCGAGCAGACTCCCTTATCTGCAGGGATTGCATTCGCGGATTCAGCGAAAAGAGCATATAAGCCATTAGAAGAAGCCCTCGACAAAGAGGGTATTACAAATCATTATTTGGCTAGAATATCACATGATGCAACCGAGGCAATTCTTGTGACCATTGAAGAGCAGCATATCGATCTACTACTGGCGGACTTTGAAACACTTCGAACAAACAAGAAACTACAGACACTTGCTACTTGTGACGCTTTAGCCGTGAAGAGAGCTGATGATGATCTGCAACTTGAAGCCACTTCTAGGATGGCTCGCAGTAGTGACTATATACAAGCACGGAATCCAAATTACGCGCAGCAGCCACAAGCGAATACGCAATTAAGAAACGAAAATAACAAGAAAAAAAGACTCGTTGTTCTGTTCGATCGTGGAGAGCATTCAGATATTGTTTTAAGGGCTACAAGGTGGATTGAACACTCGGGTTTATTCACAGTGAATATTCTCTCTATCAACAAGGGTCATGATGAAAATACGGAAGAAAAAAAAGGGCCCAACCACAGGAACCATTCACATCAACCACAACGTTTAGGGATGGACGAAGTTGAATATAACGAAATCTACCTATCAAAAGGAACAGAGAGCAGTATAGAGAGCTTGACAATGCTAATCCAGTCGACAATTAACGCTGCCCAACCGGATCTCTTGATAGTTGGAGCTAGCATTGCGAGATATAGTTTTCTGAACGACCCCCATTTGCTCCATCTATTGGAATATCTAGAATGTCCAATAATAGTTGCAAAGAGTTACAGTATTCCGGTTATAGGCAGAGTAAAATTATTATTTAACAGGGTGACCAGACGGTAGCCATTTTAAATCAAATCATCTAGTAACCAATTTCTTCAGCCATCATTAGTTTGACTGATTCAACATTTTCCTAACATTGGATTAAGTTACCAATTCGAAGGAGCTATTTATGATGCGCTTGTTTTGCCACTATTTAGTGTAAACTTGCTACTTGATGTTTATGGATTTCTGTAGTGACAGCTAAATCGGAAGGATTATGAAAACCTTTCATGAGAGTCACTTCAAAGTTAGGTTACAAATTCAACTCTATTTTGATCACGTAACCTAATCAATCAAATTCCGTATAATATTGATACTTTCTAGGTGATTTGGGTAGGCTGATTATGCCATGAATACTCTGGTTTTGTCAATCTTCCACAAAAACCGTGGAGAGATCATATTACTTTTTATCTGTAGGAAACACTGCCGCATAAAAAATTGAACACGTTTGTAAGGCTTAGGAAGGCCTCAAATCGTCCTCTAGTTCGCCGAATAACTGCATCTGTCAACTTAGTTTACAACTGATATCGGTCCATTCAAATGCTGCATTCTGGTCCTTTGCTTTAACGAATACCGTTATATTAGTTGGTAGAAGTAAAAGTTTGTTCCAGAACAGGATTGTGAACTTAGTTCACAACGTTGTTGCAGAACTATAGAAGAATGTTATATAAACAATGTCTGCGTAGTAGTAATGGTTCTTACCTATGAGATGGATTTGCATTTACTGTAGCAGCATAATGGATTATACTAACTTTGCAGAGTTCATAAAGCAAAGCGACAACGACAAAAACAGCAATCAAGAAGCAAGAGTAGACTATCATAGTTGGCGTCTTCTACCGGCTGATTAATTTCACAACTGCAGATACATCCTGGTTCCTAGTTCGAATCATTATCCAATCATCATTTCAAGATCCCTCAGAGTGTTGTGTATCGCATAAGCCAATGTTCTATGGTATGCCGCTTCAATGAGATCATTTCGGTCAACAAATACCTCAGCCAGCGCGATTTCTCTCTCAAAGTCACGAATCAAAATATCCCTTAGCCTGTTTCCTGCCCTTCTGAAATCTTCGTCTAGTTCGTGACCGAGTTTCCTGCTAAGGCCGCTTAGTCTACTTTCTCTATCACTTGTACTCGACATACGGAATCTCCACTTAACGTGTTAAATATTTAGATGTTTGTTGGTAACGAAGATCATAGTCAATGCCAAAACTGAAGGGACATTCTAAAACTATCAAAGAGATCATCATGACTAGTTGCTTCTTTGTCTAAACTCCATTCATCCGCTACTGCTGTCCTCAATGACGTTATGAGTTTGGTGAACTGTGGATTAATCGCTACCCTTCCATTATCGTATTCCATCATTTGCTTGCAGTGTGATAACATGCTCTTGTGTTCTTTGCCGAAGGGGACAGATGCTGCTTCTGCTTCTGCTGTCAACGGTTATCTATGGTTATTGATTTATTTATATGCAGTATTTCCTGCTTGTAATACTTTTTATATGCATATTGAGTTAGGATTTGTAAGTATAGTTTAATGGATAAACACGGTACGATGTTTTTGCTTTTGGGACTGCTGTTCTTCACAGGAGCGAGTACTATTTTCTTCCCTATTCATGAACTTTATACAGTGTATGGGTTCGGTGACGACATTATCTTGAAGGATCCTGCCTCATTTTATGATAACACTGGGAAATTAAATGTTATAGGTGTTATTGATAACAACGGAGTATTTCCTGTTGACGCGACTGTTGGAGTTAACGTAACCGAGGTATCTGATGAAGAAAATAGTACCTCTATTGACGGATCTAGTAATACTAGCAATTCATCTGTTTCCACAGTTACCAGTCCTACCTTTGCAAGAGTGATTTATCCTGGTACTGGGACCCCATTCAAAATAGTGATACCGCCTGAATCGACAGAATCAGTAGGTCAACCTTTCATCTATTCTGTGACGCAAAAAGAGAATGTAAACTACGATGTATTGGAATTGAATTATAGTAATATCGCTGTAGGTAGAGAAAGGGCATTGATGGGAACGGTGAGGAACTTGGCACCCTTTCCAGTTTACAATTCAACAGTGTTTGCCTCGATACACGATTCAAACCAGGCCCAGATAGACTCTGCAATCACCAAAGAGATACCCCTGTTAGGACCAGGGCAAGAAGTCCAATTCAAACTTGTACCAGATGAATCAGTAAAGTCCGATGCTGTATACTACAGCTGTGCTGGAGTGGATCTCGATGCTCCAATCAGTACCTTGCCAACTTCAGATGGTGGTTTTATACCATTCGATCTCCAAGCAATAGCAAAAATTATCGATCTCAAATATGACGATCAATCAAAAAGTATAGTTTTTGGAGTTGATCATTACAATCCAGAAGGGGGCATTATAACTCTTAAATTGCCGCAAATTTATGATGACCAAACACTAACGGTGATCATGGATGGTTCGCCAGGCGAAGATGTGAAAATGAGTCGTGATGGTAAGACTATAAAAATGGATATATTTATTCCACCGAATGAACACCAAATACAGGTTAAAGGTGTTTCCCATGTTACATAGCATATTAAATGGAAAGATTATGCATTCTTACATTCTACCTGACGATAGATCTCGCGTAAATAGTTTCCATATCCATACAGATGTATTTTGTTACAGCATCATTAAATTAATTTAGCAAATTCAAGTGGTAATGCTTTTTTCATAAAGGTAAAGTAAGAGCAAAGTAGGAATTAACTCGTTTGCTTAATCATTTACATAATGACCCCTAAACCATTTTTTGGTCCCACATGGCGGTGACTGATGTGGGAGTTCTTAAATATCATGTTATCGATAAAAAATGTATGAGTGACGTCGCGACGGCGGAATTGAGCAATACAGCGTACGATATTCTGAAAGTCTTGGGAAAGGATGCTGATTTTCTGTATGATACCATCGACAGCTATATCAAGGATGCAAATAATGCCGGCAAGTCAGAGTTGGTGGAGATGTGGCAAACAATCAAAAAAGACAGACAAAAACATGTTCATATGCTAAAGGAAGCCTTGGAAAAAGAGATTCACGGATGATACATATTTGCTTCAAATGTTAGAGAATTATTTCTAGATTCACAGAATTAGTTGCTATGATATAATAAATAATAGATCTAGTTGTCTAATGGCAAACTAAAGGAAAATGTTGCACCTTTGCCGTCACTATTGTTCTCCGCCCAAATTCTTCCGTTATGTGCTTCTATGATGCTTTTTGAAATGTACAAGCCTAGTCCAGTGCCACCATCCCCATAATCAAGAGCAGATGTTGAGGTAAACTTTCTAAATAATTTTGGAAAGATCAGTGGGTCGATACCCGTCCCTGTGTCTGATATACTCACAATCATTTCGCCGTTCAGCCTTTTTGCCTTCACATTTATTGTTCCTCCCTTAGTATATTTTAGCGAATTATCTATTAGATTAGATATTACCTCGGTGATTCTATTCAAATCTCCTTTGACAGTCAAATGCTCCAATTCAGAATTTCCTAAATTATTGACAAAAGCGATATTTGTTTCAGAACCACTCCTATTCGGGTTTATCTTGTTGTACTCATCAATCACAGAGAGTGCTACCTGGCTTAGGTTAAATTCTTCCTTGTTTAAGCGAAGTTTCTTGCTTTCAATTCTGGTCACATCCAAAATATTGTCTGTCAGTCTCTTCAATCTGTTAGCGTTTCTCACAACTACTTCCAATAATTGCCTTTGTTTCGGATCTTTCACCTCGGAGTACATTACATGGCTTAAACCTAGAATAGGTTGGATCGGGGTACGTAACTCATGTGCAGCGATGTTTATGAACTCTTTCTGAACTTTATCAGCATTCTTAAGTTCCTCATTAAGAATGTGTTCCTTCCAGAGTAAGTCAAAGAAGGTTCTAAAGGAGTCTACACTCTGCCTTGTATTTGAATATACCGTGAATCCAATAGAATCAGCAAAATTCTCAGAGGTTGCATTCGTTAATTCCGCACGCAAAAACCTTGAATTATCCACAATTACCATCAGCGATGTTGAATTATTTCCATTTACAATTTCTATTTCAGGTGCTTTCTCTTTTATCCCTTTTATGATATCGGACTCACCTTCAGCATTGGGACAGACAAGCCTTATTTTAGCGTGATTAGCCGAGGCGCCTTTTATGAGGTGATCGATTGCGCCTATCTTCTCCAAATTAAGTAATGTTCTTTCATCAGGTACCAATATTTGGGCTTCCTGTCGAATAGATCCTACAAGTTCCAAAAGTATGCGGATCGTCTTTTTACCGTCGTTTAGCACGTCGATAAATTCCGGTTCTAATCCTTGTTCTATATATGCAATCCGTTCTGCTGCATCCGTTCCATTGCTCCAAAGCTCACTGAATGTGTAAAGAAAATAGTCAATATAAGCTTGTTCGGTGCTGACTAGAACGTTCTTTACGTCCATGCTGGTCTCACGATTGCTAGAATCAAACTTTTCGTCTGTCATTTCACGCTCAACTTTGTGCACTTTAGCCACGATCTCCTTATCAGAAACAGCAAAGTCGATGGGAGGCAGGTTATCAACGTGCCTTACCATTACCCCCGCTTCCAAGAACCGTTTGATCATGCTTACACTGTGTTTGTCGACCTTGGTCACAAATCTTATTCCTTTATGTTCTCCAGTTGCGAATCTTTCCTGCATTATCTTCTGGTAAACTTCAAAATTGCTGTTGTATGCTAGGCGAATCCCACTAACGTTTAGACAAGCTACGAGCTCTTTCGATGACTCTAGGATTTCTCTCTCTTTACGAACTATGTCTTCATAGCCCCGAAGTAGCGTAATCTGACTTAGTACATTCGATAGGTAAAGTTTCATTTCGCTGTGGGTGAGGGATGGCACGATTCCAGTTCTTTTGACGAGATCTTCTTCTTGTTTCTGAGCTGTGTGAAAAACACGCCGCTCTATCTCTTGTTCGAGATGAGAAGTCCCCAAACTTACCAATATTTTTGACTCTTCAAGAGCAGATCTCTTGATTGATTCTCGCAATTTTGCGTCCTGAGTTAGAAATACGGCTGACGCGTAGAAGCCTATGGCAAATAAATAAGATGATAAAAACACGAGAGAATGAACAGCGACCCCGTAAGTCTGCTGAAATGCAGATACACTAAAGGCAATTCCACTCAAGGTGATTCCTATAGCGGCTATTGTCAAGTAGTCCTTTACTCTTTCAGAAGGTACTCTTCTAGCTATTATATAGAATGCAACACCAAAGAGTACACTGCTCCCGATATTGCCCGCTCGATAAATAATCCGCTGATAGTACCTATAGTCTGAATCGTCTGGGAGAGTTAATACAAGTCCACTTCCAACCAGATATAGCACAAACGGGATAATAAGTAGTATCCAATACGTGATGGGAAATTTAGTGATCTTTTGTCCAGTTCTCTGGTAGTACAAGTGCAGGAGAAGACAGGTGCTTATCCACAAGAAAACATACCTTGGATAGGAAGTCAGCTTGTTAATGAAGGAGTATAATTCATCATCTTCAGGTGACACAACATACAGCGTAGTACCCTCGGGATTTGTGACCCTATATTGAACCTCGCCATTATACTTCTCGACGTTTTCGTAAACAAACGATGAATCGGGAACAGTACCCGCTTGTGACTGTTCTTCCACAATTAATCCAGCCACCATAAACTTGTCAATCGCATCTCCGGCAATTGACATGGAAAGGGCAGCAGCGGCCAAACCGTAAAAAAATAGGATGTAGTTTCGTTTGCTTGTTTTGTACCAAGAAAAGAATCTATAACTAAAAAATCCCAGAATTACTGAGGCCGATGCCGAAGCAATTGCAGTAATTGAAACCGTCGACACAGGGGTATTGCAAAAGCTGAAATAGTTATAACAATACACACTGTTGTAAAAAATAAGAATTATCATGATAGCAAGTAACACAAATTGTATTATTGTTGCTATCCAATGAATTCTGTTTATTGAACGAGATTTAGCTCTGAGTGCGGAGCTTGTCCTCTTGGTGTATTCCAAAAGAATCCAAGATCCTACTCCAAATCCTAGAATTACGACTAATAGAAAAAGTAAAGTTTGAAGATTATTGTCAAAAAAGATAATTTGACGAGTTGTCAACAGAGCGAAGACTGCTAGCACGACTAGAACACCTGCAACCGATATAGCTATTTTTCTCACTGTTACCGGTGAGTCAAGTACCGTGTCAAAGTGTGTTCTTATCGACTTCTGCATTCCTGGGTAACTAAGATGCGGATCTAGGCTATATAGTTTATATTGACTCCAGGTCGGGACACTAACTCTATTTTTTGTCAGACTTGAGATCTTCTTGAAATAATATTGTTCCATTGGAGATGCTTTATTACCTCGTATTTGATCTGCATTGCTTATGGCTAGGAGTAGCTAGCTACTTCAGTTACTTCAAAATCAAGCATTTAAGGCCGTCTTGAATACTGTTTACATGTTGAATAAACCTACTGTCGGGTTGTATTATCGCTTGAACAACTAGTGTCATCGGGCAATAGTTGCGGCGCTAGGGATGTCATAGACAAGAATATGGTTATTCGTAAGCCTTATCACCATTTCATGCGATTTGCTGGCCTTCTGAGCCTCATACCTTTGTGAAATGTCAAATATTAAATGCACGAATTACGCAATTACAGGGTGTAAATCTGGTATGGCAAAGTAGCTGTGTCTTTTCGGTAGATAGAAGTGCATTAAGTGTAAGGATCCATCTGTGCAGGAATTATTTGTTGGCGAGGCTCAATTTGCGTTCTGAGGATTCCCATTTGAGGCTGCGAGTAGAGAAAGAGATTGGAACACTTATTACGTAGATTCATGGTTAAACAACCATCATTATTTGATGATTAATCTTCCTATCATCCATTTCATATGATAAATCAGATTTATCTGATAACATTAACATTATTAATTCAAATAAACAATTGAGATATCTTTCTTAGTAGTAATATGACCCAATCAATAAGGATGAACGCGAAATCACTAGCAGTCGTAGCAGGAGTAATGCTTGCTATAGCAGGATCACTTGCTAATGTCAACGATGCCTCAGCTACAAAGTACGAGAGCAGTCAGGCAAGTGCTGGAAGCAACGATTGCGGAAACGGAGTACTCCCTCTAAACATATTCTGTCAAAACCTGGCTTCTCAAATAGATGGTGATGGTAATGCCATAAATATAATTGCACTACAACCATCAGGTGAAGAAGACGACGACGATCTGCAGTTGCTACCTTGGTAGAGTTCGTGTAGAACCACAAAAACCTACAAACTTTTTTTTATCATCCAAAAGTTGCTTTTTACTAGGCATTATCTATCACTAGCAAATAGCAAACAGATACCATATTGGTTATCGCCATAACCTAGGTTGATCCATATTCCAAGTTTACTTGGATCCCCGTTCCACCCCTTCATGTTTATGTTGGTTACGTTATATAGACATTATCGACCAACTTCTGAATTGGTTTCGATATAGAATCAGATTAAAGATCGTGAAATAGCATCCATCCCCTTCAATTTAGCAGGTGCGATCTGCTAGATAGGAACATACTCAGAAGATTATTTTTGTAATTGAGAGCTCACTGACTTGTCTGAGGTGAAAGCGTCTCATGCCATAGCAACGTCATACTTAGCAATGCTATCGTTACTGTTATCATCAACGAATGAAGGAAAATACCATCGGCATCCACCCTGTTATCCATAGCTCTTGAAGCATCTTTTCTCAGAAGAGTTACTGTCCAATCTTTGATCTCATCATCAAGCATTCTTTGTATTGTTCTTTACTGGTCTTTCAAATTCGATGTTGCTTACTTCAATAGTGAAATGGTCGGCTACTGAACTCTTTTCACTTGTTAATTTTGATTGATGGGTGACTTCGCAACTGCGTCTATAGAATATGTTACTGTAAATGGTTGTCCCGTTGTTTTATGGAAGACTAAAGCACTACCGACAAATCCTAGCGTCCCTGAACTAATGCCGGTACCATTAATTTCAATTGGTACATCGACTAAATCTCTCAGATGAGAAATGGCAATACTCTTGTTTCCAGGCAGTACTGCATAATAAGGCTCCCCATGCATAGTATCAACTTCTCCTTTTGACTCATAAGGGTGCAATACCTCAACTTCAATCGGTTTGCTAGCGGTAAAGGTCACTTTCCCAGACCATATCTTACCATCATCTCGTAGTGGTAATGCAAATACCAGTGCATGAAGCGGTTGTCCGGGATGCCTTACTGGTGCTGGGCTTGACATTTCTGTACGTTGCTTCACTATTGAAAGCGTTTGTGAATTCGTGGCAGAGTTACTCTTATTCGTCTAAATTTCAGAATTATTACTACTATTACTACTGCCAGATATCATTTCCTCTTGAGATGATGAATTCTGAGCGACCACTTGTCCTCCAGTACTCAGTAAAGGATCCAAAGCACATAGAGCTATTAGAATAACCCCTCCAAGTATTACGATAAGAGTGGAATAACACTTCTTGAACATTAACCCCAATCATCTTGTTGAAGTGATAGATAAGCTTTTTGATAAAAGACGCTAGCTGATTTTGTTCGCGTATAGTGTTCGACCTGATTGAAGCAGGATCAAGGCCAATCCGCGTAGTTCTCTAATTCGAATTGCAACGCTCAATATTTTTTGCGAACATAATGTTCCTGGTACAGCGTAACCTCTTCAGGCTTAGTACTTGCGTTCCGCTTCTTGGATTGGGAAATGATAGTATATTTTATCGGTAGGTTTGAATTTAGGCGACTAGCAAAACGGGTGGGGATTGTAACGCTCTCTGAACCTGACGCTATACGTGGATTATTTCATGGGCAAAAAGCATCTCCTTCTGACCAGATGGAGTAAGACGACCTTAACTGGCTATTAGCAAGCTGCATCGTCAACCTCCCCGACCACCTAGGACAATCAACGTATCGAAATACGCGATAATCTAGCTCAATGCTCCGTAAACTGATGCGAAAAAACGAGCCCATAATTAGACGTCAGCCATCAATCGGGAAGGTGAATTCTTGCTCTCACGATATTTAATACAATAAGGGCACTGAAAAAAGAGTGCAGATTGGGTACGATTGTGTCAGGACGGAACAGAACACTTTTGTGCCAGTTCGTGATCATTATCCTTGGCTGATTATCCTGCCTCCTGTACATGAGGACGACCAGAAAAATTACCTAGATGAGAAGTATTCAGTTAAGGTAGATAATCCTCTTGCGGTTTCTTTTCCATGGTGGTTTGAATTCTACAACAGGGTAAAATTATTCACTTGGTGGCTCAAGTACATTGTAGGTGTTGCGCATCAGGCAGCGCTTAAAGACAAGATTATCGAACTCGCCACTTCTATGGGACTGCAGGATAGATGGACTGACAGAATTGTAAGACATGCTGTGTCCGAATTTTCAAAGAAGGGATTAGGACCAGACTACTACGGCTATCACAATATAGATCATGAACTTGAAGCTACATACTTTGCGTTGCTAGCCCTTGATGGACAATTAGGTGCTTCTGGTATGGAATATAGAAAATTCAACGATCACGACATAAAGTATCTGTTCATTGCTGCTCTTTTTCACGACTATGATCCCTTGAAACTTTCGGACAAGCCGCATGAAGATTCAGTTGAATATTTTTTAAGACATGATAAAAAGATAAAGAAATTCATAGACGATATCGACATCAACCTTGATATGGTTATTGCAATAATATATCGTACTACTTATCCTTTCAAAGGTGAGAACGCCGAACATGCAAGGATGAGAATGCAAGAACTATTTTTAGACGCTGGCATACCAGAAAATGATACCAAAACAAGAGAACATTATGAATACTTGGGATGGCTATTATCAGTATGTGAGCGAATGGCCGGGTACGCCTTAGGGGATTATGAACATGCAAAGACTCTTGCGAGGCGCAACGCACATGCTTTAGGTTGGCATCCTTCATTCATTAACGAGGAGTCTGTCAAGTACTTTAGCACTCTAAAAGAAGAGAAGGAAATGACCCAAGGTATATTACGATATTTACCTGATCAATATAGGAAGAATTTCTATGATAATGTAGAGGCCTTCAGGGAGGCTTGGGAAGACGAAAATAAGACAAGAAGTTCCATTAGAAGGAAGGAATTGGCGTTATTTTGCAATGTAGAAGAAGTCTCCGACAAAGATCTCTCTTCTCAAACAAGAGATGCAATCCTAAATATTTATCAAGAATTACGTGTTCCATTACAACTCGACAAGGCTCAATTCTTGCGGTCCCTACACAATCGCAGTACTATCCTGATAACCCTTAAAATCAAGGACGGATCTGATAACAGTAGTAGGAATAGTAACAGCGGTGGTGGCGGCTCCTATACCAACACCAGCAGCAGTAATGAATATGGTGCTCTTGGCGATAAGATAGTTGGTTATGTAAAGGGGGGGCCTTTGGAAAATTATACCCTTAGGAGAGGCACACATGACGAAAATTGGGGCAACCACAATACGGCATATATGGAATGGATCTGCATCAAGCCTGGATATTGGGGTGAAGCGGGTGGCCACGAGCTTAGAACCCACTTTCTACGAGAAGCAAAAATCAACGGATTTGTATTTGTAACGGGATATGTCCACCGGAGTGTTATAGTGAACAGAATAAACAGAGGAGAGTCAGTACAAATAGTACAAAAGTATGATCCCGATAAATTAGATTACTACAGGATCAATTTAAACAAGCTATTGATAGACATCATTGAACGGTCGCAAGCGCAGTCACCGTCACGATCTTCTTTGTAGAAGGCATTAGGACATTGGTTGCAGTTTTTCCATTCTAATTAACATGGTGAAGTTTCACCTTTTAGAGAAAAATGGAATTTTTCATTGTAATGGGGAAGGTAGTTACCTAAATGATTCTCCTAATCCCAAAATTTTCATTTTTTTAGCACTGGTGGCAGTGACGAATTACAGCGTTATCAAATCATCTACAGGCGAAATTACAATTACCCCAGAACTGGTTGTACCTGTGCCTCCAGATTCCTTTATTACTGAAATAACTTGATTTAATTTATCCTCATCAACGATAGTTACTATAGTGTTCCGAGTAGAATATCTCATTTTCATAGTCCTGCCTTTGAAGCTTAGATCTCTTTTCTCACCTTTTCCCATCCCTTTTGATTCGAAAAACGTCGCTTGAAAATTCGACGATTCCAGAGCGGACAATACCGCTTCTGCCTTTTCTGATGATACATATGCTTCAACTCTTTTCATATTACTATTTACCCCACTATCTGACAGCTGTTACTTATATTTAATATCTTTTCTTTACTCGTCTTATCATCTAACTAATCGCTTTATCCTTTTAACAATAATACCTTGGGCGGTCCGGTTGTAACGAGTCAATATCCTTTCCTCATGAATCACCAATGGGTTCGAAAGGATCTTGACGAATAATTTGTCTCAGGATCTAGACCCCAACATTTTTGGTTCAGAACTAGAAGTCAAAAATAAGAGCAGGTTGAAACCAACTGAATGGAAAGTAATGTGCGATAACTCAGAATGCTTTTGCCAGCCAAACAGGTGACTCAATCCCGACGTAAAACTTAATCGTCAATCTGTCTAACGGAGTCTCTGAATCGTCCTATTGACATTATTACTCATTACTTTGGCTCCACAACTATTGACAGAGTGTATAACCCTTGATAACTACCTGATCATCGATTCGAGTAACAGTGTATACCCTGCTCGCTTCTAGCATGAGTGCCCGTGTTTTTCCGATATTCGTAGAGCAAATTGATTCTCCTCCGGCTAGCCATCTCGTCCGAAAGTCTCGGGAATCTGCTTTGCACTGACTTGTTTGCCTTCCATTTCGATCAAGCGGCCTCCTAAAACCAAACACTAAGCGAACTTAGAAGATAAGCCTGCATTTAGCATGCTTACGCTTCCCACGTTGATTTGAATCCATAACAAAATCTCCTAAACTAATTCATGCCTAGTTTGACGATATGTTCAGACAGGCTTCAACGGAATCTCTACTGATTAGGAAGACCCCCCAATAAGTTTGATATTTCATTATACCTTTCTATGAAGCGTAAGCCCTTTTGCGTAGTTTGGTAAGTTTGTTCCTCCTTGTTATGCGCCAATAACGCAGCATTTAGAGTAAGTGATAGCAATCCCTTAAGTTGGGACTGAGATAACAATGCACCGTACATCATTTTGGTCTTCAAAACAGGCCCTTCGCTAGCAACTTGTAACATTTGTGCTATAAGATCAATTTTACTTCTATACTTCATCGAATGTAAGGATCAATTAGTGGAACAGTAACGGTAAAGATATATCTATCGGTGAAATTCACGTCATGACCGCTTTAGAGGGCTGATCTTGTTGTTGCCAAAACAGAATGAGTACACCCTGCAATGGTTTTGCTTCCTGATGTGGCAAAGAATAACTGCCAAATTATGGTTTCCTAGTGTGGATCATATCTTAGGAAGGCTACTTCAGACCGGTTTTCTGTGTTAGTATCTAAATTAGTCCTCTGCTGCTATCTGCGTTAAACATAGTTGCTGCTATACATCAATATCTAAAGTTAATGTTTATCTGTAGTGCAGAAAAAAAGACACGGGAGAATTTAACCTTAGATCCTCGTGTTAATTTCTGTACAAAAACGATTCCGCTTTGCTGCCTAAATTCCCATTATCCCGAACCAGTGCCGCTGCCTTCTTCGCATTAGTTGCCGTTATCATCATCATCATCAGCATCATTCTCGTCGCTGGTAGTGGGGCTGGAAGAAGCGTCTTCGCCCCCGGAAGAGGTATCACTTGGAGCGGAACCAGTAGTAGCTGTACCTGTATTATAGATTGGTGCAAAACAATCCCTTATTTGTTGTTCGGAAGCATAACCATCTACCTCAGTATCAGAGAGGCACGACTGAAATTCCTGGTAATCCTGACTGGCAGAATTGCTGTTTCCGTCAGTCTGGGCAGAAAGGGGCGCAAAAGAATACATGCATGCTGGCAATATCAAGACTAGAAGAGTCACTATTGTTTTGTGAAGAGTCCTAATTTCTGATTTCATTGCGCATAGTTTAATGATAATATATATAACAATTGTCATCTGAAAATTCTGAAAGAAGCATCAGTATTACTTGACAATAAAAAAATGCAACTCAGTATCTTTGCTAGGTAATGGCTTATAATCCCAGCAAGGGTTTTCCAGCTGTTGCACATTTACGCTCATTAAGAGGTCATAGTCTCGAGGCAAGGGTCAACCATTGGCTTGTCGTAGGTCTATTCTCAGCCAGAGAAGTAGACGTTTTGTTCAAGAATGGAGCTGACATGTTGCCGAATGATTTTGGAACCTGTGTATAACGTAGTCAATTGTTCGAATTCACTATGGTATAGATACTATTCCCATACATCTATTTTGAACGGGGGGAAGGGCGTTATCGAACATAGATATAAAAAGGCTTAATGAGCTTACGTTTCTTACCCCCTCTAGGAGCCAGTGTGATAGGTATGGAAATAATTGTAAAGAGTGAGACAGTTGATTACATTCTAACTATATGTGTTGTTTGGCTGATAATGATAGGATTTTTTCTGGTGCTAACCTTGGAAGTTATGCTTCTGATAGGAGTTGCCTTTCCTGTATTAATTATCATACTTTTAAGGAATAGTAATAAGAGGAATATTTAACATTTCCTTAGAGCACCAAGCATCAAGGTCATCTCTAAAATTGAAAAGTATAAGAAGACGCTCATATCACGTTTTTCGTTTAGTGATTAGTTCTATGTTAATAAATATGTGACTTGGGGCAGGATCGTGTGAAGATGGAGTAATTTTATAATCTGACAGAACAAAACCTTAAACGCGTCTGCATCACAATGCTTTCGTGTGTAAGACTTCCGTATTGTTAGGAGATGAGCTAGCAAAGTATGGCTTCGGAAGCTCTCATCCTCTAAATAATAATAGGATGGAGGCATTTTGGAATAAATTTAAGGAACTTGTTCCAGACAGATCTCTGATCGAGATCGAAGTGCCAACTATTGCCGATGAAGAGACCATATTGTCTTTTCATGACAAATCATATGTTGATCTAGTTAAACAGTACTCGCAACTTGGTTCTGGGTATTTAGATGCCGGTGACACCCCTGCATACAAGGGCGTCTTTGAGGCGGCTGCGACAGTTGTCGGTTCGAGTCTGAAGGCTCTAGAAGCCGTAATCGAGAGGAAGAAGGGATCACGACATGCCTTCAATCCCATTGGTGGATTGCATCATGCTTATCGAGGAAATGCATCTGGTTTTTGTGTTTTTAATGATATTGGGATTATGATATTGCGTGCTAGACACAAATACGGTCTAGATAGGATAGCATACGTTGACATTGATGCACACCATGGCGATGGAGTCTACTATGAGTTTGAAAGGGATCCCTTGATTTTTGTTGCAGACATACACGAAGATGGCAAATATTTGTTTCCAGGAACAGGATCAAGAGAGGAAAGAGGGAGGGGAGAGGCGGAAGGAACAAAACTTAATGTGCCAGTTGCTCCTGGTTCAACCGACATAGAGTTTGTAGCTTCATTCAAGGAGGTTGAAAAATTTATAGACGGCGTTGCGAAGCCAGATTTGATCATTTTGCAATGTGGCGCCGACTGCATCGAGTCAGATCCTCTTACGCACCTACGATATTCCCCCGAGTCTCATAAATACGCATCAAGATCTTTACATAAGTTAGCGCACAAATATTGTGATGGTAGAATTATAGCACTAGGTGGGGGAGGTTACAACCTAAATAATATTGGCGAAGCATGGACGAACGTAGTATTATCCTTTATTTCAGAACTGTGAGTCAGTCCATCGAATCGATGTAATGATTTGTATTGATTTTCTTCTGTAAAATTAGGAGCAAATAGAAAAAACAATTTCTCCAGGCAATGAATTAATTCTGTTGTGACATAATAAGAATCTGAATATAATTTCGGTTCCTATTAGTCAGGATTAAAAAAATATTGATTGAAAATTGCACGGTTTTTTATTCATCGTTTTCCCTTGATCATCTTTCGTTACTTATGAAAATATTTGGTTCGGACAAAGCAAAATACTGATCGATTAGTTTATTAGGACTGACTGACTGTCCTATTAACCAAATAAAACTACCTTCACCACTTTGATTCTAGCGCGACTACTTGATACTGCGGAATGGAACACGCTTCTCGGTATTTGCGCATGAGATACTAAACCGTGCATCGGTCAAGTTCGGTAGTAGGTAGGTGCGATAAAGGACATTCATGCAGTGTTTACAATTGGACATGATATATTCTTCTAAATGATACTTTATGTGGAGAAATTTGATAACCCAGTAGAGGCTAAATGAAAAGTGGTCGCCTTCAAACCGTCACACATATCACTTCTCTAAGTGAGTAACAATAATCTTAAGAATGGTTAACAATATCAATCTATCAATGACGTCAATCACAGATAAGTCACATATGATATTCTGCTGCTAAAAGAGGTCGAACCTGGTAAAAAATAATAAAGTGGATAATCGTTCGCTTATGTTCAAGCCTCTTGGTAATTTCTTGCGTTAATCTGGGAAAAAACTACACTATTACAGAATGGAAACGGAACAGTCTTCAAACTTTCCCTAAGATGCTTTTTCAAATAAAGTAAATTTCTTGATAAACCAATCTTCGTGTGAAAAAAAAGAGATGTTAGTGTCTTTAAACACTTAACTTGTCATATTACTCATGCCGGCAGTCATGTTTCCACCGGTCATGTTGTCACCGCTCATCATAGTGTCATTCTGTGCGTATGCGCTTGAGATTCCTGTTGTGTCAAAGAATCCTGTTGTCGACAACGCCATGGTAGCACCGATGATTGCGAATGCTGTGAATACGACCAAGATAGCTAGGTTTGTTCTTGATGACATGTTCGATCCTATAAAAAACTCAAACGTATATAAGTATTGTCTAATGGCTTCCTATAGAACATTCAATTTTCCTCATGTGGAGAAATGATTGAATAGGCTCAAGTAAAAGCAACTCTACACTATGGATCTCCTTTTTTAGGCCTATATAATGAAGCTCCATATTCTATTTGAAACGGGTATTTTATGCCACAATTAAAGCTACTATTGATCTGACTT
>WHTU01000179.1 GCA_009377575.1 Nitrososphaeraceae archaeon | reverse complement strand
TAAAGCGATTTTTTGTTCATACTGCCAGGAATTATTAATAATATCTCAAGTGGATACTATTGTATGATATTCCTATAGGTCAACTAATAAATACCTTCTTGTGCACTTTTGATCATGACTATACTATATCAGTCTTCTACAGATAATAACGACTCTTATTTATCATCATATCCCAGATGTTCTAATTGTACATCAAAGGAACATAAAAGTAAAGGAAACAGAAAATTAGAAACAAATCAAATTAGAGTAATTACGGACTATGAGTCAGGAGAGATGATTTGTAGTATTTGTGGGATGGTGATTTCTGATAAAATCGAAGATGCAGCTCCTGAATGGCGTAATTTTGATCAAAAGAATTTACGATACAGAATGAATATTGAGTCAAATGCTAATAAACAAAGCATGGGTTCTCCTTTTTCTCTTGCTCGTCACGATAAAGGATTATTCACAGTAATAGGAGAGCGGGATAATGATGCACATGGAAAACTACTGGATCCTTTGGTTCGCCATTCTATACACAAGATAAGGATGTACGATGTGAGAACTCAATTGAATACTCACAATCATCGAAATCTTAAGAAAGCATTCGTCGAACTTGATAAGTTAAGGAGTAAATTAGGTCTTTCAGATTTTGTAATTGAGAAAACAGCATACCTCTACAGAAAGGCTCAGGCTAGAGGGGTAGTAACTGGTAGAACCACTCCCACAATGGTAGCTGCCTCATTATACATAGCCTGCAGAGAAATGACAGTCCCAAAGACATTAAAGGAAATAGCCAAAGCAGGTGATATTAGATTAAAAACATTATCCAAGGATTATCGAATATTGATAACTGAACTCGATCTTAAGGTTCCAAACAATGATCCTAGGCATTGCATTTTCAAAGTTGGAAACACTATTC
>WHTU01000178.1:253-903 GCA_009377575.1 Nitrososphaeraceae archaeon | reverse complement strand
GTAACAAATATCTTCTGGAAAAATGATTGCTGTTGTCTGATAGATATGTGCTCCTGAACAGCAGCAGCAATTGTTTCTAGAATATTGACTATATGACATTCTCATAGGAAGAAGTAACTTACGTTCATGTTTTATATACCATTTTCTAATTCCTAAGCCCCTTTCATTTTGATTAAGTTAATCTATTCCAAAATAGTAATGTAGCTTCCTGGTATTTAATGACTGAATAGGTTGAATAGTAACTCAGAGACGAGAGCTATGACAATTGACATTAAAGTGATCTGCAACAATGTTACGTAGTGTTTCTGAAGTGAAATAAAATAAATTGTAAGAAATTCAGTTCATCATTTATCTCATTCTATGGTCATTCAACCATTATTACTCAATCTGATGTACTTGAGGATATGAGGTCATATTGATGGGGATGACCTGCGTATATTATAATGCAGCTCAAACTAAATTACCTCGGATTTCCAGTAGATTCAAGATTGACTTTGGTAACAGTGAAAACAGATGAAATCATAAGATAGCAGTTGGAAACCAATGGATAATACTTAGCAACCATGTGGTAACAAGCGATAACAATGTTTAAAGCTTCAAAATCTATTTCATTATGTTGTATATGCAAGGATTAAACAGGCAGGAGATAG
>WHTU01000178.1:0-243 GCA_009377575.1 Nitrososphaeraceae archaeon | reverse complement strand
TATTATAATCAAAATAAGACATTTAGAGAAATACAGAAAATAGTAAGAAAATCTCCTCGCGATATTAGAGCCATTCTAGATAAGGTAGAACCAAAACGAGCTTCTCTTTCCCCATCTTCACGGGCCTATCGGATGTTTAAGGAAGGCAGCACTCCAATTCATGTGGCCATCGCGTTAAACCTGAGAGAGGATCAGGTGAGTGAATTTTACAGGGAATACTGGAATCTAAATGGGATGTACTAC
>WHTU01000177.1 GCA_009377575.1 Nitrososphaeraceae archaeon | reverse complement strand
AGAACTTTAGAGTCTGATTTTATCTCTGCAAGTTCTATTAGCCGCCTACTCACTTTCTCAGCAGCTGCCTCAGTAGTCTTCCACCACTTTTGCCATTCAGCAGCTACACTATCCCAGCTTTCACGTTGACCTTGTTTAAATTGTGCAGGGTCTATATTTGACATAAATGTTCAACACTATTGATGTCTTTATATTTTTATTATTTTATACCACCTACCAATTTATGATAGCTCTGGCATTAGGATAGGAGCTGATTTTGGTAGTCCAGGAGATACTGTCAGTATGCAAGACATAGAGGAAGGGAAAAAACCAAAAAAGTAGAAGATCAAGTAGATTACCTCAACAGCACTAGTCCTTGCAGGAGATAGACCTGAGTGGCCAGTTTCAATAGGTTCTGGCCACACTACCTTTATCTGTTACTAGTTATACCTTAACAAAATCCTGAGCGTGAAAGTGTTAAAATATCACTAGTGATTTTTTTGCCACCGTTGGCTTCTAGTCAATTAGATTAGTTATAGCAAACACAATTAATATTTGGTAGGTAATGGTGCATGAAAAAGATGTATCAATTATTGAATTCCAATTAAAGGAGAGGATATCAAAGTGGATAGCATTATCTTAAATAAAGCGAAATGTATATCAAACCATTGGAACCTTATCTCTTCGAGTCTCACTAATACTCTAGTAAGGGCGGGAAAGTTATATTATCCAAAAGTGGAATTATAACACAGGTTATCCACTTTTGATGGGACTGGCACACCATTATAGGTACCATTAGGACTCTAATGGTGTCAGATAGTCATTGGCCTCGTACTGTCATCTTTGTTGGTTGTATGGCAATTTCTAGCGAGCTTATCTGACGCATGATCTACAATCTAACAGTATCTTGTCGGGAAAAGATACATCTCTTCAAC
>WHTU01000176.1 GCA_009377575.1 Nitrososphaeraceae archaeon | reverse complement strand
GTTCGTATCTCCTGTATTAAAGGCCTTGATGGCCCGTCTAACGGCATTTATATTCTCTTGAGATGACATAGTTTAGATTAAGGATACTAATATGTAACCTTAACTTGCTTATACCTTGGCTATTATTTGCTTCTTGAACTCTGGTTAATTACATAATGACTTATGTGATAGCAAATGCTATACAAATGCAAAACCAGCCAACAGCATTCAGGCGCATGTAAATATCCTATAGCCTTCACGGTTCGGCAAATTTTATGTGAGAATAAGGATTAAATTTGTTTGCAGCAAGATTGAGATTTTTTCAAACCTTTTGATATGCGTTCTCTTTCTTCAGGTGTGTTTTCTTACGCGTTTCATCTGAGATTTTATTACCTTTTTTTGGACTAGGTTTACCTTTATGCGCTTCGCGTAATTTACGCTGATGTTCTTCTGATAAGTGTTTGTCCTTATTCCAAGGTTATCGCAATCAACTATTATGTCAAATATTGAGGCAAACTTGCCCCTTACAAAACCAAATCAATTTGGAAAAAGATGCAGTAGCGGCGGATTTCCGTTTCCGAAGTGTGCGCTCGTGGAAGATTTCTGGTTGAGAAACATGTGCTTAGGCAAATTAGGTCCAAACATCATAATTTGGTATCGACCACTATGTATGATAAGTGTGCCCCTTGATATCGAGTCTAGTGTGTCAGGAAAGATAACAGAAAAGCCTAGAGGCATAAATTAATCGAGCAGTTTGAGGAGCGCGGCGTTGCCCTGGCGCCGTTCTTCTTGTACACAATGTCACGGCGAGGTCACTTATAGGCTGATTAGGCATTGGAGTGGTTATTGAACTTCTGTCTGAAAGTCTTTTATTTTTAAGGCAGACGAGAGTAAATTAGATTACCTTCAATAATATTTATAATATTTATTGAACATTATCATTT
>WHTU01000175.1 GCA_009377575.1 Nitrososphaeraceae archaeon | reverse complement strand
GAAGAATGCTTTAGGAAAGAACTGCATAGATATGATAGACGACGGATTATGGTGGAATGTAATGTATCAGTTAAACCAGGCCTCCATCGAGGCAGCAGACGAGTTACAGGGAGAGATAGGAAGGCATTATCCGAAAGACTCGGGAGTCATAGTTCCTGTGAAAACTGTCGAGGAGTTAAAAATAATGACGGGAGAGTCGTATGACGTATTGTTTCAAGATCCTCTAGGTAAACCCATTGCGAGGAAGAATCAGAAATATTCCGAGGCACCCCCAATGAGGTTACTGAGTATGACTTTAAACCTTTGTTATTGGTTAGGTTACCATGACGCAGACAAAGGCCATGAGTTGCACAAAGAAAAAGAAGGAGGTATTGGGGCATGGGACAGGATTGACAAGGCCTACAAAAGCGGCAAAGCCGCGAATCCTAAATCAAGTTCTAACCAGGCTAATGCCAAAACTGAAGAGACAGCCTGAAAGCATCCAGGCAGTCATCGTGTGATGTTGCTTCTTTGTCTAGAGTGCCTTTTCCCTTCTACACTGCAGTGCGTAGGGCAGTGATAAGTTTAGTATGACTTAGATTAATAGCGACTACTCCACTACCATATTCCATTAACTTCTTGGCATAGGCAAGCATGTTACGGGGTTCTTTGTTGAACGCTATAGGGAAAACAGGGTTGCAGATATGAATGATGATACCGATTCGAAGTTAATTTATTCTTATTTCCTATTTTTTAACAATTACATCTATTTGTATCCTCAATTTTCATGATCTAAAAAAGCAAACAATTTCATTAACGCTAATATCAAATCACGTCTTTTACGTATTCACAAATTTGAAATCACGTTGAGATTGGACGAAAATACATGGAAATAGATGAAAATAGATGAAATATTGCTACTCTCTACCTAATAGCAGAGTCAATGTGT
>WHTU01000174.1 GCA_009377575.1 Nitrososphaeraceae archaeon | reverse complement strand
AATGTTGAAATTAAAGGCTCCAAGGTTTTGCCAAGTATTAGTCACAGTGCATAATCTGTTATAGCCATGTCGTTTGGCGTGTTCATCAAATGACAAGAGATTGCCGATGAATCGCTGGCCAATCATACTTCGGTCCCTCATATTTAAAACGGGATTTGCCAACATTATGTAAACTAGTTATTCCTAATATAATTGTTTACAGATTACTCTAGGAGTACATTCAAACCGCAGTAAGTGTATATATATGTTATGAATATTATTAACGGAACAATCATCTAGAATTTAATTCTTCTTGGAATTCTTCGTGTCCATCTAGGGGGAACTAAAGCAGCGGTCCAATCACGATCATTAACTGAGAATCTAATTAGTAATGACAATATTCCTGCTGCTTGCTCTCTTTATGTCTCCTGATATGCTGCAGACCTGGCAACACTTGACAGTGTTCTTTTTCTGGTCATCAGAAATATACCACTCTTCAGGATCTACCATATTAATCGAAAAATGTGCATCCTTGTTTGCAGCAGGGTACTTCTTTAGAAATGCTTCTAGATATTCTATATGCTTAGGATGTTCACAGTCAGTTTGCATATACTATTTTAATGAGATAACCTAATAACATATGTAGTCATAGGATAGAGCAATCCCAGTATAACTAAAGTTTTCAAGTACTTTCAGGAACCTCCTTAAGTGGGAGGTTTCAAGAAGAATGTGGTTATTATCGTAATTGCTATAGTTACAATTGGAATAAGCAAGTCACTTGACTCTCTTATCTTGGTCCTTAGTGACTCTTTAACTAGAGTAGCTCCCTCTTTCCAGCACGAAAGTAGAGTCAATATATGTCTCATTGGTTTTAATTCATCTCCGCTATCAAATGACTCCTTAATAGTATCAACATATTGTTACTCAGCGGAGCATATGATACAATTTTCGAATATAT
>WHTU01000173.1 GCA_009377575.1 Nitrososphaeraceae archaeon | reverse complement strand
CGTTCTCCTCTGCCGCAGCCGTTGCCGCTGCCGCTGCATCCTCGCCGGCAGCCGCTGCCGCTGCCGCTGCACCACCTGCAGCTGCCGCTGCTGCTGCTGAAGCTCCGCCCGAGGCTGCCGCTGCTGCTGCAGAAGATGCAGCTGCCGCTGCTGCTGCACCTCCACCTCCTGCTGCCGCTGCAGCTGCCGCGTCACCAGCAGCTGCACCAGCTGCTGCACCTCCACCTGCTGCTGATGCCGCTGCTGCTGCAGCGCCTGCACCTGATGCTGCTGCTGCCGCAGCTGCTGCGCTATCTCCGCCGCCAGCTGCTGCCGCTGCCGCTGCGCCACCTGCTGCCGCTGCTGCGGCTGCGGATCCACCTGCTGCTGCCGCTGCTGCTGCGCCACCTGCTGCCGCTGCCGCTGCTGCTGATGCTCCACCAGCTGCTGCCGCTGCTGCGGCTGCGCTGCCCGCTGCTGCCGCTGCTGCTGCGCCACCTGCACCCGAAGCTGCTGCCGCTGCCGCTGCAGCTGCACCGCCTGCTGCCGCTGCTGCGGCTGAGGATCCACCTGCAGCCGCTGCCGCTGCTGCTGCACTACCTGCTGCCGCTGCCGCTGCTGCTGACGCTCCGCCCGAGGCTGCCGCTGCTGCTGCTGCCGAGTAACCTGATGCTGCAGCTGCGCCAGCTGCTGCTCCGTCTGCTGCCGCTGCTGCCGCTGCTGCAGAGGCTCCTGCACCGGAAGCTGCCGCAGCAGCTGCTGCGCCAGCATCTTCACCAGCTGCCGCTGCCGCTGCCGCTGCTTCACCAGCCGCTGCCGCTGCTGCTGCAGACCCGCCTGCTGCACCACATCCACCTGCACTACCAGCTGCTGCAGCTACTGCTGCAGAGCCACCCGCCGCTGCTGCAGCAGCTGCCGCTGCTTGTCCTGCCGCTGCCGCTGCTGCTGCTGCTGCTGCTC
>WHTU01000172.1 GCA_009377575.1 Nitrososphaeraceae archaeon | reverse complement strand
ATACAAGTCAGAAGAAATATTCCCTGAAGCAGGGTAGCATATTCTTGGATTTTTTTTATAATATGTTGTACAAAAGCTGCTGCAGTACAGAGAAGATTGTAATCGACGAGAGGTGAAAGGTTGCATACCCTCTAACGTGAGACCATTCTATCAGCACGTAGTAGGTAGGAACAAGTCACACAGGTTTGGTGGGCCCGGTTTTCCTACCTTTTCCTAGTCACCATTTTTATAACATGTAGTACAGTACACTGCTGGCAGTTGGGGCCTTTAAATCACTCCTAAAGAACCTCACTGTCTATCTAGGGAAATGAGGTAGGCAACCAGGATTTAGGCGATTCTTCACCTGGTTATTCTACCTTTCTTAAATATACTATAAGTCTTTAATAGTTTGAATATCATACATTGATACTTCAAACAGAAGGTAGGCGACCACGCGTATGACAATATCGCTCCCATTGGTCGTCTACCTTTTCTATTATACCAAAAAACTTTTACCCCGAATAATCATTATACTATGTACCGACTGATAACAAGAGACTAGGCAGGCGGCCAAATTAGGCTTCACAACTATCATGGTCGTCTGCCCTGAATCATTTCTTCAAGTAAATTAATAAACTGGTCAGCCTTAGTGTCCAAGTATGCTTAAGAAAAGGACATTATGGATTTAAACTGTACCTAGAAATACTGGGCCCATTAGTCTAGTTGAACCACCTTCTCTAGTCTGTACACACGTTTGGTTAGTTCTACAAGTTTCTTGCTAGTTTTCTCTCCCGTTATTAATATTAAAAGATGGCATAAAGTCCATTCTCTTTTATTTTCTAACTAGCCTGTCCAAATCACTAAGGTCGTCTTTATTAGAAACCGACTTGACCAAAACCTTTAATTAATTCTGAAAAAAGTTTTCTGATTCATGGCGACAAATTCATCAGAACACAAGTCTCA
>WHTU01000171.1 GCA_009377575.1 Nitrososphaeraceae archaeon | reverse complement strand
TGTTAATAGTATCAGTCTTTGATATACTTGATATTCCCAACTGTTGATCTAGATTCTGTTCTCATTTTAATCACTACAGTATTACTTACTTTGTTGAAAATTCTCTGTCGTTTTTCATTTGTAAATATCCATCCTAGTATCACATCAAATGGAAGAAGGAAGGCCTTTCCAAAAGCTGCTATGGCCACCTTTTTTCCTTCTGCAACAGTTCCATCTAGATAGTCTGGAAGGTGTCAGAATCATTAAAAGAATATCAGCATATAGAGATACATTATCTGCTTAAGTCATTACAAACGAAACTAACAACCATAGTGACAGACAGAGAGTTATCATTGATAATAGAAGAAAAGGAGGACGAAGACGCCGTTGGGCTTGCAACATACTCAAATAGTGAATCAACAGTTCTCTCTTATGCTTCCATATTTGGGAATCTATGGATTCAATCAGAGATCAGACAATAATAAATTTTAGAACACCAACAAGAAATGATCGAGAAGGCATTTATTCTCTCTTGAGCAATCACAAAAAGAATGAATCTAAGTAATGGTGAAACATAATCCATGCCTGCGGGGCAGGAATAACCTATGTACGTACTGAATAGTAAAAATTGTGGGTGGGGGTATTATCCTTGTGTACTGAATTAAGGCAGACGACAAATCCGTAAGGATGTTTTAGATCCAAGCTGCAAACCTTGATCAATCAAATTATATTTTTAATTATGCTGATATTCAAGGATTTACATGGTGATCCAAATGTTAGCCTACAATAATAGAAATTGAATTGAAAGCAGAAGCTTTCTAGATCGAATATAGTCAGCCATACTAGTTACATAAGCGGTATCTGCCAATTAAATCCAAATTTGTCAAATATCTAGTACATCAGACTGCTACTTGTTTTGTTCTATCATACATTTCATAATGAATTAGATTGCTCAGCTCTATTCT
>WHTU01000170.1 GCA_009377575.1 Nitrososphaeraceae archaeon | reverse complement strand
ACAATAGTTTTGAAAAAAATCTAATGCCAAAGCTGATTAAAGAATACAAAGAGGCTGGGAATAAGAAGATATCCTTTGATAAGGAAAAGATCAAAAGAAGACGTGAGTATGGTGGCTTTGGAATACAGGCCTGGGATGAAATATTTCTACAGAAGAGGATAGATACTCTCGTTGAGAAGAGATTGATTGAAGACTTACATGATGGAAAATATCAGATAAGCAATTTAGGTATAGAACAGTACTCCTAGTGCCAGAACTGCAAGGACATACGATTAGCGCCATTTTTCAAGTCCGGCGTGTTTTTAAGCGAGATCGGCCAGGTACAACTTAAAAATGAATGCTGAGGAAGCCAAGGCATTGTTGAAGGAGAGAGGAATATCAATTATGAATATGCCTCATGGCTATGTGGTAACAGTATCCAAAAGGGAAGGCAGTCCGTCACGCTATATCGATATGGATGAAATGGATGCGATCCTAGCATTAGGCATGATTAGACTGCTTGCAGTTGAGGACACGGTTGGAGACATCCTTATCGAAGTATTAGATAGATTAATGCCAGAACATCAAAGACAGACGAAATGAATCGAAGAGATCATTATGTGAAGTAGCTTCCTTATCTAACGTACCATCCCCTTTTTCTACAGCAGTTCTTAATGCAGTGATTAGCTTGCTATGTACTGGATTAATAACAACATGTCCATTCTGGTATTCTAACATCTCTTTACAATGTGCCAGCATCTCTTTATGGTATTTGGCAAATGGCACTGGAATGACAAACATGTTCTGCTGCAAGAACTCTAGGTCATACACAGAAGAGTATTGCTTCTTTAAGTAGGATATCAACTGCTCATAGTTTGTATCTTCATCAACTCGTTCCTTGAGACTGCGTAGGAAACTAGGATTAGCACCATCAACGAATATTCTACTACTGCCTTCAAAGGTAACGTTGTA
>WHTU01000016.1 GCA_009377575.1 Nitrososphaeraceae archaeon | reverse complement strand
TAAGAAATAATTTCTCTTCTAATTGTAACTGATTTATATCCGTCCCTAAGTTCACGAACACTCTTGAAGTTTTTTGCAGATCATCAATTCGGTAGACGGTCCTTCCTTAGCTATACTAGTAAGAATTAATTCGAGGGGATAAAGTATACATCCAGTTACATTCGATGCAAATTTCCCTTTCTTAGCAGTAGATTTAATCAATTTCCAGGTTGACTGAAGAATCCTATTGTTCGTATCCACAGGTGCATTCATAATAACAAACATTGGAATCCTCTCTAATATTTTAAACCCGTTCTCTTGAAGAATCCTTTCAATTAAAACAAGCTGACGACTCACCTGATGCGGGGATCTAAGGGCATCATGATGTAGAAAGTTTTCAGAAAACACAAAGATCCCGTCTTTTCTTAAGAGGTGATTAACATTCGATATTGCATTTTGATATCGAACATCGTCGGTTATATGGAATAATACATCGAAGGCAGATATGATGTCAAACTTTCTTGCGGTAAGCTGATCTGGCAGTTCGTCCTGCCCAATATCAAGCTTGAAGAATTGATTGGAAGGATATTTCTGCCGCAGATTCATTACGGCCACGTCTGTAATGTCACTTCCTCTAACTCCGCTGGCGCCCAATTCTATCCACATATCAATGTAAAATCCAGTGCCTGACCCAATATCAAACACTTCCTTACCATTCAGATCGGATTCCATCCTTTGGATAACCCTTTTCACGATAACATTCCTTATTCGATACATCCATCTGTTGTACTGCTTGCCAAGGGTTTGAAATCCTGTTCCGTCTAAACTATAGTTTGCTGCGAGTCTATTCTGCCAGTATTCTCCAGGGTCCGAAGAGTTATTCACTCCTTTCTATCCAAACAATTCCCAATTAATGTTATTTTATTTGAGAATATCATGCAACTAGATGGCATGATGAAATCTCTTCTAAAAACAAAGACAATTATTTGGTTGTAAAATTAATGCTGACACCTCTACTCTAAAGCCGTTCTGACAGAAAAGATAGTATGATATTTTGTTGCCAAACTGATAGTTACATTAATAATCGACTTTAGTTGATCTAAAGGAATAGCCTTGAATGCTAGAAACTTTGGCAGCAATGACTCTCGCTTGACAAAGTGGCATATCCAAATACTTAGATGCGTAAAGGGTAGATCCAAACCAGAGGGCAAAATTTCAAGTCAAACCGAACTTAATCCATTGATTGTTTCTCAATTAGTAACCGACCTTATGGAGTATGGGCTGGTAGAAAGAACATTAAAGCGGAAAATGCATATGTACTACAGAGAATATTTTTCTGCCACCTTGGATGGCATTGCGATATTGGAGACAGCTAGGACCCGCGAAAATGATTTGGTGGGCAGAATAATTTCCTTTCTAAGCTAATCCGAACACATTTCTAATTTCTAATTGCACTGCTAACCAATGTGGGTTCGAAAAAAATTGT
The DNA here is from genome assembly GCA_009377575.1 of Nitrososphaeraceae archaeon. Lineage (GTDB taxonomy): Archaea > Thermoproteota > Nitrososphaeria > Nitrososphaerales > Nitrososphaeraceae > TH5896. The sequence continues at coordinate 56,948 of WHTU01000016.1, read as the reverse complement.
ACTGCAAAAAGTATGTTGCTGTCAAGTTGGTTTGAGCACCGGTACTGCTGAACCAGTTATTGCGCGAGAACCATCAGAACACAGGAATGCAATAACGGTCACTAGTGCGTCTATCTTAACCCATTGTTTGAAATTGGCGTCAGGCATCATTTTCCTATTTGACTGTGTATCAATAATCGAAGGTAATACGCAATTGACGGTTAGATTATGATCCTTTACTTCCTTTGAAATAGATTCCACAAACCTTATCAGGCCGGCTTTCGAAGAAGCGTAGGCTGAATCAAAACCTTGAGCGGAAATCCCCGTGTAGGATGAAATATGAACTATCCTACCATAGCCAGATTGGAGCATCAATGGTACAACATACTTTGTGATTAGAAAGGCCGATACTAAATTTAAGCTAAACATCTTGTTCCATTCCTCCTCTTCAAGCAGGACTACACTCTTGCCACCGAGATATCCACCAACAGTATTCACTAGTATATCTATTCGACCGTGTTTTCTAGAAATTGCACTAACAAGAGAGGATACATCGGAATCTATCGTAGTGTTACATCGAATGAGATCAACCCCTTCAGATCCTGAAGGAGTGATATTCCTCTTTTTTTCATCTAGGTAAGTTCCGATTGTCGTGGCACCATGGGACGTAAAAAAGTCTAATAACTGACTCCCAACTGCGCCTGTGCTCCCAGTAATAAGAACCACCTTATCGGAAAAATCATATTTAATCAAATTACACCACCATTTGACAAAGCCCACCTGAAGCCCCCCACTGTAATATATAGCCTTTGCATATCTTTCGGAACTATATACGCTATGCGAGATAGTGACTCGTAGTACCTCCTTAATCCACCTACTGTCACGACGATGGCCATATAGGTCGATTTAAAAGACATATATGCTCTTCTGGTTAGTAAATATTCAAAACAACTACATGACTAGGATTGGCAATACATATCGTTGGTTTCATGGACGATTTGCAAATCGACCTACAAATTTTAGCTGGGTGATAGAGAAAAAATTAGCGGGTAGCGGCATGCCAGTCAATCTACCGCAACTATTGTGGGTTGCAAAGAACGGAATTAGGAGTGTTATCACTGTTAGGGAAAGCCCACTTCCAACTTCATGGCTAGCCAATACGAGTCAACAACTGGAATACTTGCACCTGAAGGTTGAGGACTTTTGTGCCCCATCCCTTGATATCTTAGAATCAACAGTCCGATATATAGGCCAACACATTAACGAAGAAAAACCAGTGCTAGTGCATTGTGCAGCCGGAAAAGGAAGGACAGGAACCATTCTTGCAGCATATATTATGAAACAAGACCCTACTCTTTCGTCTACAGAAGCTATCAAAAAGATCAGAGATTTGAGGCCAGGTTCAGTTCAATCTGAGGAGCAGATAGCAGCCTTACTAAATTTTGAGAAGCATCTAAAAAAGACAACTGGAATAGTCTAAATATCCTTATTGTAAACTGCAAGAATTTAGATTCAGGATTCTTTTGTCGTAGGCTGAAGCTCTGTAACGATCTGAATGAAATATTGATATTCCGTGTATTTCAAACCAAAAGTTTAAAGATCAATTCTAAGCTCATATCCGCTGGCGATCTGGATAGTTGAGAGTGGGACTAAGCGAATAAATTTGTGAGCGAGATTTTAAATGCTGTCCAGAAACATTGAAGCATGTAGCAGAGCAAGCTAGCAATTCGAGTGGGGCTTAGCTTATATGTTAGACAGAGGGATATATGATGGATCTTTTGACTCAGAATAGCTTTCCTATGAAGGATTGGCATATTGAGCATATGGAAAAGACAATTGTTAAGTATTTAACGGGAATATCTGAAACAGCGTCTACCTGGGAGAAAAGACAACATCGTAAATATGGGACTATAGCAAATTGCATAAAGCAGATAGAATATGATATTAAGCACGGAGTTACGATTGATGAAGTAAGTATAGTTTTGAAAAAGATTAAGACAGATTCTTCTTTTGAAAACCTTCGTCGTACCGATAGCTTTTATGAACGCTTTGATGAGATTGAAAGACACTTTGCTCCCCTAAAGGAACGACTCTCCCTTTGGAATTAGATGTAGATTAATCAATCTAGTTTTGTTGCGACTGCATGAAAGTAAGAAGATAAATATCAAAATATTCGTTTGGCGGTTCGGGTGCGAGTTCTTTAGTAGGCATTTATCGCATACTGATATCTAATTGAAATGTTGTGTGAGTTCAGTTCTTTCAATATAATGGAACATTCTAGGAGTGCTATCGAGGGTTCACCTGGTTAAAGAACCAATATCTTGAGTTTCGTGTGAACACACAGGACTTTTTCGATTAGCACAATGTATAAAGCTTTCAATAACCAGAAAAAAACGGATTTCGGTCCTCTTGTTAATTAATATTGGGTGTATTCGTAACAAGTCTCATGAGTGAATTTGGTTTAGTTAAGGATAAAACTAGTTTGCAATTTGAAGATCATTTAACCAGTTTAAGAGGCGATGTTAGGAAGCTCTTACTAGAGCTTAGAGGGTTCGTAAAGTCGTTAGGCGATATGGTTATAGAGGAAGTGCGTCCACATCGAATAGTCTACGCAAAGACTCTAAATTTCAGGGCTTTCCTAGATGTTCAGCCAAAAGGCGACGGCCTTATGATAGTCGTAAAGTATGGCAGGGGTAAATCCGAAAATGCATTTCTTATCTGTAGCGATAAAGATCTAGAAATGGCAAAATCACAAATTTCTCAGGCATTCCAAGACATTAAGTAAAAAGGCCCCATCGTACTACGAAATCTCGGAGCTAAAGCATTGTCCTGCGGACAGCGATGAATGTAAACAATTAGTTAATAAATTAGAGACTTTGATATTCTCAATTAAGGTTCAGTCATCTAGACAAGAAACATAAGGAAAAATGTAGGCAATATGTCAATGATCAATAGAAAATGCATGACCCTACTCAGCTTGGTCTTGATGCCTCCGATAGTTCCTATAATTCGATCGAATGTAAAGTAATCCTGTGGGCTGGTAGATGATGCGTAAGTTCGAAACTTTTCAATTCACTTCAATCCTAATGACTCCCTTGCCCTTCTATAACTATTAGTGTTAATGTCGACTTTATCTTGTCTATTTTTCGAATGTGCCATGTTATTGTTTCTTTTAACTTGTCCATCGAATCCGAGCTAATTTTCACGATCATATCATAAACCCCATAACATCCTTCTACATCGTTGACTCCTGGTAGTTTTTTCAGGTCGTTAATAATATCTGCTTCATGGCCGAGTTCACAGTTTAGTAACACGTATGCTATTGGCATAGGCCTATAATTATAACCAATAGTATTAAACTTGTGTCTATGAAAAAAATGTCCTCATGATACAAGATAGGCTCAAGCTGCTAATAGATCTAGCTCTAAATAATACAAATTCTATCCTAGAACTGACTTAGGGTTCAGTCCAGTCCAGATAATTTAGCCGCAGAAGAATAAATCAAAAAATTATGTGCAAAATCATTGCCTGTAAACAGAATAGAAATAAGAAAAAGAATAATGACAAAAACTGCTATAACTGCGATCAAAATAAGTATTCTTATCCTGAGATCCTTGAGACTAGATGTTTGTGCAGGTTTGCTAACCTTAGCACTTCTCTCGGACACCCCAGCTGTTCGCGGTTTTGTTTCTCCGCGGGTTACTCTTTTCTTTGTCTTTGCGCTATTTAGAATTGGGATTTTTTTTGGTTGAGCAGACGGATCGGCCATCGGCGTCCGTATTTCATAAAGTACTACCTCTTTTCCTGAACTAGATAGTTCGTTAAACAAGCTTAAGGCCTGAGAGTAGTCATTTTCTCCTAGTGTGTTGACAACATGGCTCGTTTCGTCCTTCCATTCAACGGTCCAAGTAGATGTAAATGGAGACCGTTCCTCTTTAGGCTCTACTCCGTTGTCAGACATCGTCAGTATTATCTGTATTTTGTTGTTATATACGTTATTGTTGTCAGAAACATTTCATATCTGTAGATATCATTAAAATTTTGTGCTAAAGAGCGCAGCTTATTCAAGTTTATACAGAACGCCAAGAATCTCTGGTTATGTAATTTCCCATTCGTAGCGGGAGTCTAACGTCCTCAACCTGTATCCACCCAACCCCTACTACCAAGATTCAGAAATAAACATACACCCAAGGGTACTTACGTACCTGAATACCGATTGAATGCACATCACTTAAACTTTGAAAGCTCTACTAATCATGATCAACTCTGGTCCACTTGTCAAACTGCCTGCAATTACGGATTTACTATTAGCAAGTAATCCCGATGACAGGTATGGCATACCACCGTTAACCGTGACTGGCTCAGTCTCGACCTTCAGGATCTCTGCGATTATCGCCAATTCTTCTTCCGATGCTTTGGGATGTACCGCTGCACCCGTATCGGTTGCAACAATCATTGAACCGATCTGGTAGTATCCTGCAACAGTACAAGTGATAACGGGTACGCCAAGAACATCCTGGATTTGCTTATCAACTTCACCTTTGAAAATGGGTGAAACTAGTGCTCCTTTATCATTGGCTGAAACAAGATTTCCTACGGCTGTAAACCTACTAGATAATCTCTCTACGTTAAGCCCGGTCGATCGCCTTAGAACTTCGATCTCCTCGTCGGACGAAAAAGACGACAACAATATGCCTTTGTTGTTCATAACGGCCATAGCTCCAATGAGCCGGGTTCCACCGATCGAAGTAAATATCACATTTTCGACCTCTAGATAACTCCTCATCTTAGTCATCTTAGTTTCCGCGAAACCAAAAGGCAGAATGAGAGTGCTATTGTTCGCTCGTACGAATAATCCTAGATTCGGACTCTTATAAATATCGTATTTGTAAATTCCCAACTAATAGGAATCCGGTGAGCCATTTCTTCATATGAACCTATTGGGTAGTGATATCAAATTCGCGTTGTAAAGTAGATTTCTGAAAAACCCACATGCCAAATAGACGCATACTCTTGAAAGGAACCACTCAAAATAATAAATACGCAGTATTAGAATATTTGATCAAGATTTACGAATTTGACCACAAATCATTACTATGATAGGGATGTTGTTTCAATAAGGGACTTTACTAGAGATGAATTAGAATTTCTCTTCAACTTCACCGACAAGATATCTAACTTCTCAAGGACTGAAAGGAGCGAATTGGGTAAGGGGCGAACCCTTGGTTCAATTTACTATGAACCAAGCACTAGAACAAGAATGAGCTTTGAAGCCGCAATCTCATCCATAGGTGGTAGCTCAATTGGTATAACTGATCCCAAATCTTCGTCCATTGAAAAGGGTGAAAGTTTGTCAGATACTGTTAGAATTATGGATTTGTACTCTGATGTACTTGTATTAAGGCATCCTCTAGATGGTTCTGGAAGGTTTGCAAGCGAATTATCAACGAACCCCGTTATCAACGCAGGAAGCGGAAGCGAGGAACATCCGACTCAGGCCATGCTTGATTTATACACAATTTATAAAGAGAAAGGAAAAATTGACGGCCTTCGAATAGGAATTATTGGTGACCTAAAATATGGAAGAACCATTTATTCTTTGGTTTATGGACTTGCTAACTATAATGTAGATATTCGACTTATATCACCTCCAACGCTCAGCATACGAAAGGAGTCAATCTATGGCATGGAGCGTAAGTTAAAGATCCATGAGTATAGTGAGCTCCCTGAGGATATCTTGTCAACGCTAGATGTCATATATGTAACGAGAATCCAGAGAGAACGATTCCCAGACATACAAGAATATGAAAAAGTAAAGGGTACGTATACTATCGATCAAACGACTCTCGATAAGTCAAAAACTGATGTTTCAATCATGCACCCTTTGCCCAGGTTAGATGAGATCTCGCATTCAATAGATAGCACTAACAATGCCACGTACTTCAGACAAGCAGCAAATGGGAAGGAAATTAGAGCAGCACTTCTGGCATTGATCACCAACGAAGACCTTGTCTAAGCGAATCACAATGTGGCGATTTAGTAGGTATTAAAGTGGATGGTTGGCAAACCATGAAGCTACTACATCTCTCAGAACGTGTTGGCTATAAGGAAAATATGCGTGTCCCCTATCGAATTGCTCTAATACGATTTATGAACCAGTAGCGGAAATAAAGGGACAGATAAACTAGATGCAGGTGATAGATTTGTCGCTCGAAATAGATTCAAAATTGCAAGTGTTTCCAGGTTCTCCTCAACCCCTATTTGTAAAGTGGACAAAGTATGATATGCATTCTTACGATTCAGAAATTATGATGATGAGTACTCATACGGGAACTCATTTGGATGCACCTTCCCATTTCGTAGCGCATTCTCAGAGTATTGATATGATAGAGGTAGAGCGGCTGGTATGTCCGGCCCTACTATTGCACCTGCCAAGAAGCGCAAACGAATTGATCACCCTTGATGATTTACGGGATATCAACGAAATAAATCGCGGGATCTCGATTGTGTTTAGAACTGGCTGGCATACTATGATAAGGCACAAAGATTACATGAGAAGCAATCCTGGATTGTCAGCGGCGGCTGCTGAGTTCTTGGCAGAGAAGAAAATAAATGCCGTAGGAATAGACGGTCCAAGTATTGATATTGGTTCAGATAAGCATTTTTCTTGTCACAAAACCCTTCTAGAGAACGGGATTTTGATCGTAGAGAATTTGTGTAATCTCGATAGTCTAAAACACAAAGCCAGGTTCACCTTGTTAATAAGTCCGCTAAAGTTAAAGGGAGCTTCAGGTTCCCCTATTCGAGCACTGGCAATAACAGTCAATGAAAGTTCTCCAAGCACCTGATCTGCTCCTACGGCTTTTTGTCAGTCGAGCTGGTCTAAAAAGACATTTATAAATAGTCATTCTTTAGTTGACAATAAAATGCCAATGAGTTCAAATAAAGCCATTTTAATTGCATCATCTATTTATCTTGTGTTTTTTTTTGCGCTAGGATCAGGTCTGTTTAATTCTATCCTTGAAGGATCTGGGAGATTATCAGGCTCGTTCATAATCCCATCAAGGTCGATTCAAACAGTTGCTGAAACAGTGGTTATGATCATCATTTTTCTTCTTGGTACAAGCGGAGTTTACCTACTCTATAAGGGTGGAATCTCCCAAGCGCCAATTAAGAATCAAGGTGCATTTATGGCAGCTGGATTTGTTATAATTGGAATTGCATTGGTCCTAGGGTTTAGGATCATTGATATCAAGCTTTGAAGAAACGATAGTCAAAATTCCAGGTATGAGATATCATTTTGATAAGGTGGTACCTGGAATGCGCTAAAGTAGGGAAGGTATCTTCCCCAATCGATCTTTTGACTTAGATAAGGGATTTGAAAGGCAACAATTAGATGAATTCGTGCAGACTAATCGGCCAATTGTTCTCAGACTTCAGGTACTGGTTCAAGATGCCTAAGAGCAATGATAAACAGTATTTTAAAAGCAAATTCTAGATCTAATTCAAATTAGACGATGAGCACTGCCAGGCATGTGATTATAAAAATAATGGAAATGATGGAACCATTTGGTATTTATTGATATTTTTGACTTACGTGAGGCAATCCTGAACATTCTTAAGGTTAAAATCAGCGCGACTGACCCTAGCACATGCATCCACTGAAAGTCAGTAAAAGCGAAACGGCCTTTTCAAAAATCCAAACAGGTGATTTCAAAATCGTACGATTGATCAGTCATTCGAAACACAGGGTCTACTGGAATTCCGGCTCTTTCCTTCCTTTTCAAATCTCCTGTACCGCGACTATGATTTGACCTTTGACCTATCTCCTTGTCCTTCAATGACTATCATGGTAAGGGTAGATCTTACCTTATCAATTCTTCTCACATGCCAAGTTATTGTTTCTCTTAATTTGTCCATAGAATCGCCTCTTATCTTTACAATTATATCATAAACGCCGTATACACCGCTTAATTCAACAACTTCATTTAATCTCCTCAGCTCCTTTAGAATTTCTTCCTCAGAACCGAGGTCACAATTGATAAGCACATAAGCTGTTGGCATCAATAGTTTAAGTCATATTCCGCGTATTAATCCTTTTAGGTTTCGTCACGACGATATCTGTATATTCCAAGGTCTATTCAATAACGATAACCATTACATACGAGGTTTGTAAATCTCTGAATCCAATTTGTGTTTTCTAGCGATTACGAGAAGAAGTATGCCAAATAGCATAAGAACTATTGCGATACCCTGAGCATTTCCATTCGGAACCAGAATGAAGTATGCAATGGAAAATGCAAAGCTTGTTAAAGATTGGAGGCCGTACTTGAAGAAATCTGACAAGGAGAGCTTCTTTCCCAAGTAGCCCACGGCAAAGAATGCCACAGTCGGATAAATCGCCAGAAGTAAAAACTGATCGATATCAACCCCATTATGCGTCATTCTTGTATGTCTTAATTAGAGGCCTTATGAAGAATATTTGCGTTACTCAAGGCCAGCTCATTGGCCGCCAACGCAATTACGGTGCGAGTATTTGAATTTCCTCAACAAAGCCATTCTGTGTTAGGGCTCTCGCATTCTCTGATGGGAGTAATGCAATATCCTCTTCGATATAAGGTCCATACGTCACCATGTCTATTCCCATGAATCGGTCGATGGGCTTGATAAACCTGACAGGAATGCGCTTATGGCTTAGGATATTAGATATTTTATCCAACACTACAGGCCTCCCTGTTACAATAGCCGACAAGATCATATCGATCCTCTTCTCTGTTTCCAAGCTCCCATCCAGTACAAATTTCTCTTCCCTGGTCATGTTGGAATAATCTATCTCTAATTCATTTTTTTTCTTACCAAGAAGATCTGCCTTTCTGTTCGCCTCCATCTTGGCGTACCTGGCTTCAAAGAGCAACCTTATTGCACTAAATAAAAGTTCTATCTGCGCTTGTGCTAATTGTTCTTCTACCGCAAATTCTTTTGAAGACCCTCTTAGCATTTCGATACGGGCAGTAACCTCATGGTAAATGTCTACGGGGAGATTTTGTAGCGAATCGGTATTAATTTCCTTTATCAACAGGGTACACAGATACTTTAGTGTGATCGGTGCTTCATCTTTATGGGCCGAACGGCCATCTGGTTCCATCTTTACCTATGTCTTTGCTGGAGCTTCCTTTACTTATTGTTTATTGGAATATGACCGAATTACAATATCAAAGCATAATGGTTGTCATTGTCTTTAACCAATGAGGGCAAATGCTTTTAAATCCACAATGATACTACTCAGGTTATCATGTCAGCTCACCCGGATGAGAAATCATCGACAGGGTATGGAAACCTCACAACAGTAGCATGGTCTATTTTGGTAATGGGTATATCATTAGCAATAGTTATTGTGCTTTATGTCTGGTTTGGATACATTGGACCTTCGTTTTCTGAAGATGTACTAATAAAACAACAGGCTGAGTTGAGAGAGCAATTTAATCTTCCTCCTGAAGAGGTCATAACTGATCCTGAAGTCCTTCAGACTCCTCCTTCATTACGTGGTGTCGACGGTGAGAATAACAGTACAGCTTAGAACAACACCACGGCATACAGAGACATTGCGCGAATTTCTTACCGATGCTCTGACTCAAGCTTAGAAGGTTTGAATATTCTGTCCTCTTAACCAGCTAAGCCTAAGCTTAGTCTTATTACTATTATTATTATTATTATTTCTGCATCCCTTGAGAATAATTCCTGAGTCTATGTAACAGATCAAGGTACATTCCGATTAGTTCGATTCGCTGCTTTTCATTATTAAGATCATTGGGCTTACTCTTCAAGATCTTGAATTGTTCGGCTATTCTTTCTTCGATCTCCCCTTCAAAAGCACGCAACGAAAATGAGTGGTGATCGGGGGATTGATCTATAACATTGCTGACCTGAAGCTCGGACGCAAGTCGCGCAGACGTTTCATCAACCGGCTGTTGTTTACCGCAATTTATACAGGTTATCTCTCCTTTGTACCTGATCTGAACCCCATTACAGATCCCACAAGGTGTGCTCAATAGAGATCCGCCTCTTAGGAGAAATGAGGCAGCATCTTTCATATTGGATTTTCGTTCGCTATCTACATCATTTGGTCTAGAATCCATATTTTTTTACCTGATTTTGATTCTCTCCCTTGCGGGTTCCCTGCCAAAGCGTCTTAGGAAATGGGTGCGAACGGCATAAAGAACAGACATTTAAATGGAATAGGGTAGAACAAACCTCAAAAAAATTCAATATTCGAATCTCCCATAAGAAATAAGCTAATTAGATGTAAATAGCCAATATAAGTATTAACGGTGGTCTCATATCAGATTATGACCGATAAGGAGTTCGAAAGGATTATTTCCTATATTGTAAATGAAAACGTTATACGACGCCTCCTGAACTCGGCCGACTTTTCAAATAAATCAATAGAGCTTGGTGGAGCCCACAGGAGGGACGATGTGCAAAATATTCACATCGCAAAATTCTTCAATTGACACATACTGAATAGGATTAAGACTCGAATGAATAGATGGGACCAAACCACTTAATTAAGGCGAGACAGTTTGTGGTATAGAATAATGCTTTTTAATCCAAGAGGGACTAAGCTTAACGAGCAATGGAAATAAACCAGATCAGAGAGCCTGAGGTGAACAGACCCATTATTATAGCAGCTATGCAGGACATGGGGAATGTAGGAAGTATTGCGATAGATTTCTTAAAAAAGAGTCTTAAAGCGATCCCTTTCCGCTTCGTGTGTTCTAATTATCCGAATTATGTCATGGACAGAGGAGGTTACATTGAATTTAGCCCGGAAAGATGGGATTACTGTTATGGCAAAAATATGATCCTCTTTGGCGGGGGGTATGGACAACCTCAAAGTAACGAAGAATTGGTCTATTTGTGCAATGATGTCATTAATGTCGCCAAGAGATATTCCGCTCAGATAATCTATACATGCGGAGCCTTTCATTCTGACAAGAATTTTGGAAAAAATCCCAGGACCTTTGCTACTACTAATTCACAAGCCCTAACGGAGCAGATTACACGACTAGGGATTTCTAAGACCGGAAAGCCCTCGTATATCACGGGCTTTAATGGATCGATCCTAGGGTTTTCGAAAGTCAACGATATCAAGGCAATTGGGCTTTATGCAGAAATACAAGAACCCCAGATTCCACAGTACAGATCAGCTAAGAGTATAATTCACGTGCTAGAAAAGCTGACATATCATAAATTTGATGGAATTGACGAATTAGATGTGATGGGAGAAGCCATCGACAAAGAGATGGATAGAATGAAAAGACAGGATACCGAAAATAGTGCATCAAATAAATGAGAAATAGGGAAGTTTCAAACTTTCCTGCAACGTCATCTAAATTAGACGTAAGTTAGACATTTCTACTACCGTTCCCTTTTCCCTTCGACGAATTCTAAAAACTTCTCTTTGGCGTCGAGGTAGTGCATCTGAACCGGTGGGTGTTTAAAACAATATGCGGAAACACTCTCCAACGGACCACTGACATTCCTATCCATCGCTATCTTTGCACCTCTAATTGCATCTATCATTACTCCTGCACTATTATACGCATCTACAACTTTTAGCTTTAAATCGAGTTCAACTGGGATTCTGCCAAAGTATTTGCCTCTAATCGACAAATAACAGATTTTGTCATTGTTGAGAAATCCAACATAATCTGAAGGGCCGATTCGCGTTGGAATAGGATAGGGTGACATTGCTTGAACAGCAGAAGTCTTGCTAATTCTCTTATCTTCTAATCTATCTTCATCAAGCATGTTATAAAAGTCCATGTCTCCGCCTACATTAAGTTGATAGGTGTCATCAATTTTGACGCCTCTATCAACAAACAACTTTACCAAGCTTTTGTGTACGACAGTTGCACCAAGTTGGCTCATTACATCATCCCCTGCACAAACCAGCCCCCTACCTTCAAAAGACTGCTGCCATTTCGCAGCTGAGGCGATAAAAACAGGGATAGCATTTATGAATGATACCTGTCGCGTTCCTAAACATTGCTCAGCGTAGAATTGTGTAGCGAGTCTGCTCCCAACTGGAAGATAGTTCAAGAGTATTTCAGCGCCACTATCCTTCAATATGCCTGCAACATCGGCATCGGGCGCATCTGACACCTTGACTTTTTCAAGGTAATGCCTACCAAGTCCATCTAGGACAGAACCCTTCTCGACTCTAACATCTAACTTGTCTAGTCCATCAATTATAGTAGGTGTATTGTTGGGCTCTGCGAATATCGCCTCTGAAAGATCCTTACCTACCTTACCCTCGGTCACGTCAAATGCTGCAACAAATTCGATATCCCCAGGAACAATTCCGCCAAGAGAGTATGCGGTTAGGCCAACAGCGTCGGAGTTATGCGCAGAATAGTAGTGAATTCCCTGAATAAGGGCGGAAGCACAATTTCCAATCCCGGCAATAGCAACACGGACTTTTCTTGACATAGAATATATCGGATCTGAAAGTATCGGCTCACATATATAATATATGAACAGCCTGTCGATAGTTTTCTTGCTTCTTGCAAATAAAAGGAAGAAAACCAATGCTACGAGGACCATACTCTAGCTTATAAGCTACCATCCAACGAAAGATTCTAGGATCAAATATATTCGCCGAGATAGGATCTAGATTGCAAGATTGAAAAAACCTCCACAATGTTCTTTTTTTCGCCTAACCATTCAAACACAGATTCATCGGACTGAATCTGCAGATAAGCTGGAAGCGGCATTTAAAAACATGATTCAGCTTTCTGAAACCTATGTGGAAAGACAAAGCATTTTGGTGGGAATATCGAATCAAGTTGAATCTCTCGCCATGATATATGAACAAGTCAGGGCGCGAAGATCAGTCTCTGTACTAAGAAGAATGCTGATGAACAACCTAGAAGGAAATACTACCTATTTTCTGTTGAACAAGCAGGCAGCGGCCACAGGGGTGGTAGCCTTGATTGACAGAGAGGGCGAGTCACCCTTAGGTGGGCTTAGAATACAGCTTCAATGTTATCCAATACAACAAGTGATCGACTGGTTGACTTACACGTTACATGGGGATTAATAACAAGAATATCGCGAGTCGGATAAGCGCGATAACTGGGGTGAATGCAATGCAATTGTTACCCGTCCTAATGTCGCCTATTTGCTTTTTAAGCGACGATCCTATTCACTCGGGATTACTCTGCGGATAGATCCCAATAGTTGGCATCCTTAAATTCTGTCTTTGGCTTGCCCAATGCTTTCCATTCCTTAAATGATCTTGCGTACAACCTTACATTTTTCAAGCCAGCGAGTTTAAGTCCATAGTATACCAAACCTGACAATGTACCTACGCTGCCACAGTAGGTTACTAGTTCAGAATTTTCATGTATACCTCTATTTTGCAGAAAACGTCTAATATCATCGCCTTTGCTTAGAACCCTCCCGTCCGCTCTAAGCATAGTATATGGAAGATTCACTGCTTCTGGAATATGTTCTGAGAGGAAATTAAGTCTCTCTCTAGAATCAACCAGCACCTTGTTTGAGGACACTTTTTCAACGTAAGCGAGGTCAGCGTATATCGATTGATTAATTTTCAATGGATGTGGTTGCCATTTGTAACTGTTTGACTTTTTCTCAGTGCGAAATCCCATATTTTTCCACTGTGAGAACGTCACTTCTAGGATAGAGGAGTGTTGGTGACCTATATATTGAAATGTCCATGCCACTCGTGCTGCCAATGCACCGAACGTATCGTCATAGGTGACGACGGGGAGATCCTCATTTACTCCAATATCTTGTAACAATTCGATGCAATGCGTGGGGCTCTCTTTTTCCAAGATTCTCGCTAGTGGCAGTGAAACTGCCCCTGGTATGTGTTCCTTAGCATATTCCTCTTCCTTTCGCACATCGACTACTCTCACGTTCTTCTTTCTTATCAAGACAGATAGCGTGTTAACATCACAGACAGTGTCAGGAGTTGAATGATATTCAGATTCTAAACCACTACCTCTGCCTGATAGTGTTTCCTTCTTTTGGCTATCCATGGACAAAGATCTTTTCAACTTCATATCAACCTAAGCGGCACATTCACCTTTAGCCGTTTTAGCGGTAAATCTTACATCGCTTCCGTAATCCTGATATGATTCAGGTTGCTGATCTACTGGTGGAAGCTGTACAACAGCAGCCAAGGCTCTCTTGATATCTTCGACGTCACGGATAGAGCCGATCGCTTCACCTCTCAATACCTGGTCTATCCATTGGCGAAGCGTTTCACCTTCTCCACGCTCCTTCCTATAGATTTCAATTATATTGAGAACTGTGTCAATCACCCGCTTTGCTGGAACGCGCATTACAACGCGTCCTAATTCACCTCTTTCACCTGATGAGCCTCCAAACAACATCGTATATGTGGGCGCCATTACGCTACCTATCCTCGAGGCTCCCCCAAAGAAGCCGATAGTTGCTATTTCATGTTGTCCACATGAGTTTGGACATCCACTAATTTTGATCGTGCTATCAAAGAGCATATCATCAGTATCTAGCCCTAATTCCAGGAACTTGTATTGAATCTCTTTAGCCAAACGATGCGAGTTCGTGATGGCCAAATTACATGATGTAGTCCCAGAACAGCCGACTGCAGATGTAATGGTCAATGCCCCCGGGTTTGACAATCCTACCGATGCCAACCGGTTGAAAAATTCAGGTAGGTCATTACCGTTAACGAATCTGATCGCGAAATTCTGCTGTGGTGTATTTCTGGCTGCCCCTTCCATCGATAGTTCGCGGATAGTCCCAGCCAACACACGCAGCTGGTTGGCAGTCACATCACCAGCACCGAGTGTGACAAATACTGTGTAATATCCAGCTTGCTTTTGAGCGATCACGTTGGAATGCACCCATCTGTCATAGGCATTGGTGTTAGACGAATTTCGCTCGCTGAACATACGTAGTTTAGTCCCATAACGATTTTCTTTGGGCAAGTATTGATCTTCTTCTTCTGCAGATAGATTGAACATGCTTTCTGTGCTTTGAGCAGTTGTCATCATGACTATGGATCTTTCTTTGAGTACCATCTTTTGGAATTTTTCCCATCCCATCTCATTCACGAGATACCGCATTCTATTCCTTGCCATATTTTCTCTATTCCCATTTCTGTCAAAAAGTCTAACTACTGCCATACACGTGGGTAGCAGCTTTTCTTCCGATGTAAACTCTTCTAGCAGATAACCTATAAAGGAAGCAGCGCCCAAACCACCTCCAAGATAGATCCTAAAACCTTGTGAGCCATCTTTTGTCATTGGAACAAGGCCTATATCAGCAATCCTAACCAGCCCATGCTTTTCACAGCAGGCGAAGTTGATCTTGAACTTTCTAGGTAGATTTTGGCACATGGGATTTCGTAGGAAGAAGCGCGCTATAGCCTTAGAATATGGTGTAGAATCAAATTGCTCATCAGGACAGACCCCTGCGAGCGGGCTACACATAACGTTTCTAATGGTGTTACCACAAGCCTCGCGACTCGTCAGGCCAACCTCAACTAATCCTCTCATCACCTCACTAACATCTTCAAGCTGAACCCAATGCAGCTGAATATTTTGTCTTGTAGATACGTGTGCTGACCCGATCGAAAATGCCTCTGACAATGACGCTAGTTTTTCTAGTTGTACTGGGAGAATTTCACCTCCAGGAACCTTAATCCTCACCATACTGTAATCCATTTGGAGACGTGAACCATATGCGCCGTGTTGTAATCGAAATCTGCGGAAATCATCTTCGGACAGTTTGCCTGTCCTGAATAACTTAACTCTCTCAGCAAAAATATTAGTTTCCTCCTCCTTTCCCCAGCGAGGGTTGCGCCGGGGTTTCGGAATATGTTTTTGAATATTAGCATCTTTTCTCGTTTTCAATTTATCTTACATCCACGCAAAAACCATATATTGTTTGTGGAAGGGAAGTGAGAATGAACAGAATTGACTGTTATGCGGCAAGAATTGACCTCAAATCTGAATGCAACCGATCTCTGATGTGTAAGATTCGTTTTGAAGCCTCACTCAATTGATTATCGCGTAGTTCAAACCCACGCAAAAGGCTTACAAATCTTTCAGGTTAATACTCTTACACTTATATTTCAAACATATTCTGATATGAGGAAGAGGTTATGCGGAAGCTAAATTTTCCAAAAGAATTAAGGTATATCATAATAGCCGTGGTGATAGTGGCTATTGTTTGGATAGCAATAAGGCTATCCTTTGGCGTGATAAATCCTTTTTATGTTGTAGCTAGCGAAAGCATGGTACCGAGACTGAATGTAGGAGACTTTGTAGTAGTAAGTCACAATATCCCGTTTGACGATTTGAATAAAGGTGATATTATAGTCTTTAAAGAGCCAGTACCAGATGGCGAAGAAGCTGACGCTATCGTTCACCGAGTCAACGAGATCTTGACTGATCCTGAAGACAACCTCGTAATCGTTACGAAGGGCGATGCTAATTCGGGATCTATCCCCGGCATAGACTTTCCCATTTACGAATCAAATTACGTAGGAAAGGTAGTTTTGGATATTCCAAAACTAGGTTTGGTCACCAAAGCCATAAGTCCACCAGTTAACTATATCATAATAGCTATAATACTTGTGATCCTTTTCTTTCTGTTTAAGAAAGGTAAAGACAAGGCAAGGTGAATTTCGATAGAATTTTGATGAAATAGATCACAAACCAAGCTCGATTACTATCCAGATAATCGTCTGTGCTCAATGATAATAGCGCAGCCGATTCCTTTCCGAAAGAACGACATGATGACAATTCCTCATATTTCTTGTATTTATGATGATGTATGCAATTGTGACCTTATTGACATATAAATACCGAACAGGCAGCATATTGAATTGGATGATAGCATTACATGCAGCTGTAGGTGCATCAGATGTAAAGACACAAACTTGATGAGTTTTTCTTATATGGCCTCAGACGGCTGTGATGATATCCATCACACATGTTTATCATGCGGAACTCATTTCAACCATCTTGATGGTGAGACCTATGTTGATTGCAAACTATGCATACCACGATAAATATTTATGATCTAAAACCATCCGTGAGCTTTTTGTGGTAGATTGAATTACAAGCCCTTTTGGTAGACTCGGGCGAAAACACCCTAACGTTCTTGATTCTTTTTTTGTCATAGAAGGTGGAAAGAAACCTGAAACAAATTGGACAAACTTCTTCCAATAGTCAATCACCTATTGAAGTCCTCTTCATGAGCGGTACCGTGATTGAAGAACGACTCTGACTACTGGAAGCACTAGTGAAGGGCATAGGAAATTCAATAAGATTTGATTCAACGAATCTTTCATTTCTAAACTCGTAAGTTTTTCCATCATAGGTGCACTTGATCATGGAGATGGCCTCGATATTTCCAACTTTTTCAATTGATTTGTAATACTCCTCAAGTTTTCGAGGCTCATACACAGTCTGTCCTTTCCTTACAAAACGCTTTTTCTTCATAAATTTAAACGCAAATATCGTGTATCTACGCTTGTAATAGCCAAACATGTTCTGGATCAGGATGCACCTTTGAATCTGATCGTGAGGTATATAGAGGGCATCACCTGTTCCTGATTTCGCTTCTATAGACAGCAAAACAGACTTCTTGTTATTCACCGCGACTATATCAGGAAGACCAGCGCTAGATCCTCCGAGCCTCCTGGCACACCAGTCTCCAATATTGAGACGCTGCACTAAGGAATGCTCGTAACTGTAGCCTCTACTTCTGCGAAAGTTGCTCAATTTGAATCAATAACCCATTCCTGTGTAAAATCGTGCCAAGCATAATCTTGTCAGTATCAAAACGGAAGAAACCAGATTGTCTGTAATATACTTTATCATCATCATGTGTGGATATATTCTTGAGTTTATACCGATATGTTAGCATTAGAAGGTAATTAGGTCAGACGCTATAGGCTACTTGAGTTATCAAGATATTTTTTTCTTCTGCCTATAAGATTCTGAATTTCATCCCGAATTTTGAAACTACACGTCTTGGCACTGGATTTTCCCAATATACTCCGAAAGTACTCAATTACTTTGATTCTAGTGAGACAATTACTAACATGCAAGGATGCCAAATGTATAGGCCGTCGTTAGAATATACTCTTTAGGAATCCAATCGTCTCTGGCTGATAGAATTTTGCAAGTTCATGGCTCTCCCTCAAGGGTAAGTAAATACTTCCAGCGACATGGTCAGAAATGCTGGGAGATGAGGTCAGACGCTGGAGTTCATTTAACACTTATAAGTAATCCCGGGTAACTCGACGACCATTACGGAGTTGGAGTTTAAAGCCATCACTTCTGACGATATGTACAAGATCGAGGAAAACGCGGAAGCAAATTTTGGTGTCCGTAAAATGTATATGATGGAAAATGCGGGGCATGGTCTTGCTGACTTTATTAAATTCAAGATGGACAACATGGATACGAGGATGGTAGACAAGAGAATCGTTGCGATATGTGGTGGGGGTAACAATGGCGGTGATGCCATGGTTTGTATGAGACATCTTTCCTGCTACCCTGAAGCAAAATATACAGTATTGCTACTGGTTGACCCACATGATCTTCGAACTGAGGAAGCAAGAGCTAATTGGACTATTCTCAAGAGGTTAAAATCTGTAGAATCGCTTTGGAGCAATCACATAGACCAAGTCAAAGATAGGATACTTGATTCTGACATACTGATAGATGGCATTCTAGGAACCGGAGTTAGCGGCAGCATTAGAGAGCCTCATTCCTCTGCGATAGAATTTATCAATAAATCCGGAGCGTACGTTGTCTCTGTAGATATCCCTTCAGGACTTGATCCTAATACCGGACAAGTCCATGATAAGTGTGTAATAGCGAATGCAACTGTCGCGTTTCATAGAATTAAGAAGGGATTGGTGAATAATGAGAGCTATTCGGGTCAGATCCACCTCGAACACATCGGGATTCCAAGGGAGGCTGAAACGGGAATAATAGAGAACGAAACATGACTGATGGGATATTTCAATTCAGAGTAGGGAATATGGCTAATTTCACTTATGTTATCGCCGATCTCCAGACTCACCTTGCAGCTATTGTAGATCCGTCATGGGACCTCCAAGAGATCTTCCAACTCCTTGCCAAAGAAAAGCTGAAGGCAAAGCACATTATAAATACTCATTCACATTTTGATCATGTATTTGGAAATGATGAAGTCGCAAAAGTGACCGGGGCAACTATCGTTCAACACTCCAATTCTCCGCTACATAAAGATAAGGCTGTAGTAGAAAACGATGTAATATCGATCGGATCTGTTAATGTTCGCGTTCTACACACGCCTGGTCATTCAAAAGACAGCATCTGCCTCATAATCGAGGAGAAGGCAGTATTCACAGGAGACACTCTCTTTGTCAGTGGTGTAGGGAGAATAGATCTTCCAGGAGGGGATCCAAATGACATGTACCTTAGTCTGTATAGCAAAGTTTCGGCTTTGGAGGACCAACTCACCGTTTATCCTGGTCATGACTATGGTTCCTTTCCAGTTTCAACGATCGGAAAAGAAAAACAGTCGAATCCGGTGTTACAGGCAAAATCAGAAAGTGAATTTCTAGCTTTCATGGGCGTTGGTTGAAGCCAATTTGATTTATGATGGGGTAGATTATCCAGACCTCAGGTCTCTCAACCAAGATCAGTCCTCTAAAGTGCCTTTGTCAGCGAGCAATCCTTTGTTTGCTCTGGTAGTATCATACACAAACACTAGTCTCATACCTGGAATTACGGCAGCTGGCCAGAACGAGGATCTAATTAAATATACATCTCCAGCTGACGCAGAATTCTTAAATTATGGTCGCTGCAAATGTTTGGATTCAGTCCCTGTTACTCCAGATGGAATGCCTACGCCCGCGATTATAACAAAGACAGCTTTGGATTTGTCGGATACGCCATTTCTAGTAGTCGACGCTGGGTCGGTAGTTAAACCTCAGGTTCCATATGTCTCATTTGACATGAAACCAGGGAACGACATACGAACAGGAAATGCTGTAGATGAAAGTTACGTCAAGAAGGGCTTAGAGTATGGGGAAGCTTTTGGCCGCGAACTTGCCAAACTTAGTAAAACGGTTATTATCGGTGAAAGTATTCCAGGAGGAACTACTACTGCTCTGGGCGTACTTGTTGCACTCGGGATCGATGCCTGGTCTAAGGTAAGCAGTAGTCTTCCGAAGAATCCTCACACGTTAAAGAATATGGTAGTAAAGGAAGGGATGGCTAAAGCAGGTATACCCTTTGGGCGTTTCGAAAATGATCCTGTGAGAGCAATAGCTGCCGTTGGGGATCCGATGATTCCAGTTGTGACTGGGCTTACTTGTGGCATAAGTAGTTCAGGAGGTAATGTTATGCTAGCTGGAGGGACGCAGATGACAGCTATTCTAGCTGTAACAAGAGCAATGAACAGATCGTTAAGAAATCTTTGCATTGGGACTACATGCTATGTTGCAAATGATACCTCTTCAGACATTCAGAGCATTGCTAATGAAATATGCTCTGATTTTCCGATTTATACTGTAGATCTTCATCTTGAAGATTCCGATCGGCCAGGCCTTAAAGCATTTGCGAACGGTTTCGTGAAGGATGGGGCAGGAGCCGGGGGAGTATCTATTCTTGCAATTCTAAAGAGTAGAGGATCGCTAACAGGTATTTCGATTTTAAAATCCATCGAAAAAGAATACGATAAGCTTGTGTGAGAGAAACAAAATAAGTGGTTTGATAAAAGAACTCTTACCCTTCCAACTCTAATTTAAGTTGGGATCGGGCATTATATATTGAATTCTAAAAGTCTAATATAGACATGTCTGGAAAAACCACAAAACGTGACGGTTCATCTGCTCACGTCACAGGAAAAGAGCTCACAGAGATAGAGGAGATAACTGTAATGCTGGATGTTCTTATCGAAGAATTACAACGAAGGGGCGCTATTGATAAAAAAGAGTTCAATAGATTGGTAGCGATGCGTCTGCACGAAATTTCTAAAGCTAGGGCATTCGAAGAATTAGACGAGGAACTGTGAAGTGTAGTTTGGTACAATTGTCACCATTTAGGATTTCTCGTCATCAGATGAGCGCCGGGAGAGGGATTCGAACCCTCGTGACCCCAAGAGATCACAAGCTGACTGGATATTTTGCAATTTCCAGGCTTGCGCCCTACCAGGCTAGGCGACCCCGGCCTGATTTGGGTAACCAAAGTTACCGTTCGACTACGGATTACATACTCTCACCAACTTATGTGTTTATCCTAGGGATGAATTCTGAAACGAGTTGAAGCCTATCGATTCAATTATCGGCTCTGCCCAATCACCCTAGGCATAGTCAAAATTTTTGTTTAAGTGAGTATGGCACCCTATATCTAGGGTAACTTTTGTTCTCTTGCTGCTAAATTTGTGGTATGCCACGATTTGGGATACGACCCTGGTTTCATAATTATCCTCTTGATAGTGACAGCAATGCCTTTTACATTGGATTCGATTTCCTCTCTTGTCATTGCGGCTTCTCCGAAGCCTACAATTTCTCCTTTCATAGAATAAATTCCAACAAAGTTCCCTACTTTAAGGGCCTTGGAGATAGATAAAATACCTGGGATTGCGAGCTGGGCACCATGACATAAGGCGTCAATCGCTGTATCTCTGACGACCACAGTGTCAACACCATCCATACAATATTCAATAGGCCTGATCAATCTCCTTAATTTTGTATCATCTTCTTCATGCCTGTACAATTCTAGCGCGTCAGCTAGATCGTGCATTCTAACTAAGCCATCTTTCCTCTCTGACAGATTGCTCACCTGTGTCCGGCGGAGCTCCACTAAGGTGGCTCCTGTCCCAACAATTTCCCCTATATCATATACTATTTTTCTTATGTATGTACCTGCCTGAGATAGAATACGCATCAAGATAAGCCGTTCATATCTTTCTAGTTTTTCGATTTCGAATATCGTTCGAACTCGAGTTGCTCTCTTAACGGAAGATCTTTGTGGTGGCCTTTGATAAATATCTCCAAGAAATTGGCTGATCACAGTATCTAATTTATCATCTTTGATATGACTGTGCAGCCTTGCCAATGCATAATACTCTTTCGGTCCGAAGAGTAATATGGAAAGGGCCTTTGTGCCCTCGCCCAGTCCAATTGGGAGTAGTCCAGTTGCGCCAGGATCCAAAGTCCCACTATGCCCTGCCTTACTGATTCCGATGATTCTTTTCACCCATGCGACGACTTCATGGCTAGTAGGCCCAGGAGGTTTATCGAGCAAAATCAGGCCATAATCTAGTAATGAGCTAATTGGTCTACTATCTGGATAATATCCATATTTCTCATTAGTAACATCATCATCCAATTTGACCAAGTTATCAAAAGGAGAAGCTATCAATATTTGCTCAAGCTACACAATAAGAGTCCAGATATATAATCGAAGAACCTCTGAGTCACATAAAATTCCCGAACCTTCTAAGAGACCATAGACTTCATGCTCCCGTATATAGGCATTCTCTTCTTGAACCGTGATTTTAGGTTTGGTCGACTGACTTTTAGTCATTTGTATGTACGTTGAATGAACATAACTATTTTCTAGATTAAATGATAGATTGATGAGTCGAATTGTCTAGTTCCACTTGACCTAAGAATTTTATACTAGAAAGGCATATCACACACTTAACGTGATGAAGAATCGCCATCGAAGTAGGGGAGAGATTATTGCATCTATCCTTCAGGCAGTTAATGGGAATAGTCTTAGGCAAACGGAGATACTTTATCGCACGTATTTATCACATAACCTTCTGAAAGAGTACCTGGTCCTTTTGCTAGAAAATGAACTAATTGAATACACCGCAGGAGAACGCACATTCAAGACCACTGGCAAGGGGATGAGGTATCTTCAGATGTATGCTCAACTAGGTCAGCTAATAGTGAAGCAAGATAGTAAGTTTACCCTGTCTGACGTTAGCCCTATGTGGGGATAGTTTTACTATTTAGATACCTATAACACGTACAAGTTTAGGGGTGAACCCTTAAGCAGCATGTGGAATTTTCATCCAAATTGTTTGTAGCATGTCACGAATGTCTATGAATAAAGGATAACGATTCATGTCCTTCTCTAGTGCTTTCCGGCCCTCAGAATATTTGCCCAATAAAAATAAGGAAGAGTCGGGACATCGGTCCTAGGATTTTACTTGCTGTAACCTTTTATCCACATCGTCCCAATTTACAACGTTCCACCAAGCCGAAATATAGTCAGGCCTCCTATTTTGATATTTGAGATAATAAGCATGTTCCCAGACATCGCAGCCTAAGAGAGGATTTAACCCTTCAGTTCTTGGGCTGGTTTGATTTGGCATTGCCTTGTAGTCTACTTTTTTTGTGGAAGGTTCATAAACTAGCCATCCCCAACCACTACCTTGAATCAATGCAGTGTCTGAAGAGAGTTTCTCCTTAAATGCTGAAAAGCTTCCGAACGAAGAATTTATTGCATCAGCAACGGCACCCCCAGGTTCTCCGCCACCACTTGGTTTCATGTTATTCCAAAATATTCTATGATTGTCAAATCCGCCTCCGTTGAAGTTGATTGCACCTTTTTGAGCTGCTGGAACTTGATCCAAATGTGATAAGACTTCTACGATGTCCTTTTCTTGAATTTCAGGAGGACATTTTTCGAGAGCTGCATTTAGTTTGTCTGTATAAGTTTGATGATGTTTTGTATGATGTATCTCCATAGTTCTTGCGTCGATATGCGGTTCAAGTGCATCGTAAGCATACGGAACTGGAGGCAGTTCATATTTTGTCATACATTTTAAAGTAACTCTTTTACTATTAACTGTTCTGTTAGCATTTCCTAAATGCTCATTCGTGAAAAAATATGAAATGCCGACCGAACTGCACGCCCTTTTTATTACCCAAAGCAGATGCTAGGTAATAAGAGCGAAACTACACCAAATTAGATAATAATAATTAAGTACAGGTGTATTCGGAAACAAGAAAAGTCTAGAACTTTGAAGTAGCAATGTGTTTCAATCCATATAAAGCATGTTGCATTGCTACTAGCACATTTGGTCCTCCTAAACTCATTGTGCCTCTTCAGTTTTTCTGGGAAACGTATTTATTAAAATCTATAGCATCTGATGTTTGAATCGCGTTTGCCAATAAATGATGATTTGTTACGTGCCAGGAAGAAGGTATCAGCAACACGGCCTAAGTTTGTAAGGCAAGAGAGTTGGAGATACATCAGGCTCGCCGAAAATTGGAGGAAGCCAAAAGGCGTTGATAACAAGATGAGAAAACAAGTGTCTGGAGTCCCGCCGCTTGTCAAAGTGGGATATAGGGGCCCTAAGATAGCCAGAGGTCTACATCCTTCGGGGTATAGAGATAGATTAATTCATAATATCAGAGACCTGGAAAAACTAGATCCCAAGATTGATGCTGCAAGAATAGGTCACTCAGTCGGTCGGCGAAAACGAATAGTTATTGTGAGTAGAGCCAATGCATTGGGCGTTAAAGTTCTTAATAGGGGTAATGCAGCACAGGTAAGTAATCAGAAGGATCAGAATAAGGAGCAAGAGTGATGGTAATTAATATACGGAAGAAGCGAGAACTCGTCGCAAGAATATTGGGAGTAGGAGCAAATAGAGTCAGGTTTGAACCAGATAAGCTTGAAGATGTGGCCGACTCTATTACAAGGGAAAATCTTAGAGCGCTCATCAAAAACGGGGCAATCTGGACTGCAAGGCAACAGGGAACTTCTAGATATAGAGCTAAGCTGAAACACACGACAAGAAAAAAGCGTGGAATGGGAATAGGATCGAAGAAGGGCAAAAAAACCGCGAGGGTAGGCAAGAAGAAGCTTTACATTACAAAAATCAGAGGCATGCGACATCACTTGAAGGTCCTGAAAGATCGGAATGACATAGATAGGAAAACTTATTGGTCATTGTACAAGAAGGCCAACGGTGGTCAAGTTAGGACATTGGCGCATTTGCGAGATTTAGTAAAGGCTTCTAAATCTAGATAACTGACAAGAACTTACCTCTATATGTGATAGATGTTTTTCATCTATCATCAGAATTGAGCATCTTCAAGACCCTGTCTATCTTCAAATGAAGATATTGCTATAGCGAATCCTTCTTATGCCTCAATTAATACTCTGGCCGACATACAGACGGCTGTTTATGGATTTAGCCTTTACGAAGCTCATTTTGGATGCCAAGAATCGATAGGTGACAACGTGTGAGAGCTATGTTTCATCGCACTCATAACAATAATGAAAACATACGATCGTACTATTGTTGATGTTTAATTGTGGTCTTTGCTAACCTTTGATGAATCCCAGTATAAAGCCAGCCGCCAGGCTACCCACTAGGGGAATTCCAAAAGCTGCCATAACTGAAGAAATACTTTGTTCGGTTCCCGGGATATTCGTATTGCTTACATTACCCATCATCCCTGATCCTGCTTCTTGTACCATGTTCCAATCAACCGAAACATATTGCTGATACCCAAGGGCTACAATGGCAACTATCATTAATCCTGCGATAATTAGGACAATTTTGATCACCTTTTTTATAGCATATCCCACCAGAAATCCTGCTATCCCTCCTACGGCTATGGGGGTAGCACTCGACGCTAAAGAACTGAAATCCATACTCATATTATCTGCTCTTTATTAAATTGTCTAAATATCTATATAGAGTCTGATAGTTTGTAACATAACCTTGTCTCTATAAAATTCGCCCCCTTAATTGATTTTGAATTTTGAAGGAGCAAATTGTTGAGTTCAAAAATGACTTCGAAGTTGCCCTTAATCATCTATTGTTATGGGAGCGGCTACCTTGTATAATGGGATAGTAAATAAAATTGCCAATATTATGGAGATCGATAGTGCGAGCGTGCAGGACGTCTAGAGTATGCATCTAAAATGTGAACGACATCTACTCTTACCGTCTGCGTCAGTATATGTTACATTATCAAAGAAACAGTAATCAAAGCCATTTTTCCTGAGAGTAACAATTATCCCTGGGGGAAGAGGTCGTGGGTGCCCTAAGATCAAATCCATATGAAATCGATCCGGCTTGAATTCGACTTCGCATCCATGCTTGGCCATTTTATACAAGATCTCCGCCAATACAGTAGGATTTGACCTAAAATTTGATTTATTCATCTGGTCATGCCGATCTAGTTGTTAATCCCTAACCAAACTGTTTGTCTTCATATAATTTTCCAATTCGTGAAATGTATGCATAGGAGGGGAACAGACGAAATTCTTACAAACATATGCACGGGTTGAAGGATTTGCTTGGGGACTTGTAGGTTTCAATTTCCCTTTGAAGAACGGGAGTAGGTCTAGTTGGTCAAGGTCTGTACCTGACTTTACGAATGCAAATATACCATTGGGGATATATGCCTTATTTAGTAGGGTTAGCATCTTGTAGAAGGTGTCCTCGTTTGGTTCTCTTCCTTTGACCACTGTGAACTCAACCGGCTTTTTCACATACGTATATAACGAGATAAGCAAATGTCCGAAACCGAATGGATTATCTCTGGCAATAGATGATACAGACTTAAAGATATCTTCCGATTTCTTCAGGAATTCATTTCTTTGGGAAAAATGGTATAACCTCAACAGATTCAATGCTGCGACGGAGTTGCCACTAGGGATGGCAAGGTCGTAGTAATTTTTTGTCCTTATTATCAGTTCCTCATGGTCGTCCGATGTAAAGAAAAATCCATCATTCCGCTGTGTATCCCAGAAATGATCCAACATAAAATCTGTGTGCGTGAGGGCGGAGTTCACATAACGAGGTATCGGAAGAACTTCGAACAGATCAATCAATGAATTCACATAGAAAGCATAGTCATCTAGATAACTGTTCAATTTAGGCTTACCGTTTTTGAAAATCCTGTAAAGCCTTCCATCTGGGGACGACATTCTGGCCTCTATGAAATCTGCCGCCCTTACTGCAGCCTTGAGATAGGTCTCTTCTGACGTAACTCGATATGCTTTTACTAGTGCAGAGATCATAAGAGAATTCCATGAGGTAATCGCTTTGTCGTCTTTACCCGGACGTACACGTTGCTTTCTTGCTTCTAGCAATTTTTCCTCGGAACTTCTAAGAATACCATCGATAACATGCACAGGTCTGTCGAATTTTTGTGAAAGAAATGTTCGATTGTTCTGGCGATTTAGAATATTTTTTCCCTCAAAATTCCCTCCTTCAGTAACACCATAATATAAACAAAATACGTCAGCATCGGTCTTGTCATTCAAAATTTCCAAGATTTCCCTTTTTGTCCATAAATAATATTTACCCTCCTCTCCTTCCGAATCTGCATCCTCGGCAGAATAAAAGCATCCCTCCGGTGAAGTCATCTCCTCGAGAACGTATCTAATGCTCTTATGTAACACTTCGAGGTACTTTTCGTCTCCAGTGACCTGATAAATTTCCGAGAAAAGTTGGATGAGTAAAGCGTTGTCATAAAGCATTTTTTCAAAGTGAGGGACTAGCCATTTTTGATCTGTTGAATACCTAGCAAACCCTCCCCCAAGATGATCGTGGATACCTCCCGATGCCATTCTATCAGCCGTGAGTACAACGAAGTCCTTGAATTTAGAAATCCTCGACAATTCATAATATCGCAACATAAACAGGAGATTGGATGGATTTGGGAATTTGGGAGCTTGTCCAAATCCGCCATAAGTAGAATCACCAAAATGCAACAGGCTAACAGCAGCCTCGTCTAACAGAGAGCGCTCAGGTTCTACACCAAGAGGCCGACTAGGAGAAACATCTTCAGCAGCACCTGATAATGCACGCATGAATTCGGAGGTAGCGCTAAGAACCTCCTTCTTATTGCTAGAATATGTATTAGCAAGTTGCTTAACGATAGACAAAAATCCAGGCATTCCATACCTCGAAATCTTCGGGAAATATGTCCCGATATAAAATGGCTTCTGATCAGGAGTCAAGAAGACTGATAGTGGCCATCCGCCACTACCTGCCGCAAGTTGACATACACGTTGGTAGATATCGTCAAGGTCGGCTCTTTCTTCTCTATCAACCTTAATGTTTACGAAATTTTCATTCATAATCTTTGCAATCTCTTCGTCTTCAAAAGATTCGTGCGCCATAACATGGCACCAATGGCAGGAACTGTAACCTATGCTCAGGAAAATTGGTTTATCCTCGGATCGTGCCTTTTCAAGGGCGTTTTTACCCCAAGGATACCAATCTACTGGGTTGTAAGCATGCTGCAAAAGGTATGGGCTGGTTTCGTTGATTAACCTATTGGCCTTTTTTTTGCTGTTTTCAATGTGCTGATCATGCATGGAATGAGAGCAAGATGGCTTTGACATTATATAAATAGTAGCAGACTTATTTTCCGGACAGATGAAAAATGAGAAAAATTAGTCTGCAATTTCCCCCGGGAATTGAGTATTGAATCATCGATCTTTAGTAAAATGAACCAGAATAAGTGGGGTCAATTCAGACGGCCATCTTTCAAGGAATTAGGCTTTACAATCGACTAATCAAAGAGGTATGATCATTTAGGGTCTAATTATGCTCCAATAAGGTAAACAAAAGAAGGTTATCGCAAACCGTCTATTACTAATTGCTAAACTTGAATCATGATCAATATTTTCGGAGAAATTTATTAACTTATTAGCGTCATTTCCAATCATCGGATGTAGCGTAGCAACTATTGGGTCCCCGCCTGCGATAGTTGCAGCAGCGGTGAGTCGAACTATTTCATATCCTTTGATCCTCGGTATCTTTCTTGAGGACTTCACCTGTATAAGCCATTTTTTTTGATTATTCTTAGAATTGAATACAGCGGTTATGTCAGCAGGTCCTCTGCTATTCTTTGACAGACGAACTTGCCAGCCAACGAACCTTAGGTATAAAGCGACAATGTACTCCGCTTCTCTACCAAAGGTTCCGATCGAATATGATTTCATCCGCAAGATGGATATGATCCTCAGGTTAGCTTTATCTGTTGCTGTAAAAACTGTCTGATACAATTATGAAAAATTGCTTCTGTCCACCGACGAGTTTGGATTAATCCCTTGCCATTTGTGACTGATATTTACGTCGAAAGAATATGAATATATTTCCATTTATGATGAGCTTTTGTAATGATCACAAGGAACACTGATCCATACAAGCTAAAGAAATGCGTGTCTTGCAAAAACCTAATCCCACTAAATACCAAATATTTTACTATGTCACTATCGCTTCAACATGTCTGTCTTGGCTGTGCCGAAAGAGAAATTCCTAAACTAATTCAGAATCTCCAACAGGATCTCCGAAGAATAAAAGAAGAATTGAAAAATAATTAGGATCAGACATACAATGTTCAGGTTTATCTGTATTTAGGTTGAAGGGAATCAAATGTCCATGAAAGCTGAATGTTTTAACCCTGAGCTAACGATCAATAGCGGACAGATGTTCTTATGGCAAAAGAAAAAAGATGCATGGTATGGGATTCACGCCGACCACGTGTTGAAACTTTCGATTGATGATCAACACGCCGACAAGAAGGAGGGTCGTATAAAATATGATTCGTTTCCTGAAGATCGCGGATGGGAAAAGAGGTTGTTTAGAATGGATGATGACATTGACAAAATACTCAATATCATTTCATTTGACCCACTTGTTCGTAGTTCTGTGATGAGATATCCAGGCCTTCGAGTTATGAGACAGGATCCTATCCAATGTATGTTTTCGTTCCTATGTGCTAGTAATATTAATATTCAGCGAATTCGCAAAATACTTTTTAATTTATGTAATCGATTTGGAAAAAAAATGACCGTTGATGGAGACCAATTTTTTATGTTTCCACGACCAAGAGATCTCCATGCAGCGAACATAGCAGAGATAGTTAACTGCGGCACAGGCTACAGAGCCAAATCTATCAAGATGCTTGCATCAAAAATACACAATAGAGAAATTGTTCCTCAGGAGCTTATCCGAATGAGCTATGAAGACGCTAAACGTTCTCTACTAGACATCTACGGAATAGGAGACAAGACTGCAGATTGTATCCTCCTATTTTCTCTCGAGAAATTGGAAGCATTTCCTATAGACACATGGATAGCGAGAATAATATCTAACAAATACGAAATTCTCCTTGGTAAGAACAATATGGGAACTAGCAGCCTAAGGCATCATCTTAGTCATCAGCAGTATCGATTTCTGTCTAGTCGCATGAGGATGCACTTCGGTGCATACGCAGGCTATGCCCAACAATATCTATACTACTATAGTAGACATATCGCAGGAAGAAAATGGTAAGGATCAGGCCTAGCGAAATTATCATATTGTGCTGGATTTCTCAATGAGCGATGAGGCGGCATAGACTTGGCGATAATTGGCCTTTCCCTACAATAGATTAAGCAAGTCCTTAGAAATGCGAAGCGGCGCGCTGCAACCTTATGCGATTATCAAAAGATGCCTCAATCCTTTATATTGTGTTTCATATACAAGATGGTAGAAGAGTATAACCACATGGATACGAAAAACGAATCCCATTCAAACTCGCTTGGTGACTATACCAAAGAAGAGAACAAAGGACGGTATTTGTACGGGGATTATACGCCATTGGAAGAGAATAAGAATATCATCCATGTCCTGAAGGATTTTGTATCTACTTCTGCAAATATAATTGAAATTCATAAAAATGTAGGCACCCTTCGATTCGTTTTGGAGAATGTTGATGTTTTTCAAGATGAGATTATAAGAAAGATCGGGAATTTGCAAAATTCGGTAGAATCGTCTTTAGACGTATTTCATACCAAGTATCACGAGCGCATCGTAAGCTCCTCTGACGTTAAGAAAGATGCTGAATCGTCCTTCTTTCGCATGAGAGCTCCTCTAATAAACTCAATAGGGGATATTGAAAGGCAGTTTACAAAGTACGCCAATGAATACAGAGAAGAGATACAGGAGAGGATCATTCATTCGTACAATAATGCGATTACTTTACTTCAGCTCTGGCTATCTAAGGACGAATATGACTTGCCTGATACTCTCCTTGAAAGGAGAAATAAGGTTCTGACAGCGAAAATAGACAGGGATCCTTATTCGTATACTATTACTTCTGCAAATGAGATCATCGTTGTAACCAACGCAAGCACATCTAATTCTCCCGGCGCTAACGATAGTCTCGAGAGTTTGCCCTCATCTACATTTTCATATCATTTCACTATTGACTCCAAGTTTTCTGAGTTTTGGAAACATCGAAGAAAAGTATCTGATCTTGGAGTAGACGATCTGTTGATCCCAATCGGGTTCAAGAAATCAATATCAGAAAAACTGCGACGATCTTTTGGGCTTGGATCAAGCCAGGAAGACTCCCAAGACTCGTCTGAGAGAGAACTCGAGTTTGTCCACGCAAGTAGTCTATACATAACATACATCAAAATAAACAATGGCAAGACGTTAGCTGTGAAGCTCTCAGGGGACCCTTCAAAAAGTGACGAAAAATCAATCGAGATTGAATACAATTTACCTGATTTGATACCAGAAGAAAAAGATGCCAATAGCACTACTACTACTACTACTACTACTACTACAATAGAATATTACAAGGAACTCGTATCAGAAGGTAGATTGCCTAGAATTGATTACCTTGACAAAGATGAACGAAGGAAAATAGATCTTACTCAGAAAGAATTCCAAGAAGGAACAGACACCCTCAAACTCATAATGATGGGAAGAATGTTAGCAAATAGAATAAGTGACATATCGAACACATCTGCGGTATCACCTCACATGAAGCTGGACTCGATCAGGGTGGGCGATAAGGAAGCTATAATGATCTCAAACGATGCAAATAATACACTCCTTTATTACGAAGAGGTTGTAATGTCTTTTCTGGAACTTGTTGCAGTGGGATTCTCACCATTGATCCAGCGTATTTCTGACAAGAGCCCAGTGGAGGGAGAATTAATTTTGAGGTACGAAACTGATGAAAAAGAAAGAAAGGAGTACGTAATACGAACTGAAGAGCTAAGTGCACCTTTGTCAGATGAAAAAGGTAGAAGGGTGTTAGAAAGACTCAAACTGTAGTTTATGACGTACAACTTAAAGTGAGATACCTGTTGTGTGGGCAAGGCCGATGTATAATTGTGAGCTTATGTCGAGAGTGTTGTTGATAATTTATGAACTAAATGTGAACAATTATTTCAAAAATAGGATACGTCAGGCGTCAATTCTTCGCTATTGTTCCATCCACAAAGGTCCTGTAAATCTTGAGTGCGTCAGTTTCACTAGATGCTCCCACAATGGTAGCTGCTCCACTTGTAAGGATACTTATTGATACCTTTCCCTCATCCCCACTGCCTGAGGCGGTTATGCCTAAATTTCCTCGAGACGTCACATCATATCCAAGATGCTCAGCATTTTTTATTATCATGGAGAGGCTTAAGGAAGAGAGTCCAAATGGCGCCACTGTATAAGTTCTCTTACCCCTATCTCGTCCACAAAGTTCCTCTACAAATAACTGATCTCCTGCAACTACCTTGGCCCGCTGCAGAGATTTTGAGATACTAGCAGCGGAACCACAAGAGGGACAAGCTTCTTGTCTTAACATTTGAACCTTCTCCATCGTCAGATCGTTCAGATCTATATAGAGCAGCTTATTGACCAGCGATGGCCTTTGACCAGTGATTAGTTTAACGGCTTCTGACACTTGCGTTCCTGCAACTAAGTAAAGTATCGATGGATGAACACCTTCTGTACTACAAGTAGGCATATCTTCCTCCTCTAATTTAGGGAAGATACACCGCAGACATGCTGATTCCCCAGGAAGAATTGTACATACCGAACCAAGCATCCCCAAAGCTCCAGCGTATATGAACGGCAGCTTATGCTTTATACAAGCATCATTCAATGCATATCTTGCTTCTACGCTGTCAAGCGCATCAATAACTATGTCTGCCCCATCCACTAGGCTTTCTGCATTATATCCAGTGACAGATATCGGTATTGCCTCAATTTTGGAGGTCGGGTTTATTTTCTGTAAGCGCTCAGCAGCTACTTCCACTTTGACTTTACCGATATCGTCTTCATTATACAAATGCTGCCTGTGAAGATTGGAAATTTCGATAACATCCCTGTCTATTATTCTTAGTCTACCCACACCCATAGCACTGAGCATAGTTGCGACAGGATTGCCTATTCCACCGACTCCAACTACGCACACAGTAGCCTTCCGTAGTTTTTCCATCCCAGTGAAACCGATTTCTTCAAGCATGATCTGCCTTGAATATCGCTGCATCTCCTCCGCGGAAAGCTGCTCATCTTCTCCTCCTTCTCCTCCGGCTACTGCCGGAAGTATGTAAATAGTGTCGTCCTTGTTCAATGCCGTGGCCATACCGTCGCTACTGAATCTTATGTTTTTTCCATTTAGGTATACATTGATCAATGACCTCGGTTTACCGTTAAGATCAAATACTTTTCTCTTAAAATCTTCGCCCATCTTCTCTGACACCTTTTGAAAGGCGTCACTCAAGTTTTCAGCCTCAATGGGTAATTTTCGTTCTCCTCCGCCTTTGTTTAAGACTGACGGAATTACAAATTCTATCTCAACCATACTCACTTTGTCAGCTCCAATCTCTAGATCATCTAATCAGTGCCGATACTATCTGTATATCTGGTTTTACAGCATTTAATTTTGGAAGTACGTCCACAATGGCTTCGGTCGCTTTAAGTCCGTTACCTGTAACATAACACACAATATTTTCGTCCTTATCAATCCTACCATCCTGAACCAACTTTTTAAGTACTGCTACAGATACACCTCCTGCAGGCTCTGTAAAGATTCCCTCTGTCTTTGCAAGAGACAGGATACCATCCACAATCTCTTCGTCTGTGACCTCCTCGGCTATACCATTATACTGAGCGAGACGTCTAAGTACATACATTCCATCGCCAGGATCGCCGATAGCCAGACTTTTTGCTATTGTTTCAGGCTTTTCTATTGGCCTGACTTCATTGCTATTGTTTTTAAAAGCGTCGACTATTGGTGCGCAACCATGTGGTTGAGCTGCGATTATTTTCATTTTCGATACATCACCTATCAACCCTAAGTTTTCTAGTTCCTCAAATCCCTTACAAACTGCGTTGAGCATAGCCCCACTACCTACTGGGATTATAAGAGTGTCTGGAACTTGCCAACCTAATTGTTCTGCAACCTCGAAGGCGAGTGTTTTTGAACCTTCTACGTAATATGGTCGCATATTGATATTGACTACCCCAATACCTTTAGAATCACCAATCACTGATGCAACTCTGTTGGCGTCATCATAAGTACCGTCTACTGCGACAAATTCTGCACCATAGGACAATGCTTGAGAGATTTTTACTCTCTCAATATCAGAGGGTGCAAAAATAAAGCAAGGCAACCTAGCCTTGGCAGCATGTGCGGCTGTTGCAGAAGCAAGATTCCCAGTAGATGCACAACCGACCGCTCTTAACCGAAGTTCTTTTGCTTTAGATACTGCCACCCCAGCCGGTCTATCTTTAAATGAAAATGTAGGATTGACAGAGTCATTCTTTATGAATAAATTCTTCAACTCCCCAATCTGTTCGCCTAGTCTATCCGCTAGCTGGAGTGGAGTAAATCCCGCACTTAGACTAATAATGTTATCTTTGTTTGCAATTGGCAAGAGTTCGAAATATCGCCAATATGACTTCTCCTGCCTAGTTGAGAACAACTCCCTTGTCAGTGCAGAAGGGGTTTCATATTCAACATCTATAGGGCCAAAACAATCCTCACAGATATATCTAAATTCTGGCTCATATTCCCTGTTACATTCCCTGCATTTAAGACATCTTACAGTACCCATCAGAATCGAGCTATCTATCGATTAGCGGTGTAAATAAGGATCTCTAACAATAAGTTTAGTAATACTGAACTTTGCCGCTTATAGAAAATATTAGTCCAAATACTAATTTTCTTGTGAAAATTATCGCGATATTGTTATTGAATGCTAGTCTTCTGACAATTAGCAATATATTTTGTTTTTATTACAAAATTTATCGGAGCAATTTCGCGTATAAATTCAGTCCTGCTGTTGACCTCTTCATTAATAACCAGAAGTAGATAATAATTGGAAGTAGATATAAATCGCAATATAATGCATCAAAAATACTTCCATGGGGATATAAAAAATGCAGGTTTACACTAAAACTTCGGCAAAGTCATCGGTAGTTCATATCGGTTTAGACGACACAGATTCGACACGAGGCAAATGCACTACTCATGCTGCTTACAGAATAACTGACTACCTCTTGAATCACAAGTTTAGTGAATTTGTTGATTATCCTCTGCTTATCAGGTTGAATCCAAACATTCCATGGAAGACTAGAGGCAATGGGGCTGTATGCCTGAGATTCAGAACTGCATACCATGAAGATGTTTTGGACAGACTAATGGATTTGGTTGACCACGAGAGATTAGTAGCATCTGGTGCTAACCCAGGAATAGCCGTTTATTGTGGGGAATCAATACCACCTAGTATTCAAAGTTTTGCACGCAAGGCGTTATATGATGTAGTGAGCAGGAAGATGGCAGAAGAATTAGCTAAACGTCATCAAATTCGTTTTTTCATAGACGGAAATGGCCAAGGGCTGGTTGGATCTATAGCGGCTATTGGTACGCTTCTCCAAGAAGACCACACCTTCGAAGCTGTGGCTTACAGAAAACAGGAAAAATGTGGAACTTTAAGAAAACTAGATAGTGCACAAGTCGTTCAGTATGACACAGAGACGTTCCCTTACACCTTCAATAACTACGATAGGTCACACCATAGAGTTCTAATACTTCCACATGGCCCAGATCCTGTTTTCTGTGGGATAAGAGGTGAGAGTGCAGAGATTGTAGTCTCGGCACTTAGAAAATTACAGATTAGTGAGAAACTGGAAGGGCACATGGTATTTAGAACAAATCAGGGTACGAATCAGCATCTTCAAAATGAGATGGGATTCGCAGACATTAAATGTTACACTGCGGGCTTTAGCCAATGCAGAGTTGATTCAAGGCCTACGGTGATTGAAGGTGGCCACGCAATTTTCAGCGTCAGAGATCCCGTTGGAGCCGTTGTCAACGCTGCTGTCTACGAACCAACAGATTTGGTCAACATTGCAGCTAAACTAGAAGTGGGAGACGTCATAAAGATAGGGTTCGGCGTCAGGAAGCCCAGTTCAAAGCATCTAAGAATACTAAATGTAGAATATCTACAAGTCTTAGAAACTAAGGAAATCTTTGAAACTGTTAACCCCATATGTTTAACCTGCAATAAACGAATGAAATCTGAGGGGATGAACAAAGGATTTCGTTGTCATAAGTGTGGTTCTCGCAACAAAGATGCAAAAAAGATATTGATTTTAAAACCTCGAATGATAGAGACTAGGCTATTTGTACCTACTCCTAGAGCTCATAGGCATTTAACCAAACCCGTTCATCGCTATGGAATGGAGAAGAGTTTGAGAAGTACCTCGGCCATAACTTTGTGTCCTGCGTGGTTCTCTAAAACTTAGCACAGGCGCACCTTGATAAGGATAGACAAATCGTGCCCAAATTGGGTCAATGCCAATATTGTCATCATCTTGATAGCGGGGGGTTGATTTGAACTTACGGCATGTACGCGCATACGTAACAAGTAACCGCTCTGCGGGTTATGAGCCCGCCGGGATAACCTAACCTTCTCCTCAGAGAATCTGGCTTCCCCACCCCGCTAAAAATGCATCAGGGATGAGATAATATATCTTTATTTGTCTCAAAAGCCAACATCATACAAATTGATTCGAGATGAATGACTGCTTGTAGCGATTGCGCGTCAGCTCAGCACAACATAGAAAGGAGAACCATATCTACATCTGGTTGTAATTGAGCGAAGTTACAATGAACAAGTGTTATAAAGCATCGAGACTAGCGATACACACATTTCAGTTCAACTTAGGCGCTCTTTAAGTGACGGGGATCTGTGTCTAATTCAGGAGTAGAACGCAAACAATGTTCTCTATCTCTGGGGGCAACTTATTCCGATCATAAGATTTTGTCTGGTGCCAAATTTCCTGGAATTTGAGGCATTCACAACAATTGGTTGAGGTTGGCGTTCCCTGCTTCCACAAGACATGTCGTGAAAGGCGATTTGATAAATATATCCATTATGTTATTCTACGAGGTACGCTTCTCCGCGACCACTCTTTGAGCCGTCTTCAGGTACGCGACAAGCCACAAACTCCCCTCCCAGAATATGATAACACAACCCCCTCATTTTATTGATAACTTAATTTTATAAGAAAAGATAACTTGAATTTCTAGGCAAACCAATAGAAACTCTGATGGCGAGGTATCCATTATTCATTGAGGGTGACGCAGGCACCGTCATTGATCAGTTGTCACAGGTACCGGGACACAGAAAGAAGTATAGCCTTATAGTCACCTCACCTCCCTACTATAAGCACCGAAAATACGGCGACGATGTCAGAGAGATGGGAAGAGAGTCCTCCGATAGCACATTTGTTGAACGGCTCATTGCACTCTTTGCAAAATGTAGAAGGCTTTTACGAGATGATGGGAGTTTGTGGGTTGTAATCGGTGATAGTAGGCGAAATTATGGCAAGCTTTTGATCCCTCATCGTCTAACTGCGGGTTTGGTCAGAGAGGGTTACATACTTCGGGAAGACATCATTTGGTACAAGAGAAACTACATAGCTTCAGGTTCTCAAATCAACTTTTCACAGGCCTATGAATATGTTCTTTTCTTCTCCAAATGTAGTAGTTGTTTCACTAATATGGATTTGATAAGAACCAAAGGCAACGAAGTAAAGGAGGGACGAAATAAAGAGCAGCCCCTAAATATGTTACAATTTGGCCCAATTCATCCTGACAAAAAAAAGATTGCTAGTGTAACAAAAAAGATTGCCAATTGGAATGCTACTCCGACTGCAGAATCCTTGCCCTCTACAAGTGATATAGCAAGTGCATATGGTTACGATCCCGAAAAGTTTTGTCCAACATGTTATCGAAAGTTCAAGCGTCATGTCACGAGGAATAGAATTGGAGAGCACAAACACTATCCAATATTTGCAGTGTGTAATTCGAGAGGCAAGAATCCAGGAAATGTATGGGACATCGCAACCAAGGCTCATCACGGGAATGAACACTTTGCGATCTTTCCTGAAGAACTTGTAGAGAGGATAGTCAAATTCGCAACGCAAAAAGGAGATTGGGTGCTGGATCCTTTCTCTGGCAGAGGGACCACAGGCATTATTTGTAAGAAATTGAAAAGACGGTTTGTAGGGATTGACCTCTACCCTCATAATGTCTCACTCTCAAAGAAGAATGTTCAGAATGCGCCAGCTTATGACTCAGACTAGTGCCATGAAACTACCCACGGACGGTCTGGAACTTGTCATAAATCCATATTCGTTGTCTTAATGTAATCTTATGTGATTGGGCTACAGTAAGCAATATTTGACTCATCAGGAACTTCCTTACCTAATTTCTATATTTACCGCGAACTTTTATATTACCAGATCTGGTTCATCATCAAAAGCCACAACATGCGTGCCGCGGTTTTCTACTCTCCAAATAATATTTCATTAGAAGAAAGAGATCAGGGGCATCTCTCTGGTCATAGTCAACAGAGAGGGGTTTTGGTGAGAATGAATGCGTGCGCAGTTTGCGGATATGATGTAAACGTTTATAGAAATGGACATATTAAAGTCAGGGCCCCAGTTGTCTTAGGGCATGAGATTTGTGGGGAACTATTAGAGTCTCCCAACATCGCATCATCACGTTCTGATCTGAATATAGATGCTTACAACCTTGGTCTAGTTGAAGGCGCACGAGTGGTACTTTCACCTGTTGTGCCTTGTTTGAATTGCATTTATTGTGATGGCGGACAGTACAACCTATGCACTAACCTTGGAGAAATTGGTTCTTCTCTTGATGGAGGATTTGCCGAATTCGTACGTATTCCAAACAATACTCTGAAGATTGGGGGACTCATTCCACTCCCCAATACTCTTACTAATGAGGAATCGACATTGATTGAGCCTCTCGCATGCTGCCTTAACGGCTTTAAGCGCATTAATTCTTTCGTTAGTGATGTAATGGAGGAAAAAACCTTCGTGATACTTGGAGACGGACCAATAGGGCTCATCCACTTACAGTTGGCAAAATCTCTATATGGTGCTAAGGTGATGGTTGTCGGACGAGTAAAGCATCGATTACAAGCTGCAAAAAACATGGGGGCCGATGCTGTGATTGAGCTCGGAGAGAATAAAGGCTCACCAACTTCTATTATTAAAGAGGTGTTAGAGCTGACCGACGGAAAAGGGGCCGATGTATCGATTATTGCTACTCCAAATCTAGACGCGTACGAGATGGCTGCTGGAATTGCCTCAAAGAATTCTGTTATCAACGTCTTCGCAGGTATGCCAAGACATAGAAGCTTTCGACTAGATCCCAACTGGGTTCATTATAATCAAATTGCACTTATCGGGAGCTTCAGTGCTACGCCCAAATTGATTCATGAATCAATTGAGCTCGTCGCTGAAAAGCGCGGGATAAACCTTTCGTCAATAATCACTCATCGGTGTAAGCTCGACGAAATATACAAAGCACTTGAAATTACTGAAGAATTTTTGGGCCTGCGTGTAGTGATAAATTCTTTCTAAATCATTGCTGAGAAATTTGCTATGGCGCGCTCTCAAAAATGAGGCGAATAACCACAAGTATGATGAATTTTTGAGAGGCAACGTTGATCATATTATACAAAAACAAATAATATTTTTGTTCCACGCTAGAAACTATCGATTCAATTCGATGAATTCGATATGCTAAGGCGAATAAAATCTACTCATTGTCATACACTTCAAGAACAGAAAAGTATGAAATCTTCAGGAATATAACCATCTTATGCATTGTGCTGGGAAGTATAAGCAAATAACAAAAAGCATCTTCCTATTCATTCCTCCTATTCCTCCGCTCTGTTACAGTGAAGCGCGGTTTAGGATGTGGTTTCTGTGATATTTTAGTAAAGATGCTGATGCCTGTTAATCTGAGAATTCAAATTATTTTGCTGAAATAAAGATTTGACTCGACCTACACCGTTAATCATTACTATGAATTCAGCGGTTGTGTGAGAAACAAGGCTCTGCCAATCCTTGTCCATTACCATACGACGTCTAACCTGTGTCGCAGACAATTCTCTTCTCTTTCGTAATCGCGGTTGTATAACGTTTACCCCTCTTTCGGTGAAGAGGTATTTGGTAAAGGGATCATTTGTATAAACCCTGTCATATCGTGGTACAAGTAAATCAATCTGATATGTCCAGAGATGATGAATATCGAGATCTGGAACTGGGATCAACATAATCCTGTGTTCATCAATTTCTTGCTCGGCTATTAGAGTGTCCCGGATCATCTCTATACGTTCACCAGCTGTAAATGGATTTCTAAATTCATGGCTCCTTTGAGAACTTCCGACCACTAAGATCAATTCGTCTACCTCCCTAGATGCATGTCTCACAGCTGACAAATGGCCCAAGTGGAATGGTTGGAACCTTCCTACAAGAATTCCTCTTGCTATCGCCATAGATTATTACCCCGTAGATGAAGGTCCAATTTAAAGGAACATAGTTTGTATCAGGTTACCGATCACTTAGCTAACAAATTCGTGTCTGAGGACAGCGTACCAATGTTCTGCTTTGCCGGTTTTCAACAATAAGATCCAACGGTGCTTGATGGGGGGTCTCAAAGGAGAATTGTCCTGATTACCAGCACTTTAACATTTCAATTAAAAAGGATCGCTCTGATATGACTATTTATTCTTATTATGAACTAATCTGGTATTGGATTAACTTTAGACTAGCTCCGGTTGTCCCGCCATTGGAACAAATATCTATGATTCAAGTTGGGTGGAAGAGAGAAAGTTGTGCACCGCTTTTGCTTCACAGAATAGGATCTGCGCGTCCCACGACCTCAAGAAAATCCTAGAGGTCAATCGTTACTATCAATTGCAGATAAAAATGTCCCAAGTAAAACAGTTTGCTTTAATATGTCAATGATCTTAATATAACTATTGTTTCTTGTTCGTAACAAGGAAAAAGGAGTATTAGCGGAGGATAGGCAGCCAGGGACTCCAATTGGTCCATGGTACGACGATTTAAACAAGCTGACAAATGAAGAGCTTATGCGCATGTACAATGTGATTTCGACAGGATCATATGAGTTTGCAAAGAATGCGTGGTATTTTCCAATAGGAGGTGACCAGAGATGTCCGATAATGATTGCTAAAGGCTATAAGCTTCCAATTACATCTAATGAGATGATAGATTTCCAAGATATAGCTCTCGGCCTCGAGAAGCAATTCAAGGAATTCGTCGATGCATGGGACTACGGAAAAATTACTACAAGGGATATTGAGAACGCAATACTTGAATTGTTTGAAGTCAGGAGTATCAAGATTATTCAAGATTAAATTGGAAGTAGCCTCTGTATACCAGATGTATATCAAATGAATAGCAACTTGGTTTACTTATCTATTGGGTCGAACACAATGCAATTCAATCATTCAATTTTACCTGTTACCGCAGAATGAATCGTTGTATGATCTAACGAACGTCCAATTTCTGACAGTATTAGGACTCAGATTCACAATCTAAAATCTAGGCCGTTTGACGTGGATCAAGTTTTATTATTTGCACATCCCAATTCCGATCCTAAAAGATAAAACAAGAATATGGAATGTACCCTGCATCATAAATCCTTCGAGCCTTCCCCCAAACAATTAATACCCTTAAGCATGCAGGAATTACTTCAAATCGTTGTGGGTAAAAAGGATGAGGGACCTAAAGAATAATCTACCCGATTCTAAGCATGAAATGAATGACAAAAAAAATGTTTCACCCGGAGACTGGGTAGTCTTAACTACACACAGCGGGGATACATTTCAAGGTACTCTTATGCCTAGATACGCATCAATGGACAAGAAACATGTTGTTCTAAAATTAAAGAGCGGATATAATTTAGGAATAGCATCTTCCAAGGTAATGTCTGTCTGTAAATCTGACTACAATTTAGAAAGTGCTGCAAATTCTGCAGAAAGCGCCAAGCCAAGGTTGCAAAAAAGAAAAGAAAACATACAGTCGGCTCCCAAAATTGCACTAATTGGCACTGGGGGCACTATCGCAAGTAAGGTGGATTATCGGACAGGCGGAGTAAGCGCTGCGTTGTCTGCATCAGAGATCTATAATGCTGTACCTGAGCTCAGAAAATACGCATCTATAGACGCTGATTTCATGTTCAACGAATATAGCGAAAATCTTGAACCTCATCATTGGACTCAGATCTCCAACAGGATCGCTGAGAAAGTAAGGAGTAGAGTCTATAGGGGTATAGTGGTCTCACATGGTACTGATACGATGCACTATACAGCTGCTGCACTGAGTTTTGCTCTTCACAATCTCCCTATCCCGGTCGTCCTAGTTGGATCTCAAAGATCATCTGATAGACCCTCTTCCGACGGAGCCCTCAACCTAATAGGTGCCACGATTTTCTCCATAGAATCTCCTTATAATGGAGTATTTATTGCCATGCATGGTAGCACGTCTGATGACTTTATCTCTTGTCATTTGGGAACTAGGGTTAGGAAGAATCATACAAGCCGACGAGACGCATTTGAATCAATAGACAGATTGCCTATCGCAACCGTGAATAATGGGGTGGTGAAAATTCAGTCACAATTTGTCAAAATGGATATTCCTAAACGTCCCAATAATTACGATGCAAGCGGCTCTGAAGGACTAGAGAATAATTTCGAAGTCGAGTCGAAATTTGATCCAAGGGTTACTCTCTTAAAATATTATCCTGGACTGGATCCAAACCTAATTGCATACGCAGTCAAGACTGGTTGTAGAGCTATAGTTCTGGAAGGAACTGGATTAGGGCATGTAGGACGAAAATTCTTCCCTCAGATCGCAAAAGCTATCAAGTCTGGTGTGTTGATATTCATGACATCTCAGTGCATTTGGGGAAGAACAAATATGAAAGTTTATGACACAGGAAGAGACTTAATCGAATTGGGGGTTGTACCCCTCGAAGATATGACTCCGGAGACGGCTGTGGCAAAGGCAATGTGGGTGATAGCAAACTCGCATGACAGTGTGGAGGCAGTAAGCATGATGGAAAGGAACATAGCCAATGAAATATCCTCAACTTCCCCGGTAAATAGGCGAATGTTAAATTATGAAGAGGATTAATGAAGTTTGGTAACCAGAACGCCTAGAGTTGGTTCAAAGTATTCCCTTCCGGATTTGGACCCGAAAAATTCAGGGGTCGATGTAATGGTAGGTTTGGAGATCCATCAACAACTGGCTTCTCAGAGTAAGCTCTTCTGTGAATGTAATAACAAAGGCGCTGAACACCCAACTTTGACGTTTATGCGTAGACTTAGACCAGCCCTTAGTGAGCTAGGTGTGTACGATCCTGCAGCCCTCTTCGAAGCTACTAAGATGAAATCTATACGATATCATAGTCACCCCTCAACGAGCTGTTTGGTTGAGGCAGATGAAGAGCCACCCCATTCCGTTGATAGAGAATCTCTGCAAACAGCCCTTATACTTGCAATGGCACTCCATTCTAAGGTTGTTGATGAGATTCACGTTATGAGAAAGATTGTTATTGATGGATCTAATACGACAGGATTTCAACGGACTATGCTGATTGCCACAGGGGGGTACTTAGAATTAGAAGGAAACAGGAAAGTGGGAGTACAAGGTGTGTGCCTGGAAGAAGACGCAGCTCGTCTCCTTTCTGATGACAATATCACTAGAGAGTACGCCTTAGACAGATTAGGCACTCCGTTGGTTGAGATAGCACTGGAACCTGTGAGTGGAACTCCTCAAGAAGTATTACAAGTTGCAGTAACATTAGGGAGGCTGCT
This sequence comes from Nitrososphaeraceae archaeon, assembly GCA_009377575.1. GTDB lineage: Archaea > Thermoproteota > Nitrososphaeria > Nitrososphaerales > Nitrososphaeraceae > TH5896. Next base: position 12,942 of record WHTU01000016.1, on the reverse strand, counting down.
TAGAGCTAGTAAGAGAGTAGAAAGAGGTATAGGTACTATAAGGCAAGACATCAATATCTCGGTCAATGAAGGATCAGTGGTAGAAATTAAAGGAATACAACAACTGGATCAGCTCATCAAAGTTATAGAATTTGAAACAGCCAGACAACGTGGCTTGATACAGATCGCAGCTGAGCTAAGTCAAAGGCGTATTTCTCACCCCTCGGAACACAACGAGGATGAAATTCACGAGTTCATTGTAGAAAATATGACTGACATTCTAAGGCGCTCTTCCTCCAAAGCAGTAACTCGGATTTTGGACAGAGAAGATACGCAATTTGTAGCTATAAAGGCAGAGGGCTTCGATGGAATTTTAGGATACGAACCTTATGTCGGGGTGAGACTTGGCAGACAACTAGCAGAAATAGTGAGGTTCTATGGACTAGGCGGAATATTTCATTCTGATGAACTGCCCAACTATGGGATAACAGAGTCCGAAGTAGCAGCGATCAAAGAAAGATTGAACCTGATAAATGGCCGTGATGCGTTTATTCTGATTGGCGGAGACAGAGATAGGGTTCAATTCGCCGCGGATGCAATTATTCAGAGGATGAACCAGGCAACACGTGGTGTTGTGCCTGAAACAAGAGCGGCGACGCTGGATGGGAAAACTATTTTCATAAGACCAAGGCCAGGATCCAGCCGAATGTATCCTGAGACGGATGTTCTTCCTATAAAAATAGATGATTTGATTTTGGAATCATTGAAAGGCTCAGTACCTAAATCATTTGACAGTTACATACAGGATCTGATGCAAAGATATGAGCTGAACCAAAAATTAGCCCTTGAGATTTTTGACTCTGATCGCCTGAAACTCTTCGAGGACATAATCAAGAACACAAAGGTACAGCCAACTTTTGTCGCCTCGAAAATTACTGAAGATCTCACTAGCCTTAGGAGGAAGGGCTTGAATACAGATAGACTCTCCGATCAAACCATCAAAATAGTATTTCAACTGCTTGATAAAGGAGACTTAGCGAAAGAATCAATTCCAATAATACTTGAAACCATGCTAATGAAGGACCTCGATGATGTAAAACAGGCCATTCAAATTCTTGGTCTTGAGCAAATCAGCGAGATTGAGGTAAATGAAATCATAGACAAGATAATCACCGACAACATGGCCTTAATTAAGGAAAAGGGTAGAGATTCATTGGGAACGCTGATGGGTCGAAGTATGTCGTTACTTAGAGGCAGGATAGATGGAAAAAAGGTAAGTTCTATTCTTAAGAGTAAATTAGAACAGGGACTATCCTAGAGTTAGGTAATTTGTCAATTCGTGTCTTGGTTTTCTATGCAAATAAAGAGCAGACTTAATCTTGTATATGCGAATATCATCTACTATATTGGGGAGGACTACCGTTTGGCTCGAAATCAACTATGCTTAGATGATCTACCTATTAGCTAGTGACTGTTCCGCTCGCCTCATACTACGTGTAATGGAATGCTAATGTTAATATCTGTATTCTAGAGACCTGATGACCTTTTTATATAACGGCTATTTCCCCTAGAGATGCTGGATCGAGACAACACAAATCTTCTTCTCGTTGCCCATGTCGTTGGGCCCTTTATAGAAAAACGTAAGACTGACAATGATACAAAAAAAGCACTAGTTATAGAATCAGCAAATCCAACCAATTTCGTCCTTACACGAGTTTGAATTGAAGTTCAAGAGGATTAGCAGAAATATCAGTATGTATATCCTATATTCCAAAGAACAGTGGATACGGATACATATATAATTCATATATAGAATAGATTTTTCGATAAATCTTTTATGGCAGAATTTATATTGTTCCCATGGCTTAGAATGCGTGAATTTGGATTAGTATGAGTGGTTCAACTGAAAGCACAATTCCTTCTACGCCAAATGTTCTAGCTTCGGCAAACAATGAAACAAATCGAAGGGCAAAAGAAGCCATTTTTGTCCTTTGTGACAATTGTTTCTGGGCAGCGACATTTATTGACAAATCGAGGTTGGATATCATAGAAAAGGGATGTATAGTATGCGATGAATCTCTTGTCTCGAGTTTCCCAATTCTTGATAACGAATCATTTACCTTCGATCTTACTGAACGAAGGGGTGTAGAGTTGAAATTCGGGGCCCGAAGGAAAAAATGATAGGATTTACCAAATTGAATCCCCAATCATAGAGGTACAAGATACCTACAGAAAGGTACTAAAGAGAAATCGAGATGGCTTATCCGTTGTGAGGTTAGGAGCTCATGATTCTTGCGATTTTCCACATGATCTGCAAAATTTGGCCTTAGAGTTAATCTCTGCACCGCAGGAGTAGCAGTTCCGTTTGGGCGTGCCTACATGTTTGCCTCCGCTAGGTATACTCGGGACGCTGACTTTGTTTGAAACATTCAACTGAGGTGGTTCTACTTGCCCCTTACCCCCTCTATTCTCCAGTATACTCTTTAGCTCTAGGACAAACCGTACTTCCAAGAAATTTACTTTGGTGAGATCGAGTAGGTAATCGCTTAATTTGTAAAAAAAATTAACATCATCAATCTTTCCTTTCTTGTAAAGCTGCGCATCATCGATGAATGATTCATACTTATCCTGCACACCCTCTAACACCTGCTTCAGCTGCTCTCCTAGTTCGGCTAAATTGCCTTTAGAAGAACCTTCCGACATTATAGTATACTCCTATTTTCTATGACTAATATACCCTATTGATGCCGTCGTTGCATTTTTAATATGATAGTTGAAGTCAGTTTCAATTTATGTCAGACATAGCAAGCCTTGAAAGCCTCGATAAAACACATTAATATCGAATAACGGATTTGAAGTCCATCTGAAGCAATAAGGGGAGGGGTTGTCTAGACTGGTTAGGATACCTGCCTTACACGCAGGTGGTCATGGGTTCGAATCCCATCCCCTCCATTATAACCTCGGTTAGAATCCCCAACGAAAGGAGAACTCAAATAGAACGCGAAGAAGGTCATCCACGCCAAGGAGCGAAGATATTATTAGAGACCCGGCACTGTAGTCCCTAATTTAGAGTCAAGGAATCGCATGAGAGACATCTAGAATCGGAATAAGAAACTATCGGACTGGATCGAAAGGATTGATACAGAACTTGATCAATCTAACAGGACCTATGTGTTGAGATTAGTAGAATACATGACCGACAACGAGGACGCGATACTCTGGATTACTCGTTGCATAACTGCATTGATCTCGATGAGGAAATTTATGCGCAATTCTTTCAGAGATTCGGACAAAGACGATATTCGTGTCCTCATCGATTTCATTGAAAACCGATACACTTTCAAACAAAAACACTACAAACCCTCAACGATAGAGAAATACAAGATAATTCTAAGGTTATTCTACAAAGTCGTCTACGGCAATAATAAATTCTATCCAGAACAGGTGAATTGGTACTCGATTAAGGTTTCAAAGGACAAGTATCGTGACTCTTTCACATTGGATTTGGGCGAATTTTTAGAAGAGGAGATTAAAAAGTTAATAATTTCCACATCGTCTATCCAGAGAAAAGCCATTATCGCATGCATGTATGAGAGCGGCGCGAGGCCAGAAGAATTTTTGAACCTGCAAAATACTGACATTAGTATTGATTCCAAAGGTGCCGTCTTTATTTTGCGTGGGAAGACGGAAGAAAGAAGAGTTAGAATAGTGTCATTTGTAAAGTATCTAGAACGGTGGTTAGAAATGCATCCATTGAAGGCACAGGATATTTTCCCGTTATGGGTGTCTGAGGCCACAAACTACAGGAACCAAGCTCTGGGTTTAGGAGGTTTAAATAAAGTCGTGAAGGACGCATACGCCACTTCTGGTGTGTTTTATAGTGCTGGAATTCAACTATAACTGAATGTCAGAATTGTCAATATAATGTACCTGGAGACAAGTACAAACCATATTTTCAGTCGATAGGGATTCATCCTCCATCGTACTGTGACAGTTGTGGATCAAAATTTCCCCGGGTCAAAGAATTGACCAAGACGTTGAGGAAGGATGAACTTTCGAGAACGGATAGTGCCCAATCGTGGGTAGAATCATTACTTTCAAGATTCCATTCTATTGTGAAAACTCTTGAAAGTAGGGACCGTGGGAAAGAACCACTAAAAATGCAAGATGAATATGACGTCCAATATTTGTTAATTGCACTCTGAAGAATTCGATTTTCTAATTGTGCGCGAAGGGTGGACTTCTAGTTTTGCAGGTTCTTCAAAGAGAATGGATTTCGTTGTGAAGGATGAAAAGATAGTCGTTGAAAGTAAAATGACCAGAAGCAACCGGGGGGACAAAGAAATAGGAGAATAGATATAGGGCATTACAAACAAGTTCCTGTATGTAAGGACTTATTCTGTTTTATCTACGATCCTGACGCAAGACTGGTTAATCCGCAAGGTCTTCGTGACTTAGAAGTAAACAATTCTGAAGAATTTGCCGTCCATGTAATTATTAGTCCAATAATTTATTAGTTCGATCTTCCTGCAAACATGTCCTCCGACGTAAAAAGGTTAGAGTACTAACGAGACAACTGGATCGTGATGGGACAATACTCGTCTTCAATTAATGTTTCTTTTTCAATTACCTTTAAAAATCTCTCGTTTTCCATTTTCCTTCACGACATCCAGTTCTAATTGCTTGGCGCAATAAGAGAGACATTAAATCAAGAGACTGTGAGAACTTTTGATCATTTCTTTGCGCGCGAAAAATCCATAATTAGACTTGCACAACTATCTGCTACAATGTATGAGGCCAAGATCTTACACGATTTTCATATTTTAGAGACATCTATACATAAAATACAGATGTACGCACAAGAATTAAGATTTTAGTTGGACAAAATGCGACTACATCATTTCTTAGGATCTCATTTTTTAAAGTGTTTGTGCCTTATTCAGAAACCAGTCTTGTCGATTTTTAGAATTCCATCAGATCCCTAGAAATGCGGGATGGGTAAATTTGGAAGATTTTTTTCGGATACGCAGATATCTCCTTCCGTAGTTTACAGACATCAATACATAAAATACAGATGTACGCGCGGAAATTAAAAATTAGTAAGAAAAAATCCGGCCTCACCAAGTATGAATAAACGAGTCGTCAAGCTGTATGGGTCCACGGATTGGACACAAATGAATTTTCAACCAAATCCCACCGAACCCGCACAAACGATGTACGCTTTTAGCATTTGGACCTAAATCGAAAATCATAGCCGGGACTATCCTTGACTAGTGCTCCAAGGTTCGAATCCCATCCCCTCCATATTACTCTTCGGTTCGAATGACCACCCGCTATGAAATCAGTCCAAAGGGTAGCACTGTCCCTATTTTGAACAAGACATAATGGAGTGAAGGGCATTCTACCAGATTGGCAAAATATGACACACGTCTCTGACAGAGTGACTAGGTTGTTTCGATTATAATATAAATGAGTCAAACTTAGTTTTGTAGTTTGATAGAATATCGCTTCAAGCTTCGATACTGCATAGGAGTATTTAATCAAACATCGAACAATCTCACCAAGTACAAATGGAATATTTCAATTCCGTTGGATTATTTGGATATAGTCAAAGTTCTTGCCGCTAACCTGAATACATCCTCGATTCGTTACTAGTACAGGAGTCAGGGAGAAAAAGTGACTATAGTAAGAACCCTTCTCTACTTTCAGGGACCCTATTTCTAAGGGGGTATATTCAGAAGTACTCGTGTTCGTCATGGCACGGTCTACGATATTTTCAGCAATAGATTTGGGGGTTGAAACAATGTCTTTATCAAGCATCGCTGATTCCCCTTGTACCATACCATGATTTTCTCTATCAGCACCTGTCACGACTTTTTTAGGCGAAAGTGGACCTTCTATGATATCGTCTTTACCTTTGCGTCTCAAATCCTCGCTCTTGCCGCCTTCGGATCCATCTGAGACGAATCCTTCAAGACGTGCCCCTACTCCCTTCACCTTGTCGGAAATCTCATCCTTTATTGTTCCAACTTTATCGCTGGGAAATCTTTCATTCTTGGTCCATTTCATAATGATCAGCTCCTGAATACTAGGAAAGTCTATGATGTCTTATTAATATACTTAATTCGCCTTCCTGGAAGGGAAATAAACATCAGTAAGATTGGTTTACTCATGGCCTCCTACTAGGTTTTAAGCAATCAAGTCTTTAATACCATGAGCTTGTTCAACTATTCCCAGCAGCTGCTGGACGCAATAATTAAAAGCGCTACTCGTAAAAGTTCATAGCAATGAAGCTATTCAATGGCCGAGCGGCTACTGAGGAATACATGTCAACTCACTCGTTAACTTTTTCCACTCCCGAGATGACTCTAAAGAAATTTGCACTTTGGCTAGGGGAACAAGTTACCTCACCGGATAGTCAAGAACCTGTGCCTAGATTGACCCTCTTTCTCCAAGAGAAGAAGTCTGATCCATCAAGTCAGATTACGGAACCGGATATTGATGACACTTTTAGACCCTCTGGAGCTGTAACTGAGATGTACGGGAGAGAGACAGCAGGAATAGTAGAAGAGAAGCAACCCCACGTTAGACAAGTTGAAGTGGGAAAAAATTGTATTAACTGTGGTGCTACTCTAAATATAAATTCGAAATTCTGTAAAGCATGCGGTTCGAAACAAGTGTAAGCTAAGGAAATCGTTGTAACTAGAAATTGGGCAATGCCTGAGTCCATTATTTGGTGGGACGCTTGCTAATTGAAGTTTTATGTTTCCAAACTGCCGCCTATCAATAGGGGTTATAAGAGGCGTTGATCGCACGCATGGTTGAGGCGTCGTGTAATCAATTAATACAGATCTATAGCTCTTCCTCTTGGATAGAGATACGATGTCAAACCAAAGGTATTTTCATGTTTTTTTCTTGTACATTTTATGGCTAGGATTGTATTAACCGCCCCATGTTGTCCTATCTATATATAAAATAGTTGTTTTATTATCCTAAGATTGGCTGAGGAGACATATTGAAAGACTCTACATGGCCAAACTTCAAACTACCTGGGTTTTGTAATACTCATATCTTGAGTTTTCTCATGGTATACAACTTCTTGATACGATCTAATACCATAACAAGGCCAACGACCAATATGATTGCTGTCAAAGCTTGAATCAAAGAGGTTGTGATTCTATTATTGATGTTAAGCAAGCTATCAAGTGGTGCAACAAATGCAATCAAAAAACCACAGGCCGATAAGACTATTGTCCACATTACTACAATGAATCCCATTAACCCCAAAATTGCCAATCCTAAACCTTCCCCCCTATATGAACAAGGATTGAATGTAGATGGATATGAACGCTAAGGCTGAGCAAAAGATTGCGAGCTTTGTGATTTGTTTAATAATCTCTTCTTCTGTCAAGGGGCCGTCTGACAATATTAGTCTTAGAAGTGTCACTGGGGCTCTCCTATCCTTTGATGCCATTAATTTGAAGTCATCAGTTAGTATAGTGGGACGGGCTTTCACATCTCTGTGCTCTACTATTTTTTTCATACTTGAAAGAAAAAGAAACGAATTCATGACAGCTGGCAATAACGCTATCACGGCAATAATCTCTGAATTGCCGGCAATGGATATCGCCCCGAGCATTGTCCCCATTAATAATGTGCCGGAGTCTCCAGGAAATATCCTACTTGGGTATCCATGGTACTTGTAAAAAGCTAGGGTTCCTGCTAGCAGAGGCAATCCGGCCAAAAACACATAGGCATTACCGAATAACAGAACACTTGCCAATATAGGGATTAACGCAATGATCACTGAACTACTTGCTACGCCATTCAGCACGTCAATTGAATTTATAGTGTTCCCTACGATAGGTATTATAACAAGTATTAACGGTATGTAAAGAATCGGAATAAATGCGCTACCAAATATCAAGTTAAGATAGTTACCATGAGCACCCAACAAGATTATTGGGATAGCAGCGGCCACTAATGCCAAAGGTTTAAACCAACCCGGCATAATTTTTCTATCATCAACTATACCTACTATAAAACCTATCACAGTGGTTAGAAGGATAGCAAGCACTGCGTTGTTGAGTGTCAAAATATACAGAATTATTTCGGCTGACGCTATCCCCAATAGCAAGATTGGTCCGGCGGGCCTGGGTACATCAGGTTTTCCAGGTTTATGAAAGTCTTTTACCACTTGTCCCTTTGATTTCAATGATCTGATAGATTTTGGCATAAGTAGAAAGATAACTAAGAAAGAAATCAACGATACAACTATTGCATAAATAAGGAAGAACGTGTCAGATACCGAATCGGCGGCGATCAAGATTGGTTCTGCAAGATGTGTTGGCCTATTATAAATTTAATCAGTAATGAATTGGGGAATACAACAGTCCTAATTATGGGGGCGAGCTAGTCACCATAATATTTCTATTTAAGGACGTAGGGAGTAGATTGGATGTTATCAGGGACCTATGTATCATGAAATTCAGTCATATCGATAATTTTATTCTTAAAGCTCAAATATTTACAATGGTAGTATCTGCGTTTGGTATGTTAGTAGTATAGCTTGGCTACCCTACATAAATTTGATAGTTTCCTTCTTTATTCTTCTTGCCATTGTTGTGCCTATCTTTGGAATTCTTGCTATGTATTGTTCGTCCACCTCTATTAGATCCTTCGTCGAAGTGACACCTGCATCAAATAGAGATCTTGCTCTAGCTCTACCTATGCCTGTTAGTCTTAACAGCGACAGCAACTCAGGCTTAGCTCCATATTTAATGCGTTTTCTGAGTGTATCAAGTTCTAACAAAAGATCATCCCTTCCACATAGTTTAGCGATCTCATAAAGGCAGGAAACCAGTCGCTCACCAGCCTCAGCGATTCTGTACAGATCTCCGGGTTCTACCCCCAATTCTAAAGATATTTGTCTGACACCTGCTTCTTGTATCCAATTGTGTAATACCAAAAGGCTCCTAGTGAACACGTGTTCGTCCAGCGGGATTACCAGCTGGCTCTCATTCTTACTCAAGAGATCTAATATGGATTCTAGATCTTTTCTCCTCGATTGAAGCTTTGGGTAGAAATCCTCACAAGACGTAACTATGTGAAGATAGGTCAGTGTATGATTTTCTTGAGATTCGCTACCATTCCTATCTACCATTCCAATGAAGTCTCTAAACTGAACTCCAGTCAACGGATCCATATATAACAATGAAATAGTTCTGCCAAATGAAGTGGGTATGTATCTATCATTCTTAGATTTAATTAGTCGTTGTTCCTCAAGATAGTATAACGTGTCGTCAACCTTATCCAATAGGAATGCCTTATCACGATGATATGCGCATAGGGTATTTGCAAATAATCCATGAATTTCTGATCTTCTGATGCCGGGAACCTCTGCCACCGTGCTCAGAACGTGCGATCTCATGGACTTCGCATTCATTAGATTAGATCTAATTTTTTCTGGTGTTCCATTGATATAATGATCATATAGATCTTCTCCAGAGATATTGTCGTTCGCGATGATTATTCCTTCGCCTTTTTCGTCATATTGGGGTCGCCCTGCGCGGCCACATAATTGCTTGTACTCCATAATTGAAATAGGAACGTATCCCCCATGTTTTAGATCATACCTCATTACACTTGAAAGTATAACTCTTCTAGCAGGAAGATTTACACCGGATGCCAAAGTGGGAGTGGCCACAATAAGTTTGATGATCCCCTTAGTGTAAGCTGTTTCCACTACTTCTCTACACTGATGGGACAGACCTGCATGATGAAACGCTACACCTTTGTTAAGTACCTTTGCTAACTCCATCGTCAAGTCCGTATCATCTCCCTTCTTCAATAGCTTGGAAGATACCTCGCCTGCCATTATAGCATCTTTTTTTGTTAGCGTTTGACGAACTGTATCAGAGGCGCTTACAGCAAGGGAAACACATCGCCTTCTTGTTTCTGCGAAAATTAATGATTGACCACCTTTCGCAACACAATCAACGGCAACGTCAATCGACGCCGCGGCTTTGGTGGAAACCTTGACTGTAAATCGAGTTCCGTCATTCATAGTGGAAATACCATCTTCAAATATTCCCTCAACCAATTTTGTAGGTCTCCAAGAACTTACAACTAGGTCACAATCTAGCCATTCTGCTAGTTCACTAGAATTGGCAACGGTGGCACTCAGTGCTAGGATTTGAGCTTCCGAATACCTTTTACGGATTTTAGTGAGTAGCATCTCGAGGGTTGGGCCTCTCTCCGGATCCGACAGTAAATGGAATTCATCTGTTATAAAAAGACCTACGTTCTGCAGCCAGTCAACTCGCTGACGAAGCAATGAATCCATCTTCTCATTTGTTGAAATAATAATATCAGCATCAGACAATCTCCTCCCCGAAGAACTGTAATCTCCACTTGCGATCCTAACTTTGATCTGCTTGCCGATCAGATGATACTTTTCAAATAACTTAAAATCATGGTATTTCTCTGATGCCAGCGCTCGTAACGGAGTGAGATATACTACTTTTAAGTCCCTTTCAAGGACAGAGATTGCAGCCATCATCGCTGTCAGTGTCTTTCCGCTTGCAGTTGGAGTTACTATTAGTAAATTCTTGCCTTCTGTAACACCTTTTGACATAGCTAATTCTTGCGGAGGGTATAACTCGGAATATCCCATGATCTTTAATAGTTCAGGTAAGCTTCTGCTTCTGCCCCTGCTAGAATCTCGTTTAGAACCATCAAGTAGTCTCATACGATCTGAATCAATCTCTAGCATCATATCGCCTAATAAGAATAGTGTATCCTTACACACCTAGTAAAGCAATCCGGTTTGTGATTTAGCCAAGGAGGCATCTTTGTCAACGTTAACTAGCCTACCAACTACGAACTTTCCTTTGATCATAGAAGACCTGCCAGCATGATCAACATATGTTTTCAAAATTTAGTTGTTGTGAAAAATTAGATGACTATGTTACTCCTCTTCATTTATGACAATCCATAGGAACTGGAATAAGGTGCTGATTTAATAGGTAGCTAATACGAACCCAAGAATCAACGAATATGGAAATCGTTCATTGTATACCGATAAGATTATTATTATATGACTATGCAATCTTTTTGAATAATGAAGGAATGTCCCCTATGCAAGAAAGCAAAGTTTCATAGGATCAACTTCTTGTTTTCTAGCTCGATCTGTAATGAGTGTTATTTAATAGCAAGTGAAATTACGAATTGCAATCGAGAGCTTCCTGATCCTGTTCCTCATGATACATACTAAGGTGCACTAGTCAACAAACATCTACTGAAAGGATTATCAAAGACCGTGTTTGTCTGCAAAAGCAAAGGATTTGAGCATTGTCAATTGGTATTGGATATTTGGTCTGCCCACATTTGTAGCCGGATCGACAACGTTGATAAAGTGGAGTTCCCAATTGATAATGTATATTGACAGAAAATTCTGTCAGACATATTAACGCAATTAGGGAAATGGAAGCACTAAAACACGAGTATCAAGTACGTTGTAGTCATTTCGAATTGCAATACTCTACTAGTGATAATTCTATAAGCTGCTCGATCTGTAGTAAAAGATGGTTATTTCATGAAAAAAGGGGGTTTCAGAACACTCTCGAGATTTATACTGCTGAAAGAAACTAGGTTGAGCAATAGTCTGAATATACATTTAGAGTCTGTAAAATGCGAACTAGCATACCCTGATCGTACCCCCCCCAATCGTATAGTTCTTGTCACAGTAGATTGTAACTAACAATTGAAAACAGTAAGCAAAGTAAAGTGCTTATCCATTATCATCGAGTATGAGTACACTTTAATTCAGATTAGTCCTTCTCCGCCAATCTAGAATCATTCAATATCTTGAAATGAACATATTAGGAACTATTCAATAAATGATGACAAATCCCTTTTTTTGTTGATCTGAGATGTATCAAAACCGCTTACTAGAATGGGGTACACATTATGAGTGCGCGAAGCTATGCTTGAAATAATCTATATGCAAATAGCCCGGGAGAATGAAACAAAATATATTATTGTTGATAAAAGAACTTCTGAAGGTACATTTATGATTTCACTGAGTCAGGTTATTGATATAGTCAACGGTTACGACAGTAAAAACGTAAGTGTTGGAACAATTGGAAGTCATTCAGCCTTGGAGATAATGGATGGATGCAAAGATGAAGGACTAAAAACCGTATGCGTATGTCAAAAAGGACGAGAGACTCCTTATTTGAGATTTAGACGGCTTGCAGATGAGATTCTTTTACTTGACAAATTTTCAGACATTCTTTTCTCAGAAAATATCCGAAAACTGATCGACCTAAATACAATCTTTGTCACTAATAGGGCGTTCACAGCGTACCTTGGCTATGATAATATAGAGAAAAAGTTTTTGGTACCACTATTTGGTAATAGGTCTCTTCTTCGTGCGGAAGAACGGGGAGAAGAATACAACCAATATAATTTACTAGAGCAGGCTAACATCAAACATCCGACTGTTTTTGATGATCCCTCTGAGATCAAAGGTCTTGCGATAGTAAAAATTCCTGAAGCAACACGAAAATTAGAAAGAGCCTTTTTTGTTGTTATGTCGTATGATGACTTTATTCGGAAATCAGAAATGAGGATTGAAAAAGGAATTATTAATAGAGGCGATCTTAAGAATGCAGTCATAGAAGAATATGTGATTGGCACCTATTTCAATTTCAACTTCTTCTACTCCCCTCTAAAGAAGGAGATGGAATTTCTCGGGATAGAAAGAAGGCTACAAACAAACCTTCATGACTTTACCACATCAATCCCTGCAAAGGAACAGCTGGAAATAGACATAGATTTACAAAATATTGAGGTTGGCCATATGCCAGCCAGCATCAGGGAATCTCTTCTGGAAAAGGTCTTTCTTATCGGCGATAAGTTTGCAAGTTTTGTTAACTCAAAATACTCTCCTGGTTTGAT